>NZ_VFWA01000006.1:0-274420 GCF_006442295.1 Mesorhizobium sp. B2-3-2 | reverse complement strand
CAAGCTCGAGGACATCAACAAGGGTTTCGACCTCATGCATGAGGGCAAGTCGATCAGGAGTGTCGTGGTTTACTGAGGGCGGCCACACGTCGCGGGCAACGTGCCCCCGGCCTCTGTGGTCAAAAATGGGAGGAGAAAAGCATGGCGGAAAAACTGCATCCGAAAATCGACAATGGTCTGCCCAGGGAGAGTGCGAGCTTTACCGGCGGCACGCTGGTCTGCGCCTGTACCAGCAATCCGGTCAAGGTGAAGGTAAAGGGTCAGATCGCCCACAACCACGCCTGCGGCTGCACCAAGTGCTGGAAGCCCGAAGGGGCGATCTTCTCGGTGGTCGCGGTAGCCGGCACCGGCGACGTCACTGTTGTCGAGAATGGCGACAAGCTGAAGGTGGTGGACCCGAGCGCGTTGATCCAGCGCCATGCCTGCACCGGCTGCGGCGTCCACATGCATGGACCGGTCGAACGCGACCATCCGTTCAAGGGCCTGTCCTTCATCCATCCCGAGCGCTTCGAGGAGGATGGCTGGTCGCCGCCGGGCTTTACCGCCTTTGTCTCGTCGATCATCGAATCCGGTGTCGACCCAAGCCGCATGGACGGCATTCGCGGCCAGCTGAAGTCGATCGGGCTCGAACCTTACGACTGCCTCAACCCCGGCCTGATGGACTATATCGCCACCTGGACCGCCAAGAGGTCGGGAGCGCTTCCGGCCTGACGATCATGAGATTTTGAGCATGGGGCCGGACGGGTTACCGGCCCCATGCTCATTTGGAGAGACAATGCCCGCACCCGCCATCCTCGTCGACGCAGACGCTTGCCCGGTCAAAGCCGAAGTGGAAAGGGTTGCCGAGCGCCACGGCGTCGTCGTCACCTACGTTTCCAATGGCGGCCTGCGCCCTTCCCGCGACCCGATGATCCGCAATGTCGTCGTCTCCAAGGGCGCCGACGCCGCCGACGACTGGATCGTCGAAAACGCAAAACCCAACGACATCGTGGTGACCGCGGACATTCCACTGGCCGCACGCACGGTGGCGCTCGGCGCCCATGTATTGGGGCCGACCGGACGTCCCTTCACGCCGGAAACGATCGGCATGGCGGTGGCGATGCGCGACTTGAAGCAGCATTTGCGCGAGACCGGCGAAAGCAAGGGCTACAATGCGAGCTTCGCACCGCAAGACCGCTCGCGGTTTCTCGGTGAACTCGACCGCATCTTGCGGCGGGCGCTGAAATCCGCCACACCGCAGTAGAAGCCCAGCGCCATTCGGAACCATCATGGCCGCCGAAATTCCGTCCAGGAAACCCATGCACCGGCACATGCTGTTCGCGGTGTCGGCTTGTGTCGGCGTCTTTGCGCTTCTGATGGCGCTACTGCTTCATGCGCCGCTCGCCTATTCGATCGGCGCCAACGCCTTTTTTGCCGCCTATGTCACGCTGGTTGTCGCCCAGATGCCCAAATTCACCGGCACTTATCTCAGCAAGAATGCGCGGGCCGCCGATCAGCCCGTGCTGGTCATCTTCGCCGTAACGCTGGTCGTCGTTGGCGTTGCCCTTGTCTCATTGTTCCTGCTGATCAACCAGAAGGACAAGGGCCATCCCATCGAACTCACCTTCGCGCTGCTGTCGATACCCCTCGGCTGGTTCACAATCCACGCCATGGCGGCGTTGCACTATGCGCATGTATACTGGATGGACGGCGACCTGGTCGATGCCGGAACCAAAAAGAAAATCCCGGTCGGCGGGCTGCTGTTCCCCGGCGACAAGCGGCCGGAAGGCTGGGACTTTCTGTACTTCTCGACGGTCATCGGTATGACGGCGCAGACCGCCGACACCAACATCTCGACGACCCACATGCGCCGGGTCGTCCTTGTTCATTCGATCCTGTCGTTCTTCTTCAACACGGTCATCGTCGCCGCCGCCGTCAATCTCGCCGTGAGCCTGGGCGGGCCTTGAGCGCCGATCTGATATTTTCGTGATCGATGAAACATCGGCTTGGCTGGCGACGTATCAGGAGGAGAATGATGCGAATAGCGGCCGCGCCGGATGGAACGGCCAGGAAGCGAGACCAGATGGAATCGATTGCCATGAACCAACCCGCCGCCAGCGCGGACAGTGACGCTCCCAAGGCCACGACATTGATCTACCGGCAATCGGCCTGGACGCGGCTGACGCACTGGCTGTGGGCCATCTCGCTGTTCTTCATGCTGCTTTCCGGCCTCCAGATCTTCAACGCCCGTCCGCAGCTCTATCTCGGCAAGCAGTCCGGCTTCGACTACAACAACACCGTCTTCGCCATCGGCGCGGAGAACACGAATGCCGGGCCGCGCGGCTATACCGAAATCCTCGGTCACCGCTTCGACACCACCGGCGTGCTCGGCTGGTCCGGGCCGGCGGGACAAGAAACGCCCCGCGCCTTTCCGTCCTGGGCGACCATCCCCTCCTATTACGATCTGGGCACGGCCCGCGTGGTGCATTTCTTCTTCGCCTGGGTGCTGACGACGACGCTGCTTGTTTGGCTGGTCGCCAGCCTGGTCAACGGCCACATCAGACGCGACCTCGCCCCACGCCTGGACGATCTCAGGCGCCTGCCGCAGGATATCGCCAATCACGCCAGGTTGAAGTTCCACCACACGCGCGAATACAACACGCTGCAGAAAATGGCCTATGGCGGCGTGCTGTTCGTGCTGCTGCCGCTGATGATCCTCAC
Source organism: Mesorhizobium sp. B2-3-2 (assembly GCF_006442295.1). Classification (NCBI taxonomy): domain Bacteria; kingdom Pseudomonadati; phylum Pseudomonadota; class Alphaproteobacteria; order Hyphomicrobiales; family Phyllobacteriaceae; genus Mesorhizobium; species Mesorhizobium sp. B2-3-2. Next base: position 271,720 of record NZ_VFWA01000006.1, on the reverse strand, counting down.
CGGGCTCGCAATGTCGCCCAGCATGAACGCGGTGCTGCCGTTCCTCAACGACCTGCTCGGCGGCCGGCAGACTGCGCGCACCATCCATTTCACCGTCATGGTGCTGCTCGTCGGTTTCTTCATCATCCATATTCTGATGATCGTGGCCGCCGGCCCGATCAACGAACTGCGCTCGATCGTCACCGGATGGTATCGGACCGATCCGCCGCATGACGCAAAATCCTCCGAAAGGAGCGCCTGACATGGCAAAATTCGAGATCAACCGCAGGAAATTCCTGACCGCGGCCAGCCTTGGCCTTTCCGGCATCACGCTTTCAGGCTGCGACGCCTTCGACAGCCAACTCGGCGTGGGCGGCGGGCTGCGCAGCTTCCTCGAAAATGCCAACGATCTTACACACCGCGCGCAACGCTTGCTCGCGGGCCGCGATTCGCTGGCGCCGGAGTTCACTGAAGCCGATATCCGTCAGCCGATGCGCCCCAACGGTGTGACGTCACCCGACGACGATACCTACAAGACCCTGCTCGCCAACAACTTCGCCGACTGGCGGCTGGAGGTCTCGGGCCTGGTCGAAAAGCCGCTGTCGCTGACCCGCGAGCAGCTCATGAACATGCCGAGCCGAACGCAGATCACCCGCCATGATTGTGTTGAAGGCTGGAGCTGCATCGCCAAATGGACCGGCACGCCGCTGTCGCTGGTCCTCGACCAGGCGGTGGTGAAACCCGAGGCACGCTACGTCATGTTCCATTGCCTGGACACGATCGACCGCAGCCTGTCGGGCGACATCAAATATTACGGCAGCATCGACCTCATCGACGCCCGCCACCCGCAGACGATCCTGGCCTACGGCGTCAACGGCAAGCCGCTGCCGGTCGAGAACGGCGCGCCGCTGCGTGTCCGGGTCGAGCGCCAGCTCGGCTACAAGATGCCGAAATATCTCTACAAGATCGAGCTGGTCGACGGCTTCGCCGCCGTAGGAGGCGGACGTGGCGGTTATTGGGAAGACAATGGCTACGACTGGTATGGCGGGATCTGATCGCAATCGGCACGATGCCGCCATTTTATTTTGCACGTCGCATGCAGGTGACAATCCGTCGTTGACGGGCTATGGATGACGAGTCGAGGGCTTTTGCGAGCCCTACCTGTTTGCGGGAGAGAGCAGCGAGAGCTGCCGCCGAAGGGGAAATCGCCCGAAATCTCTCAGGCAAAAGAACCGTAGACGGGAAAGACACTCTGGAAAGTCGGGGCCCGCCCCCGCGCCGAAGGTGTAAGCGCTGCCGACAGAGTTACGGGGCGCGAGTCTCTCAGGCTTCAGACAGAGGGGCACGGACTGGTCGCCATTCGCGGCCGATTGCGTGCGACTCTGGAGAACACATGACGGGCGACACCAAACACCTTCCTCTCGAAGACGTCCACGCAGCTGCCGGTGCGCGCTTTGGCGCCTTTGCCGGCTGGTCGATGCCGCTGACCTACCCGGCCGGCGTCATGAAGGAGCATCTTCACACCCGCGAACATGCGGGCCTGTTCGACATTTCGCACATGAAACTGTTCAGGGTCAGCGGGCCGGGCGCGATTCCCCTGCTCAACCGTGCCTGTCCGCTCGATGCGGGCGCGCTCGAAATTTCACAGTCGAAGCTGACGTTTTTCCTGAACGAGGCCGCGGGCATCCTGGACGATCTGATCGTCACCCGGCTGGGCGATACCGACTTCATGGTCGTCGCCAATGCCGGCAACGCGGTCGCCGACGAGAAGCATTTGCGCGATCTTGCGACCGACTTCGATGCCAAGGTCGAACCGCTCGATCGGGTCTTCCTCGCCATCCAGGGTCCCGAGGCCTGGGCGGCGCTTTCGCGCGCCGGTATCGAGACCGGGTCGCTGCTGTTCATGCATGGCATCGAACCGCGAGAGAACTGGTTCATGAGCCGGTCCGGCTATACCGGCGAGGACGGCTTCGAGATCGGCCTGCCGGAGGCAGACGCGCGCGGTCTCGTCGCGAAACTGCTCGAAGACGAGCGCGCGCTATGGATCGGCCTTGCCGCCCGTGACAGCCTGCGGCTGGAAGCCGGCCTGTGCCTGCACGGCCAGGACATCACCGCGCAAACCGATCCCGCAAGCGCGGCGCTGATGTGGGCAATCCCGAAGGACATCCGCGCCAACGGCACGTTCATCGGCGCCGGTGCGCTGCGCGCCGCCGTCGAGCGCGGCTCCGCCCAGAAGCGCGTCGGCCTGAGGCCGGGTTCCCGCCAGCCGGTGCGCGCCGGCGCCACGCTCTTCGATGCCGACGGCAATCCCGCCGGCCACGTCACCTCGGGCGGCTTCGGTCCGTCTGCCGGCCATCCCGTCGCCATGGGTTATGTCCCGACACCGCTGGCAAAACCCGGAACTCGGGTTTTCGCCGACGTGCGCGGAACGAAGATACCTGTCGACGTTTCTTCCCTGCCCTTCGTCCCGCACCGCTATCGCAAAGGATAATTTTCAGATGGCAAAGACCTATTTCACCGCCGATCACGAGTGGCTCAGTGTCGAAGGCGGCATCGCCACCGTCGGCATCACCGACTACGCGCAGGAGCAGCTGGGCGACCTCGTTTTCGTCGAACTGCCCGAAACAGGCAAGAAGCTCGCCAAGGGCGACACCGCCGTCGTGGTCGAATCCGTCAAGGCGGCCTCCGACGTCTACGCGCCGGTCGACGGCGAGATCACCGAAGCCAACGCAACGCTTTCGTCCGATCCGTCGCTGGTCAATTCGGCGGCGACCGGCGCCGGATGGCTGTGGAAAATGAAGCTTGCCGACGAAAGCCAGCTCGCCAGCCTCATGGATGAGGCCGCCTACAAAGCCCATATCGGCTGAAATCAGGACGCATTGACATGACCGCAGCACCCTACCCCTTCTCGGCCCGCCATATCGGACCCGGCATTGCCGATGTGAGAGCCATGCTGGCCGTCATCGGCGTGCCCTCGGTCGAGACGCTGATCAGCCAGGCCGTGCCGAGATCGATCCGCCTCGACCAGCCGCTGTCCCTGCCCGCGCCGGCCAGCGAAGCCGAAGCGCTGGCCGAATTGTCGGCGACCATGGCCCGGAATACGGTGCTGAAGAGCTTCATCGGCACCGGATATCACGGCGTCCACGTGCCGCCGGTCATCCAGCGCAACCTGTTCGAGAACCCGGCCTGGTACACGGCCTATACGCCCTACCAGGCGGAGATCAGCCAGGGCCGCCTGGAAATGCTGTTCAATTTCCAGACCTTGGTCGCGGAATTGACCGGCCTGCCGGTGGCGTCGGCTTCGTTGCTCGACGAAGCGACAGCGGTCGCCGAAGCGATCGGCATCGCATTGCGCCATCACCGCGACAAGCGCACCAAGGTGGCTCTCGCCGGCACGCCGCATCCGCAAACACTGGATGTGGCGCGCACCCGCGCCGAGCCGCTCGGCATCGAGATCGACGGCGAGACGATCGACGACAACACCGCCGCCCTGCTCGTCTCCTGGCCGGACACTTTCGGCGTCTATGGTGATCACAAGGCGGCCATCGAAAAGGCGCGCGCGGCCGGCGCGCTGGTCGTCTTCATCGCCGACCCGCTCGGCCTGGCGCTGACCGACGCGCCCGCGAAACTCGGCGCCGACATTGCGGTCGGTCCGATGCAGCGCTTTGGCGTGCCGATGGGCTTTGGCGGCCCGCATGCCGCCTACTGCGCCGTTGCCGACAAGTTGACCCGATTGATGCCCGGCCGCCTGGTCGGCCAGTCGACCGACAGCAAGGGGCGTCCCGGCTACAGGCTTGCCTTGCAGACGCGCGAGCAGCACATCCGCCGCGACAAGGCGACGTCCAACATCTGCACCGCCCAGGCGCTGCTTGCCAATATGGCGACAGCCTACGCCATCTGGCACGGCCCTGCCGGCCTGCAGGCGATCGCCGGGCGCATCCACGCGCTGGCCAGCCGCCTGGCGGCCGGTCTCGAGGCGGCAGGCTTGCCGGTCATCGGCACGAGCCGCTTCGATACGGTGACGGTGGAGACGAAGGGCAAGGCCGCACAGATCGCCGCCGCCGCCGAAAAGGGCGGCCGGCTTCTGCGCATCATCGATGCTGACCGTGTCGGCGTCGCCTTCGACGAGACCTCTGACGAAGCCGACCTGGAGGCCATTGCCGCCCTGTTTGGTGCCAAGCCGAGCGCGGAGGCCGCCGCCACCATGCCAGGCAAGCCGCGCGGCAAGGAGTTTCTCACCCAGCCCGTCTTCCACGAGAACAAGTCGGAAACCGAGATGATGCGCTTCCTGCGCCGGCTGGCCGACAAGGACCTGGCGCTCGACCGCGCCATGATCCCGCTGGGATCCTGCACGATGAAGCTCAATGCCGCGGCCGAGATGATGCCGGTGAGTTGGCCTGAAATCGCCAACATGCATCCATTCGCACCGGCCGCGCACTCGGCAGGCTACCGCGCCATGATCGATGACCTCGAAGGCTGGCTTTCGGAGATTACCGGCTTCGATGCGGTAAGCCTCCAGCCCAATGCCGGCAGCCAGGGTGAATATGCTGGATTGCTGGCCATCCGCGCCTATCACCGCTCGCGCGGCGAGGGCCATCGCACGGTCTGCCTGATCCCGTCCTCAGCGCACGGCACCAATCCGGCAAGCGCGGCGATGGCCGGCATGAGCGTGGTCGTCGTTCGCTGCCTGGAGGACGGCAATATCGACATGGACGACATGAGGGCCAAGGCCAACGAGCACTCCAGGAACCTCGCGGCGCTGATGTTCACCTATCCCTCGACCCATGGCGTCTATGAAGAGGGCGCGCGACATCTCTGCGCCCTCATCCATGAGCATGGCGGGCAGGTCTATTTCGACGGCGCCAACCTGAACGCCCTCGTCGGCCTCGCCCGCCCGGGCGACATCGGCGCCGACGTCTGCCACATGAACCTGCACAAGACCTTCTGCATCCCCCATGGCGGCGGCGGCCCGGGTGTCGGCCCGATCGGCGTCAGGGCGCATCTGAAGCCCTATCTGCCGGGCCATGTCACCGAAGGCTCCGCGCATGCCGTGGCCGCCGCCCCTTTCGGCAGCGCCTCCATCCTGCCCATCACCTGGATGTACATCCGCATGATGGGCGCTTCGGGCCTGAAGCAGGCGACCGAGACGGCGATCGTCTCGGCCAACTACGTCGCGACACGGCTCGCCCCACACTTCCCGCTCCTTTACAAGGGCAGGAGCGACCGCGTTGCCCATGAGTGCATCCTCGACACCCGCGTGCTCAAGGAGAGCGCCGGCATCAGTGTCGAGGACATCGCCAAACGCCTGATCGACTATGGTTTCCATGCGCCGACCATGTCGTTCCCGGTCGCCGGCACGCTGATGGTGGAGCCGACCGAATCCGAGCCCAAGCGCGAGCTCGACCGTTTCTGCGAGGCGATGATCGCCATCGCGGGCGAAGCGGCCAAGGTTGCGAGGGGCGAGTGGCCCCTGGCTGACAATCCGCTGGTCAATGCGCCGCACACCGCCGCGGAGGCGCTGGCCGGCCAGTGGAGCCATCCCTATTCGCGCCTGGAAGCGGCCTACCCCGCCGGAGACATGGCGGCGAAATACTGGCCGCCGGTATCGCGCATCGACAATGTCGCCGGCGACCGCAACCTGGTCTGTTCCTGCCCGCCGCTGTCGGACTATTTGGGCGCGGCCGAATAGTCTCGCAAACTATGCTGAGCGCAAGGCCGGCTTGATCGGCTCGGCCTTGCCCATCCTTTTGTGGCTGACGACGCAATTGCGGCCCGCGCGCTTGGCCGCATAGAGTGCTGCGTCCGCCTCGGCCAGCACCTCGCCAAGGCTGTTGCCGTTGGCGCCGCCAAAGCCGATGCCTCCGCTGACGGTGCTGCGCAATGGGCCGTGAGGGGTGGCGACGATCTCGGTGCCGAAGGCGACGCCGATCTTGCTCGCGAGCTCGTAAGCCCTCTCTTCGGTCACCCGGGACATGACGATGGCGAACTCCTCGCCGCCGAGGCGAAAAGCGTCGACGCCCGTTCTGGCATATTTTCTGATGACGGCGGCGAAGCGGCACAGAACCTGATCCCCAACCGGGTGACCATAGATGTCGTTCGTCCTCTTGAAATGATCGAGGTCGAACATGACGACCGCCATGAAAGGACCGAAGGTCCGTTCGCCATGGAGCGACATCAATCCTCGGCGGTTCATCAGCCCGGTCAACGGATCGGTCATCGTCTCGGCCTTCAGCTCGATCTGCGCCTGCAAGTGATGCAGGGAAAGCGTCAATGCGCCGAGACCGGTCATGCAGGCCACGGCCACGACCGAGTTCAGGCGTTCGGCCCAATTATCGGGGGCTGCCCCGAGCGTCCACTGCCCTTTGGCTATCAGGACGACCGCGCAAAGCGCAAACGACACCGCACAGGTGCCGCCCAGGAACGAAACCACCAGCAGGATTTTGCGATCGTGACTGCCGTTGAGCCAGAACATGGTTCCGATCGCCGAGAGCAGCACAGTCACCGTCGCATAGGTAACGATAAAGCCTACCCCGTCGAGACCGAGGGAAGTCACCGCCGCGCAGACCGTCATGGCGGCTAATGTCGGCAAAATGGCACGCCGGTAATCCGGCACGCCGAGATACTGCATGGCCGACAGGCAGATGACCAGGAAACCGAGGCTGAGCAGCGCCAGCGCGATCTGGCAAAGCAGCGGATCAGGCTCCTTCGTGTATCGCCAGAACAGGATGACATGCACAACGAGCACGAGAATGCCGCACCCCACCGTCAGCACGAAGCTGGCCCGGGGCGCGGCGAACCAGATCGCGAACATGGTGATGCTGAGGCAGATGCCCGACAGCGCGGCTGCGAGCAGGAGCGAACTGAAATCCAGCATATTGGGCGGGGGTTCCCTGAGCGTCGGTCTTACCGCTGCATTCTAGGTCAGCGGCAGCCATCGGACATGTTTTTCAGCCGACCTTTCGGCCGAGGCTTCGGATAGGGTTTATAAAGCGTCGACGCCGGGTGTCCCAAAATCGTCCTAGCGAGGATCATGCCGCCGGACAGCCGTCAGCCCTTGTTCAGGAGGGCAAGATTGGCATCGACGACCGTGGGGTCGGCCATGCCGGCCTTGGCTTCGAGCAGCAGCGCCCTTGCCTTTTTTCTGTTGCCGCGCAGCAATTGCGAATAGCCCATATTGTTGACGATCTGCGGCTTGCGCCCGGCGACCTTGAGCAACTGGTCGTAGGCACGATCGGCGAAGTCGAAGCGGCCGAGTTCGTCATAGGAAGCGGCGAGCCCCATCCAGGCTTCCGCATTGTCGGCCTTCAACTCGACGGCCTTGCGGAAATGCTGTTCGGCCAGGCCGTAATTCGCATCGCGAAACTGCGCCTTGCCTTCCGCCAGATCGGATGTACTGACGTCCTTAGCGGCCGGTTGAATGGCGGTGGTTTTGGTGGTGTCGACGCCACTCGTCGTACAACCAGACATCATCAAGATGGCCGCCATCGCGGCCATTGCCATGAAATTACTGTGATGCATGTCCCTGCCCCATCGCCCGATTTTGCCGGGTCGTTCTTCAGGAAACACACTATACGAGAGCAATTAAACTTGGGTGCCGAAACGCCGCCAAAATTAGGCCTCGGGTACACCAGCTGTTAACCACCAGGCCGCAACGCCTCAATCACGGCCAGCGACGTTCTCACGGTTCCAGGGCCTTGAGCTCCGCCGGAACCGTATACCGGCTGCCGTCATAGCGCAGCCGGTAGGTTTGGCTCACGGACTTGCCGGGATGGGACTGGCACTCGCCATTGCTGTCGGGCAACGGATTGTCGGTATCGATCCGTTCGACCACCGTGATGTCGTGGTAGCCATGATGTTTGGCCGGGCTCATCGTCAGGCTCACCTGACTGGTGTGGAAGGATCCGGCGCAATTGGTATCGCCCTCGCCGCCATTGCCGGCCACGGCCAGGCCATCGAGCACCATCCGCAGGGCATCGCCGTCGACGGCATAGAGCCTCAGGTCGGTTTCACTGAAGGGGTTAGGCAGCGAATTGTTCGCCATTTCGATGCGCAGGCCGAAGGCGGAGACATCGGGCGCCAGCGCATACCGGCCGGTATCGAGTTCGACCTTGCGGATGGCGATGGCATCATCATTCATCAGCCCGGGCTGCAGCAGACGCTGGCGCACCTGCCGGCTCTTCCGCTCGATGACCAGAAGCTCGATATCGCCGGCATGCGCGTAGTCGCTGGGTTGGGAACTGTCCATCAGCGGCACGGCGACCAACAGCAGGTCGTCATGGGCGGGCCAGATCTTGCAGACCAGCCCCGGCGGGTCGCCATATGCAGACGTCAGGGCGATGCTGGTGTGGGGTTCGAGCGTGAACGAGGCACCGTCAGCGTTCTTGGGGGCCCTGGGGTAGGCCTGCTGCACCAGGGCGGCGGCATCGCCGCAATCGTCGGGCGCAGCCCAGGCGGGCGGCAGACTGGCCGCGGCAAGGCCGAGGACGAGGGCGCGCAAGAGCATTCGCATGGGGTTCTCATTCATTTCGCGGACTTTGCAGATCGACTCAGGCCGGCTTCACTGAATATCAGCAAGTCCTAATGGCCGGTCATTTTGACGATGATCGGGATGACCGCGATCATCAGCACCACGGGCAGGATGCAAACCACGACCGGCACCGACATCTTGGCCGGCAAGGCATGCGCCTTTTCCTCGGCCAGCGACATGCGCTTGTGGCGCATCTCGTCGGAAAAGACGCGCAGCGCCCCCGACAGGCTGGTGCCAAGCTCCTTGGACTGTTGCAGCAGCGTAGCGAAGGAACGCACCTCGTCCAGGCTCAGGCGGTCGGCGAGCGCCTTCAGCGCATCGTCGAGGCTGCGCCCGGCCCGCAGCTCCAGCGACACGAGCTGCAAGTTCTGGCTGAGCGACGGATAGGTCCTGGCGAGTTCCTTCGAAACGCGCTCGACGCCCGCTTCCATGCTCATGCCGGCATCCGAACAGACGATCATCAGGTCCATGAAATCGGGGAAGCCGTTGCGGTATTCGCGCATCTTTTCCCGTATCTTCTGGGTCAGCACCAGCCCAGGCAGGAAATAGCCGGCCACGCCCGACAGCACGACGAAGGCCCAGCGGCTGGCCATCGTGGCGTCGGGGCTGGCCATCCACCGGTTGAGCACGAAGACGGCGAGCGCGATGCCCACCATCGCCGTGAAACGGATGAGGAAGAACATGCCGACGGCGCGCGGCTCCATGTAGCCCGCCTGGATGAGTTTCAAGCGCAGGCGGGCGACATTTTCGGGATCGCTTTTGGCGTAGAATTCCTGCGCCTTCTTCACCGCCTTCTCGCGAACGACACCGGTATTCTTCTTCTGGGCCGGTTCCGGCCTGGCGGCCACTGGACCGTCGTCGACCTTGAGCCTGCGCCTGACTTCGTTGCGATCGCCCTTGGCCACCACCATCGGCCAGGCAAAAGCGGCAGCGCCCACGGCCAGCAGCAGGACAGCCACCGGCATCAGCGAGGTCGGCGCGAGCGAGGCGAGGAATTCGACGACCTTCTGCATGTCAGAATTTGAAGTTCGACATTTTGAACATGATCAGATTGCCCAGCATCAGCCAGGTTACCGAGCCGCCAACCATGTACCACGTCTTCGGCACGCCCCAGACGTCGCTGTAATATCCAGGCATGAATGCCATGATGGTCGTGAACAGCAGCGCCGGCACGGCCGTCAGGATATAGGCCGACAGGCGGCCTTCGGTTGAAATGGCGCGCACCTTGCGGCGCAGCTTGCCGCGCTCGCGGATCGTCGTCGACAGCCCGTCGAGGATTTCGCGCAGATTGCCGCCAGAACTCGTCTGGATCGACACTGCGGTGACGAACAGCGGCAGATCCTCATGGCCGACCCTGTCGAACAGCGAATTCAGCGCCGAAACCAGATCCGAACCAAAGGTCACCTCATCGGCAATCACGCCGAACTCGGTGCCGATCGGGTCGGGCATTTCGCGCGACACCATGGCGATGGCCACCGGCACCGGATGGCCGGCCTTGAGGCCGCGCGTGATCAGTTCCAGGGCTTCCGGCAACTGCATGCCGAACCGCTTCAGCCTGCGCTTGCGCATGGAGCGCATCGCCATCACGGGCAGCACCGGCACCAGCACGACAAACAGAATGGCGCCCATCAGCAGCGGCAAGCCATACCAGATGGCGACAAGGGTCGCCGCCAGCGCCATTCCCGAAGTGATCATCAGGAACTTCGAAAGCGGCATGATCATGCCCGACTGGGCGCGCAGCGCGCGAAAACGGTCAGGCGAGAACAGCGACGTGCCCGCATCGAGACCACGCTCCTTGCGCAATTGGATCAGCACCTGTTCCTGACTGATCCTGTTTTCCTGCAGCTTCATGCGCCGGTTGATGGCGGTGCGCCTGTCGCTGCGGCCGGCATAGAGCAGGTAAACGGCCTCGGCGATCATGATGCCGGTCAATGCAGCCCCGGCATAGACGACATAGATCGCGCTGAACCCATCCAACACCGGGTTACTCCTGCGGCCGGCCGGGTTCGAAATAGCGCCCGGGAAACTCGATGCCCATGGCGCGCAGGTCCTCCAGGAAGCGTGGCCGGATCCCGGTCGCCTCGAAATGGCCGAGAATCGTGCCATCGGCGTCCATGCCGGTGCGCACGAAGCGGAAGATCTCCTGCATCTGGATGACGTCGCCTTCCATGCCGGTCACCTCGGCGACGCTCGTCACCTTGCGCTTACCGTCGGAGAGCCGGGTCAACTGGACGATGATGTCGATGGCGCTGGCGATCTGGCTGCGGATCGACTGCACCGTCATCGGCATGCCGGTCATGCCCAGCATCTGCTCGAGCCGCGAAATAGCGTCGCGCGGCGTGTTGGCGTGAATGGTGGCCATCGATCCTTCATGGCCGGTGTTCATGGCCTGAAGCATATCGAAGGCCTCCTCGCCGCGGCACTCGCCGAGGATGACGCGATCGGGCCGCATGCGCAGCGCGTTCTTGACGAGATCGCGCTGCTTGAGCTCGCCATGGCCTTCGATGTTGGCCGGCCGGGTTTCCATGCGCGCGACATGCGGCTGCTGCAACTGAAGCTCCGCCGCGTCCTCGATGGTGATCAGCCGCTCATCCTCGGGAATGAAGGCCGACAGCGCGTTGAGCATGGTGGTCTTGCCGGTGCCGGTGCCGCCCGAAATGATCGTCGTCTTGCGGGCATGTACTGCCGCCGCCAGCACTTCGGCCATGTTCTGGGTGATGGCGCCGAATTCGACCAGCCGGTGCAGGCCGAGCTTGTTCTTGGAGAATTTGCGGATCGACACCAGCGGCCCGTCGACCGCGACCGGGCGGATGGCGGCGTTAAAACGCGAGCCGTCCAGCATGCGGGCGTCGACCATCGGCTGCGATTCGTCGACGCGGCGGCCAACCGCGGCAACGATTTTGTTTATGATTCTAAGCAGATGCGCCTCATCCTTGAACGGGATGTGGACCTGCTGCAGCTTGCCCTTCTTTTCGACGAAGCAGTTCTGATGGCCGTTGATTAGGATGTCGTTGATATCGGGGTCCTTGAGCAGCGGCTCGAGCGGGCCGAGCCCGACCATCTCGTCGACGATGTCGTCGACCAGGGCATCGAGTTCGACGGTGTTGATCGCCATCCGCTCTTCGCGCGTCTTTTCCGACACGAAATCATGCACCTGCCGGCGCATCTCGTCCCTGGGCAGCCGCTCCAGCGCGACAAGATTGATCTCCTCGAGCAGCAACCGGTGGATGCGCACGCGCGCATCGAGCACCTTGTTGGCGCTCTTGCCCGGCACGGCTTCTGCCTTCGCCGGCACGATCTTCCGGCTCGTCGGGATGACGACCGCGTGATGCGCGACCGCCGTCGGCTCGGCGGAGCGCGGCGGACGCGCATCACGGTTCTGCAACGTGGAAAAGCGGCTGCTCATCCGGCCTTCCTCTTCAAAAGGCTCTTGCCGAAGCCGAACAGCGACTTCGATTTGCCCGGCGCCGCCGCCACTTCCTCCGGAAGGATGATCTTCTTCAGGTCGCTGACGACGTTGGCGTTGGCATCGATCTCGTGCAGCGGCACGCCGCGATCGACGGCCTCGCGCACCAGCCGGTAGTTGTTGGCGATGCCGCCGACGAAATGCTCGCCGAGGATTTCCTGGACGTCCGCCTGCTTGATGCCGCTGTCGAACATCTTCTGCTCGAAACGGTTGACGATGACGTTCGGCTTCACTTCCTTGCCGGCGGTCTCGTAGACCGCCTGGATCAGCCGTTGCGTGTGGCGCAGGCACGGCACCGTCATTTCGGCGACGATGTAGAGCTTGTTGGAGCCGAGCAACACCGTCTCCGTCCACGGAAACCAGGTGCGCGGCATGTCGATGACGACATTGTCGAAATAGGCGGAGACGAGGTCCAGCATCCGCACCACGACATCGGTCTTGAACGAACGCATCTCGGCCGGCTGCGTCGGTGCGGCCAGCACGCACAGCCCGCTGACATGCTTCGACAGCATCACGTCGAGCAATTGCCTGTCGAGACGCTCCGGCTGGTTCTCGATTTCGGTGATGTCGAAACGCGGCTCCAAGTCGAGATATTCGGCGCAGGCGCCCTGCTGGAAATTGAGGTCGACTACGCAGGTCGAGGCGCCCCGCGTCACCGAATGATGCAGTTGGAACGCGGTCTGTAAAGCCAGCGTGGTGGTGCCGACGCCGCCTGCCGCGGGCATGAAGGTGTAGATTTGCGACTCGGTATTTTCCTCGCGCCCCGGCCCTTGCAGCGCACGCACCACCGAACGTACGAGATCGGCCGTGGTGATCGGCTTGACCAGGAAATCCGCGACCTTGAGCTGCACGAGGATGCGCGCGGCGGCGGCGTTGAACTCCTGGGTGACGACCACGACCGGCGCCTTGCCTTCCAGCCGACGCATAACGCGTTGCAGCGCATCGATCTCCTCAAGCTTCGCCGCATCCATATCGACGATGATCGCGCCGAGATCGGCCTCCTGGACCTCCCCGCGCAGTTCGGTGATGTTCTTTTCCACCGTCGAGAGCTGGATGATCTCCGAGGCGGCAAACGCCGTCCGCGTGTCCTGCGCGAAGGTCCTGTCCGTCGATACGAGCAGGATTTTCCTGGTCTTGATGCCGTTTGCCATTTCTTGTCAGCCTGTGATCTCGGATCAATTGTCGGCGCTGGCTTGCGAGGCCTTGGCGCTGGCCGCCTGCTCGGCGGTGACGGGTTCCGTGCTGCCGCGCTCGGCGGGCACGAGGAGCCTGGTGTTCTGGACGCCGTATTTCCAGGGATCGACCATCTGCATGACGGTGTTGGCGGCCTGGGCTTCCCCGGCGCCGCTCGTCACGCCTTCGCTGCGCATATAGTCGTCACTCGTGCAGCCGGCGGTGAAGCCGGCAAGCAGCAAGGCGACGCTCGAGCTCAAGACCAGACGCATGGCTTCAGTCCTTCGGCAGGTCGAGGAAATGCCCGACCTTGGTGGCGGGAGCGGCACGCACGGCGCCGCCATCAGCCAGCGCCAGCGCGCGATTGGTGTCCGACGCCTTCACCTCCTCGGTATTGTTGAGGAAATAGTCGACATTGCTGGCAGGCTGCGTGCCATCGGTCGGCTCGGCCATTTTCTTCGATGGATCCACCGGCTTGACCAGGTAAGGCGTGACGATGATCACCAGGTCCGTCTCGCGCCGCTGGTAGGATTTCGACGAGAACAGGGCCCCGAGCACAGGCATCTTGCCGAGGCCCGGTATGCGCGAGGTGGTGATGTCGTTCTGCGACTGCAGCAGCCCCGCGATCATGAAGCTCTGGCCGTTCTTCAGATCGACCGACGTCCTGGCGCGGCGCACGATGAAGCCGGGCACCGAGATGCTGCCGATATTGTAGGAAGCCGACGCGTCGATCGAGGAGACTTCCGGCGCGATGTCGAGGCTGACCAGCCCGTCCTTCAGAACCGTGGGCGTGAAATCCAGGCTGACGCCGTACTTCTTATAGCTGACGGAAATCTTGCCGTTGTCTTCGGAAACCGGGATCGGAAACTCGCCTCCGGCCAGGAAGCTCGCCGTCTCGCCGGACCGGGCGATCAGGTTCGGCTCGGCTAGCCGACGAGCCAGGCCGCGTTCTTCCAGTGCCTTGATGGCGATGTCGATGGAAACGCCGTTCGACAGCAGCTTGCCGATGATCTCGCCGGTCCCCGCCGGCTCAATGGTGCCGGGAGCAATCGTAACGTCGCGTCCGCCCATGCCATAGGCGAAATTGGCGCTGTATTTGGCGCCGAGATCCTGTCCGGCCTGACGGTTGATCTCGACGAAGCGGACATTGAGCTGGACCTGCTGCGAGGACGAGATGTTGACCGAATTGATCACCTCCTCATTGCCGGAGAAGCGGGTGGCGATCTTGTTTGCCTTTTCGGCGGCGACCGCGTCGTCCGCCTCGCCCGACAGCACGACACGGCCATTGGCGGAGCCGACCTTGATTTTGGCGTCCGGCACGCTGGCGCGGATGGTGTCGGCCAACTGGTCGGTATCGAGCGTCACTTCGATGTCTACGGTGCCGACGAGTTGCTTGTTCTCGTCGAACAGGGCGATGCCGGTGGTGCCGAGATTGTTGCCCAGCACATAGAAGGATTTGTCGGTCAACGGGTTGACGTTGGCGATCTCCGGATCGCCGATGACGATCTGGTAGAAGGCAGCACTGGTCATGATCGTCTTGGGCTTGCCCTTGGCGACCTTGATCGAGGCGTTCTTGGTCGCCGAGACATAGACGATGTCATTGTCCGCCCTGGCCGGGCCGGCGAAGATGCCCGCGGCCGCCATCGTCACCGCCATCGCCACGGCCCGTACGACGTGCAACCGGCCTGCCATTCGATATTGAAGTTGCCTGAACATTGTTCCCGTCCCGTCCGGTCCCCACCGGTCCTGCTCTGGTCCCACTCAGGAACCTGATATTCCTATTTCTGGTCCCGCGCAGGAACCTGATATTCCTCGGCCGTCGTTCCACGCGTCACGATGACCGTCTTGAATTTCGGCTGCTCCGGCTCCTTTGCCATGGCGTCGAACAGCGAGCCGGCCGCGGCTTGCGCCTTGCCCGCCACCGATCCGCCAAAGGAGGAGATGGTGGTGACACCGTTCTTGCCGTCACCGCCTTCGCTGGCGGAGCGAAGCGACAGCGACAGCGTGCCGACAGTGCGGGCCAGCGCCACTTTCTGCGCGCCTTCGGTGGTCACCTCGATGGTTATGGAATTGGCCACCTGCGGGGTCGTTTGGCGCTCGTCGGCGCCCTGCCCGACGCTCAGCACCTTGGCGTCGGCAACGACGATCTCTGAGGTAATGGTCGAACCGGCGGCGCCTTGCGCATTCTTGGCCACTTCCTGGATTTCGCCGGCATCGCGCGTCAGCACGACGTCGACCCGGTCCCCCGGCGTGACGAAGCCGCCGACGCCGGCGATCTCGTCGGTGCGGATGGTGACCGCCCGCATGCCGGGCGTCAGCATGTTGGAAAGCGTAGCGCGGCCATTCGGGCCGGACAGTTTGGTAAGCAGCACCGGTTCGTTGACCTCGATCGGCGACAGCACCACGCGGCTGCCGTCCCCGAGCAGTCCATCGATGGTGGCGAAGGCGCCCTGGGGCAGCGAATCCTGCGGCCACGGGATTTCGTTGAGTTTCGCGCGGTCGAGATCCATGCCGTACCGCAATGGCGCATTCGCCACCACGATGGTCTTGAATTCGACCATGGGCGGGGCGGGCGCCGCGATCGACGCGGTTTTCTCCTCGGCATCGGCCCTGGCCTGGCGCTTGACCCAGAAATCCGCGGCAAAGATCGAGATCGCGCCGAAAACGGCGGCGATGCCGATCATCGTTATGGCCTTGCCCCTCACGCCCAAACCCCTGATGCCCGTAGTTTCTTGTTATGTTGGCTCACGCTAGGCGGCATTGTTAAAGAATCAGGAATCTTCTCGCTGGCTATCCGCCCGATTTCCGCCGGCTTGGTTATCGAATGGTTTTAGGATAAGAGGGGGTTAATCCCCGAACGTAACAGGAACCTCCGTCGCTTGGCGCTGAAAAGCGTGGCAGTATCGGCGAGTGATTCGCAGCTTGGGCTCTATGGCAGGCATGGACGACAACAACGATCTTTTCGGCAATCTGGAGAAGCAGCCGCAACCGGTTCGCACACCGGCGCGTCCGGCCGATCCGCTGGTGCAGGCGGCAACCAAGCGTCCGGCGGCCGCGTCTCGTGACGGCTCAGAGGGTTACAGCGCCGCCGATATCGAGGTGCTCGAAGGCCTGGAGCCGGTGCGGCGCCGTCCGGGCATGTATATTGGCGGCACCGACGACAAGGCCATGCACCATCTGTTCGCCGAGGTCATCGACAACTCGATGGACGAGGCGGTTGCCGGCCATGCCACCTTCATCGATGTCGAGCTTTCGGCTGACGGCTTTCTCACCGTCACCGACAATGGCCGCGGCATTCCCGTCGATCCGCATCCGAAGTTCAAGAAGCCGGCGCTCGAAGTGATCATGACGACGCTGCATTCGGGCGGCAAGTTCGATAGCAAGGTCTATGAAACCTCGGGCGGCCTGCACGGCGTCGGCGTCTCCGTGGTCAACGCGCTGTCGGACCATCTTGAAGTCGAAGTCGCGCGGGGTCGTCAACTATACCGTCAACGCTTCTCGCGCGGCATTCCGGTGAGCGGCCTCGAGCACCTTGGCGAAGTTCACAACCGGCGAGGCACAAGAACCCGCTTCCACCCCGACGAGCAGATCTTCGGCAAGGGCGCGGCGTTCGAGCCGGCGCGGCTCTACCGCATGACGCGCTCGAAGGCCTATCTCTTCGGCGGCGTCGAAATCCGCTGGACCTGCGATCCCTCGCTGATCAAGGAAAAGGACACCACACCGGCCAAGGCCGAATTCCATTTTCCCGGCGGCCTCAAGGATTATCTGAAAGCGTCGCTCGGCGACGAATTCCAGGTGACGCGCGAAATCTTCGCCGGCAAGAGCGACAGGCAAGGAGGCCATGGCTCGCTGGAATGGGCAGTGACCTGGTTCGGCGGCGACGGCTTCATCAACTCCTACTGCAACACCATCCCGACCGGCGAAGGCGGCACCCACGAGGCCGGCTTCCGCAACGTCTTGACGCGCGGCCTGCGCGCCTATGCCGACCTCGTCGGCAACAAGCGTGCCTCGATCGTCACTTCGGAAGACGTCATGATCTCGGCGGCGGGCATGCTGTCGGTGTTCATCCGCGAGCCTGAGTTCGTCGGCCAGACCAAGGACAGGCTGGCGACGATCGAGGCGATCCGCATCGTCGAGACGGCGATCCGCGACCCGTTCGACCATTGGCTGGCCGACAATCCGCAGGAAGCCTCGAAGCTGCTCGAATGGGTGATCGCCCGCGCCGACGAGCGGGTACGACGACGCCAGGAAAAGGAAGTGTCGCGCAAGAGCGCGGTGCGCAAGCTGCGCCTGCCGGGCAAGCTTGCCGATTGCACCCAGAATGCGGCCGCCGGCGCCGAACTCTTCATCGTCGAAGGCGATTCGGCCGGCGGCTCGGCCAAGCAGGCTCGTGACCGCGCCAGCCAGGCGGTGCTGCCGCTACGCGGCAAGATTCTCAACGTCGCCAGCGCCGGCAACGACAAGCTGGCCGCCAACCAGCAGATTTCCGACCTGATCCAGGCGCTTGGTTGCGGCACGCGGTCGAAATACCGCGACGAGGATTTGCGCTACGACCGCGTCATCATCATGACCGACGCCGACGTCGACGGCGCTCACATCGCCTCACTGCTGATCACCTTCTTCTACCAGGAGATGCCGAACCTGGTTCGCGGCGGACATCTCTATCTGGCGGTGCCGCCGCTCTATTCGATCCGGCAGGGCGGCAAGGTCGCCTATGCGCGTGACGACGCGCACAAGGACGAATTGCTGCGCACCGAGTTCACCGGGCGCGGCAAGGTGGAGATCGGTCGCTTCAAGGGCCTGGGCGAAATGATGGCCGCGCAGCTCAAGGAGACAACCATGGACCCGAGAAAGCGCACGCTGCTCCGCGTCGATGTGATCGATGCCGAGGCCGCCACCAAGGACGCGGTCGATGCGCTGATGGGCACCAAGCCGGAGGCTCGTTTCCGATTCATTCAGGAACGTGCCGAATTCGCGGAAACGGAAGTGCTGGATATCTGAGCGCAAGCCGGTCGATCAAGGCTTGCGGAGACGCGCGTGTGAGCTGGCAACGGCTGAAAGGCTATTTCGAAGCGGGTCTTGCCGGGCTGACGCAGCCGACCCGGTCGGACTGGATCTTCGCCTTGCGTACGGTCTCGGCCGGCCTGATCGCGCTTATGGCCGCCTACGCCCTCAAGCTCGATCACCCGCAATGGGCGATGATGACGGTGTTCATCGTTGCCCAGCCGGTCGCCGGCATGGTGTTGGCGAAAGGCTTTTATCGGTTGCTCGGCACGCTGGCGGGCGGCGTCGCGGCAATTGCCATCACCACTGTCTTCGGCACGAATCCCTGGGTGCTGGTGACGGTGCTTGCCCTCTGGATCGGCATCTGCACCTTCGTCTCGTCGCTGCTGCGCAACCCGGAAGCCTACGGAGCGGCGCTGGCCGGCTACACCGCCATGATCATCGGCCTGCCGGCGTTTGGACAGCCGCATCTCGTCGTCGATCTCGCGGTGGCGCGCTGTGCCGAGATCGTGCTCGGCATTGTCTGCGCCGGCCTGACCAGCCGGCTGATCCTGCCCAAATTGGCCAGTGAGGCCATCATCTCGCGGCTGAAGCGCTGCATTCTCGACCTTGCCACCTATGCCGGCGGCGCCTTTTCCGGCGGGGACACCGCAATGCTTTCCGGCCTGCATCGGAAGCTGGTCGCCGACACCCAGACGCTCGCCGAGATGCGCGCCTATGCCAGGCTGGAGGCCCCGAGCTTCGCGCCGCGCGCCCATCCGGTCCGGCGCACCATCGGACAACTGCTTTCAGCCCTGTCCGCCGCCCGCGCGCTGCATTCACACGCCGCACCGAAGAACGCGGCGCTCATTCCGGTGCGCTCGGAGCTGCAAGCCCTCGTCACTGAAATGGCGGCGACGCCGGGCGCACTCGACGACACGGCGCCCTGGCTGGCACGGCTCGACGCGATCGGCGCCAAAGCGAGGCAAATGCCCGACGCCTTGGCCGACCAGGACGGCGACAGGGTCGGCACCGTCACCCGGCTCACCATCGCCGCCGATTTCGCCGAAGCGCTGAAGCAGGCGCTGCGCGGTCTCGATGCCTTGCGTGCGCCCGTCACGCAGCCTTCACGCGAACGCAGGCCCCCGGCGCTGGTGGTGCATCGCGACTATCACGGCGCGAGCCGCAACGCGGTCCGCGCGGCACTTGCAACGCTGCTGGTCGCCGCTTTCTGGCTGACGACGAGATGGTCGGAAGCCGCCGGCACGGTCATTCTGGTTGCCGTCGTGTCGAGCTTGTTTGCCGCCCGCCCCGATCCGGTGCGGGTAGCCTGGGGTTTCTTCGAGGGAACGCTGTTGGCCCTGCCCTTTGCCTTTCTCGTCGGCCAGATCGCACTTCCCGTTTTTCCTGGTTTCGGCTGGTTCATGCTGTTCGTCGTACCGATCCTGGTGCCGGCGGCGCTCGCCATGGCAAATCCGCGCTATGTCGGCGTGGCGACGGCCTTCGCCATCAATTTTCTTGCTTTCCTCAGTCCGCACCAGGCGATGACCTACGACCCCGGCCCGTTCTTCGCCGGCTCGGCCTCCATCCTGGTCGGCATCCTTTTGGCAATCGGCGTCTTCATCATCGTGCTGCCCGCCGACCCATGGCTCGCGGCGCACCGCATCGTGCGGGCCATGCGCGAGGACCTGGCGCGGCTTTGCCTGCACGAGCGCGTGCCGCGGCGTTCAGCCTTCGAGAGCCTCGCCTATGACCGCATCAACCAGTTGATGCCGCTGGTGCAGACCAGCGGCAGGAAGGGTGAAGCGGTTCTGGGCGGCAGTGTCGCCGCCGTCACCGTCGGTCTGGAGATCCTGCGGCTGCGCGCTGCCCAGCAAGGTTCCGTAATCCCATCCGAAACCGCGCTTTCCATTGCCAATTTCCTCAAGGGGTTGGCGCGCGAACTGCTTTTTCGCCAGCCCGGCGATCCGCAGACATCGACCGTCGCCGTCGCCCGGCAATATGCGGCGGGCATCGCTCAGCGCAACGGCACCGGCGACATGCTCCAGATCGCAGCATCGCTGCGCATCATCGCTGCAGCGATGGAGGATTTTCCGGATTTTTTTGAGAGGAATATATCTTAGACGGGCGTCATTGCGGATTGGACCTGCGCATAGGCGTCACCGCCTGGGCCGGCCTTGATTCAATCTTCGCCCGCCGCGCACGACGTCATACGCGATTGTATTTCGCGAATCCCAACTCGCTGCCAGGGCGCTGGATGTCGCGGAGAGGATTGTCGCAGGAATTCCGATCCTCGTGCTGGATGGCCCAACCGATAAGCGGATCCAGCAGGTCCGGCCCGGAATCGTCCGGCAAGGCAACGAGAATATCCCAGTCGATGTCGGGCCGGTTGTCACCCTGTGCCCGGCTTCCAAACAGCCAGATGGAATCAGGGTTCAAGCGACCCTGATCTCATTGATCAACGGCTTGATCTCGTCCGGCACTGCGAAACGTTTTGACGATGGATGGCCCATCCCTAAAACATAGTGCCAATTGTTGCGCGGACAACGCATTGGCGTCTGGCCACCCAAGAACGTCCAAACACCTAGGTGAATAGAGCAAACAACAAATGCGAGACCGGCGATCCGCCTCGCTTACGTGGTTGGCACCCATCAAAAATCATCCTCCGATCGTTCCTTGAAACATATCGTCTGTGTGTGCGGCTTTGGACTCCTTTGCGGTATCCGGGCCGACGATAATGGTTTCGGAGAAATAGGGATGGAACCTCGGAAAAAGCGACATGATCCGACCGTCATCCTGAAGAAATTCGTGGCTGGCGCCGTCGATAAATAGCGGCGGCAGTGGGATGCGCGCGTGGGGGTTGTGCAAAACGACCATGCCTTCGACCCACGATTCAGTGTAGTCGGGCTTGGTGACCTCGTGCACAAAATACCGAGGACTGGGATCCGTTTGGTCACGCTCGCCGCGCACTAGGCCGCGGCGAATGATCTTCACGCGTGGATCCCCGAAGCCCGCAATGACCCCCATGCGATTGAACTTGCTCAGCGTGCCTTGCGGATTGACGATCACGGCGCTGATGTTCTCCGCGCCCGGCAATGTGAAGAACCCTGATTTCTCCTTCAGATTTCCCCAGACATGTTCGCCGATCCATTCAATCTTTTGCTTGCCGTTGTCGATGCTGTGCCTGATGCCGAATACGTACTCTGTCGCCGCCTGGGTGATGGCGCGCATGGAACCCGACAGATGAAAGTCCTGGATGGCGATGACAAAGGGCAATCCGCTCATCTCTGGGATTGCCCAATAAGGCGTTTTCTTCTCCAACTTGCGGCGCAGCGCCCGTGCAAGCTTGATGGGGACGAAATTTTCGAGATAGCGCACCATCTCTTCCTTTGTGTCCGGCATCTGAGACGCGCGGTTGTTTGGCGGATTGATGGTGGTGGCTTCGATGCCGAGCGCGCCGAAAGGGCTGCGAAAAACAAAATCCGGCACAGCGGAGCCTGGCGCGCGGGCATAGCCAAGCTCGATGAAGGTAGCGAAAAGATAAAGCTCCCATAGCCGTGCATCGAAGGCGGCGGTCTGAAACTGCTCGACGAAATTTCCGTCTGTGTCGTCGTAAAAGCGCATCATCGGCTTAACGATGCCGCGTGCGGCGGAATAATTGATCTCTTCTACCAGCGTTTTGAAGATCGGATTGAGCCGAGACTCCGCAACAATGGGCGTAAAAAAATCGGTGGGCGGGCTCTGGTCGTCGCCTTGATAGAAGCTCTCGTCCGACTTGGCATGCAGCTGAGCCAGTTCGGCGAACAGCGCGGTTCGGGATTCTTCTATCGACGGGTAGGAAGCATTAACAGCGATCGCTCGAAAGCGATGCCGCTCGTCGCGGCCGAGAATGACCCAGCCATAGTCATGATCGATCTTGTCGAAGGTCACTATGCCGATTAGCCGTTCATCGCGCGTCGCATACCATTCGCGCTCCTCGATAATGAGAACGATCTTCGGATCGCGTGCATAGCCCGCAAGGGCATTGAAGCGCGGCAGGGAGAGCGGCAAAATGTCGGATAACGTCATCTGCACAATTGCCCTTTTGACATTCCCAGTTCCTCGACCTTTTATTTTCAGTCTCCGAATCACAGCTTAACGTATGCTACAATTGCCCAAGTGAACTTCTCCTGCCCCGGCAAATTCACTCTGAACTTCAAGAGACATAACGATGACCAAAATGGACTCGGTTGCCCTGGCAGCGGTTCAGCAAGCTTTTGAAAAAGCCGAGCCCAGACTGGCGGCGGCCTTGGCCAAGCATGGGGTAAGTTCGCCTCAAGACCTTCCTCCTGAGTTGGCGCAAAGAATATTCGCTGAAGCGCTGATGCAGACGGCGGTGCAACACTTTCCCACCGCCCAACTCGATGCTTTGGCCCATGGTTGGAAGGCATTTGCGCATCCGCGTTTTTTCCCTGCGTTTGAACGCGTCAGGAAGCAGCTCGCGGCGCCGTTCGATGCCTTCGCGATGGCAACAGGTATGGATCCGGCCGTTGTCTTGGCGGGGTTTGGGCTGCCGGTGGCTCCCTTTGACCGCAAAAGCCCACGTATTCTGGCGGAACCGCGTAACAACATTGATGTTGCCGCAGATACCTTCTCGAAATGGAAGACAGCCTACGTTGGTTATTCGCCCTGTGATGTTCCGTTCTACATGCTTGTCACCGATTGCGTTCTGTCGGCCTTCGAGCAGATCGCAGCACGTTCCGAATTGAAGGAGATAAAGGGGCTCTTGGAACGTTCGGGCTCTGTTGAGGGCGCGCGCCCGGCACGGCGTTTCCAGCACGGGCTCATCCTGCTTCCGCGCGAGCCCGATGATAGGATTTCTACGATATTCCTCAACAACCCAAATCCAAGGGAAGGATCGGTTGGCCTCTATGCCGGCTGGTCGGTAAATGGCCTACGCGATGGAGCGCCCAACAATGGCTTTGTGCCAGTCCCCGTGCAGTTCCTTCGGGCCGCATTGGACGATCCGCAAACTGCGATGTGGCTATGGAAGCCGGTAGGCGTCAGGATCACCGTCAACTGAACGCTGGCGTGCATTAGCACGCGCGCTCCCGATCCCTAGCCCAGGAGGTCAACCCAAATGGCAACTAGCTTGCCCTCACTCACGCGAGAGCAAGTTGCCGCGCTGTTTAAGAAGCAGGAAGAGCGCGAAGCGCAGGAGCGCGAGCGGATTCGACAGGCCATGGCTTCGAGTAAGGTGCCGGTCCCGGAAGAACTCGCACAGGCCGTCATCAAGCTTAACAGCCAGTATGCAAGCGCAATCTTGCGGCACCATGCCGGCTATCCGCTGGCGGAGCGCCGGGATTCTTACCTGATCAGCCTCGCCATCATGGAGCAATGTCTCCAAGATTTACTAGTTGCTATCGACGTTTTCGAGAGCGCCGTGCTGTCGAAAGAGTCGGGTTATTTTAGACCTGGCGGAGAGGATCAATCCGGTAGAACGGAGCGCAGGATTCAGAAGGAACTATTTGCCACGGCGAATGCGGCAGCTTCGCTGGTTGACCATGGGCGGCGGCTCCATAAGGTTCAGCCCATCCCAGGCTACGATTCCAAGCGCGTGGAGTGTTTCGGAACGGACGGCCTGCATGAGTTCGTTATCGGTCTTCGGGTAATTCTTCACCACCTGCATGCCGTCGAACCCGGCTGGCTTATCGAAGGATCAAGCAATGCGACATTCGTGATAGGCAACGACATGCTCCGGCGGATCGTCGGGTCTTATTCGAAGGGTTTAACCGGCCTTCCCGCTATTCAGGCGTATATTGAAGCGTCGCCTGAACATGTCGATCTACGCAAGGTGTTCCTCGACTACCGCGCCCGCATGGCAGCATTTAACGGTTGGGTGAAAAGACAGCTTGAGGCAGAGACCTTCATTGCCTTGCACGACTACGATACACTGAACAAGAGGAAGGGCATTGCGGACGAGCGAATGTTCTGGAAAGCGATGACTGGCAACTGGCTCCTGAACTGGAAAGTACCACCAGACCCGCACGTTCATTTGCCGAAATACCTGACGCAGGCACAACTCGATGAAGTGTATAAGCTACCCCGAAATTCGAAAAAGCAGGTCGATCTCGTCATCAGCTACATGGACAAGGGGGGTGCGGTAGATGATGCCCTCCGGGCAGACGCATATGAACTTTTTGCGCGCTCGCCGCCTGCCCAACCCGAGCGGCCGCGTGCTTCGGATGCAGACTGACCACGCCTGTTCATAACACGCGCTGTCGATCAGCACCAGCATCGCACGTTTTGCCTACGCTGCGGCGATCGCCAGCGCGTGCCCGCGCGCGTTTTCGCGCAGTGCGTCGAGATGAATCGAGCGGACCAGCGCCGCGAGATCACTCTGAGTGGCTTCCCCGCCCAATTCCTTCAGCATCAGCCAGCTGACTTCCTGCACGCCGGCAACGCGCTTGCCGTTGGCGACCTCTCGCCAGATTTTCAGCGCGCGCAAGATGACCGCGTGCGTGGCGGCAGCCAGGCCGGCACTGCGGAACAGCGCCTGCAAGGCCACGTCGTGTCCGCCGGCCAGCAGCGCCCTCACTCTTTGGGCGGACTGCTGGCTGAGCGCGACCAGCGCCGAGCCGAAAAAATCGACCTTGCCATGCGCGATGGTGCGGATGAGGAAGCTCGCGGTGAGATCGCCGCGCAGCCTGAGATGCTCGATCAGTGCTGCATGTTCTTCCTGGCGCGTGCCCTCGATCAGCGTCACGCAGGCCTTAACGCAAGCGTCGCGCATGACGCGGTCGGCCCGGGCGGCTCCCATCAAGGCCACGACCAGCGGCGAGTTCTTGAGCATCTCACCGAGCTTGACGAGCAGCATGTGCCGGCAGTCGGCAGGCAGGCGTGCATCCGATATAAGCGCCTCGCGCACCAGCGGCAGATGGCCGTGGCGCTCGGCCATGCGGCGGAAACTCAACGAAGCGATATCGGCGCCGCTGTTGGCCAAAAGCACGGCGCAGGCCTCCGCCTCGCCGATCTCTGCGATAGCCGCCGACAGCGCCATCGATACCAATGGCCGATCGGCGATCAGTTTTTGCGTCGCCTTCGAACCTGAAGCCACGCGATTGATCAGGTCTGCGTCGGTAAGCAGGGGCGATCGCGTCAGCACGACGCCGGCGACTTCCGGCTGGTCGCAGGCAAGCGCGCTGATGATCTGTGGCGGTGCGTGATGGCTCATGGACAACGCCTCGGCCATCGCCAGCCGCACCTTCGACGATGCATCGTCGAGCAGCAAGGTCAGCGCCGCTTCGGCGGCGCAGCGGTCCTCGAAAGGCAATTCGGCATCGACATAGGCGCGGGCCAGCGCGCTTGCCGCCGCGGCGCGCTCCGACACCCTGGCCGTGTAAATCCATTTCAGGAAATGCGAAACAACAACCATACCGCCTGCATACGCCCCTTGCCGGAAGGCTTCCGACCCCGGGCCGGACGTTAGGCCGAATTGGTTTATGAAGCGTTCACCATGTTCGTTAACTGGCTTGCGAGCGCTGGATGCAGCGCCTATCAACCGTCCAGCAGCGGAGGAGAATTAAATGGCTGGGCTTTATCTCGAGGAGTTCGTCGTCGGTCATGTCTTCCAGCACACGCTGCGCAAGACCGTCACCGAGAGCGACAACATGCTGTTCTCGGTGATGACGCTGAACCCGCAGCCGCTGCATATCGACTTCGATTTCGCCGCAAGGAGCGAATGGGGCAAGCCGCTGGTCAACTCGCTGTTCACGCTCGGCCTGATGATCGGCATTTCGGTCAACGACATCACCGTCGGTACGACGGTCGCCAATCTCGGCATGAAGGAAACGGTGTTTCCGCATCCGGTCTTCCATGGCGACACCATCCGCGTCGAGACCACCGTCGTCTCGGTGCGCGAATCCAGGTCGAAGCCCGATCGCGGCATCGTCGAGTTCGAACATCGGGCCTATAACCAGAACGGCGACCTCGTCGCCAAATGCACGAGACAGGCCATGATGCTGAAGAAGGCAGCCTGATGCGTTCGCTGCTGTTCGTTCCAGGCGATTCCGAGAGGAAGCTGGAGAAAGGCTTTGGCGCCGGCGCAGACGTGGTCATTGTCGACCTTGAGGATTCGGTGGCGCCCCACAGCAAGGCATCGGCGCGAAAAATCGCGGCGCGCTTCATCGTCAACCACCGGGCGCAAACAAGATCGGCGATCTACGTCAGGGTCAACGACCTGTCGACCGGACTGACGGACGACGACCTTGCGGCGCTCATCCCGGCAAAGCCGGACGGGGTCATGCTGCCCAAATCGGCCGGCGGCCAGGATGTCCAGCACCTCTCGGCAAAGCTGAGGGTCCGCGAAGCGGAAAGCGGCTTGGCCGACGGCGCGACAAAAATCCTGCCGATCATCACCGAAACACCGGCCGCCGTGCTGGCGGCGGCGAGCTACGCCGGGGCAAGCGCGCGGCTTGCCGGCCTGACCTGGGGCGCGGAAGACCTGTCGGCGGCCATTGGCGCGCGCACCGCCCGCAACGAGCACGGTCGCTATACCGACGTGTTTCGCCACGCTCGCCTGATGACCATCCTCGCAGCGGGCGCGGCGGAAGTCGCGGCGATCGACACCGTCTTCCCGAATTTCCGCGACATGGCGGCCTTCGAGGCCGAATGCAGGGAGGCCGAACGAGACGGCTTCACCGGCAAGATGGCGATCCACCCTGATCAGGTGCCGGTCATAAACGCCGCCTTCACGCCCTCGGTGGAAGCGGTGCAACAGTCGGCGGCAATTGTCGCGGCATTCCAGGCGGCGGGAAATCCCGGCGTCGTCGGCATCGACGGCAAGATGTATGACCGGCCGCATCTGCGGCTGGCCGAGCGGCTTCTGGCACGCGCCCGGGCAGCCGGAATCTCCGCCTGACCGCTACCAGACCAGCGGGATCAGGCGGTAGCGGACATGGGCCGCATAGTCGTCATAGCCGCGCAGGCCGGTGCGAAGTGTTTTTTCCTCGATGAATGTGCGGATGGCCAGGAGAACGATGAACACGACGACCAGTGCCAGCCCCCACCAGGAGCCGAGCAAAAGAGCCGTGCCGGCAAAGAAGAGGATGGCGCCGGCATACATGGGGTGGCGCACATAGCTATAGGGACCCGTTGTGATCACTTGTTGTCCGCGCTCGGCCTGGATCTTCACGACGGGCGCCGCGAAGCTGTTCTCCAGCATCGTCAGATAGCTGATCCATAGTCCGGCCAGCAGAACCAGCGCACCGATCACCTGTACCCAGACCGGAACGGCGGACCAGCCGAAGCGGTGATCGAAACCCATGAAGGCCAGCCAGGCAAAGATGCCGAGCAGGAGTATGCTCAACAGAACCTTGTCGGCCGCGGTCTGGTTCTTCTGGATGGGAGAGCTCAGCCGTTCGTTCATCAGGCCGGGATCGCGCCGGGCCAGCGTCACGCCAAGGGTCAGGCTTAGCCCGATCATTACCGCCAGATATACCCAGGCTCCCGGCCAGGTCAGCGTGCCCGCTGTCAGGAAAAGCAGCGCGCCCATGGCGCCGAACCACACGAACGTCTGGAGGATCAATCTCGAGACCATGACCAACCTTCCACAATATTTGCCGCAGGCATCTACCAGCAACAGACTACCGCCGACGCTCAGCGGACTATCGCCCATCACGCGCCTGGACGAAACGGTCCTGGTGTGCAGAAGGTTTCGTCATGCCGTGTCATCAAGCTTAGGGCGCGTCGTGATGACGGCTCGCCGCCAGGAAAGTACAATGACTGGGCGCCCGTCGCGGGCTAATCCTTGCCCCAACGCGGCCGGCGCATCGAAAACACTTCGTTGACGCTGGCATAGTCCATATAGCCGAGGCGAGCGACATTGCCGGCCTTGCTGATATCGAACAGGCCGTCCTTCAGGTAGGCATCGTCAATATGCACGCCGATCACCTCGCCGGCCACGACGACGGCGCTGGTCGGCGTTCCGTCCAGGGCCTTTGGCCGGAACACTTCGGTCACCTTGCATTCGAGTGCGGCGGGTGCGGCCGCCACGCGCGGCGGCGCGACAAGACGCGACGGCGCCATGGCGAGATCGGCATAGAGGCGCTGTCCTTCTCGCCCTCGGAGGAAAACCACACGATAAAGGGCCGTGTCGAAACGGCATTGAAGAAGGAATAGGGCGCGAGGTTGATCTCGCCGGCCCCGTTCAGGGTCGAGATCCAGCCGATCGGGCGCGGCGCCACGATCGCCTTCGACGGATCGTGCGGCAGTCCGTGCCCCTTTGACGGCTCGTAGAACACTTAGCCCGCCCAGGGCCCGGCATAATCCGCATAAAGCTTTGCCGGATCGGGGCGCGGCCGCTCCGGCGCCGGGCCGCCATAAGAGCCGATATGGACGAAGCCGACGACGCGCTCCTGCGGCGCCAGCCCCAGGATCGCCCTGCCCTCCGGCACGTCCGAATACCAGTTGCTGATCATGTTGGTGCCATAGCCCAGTGCGTTGGCGGCAATCATCAGGTTCATCGCCGCCATGCCGCCGGACAGGAACATCTCCCATTGCGGGATTTTTGGATTTTCCTTCGGCGCCGACACGACGCCGATCACCAGCGGCGCGCGCGAGAAGCGCGCCAGCTCCTGGTTGCGGCGGCCATCCGGTAAAGGTCCCTCCCGCTGTTCGGCAAGGGCCGCCAGCTTTCTGCCGATCTCGATGCGGGCATCACCGCGATAAAGAATGAAGCGCCAGGGCTCGAGCCGACCATGGTCGGGCACGCGCGTGGCCGCGGCGATCATCGTGGCGATCTCGGCGTCGCCGGGCGCAGGCTCCTTCAAGTCTGGAATCGGCGCTGAATTGCGGGTCAGCAGGAAGTCGATGATCGGGGACGCCATGGGCGCAAGTCTCCTAAGTTCAATTTTGAGCTGAAGCGCGCCATGGGATGCGGGGCGGCTCGGGCATCGACGCGGGCGCGCCAGGCTGGAGAGTCGTATCGGTCGGACTCTTAAGCCTTGAAATTGCCACCGCCATGGGCTTCAACGCAAGGCATGTTTGAGGGGACTTTGCGTCTTTTCCTGATCTGGGTCTGCACCCTGCTGCTCATGGCGCCGGTTTCCTTTGCCGTGGCGCAGAACGTGGATGGCGTCAGCGACCTGAAGCTTCCCGGAATTTCGAGCTACGCGACGCCGAAAGGCGAGACATCGCTGGCGCTGGGCGGCGGCGGCGCCATCACCTTGTCCGCGCAATTGACCGACAAGGGAGGCGACATCACCCGCGGCATCGTCTGGCGTGTCTTCAAGCCGGAGGCCGTAAACGGCAAATTGCCGATGGTGGCTTCCGCCCATGGCGGCACGGCGGTCTTCCAGCTCGAACCCGGCAGCTATCTGGTTCACGCTTCCTACGGCCGGGCCGGTGCCACCAAGCGCATCACCGTCGGCAAGGACGCCAAGCGCGAGAGCCTCGTGCTCGATGCCGGCGGCCTGAAGCTCGACGCCGTCCTTTCCGGAGGGGCGCGCATCCCGCCCAAGAAGCTGCGCTTCTCGATCTATGAAGGCAATGCCGAACCCAATGGCGATCGTGCGCTGATCATTCCCGATGTCGAGCCTAACAGCGTGGTGCGTCTCAATGCCGGCGTCTACCACGTGGTCTCGACCTATGGCGCGGTCAATGCCGTCATCCGCTCCGACATCCGCGTCGAGGCCGGCAAGCTGACCGAAGCCACCGTCGAGCATCACGCCGCCGAGATTACGTTGAAGCTGGTGCGTGAAGCGGGCGGCGAAGCGATCGCCGACACGTCATGGTCGCTGCTCAACGAATCCGGCGATCCGATCAAGGAAACCGTCGGCGCCTTCGCCTCCATGGTGCTGGCCGAAGGCGACTACACCATCATCGCCAAGAACCGCGACCGCATCTACCAGAAGGATTTCACTGTCGTGGCCGGACAGAACCAGGAAATCGAGGTTCTCGCGACGGAAGCCGCCGCGATGGATCCGGAAGAAGGTGCGGATTAGTCAAAATCCCGGGTAAGCCTGAAGCGGTTCCCTTCGGATCGTCGACGAAATGGATCTAGGCCGCCAGCTTGGCCCGTGCCGGCAGGAATGGAATCCGGCGGCGAGGCACCGGCGGCGCCAGATCGAAAACGCCTTTATAGAGGCGCTCGAGCAGCGCCTTGCGGTCGCGCCCGGGCTCCAGTTCGTTCCAGCTCAGCACATCGCCGACACGCACGTCGATCGACTTGCCGGAAAGCGGGGCGAACTCGTGGATAAGCAACGAAATGCGCAGCGTCAGCGATGCCTTGCCGACGAACTTCGCCACGCGCCCGTCGCGCTCGGCCATGTTCATGGGACCGCTGACCAGATGGAACAGCCTGCCGTTCTGGCCGGAGAAATGCATCGGCACGACGGAAGCCTTGGCATCCTGCACGAGACGGGCCGGAAACATCTTCCATGGCAGGTCGCGTGCCTGGCCAAAACCCTTCGGCGCGGTGGCGACGCCGCCGGCCGGAAATACCACGATGGTGACACCTTCTTTCAGGAGCCGCACAGCCTCGTGACGCACCGCCATGTTGTTCTTCAGAGCGTCCTTGGTCTCGGAAAAGTCGATCGGCAGCGAGTAGGGCTCCATCTCGCTGATCTTGAGCAGATCCTTGTGGATCATGACCCGGAACGGTCGCCCAAGCTGCTCGGCCAGCGACAGCGCAGCAATGCCGTCGCCGATGCCGAAGGGATGATTGGCGACGATCACCAGCGGCGTATCGGGCAGGTTCTTCGGGGGCCATTGGTCGGGGGTTCGCACCCGCACGTCTATCAATTCGAGCATGCGACTGAACACGCGCTCGCCGGTCGGGACCACCTGGCGGCGCCAAAAATCATAAAGCGCTGCAAAACGGTCGCGTCCGGACAGGCCCTCGATGGAATGGATGACCCACCGCGTCAGCACCGGCTGTCGTGGATTGGCATAGGAAAGCTCGGGAAACGGTTTTTCCCGCAATTTCAGCTTGATCATAAGGCTTATTACAAGACTGCCGTGACAAGGATGTGAAAACGGCGGGATATGAAAATGGCGGTGGACTGGTCCACCGCCATTTCGGCTTCAAATACTGTCTGATCAGGCGGCGCGCTGGCGCCGGCGATCGGGCGTGATCGCTTCTTCGGTCAGCTGCGCGACCGCTTGGGCGAGACCCAGCGACTCCTGGTCGCGCGATCCGAGCCGGCGCATGTTGACCGTCTGCTCCTCCGCCTCGCGCTTGCCGCAGACAAGAATGACCGGAACCTTGGCCAGCGAGTGCTCGCGGACCTTGTAGTTGATCTTCTCGTTGCGCAGATCCGCCTCGGCGGACAAGCCTGTGGCTTTCAGCTTCGCCACCACTTCGTTCGCATAGCCATCGGCGTCCGAAGTGATCGTCGCCACCACCACCTGCAGCGGCGCGAACCACAGCGGGAAATGGCCGGAATAGTTCTCGATCAGGATGCCGAGGAAGCGCTCCATCGAGCCGCAGATGGCACGGTGCACCATAACAGGCTGTTTCTTCTCGGAATCCGAGCCGATGTAGAAGGCGCCGAAACGCTCCGGCAGGTTGAAGTCGACCTGCGTGGTGCCGCATTGCCATTCGCGGCCGATGGCATCCTTCAGCACATATTCGAACTTCGGCCCGTAGAAGGCGCCCTCGCCAGGATTGATCGAGGTCTTGATGCGGTTGCCCGATCGCGTCCTGATCGTCTCCAGCACGCCGCCCATGATCGCTTCGGCGTGATCCCAGGCCTCGTCGGTACCGACGCGCTTGTCCGGCCGCGTCGACAGTTTCACGCTGATCTCGTCGAAGCCGAAATCGGCATAGGTCGACAGGATCAGGTCGTTGATGCGCAGGCACTCCGACGCCAGCTGCTCCTCGGTGCAGAAGATATGCGCGTCGTCCTGCGTGAAGCCGCGCACGCGCATCAGCCCGTGCAGCGCGCCCGACGGCTCGTAGCGATGCACATTGCCGAATTCCGCAAGCTTTACGGGCAGGTCGCGATAGGATTTCAACCCATGCTTGAATATCTGCACGTGGCCGGGACAATTCATCGGCTTCAGCGCGAACACGCGGTCGTCGTCGGTGTCGTCGCCGGCGACCGTCACCTTGAACATGGCGTCGCGATACCATCCCCAATGGCCCGACGTCTCCCACAGGCTCTTGTCGAGCACCTGCGGCGCGTTGACCTCCTGATAGCCCTGCTCGTCGAGGCGGCGGCGCATGTAGTTGACCAGATTCTGGAACATCTTCCAGCCCTTGGCGTGCCAGAAGACGACGCCCGGCCCCTCTTCCTGGAAGTGGAACAGATCCATCTCGCGGCCGAGCTTCCTATGGTCGCGCTTTTCGGCTTCCTCCAGCATTGTCTGGTAGGCCTCGAGCTGCGCCTGATCAGCCCATGCCGTGCCGTAGATGCGCGTCAGCATCGGATTGTTCGAATCTCCGCGCCAATAGGCGCCCGCCACCTTCATCAGCTTGAAGGCATTGCCGATCTGCCCGGTCGAGGCCATGTGCGGACCGCGGCAAAGGTCGAACCAGTCGCCTTGCGCGTAGATCTTGAGATCCTGATCGTCAGGAATGGCGTCGATCAGTTCCAGTTTGTAGCGCTCGCCCTTATCGGCGAAGACCTTTTTGGCCTTGTCGCGCGACCAGACCTCCTTGGTGAACGGCTTGTTGCGCGCGATGATCTCGCGCATCTTCTTCTCGATCACCGGGAAGTCGTCCGGAGTGAACGGCTCGTTGCGGGCGAAGTCGTAGTAGAATCCGTTCTCGATCACCGGCCCGATGGTCACCTGCGTTCCCGGCCATATCTCCTGCACGGCCTCCGCCAGCACGTGTGCCGCATCATGGCGGATGAGTTCCAGCGCGCGCGGATCGTCGCGGGTGATGATCTCGATCTTGCCGGACTTGCCGAGCGGATCGGAGAGATCGCGCACGGTGCCGTCGATGGCATAGGCAACGGCCTTCTTGGCCAGCGACTTGGAGATCGATTCGGCAAGCCCGGCCCCGGTCATCGCCGCGTCGTAGTCGCGCACGGAGCCATCGGGAAATGTCAGGGAAACGGAATTCAGCATCAGGTATCTCCTATCCAGTCCCGCAAACGAGCGCGGGTGGTGAAATGCAGGTCGTCAGCGGTTCGAAGGCCAAGACATGCGCGGGTAAGCCGGAGCCTCCGGCGGCGGGCTGTCTTTTATGGGCAGTTTCCGCCGCCGTAAAGCCGGATTGGCACCCAGCGTTTCATTTGATGAGTTGCGGCAGGTCCTTCAGGAAGGCCGCACGCGTCGCAAGCCCCTTCGGCATGTCGCTCCGCTTCGTATCGACGACAAGTCGGGCAAACACGATCTGGCGGCCGTCCTTCTGCGCCCAGCCGACAAACCAACCAAGCGAGCGCCTGTCCTTGCCACCCTCGCCGAGCCTGGTGCTGCCGGTCTTGCCCTGGACGGTCCAGTCGCCGGCCTTGAAGCTCGGTATGATGGCTTTCGTCATGTCGTGAGCCTTGGCCGAGACCGGCATCTTGCCGGCGAGCAGCTTACGCAGGAAATCGACCTGTTCGACCGGCGTGATCTTGAGCGAGGAGTTCACCCAGGAATGGGTTAGGCCGTCATTCTTGCCGGGATCGCCGGAAACATCCGCATTGCCGTAGCCGAACTTCGAGACGTAGCCGGCAAAGCTTTCCGGTCCAAGCCGGCGGGTGATCTCGCGTGAATACCAGAGCACCGAGTCCCGCTCCCAGATCGTCGGATCGACGGTCTTGTGGTCCCGCTTGACCGCCTTGAATTCAGGCTTGTAGTCCCAGCTCGGCGTGTGCTCGTCGCTCAGTATGCCGGCATCGTAGCCGATCAGCGACAGCGCCACCTTGAATGTCGAGGCCGGGCTGAACCGCTGGTCGCAGGCGCCGTCCTGGTAAAGCGTCTTGCCGCTCTGCGCGTCGGCGATCAGCGTGCATTGCACATGCCCGAGCGGCGCCGATTGCGCGCGCATCGGAAATCCCAGAAGCCAGGCAAGTAGGAACAGGACTCCGGCAAGGATGAAGGGAAGACGGTCGACGTTGCGCATTGGATGCTCGCTCCAGAGAGGGTTCGGCGAGCGGCTTAGCGGGGTCTCTTGTCTCGATTTTGTCTCAAATTCGCAGTTGTTGTGCAGGCTGCCATTAACCCTACCGGATCGTAAACGGTCGGCTTGAAAACTGATCGGGAGTCAGCTTCGCGCATCGTCGCGATTGCCGCCGATCCGCCAATATCGCCACGGCGTAAACCAGACATACCGATCCGCCAGAACCTCCGGAACAAGGTCGACGCCGTGGGTGCCGAATGGCCCGCAGCGCAGAACCCTGAAAAACCCCATCCAGCCGCCGGCCCAAAGCCCATGGCGGGCGATCGCCTCATGCGCATATTCCGAACAGGTCGGCAGGTGACGGCAGGAACTGCCGATGAAGCCGGACAGCGTCAGTTGATAAAGGCGCACCAGCGACGTGCCCAACACCCGGCCGGGGGTCTTGCGCCACAGGCCGGACCAGTTGCGCCCGTGCCGCGGCGGCCCGGCTGTATGTGCATGCCCATGCTGGTCGCCCACTGCCATCTCCGTCTTTCCACACGATAGATGTGGGCTTCATCGGGAGAACGCAATCCCGCCCCTGCTTGCTGAGCTTTCACGGGCGGAAGCGGCGGAGTGGCTGCCGATCAACCGGCGGTGCCCACCGGCAGGAGCTAGACTGCTCCTCGTAATGCTTTCGACAGGTTCTTTCGTCACGCCACTGAAAGGTTGCAATCCGCATCACATCGCCAAAAATCTCCAGCAACTGGATCATGGCCGCATCTCCTTGGCGACGAGTAGACCGTCGCTGGCCTTCGCCTTCAAACGAGTATAATTTCCGCTTCGGATAATCCTGGGTTATGTGAATGAAGCGCGGGCGACTGCCGCTGACGGCCTTGAGGAGCTTTGAAGCAGCCGGGCGGCACCTGAGCTTCAGCAGGGCGGCCGAGGAGCTTTTCGTCTCGCAGGCGGCGATCAGCCGGCAGATCCGCGAGCTCGAGATCTTTCTGCGCCGGCCCCTGTTCGAACGTCGCCATCGCCGCGTCGAACTGACCGATGCGGGCCGCCGGCTGCTCAGTCAACTGGTCAGGAGTTTCGACGCCATCGACGCCCTGCTTTCCGAGTTGGTGGCGGCTCCGGCGCAGACAGTGGTTCGTGTCAGCGTCGAGCCGTCGCTGGCATCGGTATGGCTGGTGCCGCGGCTCAACCGTTTTCGCCAATTGCGGCCCGATATCGACGTCGCGCTCGAAGTCGATCCAAGGCTGATCGAGTTTCGCGGCGACCAGCCAGAACTCGCCTTGCGCTTCAGTGCGCATGCTGTCTCATGGCCGCGCAGCGAGGCCGAGCGGCTTGCCTCGACAGTCGATTCACCGGTTCTGTCGCCGGCGCTGCTTGCCGCGGGACCTCCCCTCGACAAGCCGGCCGAGCTTGGCCGCTACACGCTGTTGCATGAGGAAAACCGACAGGGTTGGGCGCGCTGGTTCGAGGCGGCCGGCGTGCCTGCCGATGTAGTGCCCGCGCGCGGTCCCATGCTGGCGGATGCCTCGCTTTCGAAGCAGGCCGCCCTGCTCGGACACGGCGTGGCGCTGGGCGATCTCCTGCAGATCGGCGAAGAGCTCGCCTCCGGCACGCTGGTCAAGCCGTTCGACATCGACGTCGCGTCCGGCGCCTATTGGCTGGTGGCCAGAAGCCTGCGTGATCTCCCCGAGCCGGCCGCCGCTTTCGCCGACTGGGTGAGAAGCGAATTCGCCGAAAGCAGGCGGCCCCGATAGGCCGCCAAGGGGCTATCAAGCGGCTTCTTCGGCGCGCTTCTTCTCGATCTGGCCGATCGCGTCGACCACGGCGTCGAAGGTAAGCATGGTCGAGGCATGGCGCGCCTTGTAGTCGCGCACGGGTTCCAGATATTTGAGATCGGCGAAGCGGCCTTCCGGCGGCGCGCCGTTCTCTTTCAGCATTTTCAGCATGGTCTCGCGCACCGCGCGCAATTCGTCGGCCGTAGCGCCAACCACATGTTGCGCCATGATAGACGACGAGGCCTGGCCGAGCGCGCAAGCCTTCACGTCATGGGCGAAATCGGTAACCACGCCGTCCGCCATGTTGAGATCGACGGTAACGGTAGAGCCGCACAATTTGGAATGCGCCCTCGCGCTGGCATCGGGATGATCGAGCCGGCCGATCCGCGTGATGTTTCCGGCAAAACCGAGAATTTTCGCATTGTAGACGTCGTTGATCATTATTTTCCAGTCCGTCGCCGCCAAGCGAACAGCGTTTGCCGCTGACGCGTCTTCCTTTCGCTCGCCATGACCATATATAATGGTGGCAGTCCGGTATCGACAAGGCGACGAAAGCCCGCGTCTTTGCCGCAGTTTGCTCACGCCGCTTACGGGGCTGGAAACGGGGCGAGTTTCCGACGCCGAAAGGTCGTGGTCCGTTCAACTCGTTCCTCCTGAGAGAGGGACTACGGGAGACGCCTTTATGGATGCCGTTATCAAGAAGTTCATGCCCCAGTCGGCCTACATGGAAAAGCCTGTCACCGACAGGCCGAGCGAGGCCGAGGTCGAGGCCGCGGTGCGTACGCTTTTGCGCTGGACCGGCGACAACCCCGATCGCGAAGGCCTGGTCGACACCCCCAAGCGCGTGGCCAAGGCCTATCGGGAAATGTTCGGCGGCTATGACATGTGCCCGGCCGAAGAGCTTGGCCGCACCTTCGAGGAAGTGGCCGGCTACGACGACCTTGTCATCGTCAAGGACATCCAGTTCCATTCGCATTGCGAGCATCACATGGTGCCGATCATCGGCAAGGCCCATGTCGGCTATCTGCCGGACGGCAAGGTCGTCGGCCTGTCCAAGATCGCACGCGTGGTCGACATCTTCGCCCATCGCCTGCAGACCCAGGAAGCCATGACCGCGCAGATCGCGGGCGTCATCCAGGACGTGCTCAATCCGCGCGGCGTCGCCGTGATGATCGAGGCCGAGCATATGTGCATGGCCATGCGCGGCATCCGCAAGCAGGGCTCCACCACGCTGACCTCGACCTTCACCGGCGTGTTCAAGGATACTCCAGAAGAACAGGTTCGTTTCGTCACCATGGTGCGCGGCGGTGGGGTGTAAGCCCCCTCGCCCGGCATCGCCGGACCATGATTCCGAAAGGTGGATACCGGTTTTCGGATAGATCATGGTCAAACAGGAAGATAGCCCGGCGATGTCGGCACTGGAATTTCCGAAGGCTCCCTCAGACAAGAAAGCGCTGGAAGAAGGCGCGGTGTTTTCACCGCGCTTCGATGCCGCCGGCTTGGTCACCGTCGTCGTCACCGATGCGGCGGACGGCATGCTTTTGATGGTCGCGCACATGAATGCGCAGGCTCTGGCGTTGACGCTCGAAACAGGTATCGCCCACTACTGGTCGCGTTCGCGCAATGCGCTGTGGAAGAAGGGCGAAACGTCAGGCAATCTCCAGCATGTCGTCGAGGTGCTCACGGATTGTGACCAGGACGCCATATGGTTGCGCGTCAAAGTGCTAGGCCACGACGCAACTTGTCACACGGGCCGGCGTTCCTGCTTCTATCGGACGGTGGGGCTGATCGACGGCAAGGCGACGCTTGCCGACGATGGCAGCGAGCCCTTGTTCGATGCGGAAAAAACGTATCGGAAGCTCCCGTGAATGACCAGCTTGAACCTTCTGCTCGCGGCCAACCACATAGATTCACCATTTCGATACGGCCCGCCTATATATTAGCCATGGGACAAGGGAGATCATGATGCTCGAGTGGGCGTCATTGCGTAACAGAGCGGACGTACGAGAGGCGAATGGTCCCGCTTCGTCCGGCGGCGCGTCCGAAACAACATCACCAAAGAAAACTGGCATTTCGCTTGCCTTGGGCGGCGGTTGCGCAAGAGGCTGGGCGCACATTGGCGTGCTGCGCGCGCTCGATGAAGCCGGCATCGAGGTTTCGATGATTGCCGGCACCTCGATCGGCGCGCTGGTCGGCGGCTGTTATCTCGCCGGAAAACTGGACGAGCTGGAAGAGTTCGCCCGCAGTCTGACCAGGCGGCGCATCTTCGGCCTGCTCGATCTCAACCTGCGCGGCAGCGGTCTGTTCGGCGGCATGAAGCTGGATGCTCGCCTGCGGGAGCATGTGGCCGGCATTCGCTTTGAGGATTTGTCCAAGCCGTTCGTCGCGGTCGCTTCCGAAATCCGCACCGGCCATGAGATCTGGCTGTCGAACGGCTCGCTGATAACAGCCATGCGCGCTTCCTATGCCTTGCCCGGAGTGTTCGAGCCGGTGACTTGCAATGGTCGCGTGCTGGTCGACGGAGCTTTGGTCAATCCGGTGCCGGTGTCGGTCTGCCGCGCCTATGAGCAGCCGCTGGTTGTCGCGGTCAACCTTCATTACGACCTGTTCGGCCGTGCCGCCGTCATCAAGCATAGCGCCGGCGAACTGGTCGTCGAGAACGATGCGCCGCGCAGTGGCCAATTCGACCCGGAGCACCGGGCGCATCAGACGCGGCTTGGCATCACCGGCGTCATGGTCGAGGCCTTCAACATCATCCAGGATCGAATCTCGCGCGCCAGGCTTGCCGGCGATCCGCCCGACATGTCGCTGCAGCCCAAGCTCAGCCACATCGGTCTGACCGAATTCCACCGCGCCGATGAGGCGATCCAGATCGGCTATCGGGCAACGATGGCACAGATCGGCGAACTGACCCGGCTTCAGACGGTTCTCGCCTGATCAAAGACGCATCAGGCCCGTGCCGCGTCGACGATGCGGAACTGCACGCTGCGATTGCCGTTCCAGTAATTGCCCGACAAAGAGCCGGCGACATGGATCGTCTTGCCGCGGTTCTTGAACAGGAAGTCGCCAAGCACGGTGTCGACGGCACGAAAGGCGATCGCCTGGATGCGGCCGCCGCTGCCCGACTGCAGGTCGGCGCGGATGTGGTTGGTGCCGACCAACCGGGCGTCGGCCAGCCGATGCCGCGGCAGCGCGAAAACAGGCGCGACATGCCCCGCGCCGAACGGGCCGGCCTTTTCCAGCGCATCCAGCAAAGCCAGCGTTGCACCCTCGGCGGCAAGCGCGCCGTCGATCGCCAGGCTTTCCTCGCCCTGCAATCGGAACACGTCGGCTGCCGCGCGCTCCTCGAAAAATGCCCTGAGTTCGCCGAGCCGCGTGCGCTCAACGGTAATGCCGGCCGCCATGCCATGGCCGCCGCCCTTGACGATCAGCCCGGCATCTACGGCTTCGCGCACCAGCCGGCCGAGATCGAAGCCCGACACCGAACGGCCCGAACCGGTGCCGGTGCCGGTGGCGTTGAAGGCGATGGCGAAGGCCGGCCGGCGCGCATGATCCTTGAGCCTGGAGGCGAGCAGGCCGACGATGCCGGGATGCCAGTTGGTGCTGGCGGTGACGACGATGGCCGGCCCGCTGCCGCCGGCAAGCTCGGCATCGGCCTCGGCACGCGCCGCGGCCAGCATCTCCTGCTCCATCAACTGCCGCTCCTGGTTGAGCCGGTCGAGCGTCTCGGCGATGGTGCGGGCCTCTACCGGATCGTCGGTCGCAAGCAGCCGGCTTCCGAGGGCGGCGTCGCCGATGCGCCCGCCGGCGTTGATGCGCGGTCCGATCAGGTAGGCCAGATGGAAGGTGCCGATCGGCTCCCCGACGCGTGAGACCCGCGCCAGCGCCGCCAGTCCCTCATTCTTCTGCTGGCGCGCCACCTGCAGGCCCTTGACGACGAAGGCGCGATTGACGCCGGTAAGCGGCACCACATCGCAGACCGTGGCCAGCGCCACGAGATCGAGCAGCGAGAGCAGGTCCGGCGGCGTGGCGTCGGCAAGCCGGCCGCGCAGGACCTTGGCGGTCTGCACCAGCGCGAGAAAAACCACGCCGGCGGCGCAGAGATGGCCCTGCCCGGAAAGGTCGTCGTCGCGGTTGGGGTTCACCACCGCGTGCGCCGCTGGCAAAGCGCCGCCGATCTGGTGATGGTCGAGCACCACGACATCGGCACCGGCGGCATTGGCCGCGTCGATGGAAACCGCGCTGTTGGTGCCGCAATCGACGGTGACGATCAGCGTCGCGCCGCGCGAGACGAGCTCGCGCATGGCTTCCGGATTGGGGCCATAGCCTTCGAAGATACGATCGGGAATGTAGATTTCCGACGATATCGAGAAATGCGCGAGGAAGCGTTTGAGCAAGGCCGACGAGGCGGCCCCATCGACGTCGTAGTCGCCGAAGATCGCCACCTTCTCCCGGGCCATCACCGCGGCGGCTATGCGAATGGCCGCCTTGTCCATGTCGGTCAGCGATGCCGGGTCCGGCAGCAGGTCGCGGATCGTCGGGTCGAGAAAGCGCTCCGCCTGTTCCGCCGTCACGCCTCGTCCGGCAAGCACGCGCGCGACGATATCGGGCACGCCGTGCCCCTGTGCGATGGCAAGCGCGACCATGTCCTGCCGCTCGGTCA
This sequence comes from Mesorhizobium sp. B2-3-2, assembly GCF_006442295.1. Lineage (NCBI taxonomy): Bacteria > Pseudomonadati > Pseudomonadota > Alphaproteobacteria > Hyphomicrobiales > Phyllobacteriaceae > Mesorhizobium > Mesorhizobium sp. B2-3-2. The sequence continues at coordinate 231,124 of NZ_VFWA01000006.1, read as the reverse complement.
GCCGATGTTCCCAGGAAACACCGGTGGCCGACTGCCGGACATCGAGAAAAAGGCGTCTTTCGCCCGTCATGCGAGGCGGCGTTTGCGGATGTTCATTGCCCACAATATGCGACGGCCAGTCAGGAATGCATCAAAACTTTTCCAGGTCCTGATGCCGGGCCTTGATCTCGCGCACGGTGCGCGACGAGGAGCGCAGCACGATGGTGTGCGTGGTAATGTAGTTGCGGCCGAACTTGACCCCTGCCAGCATGTTGCCGTCGGTGACGCCGGTGGCCGCGAACAGCACATCGCCGCGCGCCATGTCCTCGGCCCGGTAAACCCGCTTCGGGTCGGCAATACCCATCTTGCCGGCGCGGGCGACCTTTTCGGGCGTGTCGAGGATCAAGCGGCCCTGCATCTGGCCACCCGTGCAGCGCAGCGCCGCCGCGGCCAGCACGCCCTCCGGCGCGCCGCCAGTGCCGAGATAGATGTCGATGCCGGTTTCCTCGGGATCGGTGGTGTGGATGACACCGGCGACGTCGCCATCGCCGATCAGCCGGATCGCCGCCCCGGTGGCGCGCACGGCGTCGATCAGCTTGCCATGGCGCGGGCGGTCGAGGATGCAGGCGGTGACGTCGGACACCGCGACGCCCTTGGCCCTGGCCAGGCTAGCGATGTTTTCGGCCGGCGAGGCATCGATGTCGATGACGCCGTTGGCATAGCCCGGACCGATGGCGATCTTGTCCATGTAGACGTCGGGCGCGAACAGCAGGCTGCCCTTCTCGGCGATGGCGATGACGGCCAGCGCGTTGGGCAGGTTCTTGGCGCAGATCGTGGTGCCTTCCAGCGGGTCGAGCGCGATGTCGACCGCCGGGCCTTTGCCGGTGCCGACCTCCTCGCCGATATAGAGCATCGGCGCCTCGTCCCGCTCGCCCTCGCCGATCACCACCGTGCCTTTGATGGCGAGGCGATTGAGCTCCTGGCGCATGGCGTCCACCGCGACCTGGTCGGCGGCCTTTTCGTCACCGCGTCCGCGCAGCCTGGCGGCCGCGACGGCGGCGCGTTCGGTGACGCGCACCAGTTCCATGGTGAGTATCCGGTCAAGTCCGGCGATAATGTTGTGGGCCACGTTCATCAGGTCGATCCTCGTTCGCACGTCGCCTCCCGCCGGAGGCGCGCCTCTTGTGTCAAACGAGCATGACAACGGCAAGACCTCTCGAAGGTTTTCTCGAAAAGCCTGCAATATCAATCGATTAAACTATGGACAACGCAATTTGCAGCGAACCGGGGCCTTCCCCTACAAGGAACGGGATCTAGAACACGGCCAGATATTTGAGCAGCGAAACGATGCCGATAATGATGACGATGATCTGCGCGATCTGCCGCATCCTGCCGTCCAGCGGCAGACGCTGGATCAGATAGAGCACGAGAATGATCACCAGGAACGTGATCAGGATGCCGATCAGGACGGAAGAAGCCATGGCGCTCCCCTGGAAATTGCGGGACGGACAAGTAAGCCGGCCAAACCGGCTCCGTCGTTACCGGATCAATACCAGCGGCGCTGGGTGTCATTCATCGACTGGCCAACGACGAGGCCGGCCAGAAAACCCAAGAGGCCGATGACGCCGACCACTGCCGTCGTGGTGCCCGGATTTTCGCGCGCGACCTCCGAGACCGCCTGGGCCTGGCTGCGCAACTGCTGAGCTGTCCGCGACGCACGGCTCGTCGCGCTGTCGTACACATCCGATGCCCGCGCCGAGGCGTCGTCAACCAGTTCCGCGGCTCGTTCCGAAAGGCTCTTGTTGATCTTGGTGATTTCCTTGCGCAGGTCGGCGATCTGCTTTTCGAGCGCCTTCTGGATATCGTCGATCTGGGGAGTATCCCGGGATGTCTCGGATTTCGATGTTTCGGCCATTGGCATTCCCTCGGTTTGCACCTCGGGAGAACGGCGCTAGCCGGGATTGGTTCCGGCGAGCCAGGCAGCGGCATCCCCTGACCACTATCAGGTTGCGGCAATGCAGTGGCACGCGACCGAAAGAAATCTATCCTGCCCGTTCGATCCGGATGACCTGCGGCTTGTCGGTCAGGTGACCATCCTTGGTGATGCCGTCAACAGCCTTGCGCACGGCAGCCTCGGTGGTCTCGTGGGTGACCAGGATCACCGTCTTTTGCGCCGCCGCTTCGCCGTTGATCGCGTGCTGGACGATCGATTCCAGCGAGATATCGTTGTCAGCCATGCGCTTGGCGATGGCCGCGAACACGCCGATGCGGTCATGCACGGTCAGCCGGATGAAATAGCCGCCGGCATGGCTGCGCATCTGTGCCTTTTTGTAAGGCTTCAATTCCCTCGCCGGCCTTCCGAAGACCGGGCCGTGCTGGAAGCCGGGCCGGCTCTTGGCGATATCGGCGATGTCGCCGATCACGGCGGAGGCAGTAGCGTTGCCGCCGGCGCCGGGGCCGGAGAGCAGGAGTTCGCCCAATATGTCGGTCTCGATGGCCACCGCATTGACGACGCCGTGGACCTGCGCGATCACCGAGGCCGTCGGCACCATGGTCGGATGCACGCGCTGCTCGATGCCGCTCTCGGTGCGCTGGGCAACGCCAAGCAGCTTGATCCGGTAGCCGAGATCGCCGGCCGCACGGATATCGGCCTGGGTGATGTTCGAGATGCCTTCCATGTAGATGTCGTTGGCGGCGATCTTGGTGCCGAAGGCCAGGCTGGTCAGGATCGACAGCTTGTGCGCGGTGTCATGGCCCTCGATGTCGAAGGTCGGGTCGGCCTCGGCATAGCCCAGCCGCTGCGCGTCCTTGAGGCAGGCGTCGAACGAGATGCCTTCGGCCTCCATACGGGTCAGGATATAGTTGCAGGTGCCGTTGAGAATACCGAAGACGCGGGTGACCGAGTTGCCGGCCATCGCCTCGCGCATCGTCTTGATGACGGGAATGCCGCCCGCCACCGCGGCCTCGTAGTTGAGCAGCACGCCCTTCTTCTCGGCGATCTCGGCCAGTGCGACCCCATGTTTGGCCAGCAGAGCCTTGTTCGCGGTGACGACATGACGGCCGGCCTCGAGTGCCGTCTTCACAGCCGCGAACGCCGGCCCCTCGTCGCCGCCGATCAGCTCGACGAAGACGTCGATCTCGGCGGCCTGCGCCATCTTGGCCGGATCGTCGAACCATTTCGCGGCATTGAGATCGACGCCGCGGTCGCGCTTGGGATCACGCGCCGAAACCGCCGCCACGACGATGTCGCGCCCGCACTGCCGTGTCAGCTCCGCCGCCTTGTCGTGCAGCACGCGCGCCACCGACGCGCCGACCGTGCCGAGGCCGGCAATCCCAACACGCAGAGCTTCAGCCATGGCCGGCGATGTCCCCCGAAAGATCAAACGAAATTGTGTGCGGAAAGCTTACCGATGGGCGGAAAGCGGCACGACATTGTTGGGTTGCTTGGCGCTGGTCGCCAGGAAGCGCTTGATGTTGCGCGCCGCCTGCCGGATCCGGTGCTCGTTCTCGACCAGCGCGACACGCACGAAATCATCGCCATGTTCACCGAAGCCGACGCCTGGCGCCACCGCCACGTCGGCATGTTCGATGAGTAGCTTGGAGAATTCGAGCGAGCCGAGATGGCGGAACGGCTCGGGAATCGGCGCCCAGGCGAACATGGACGCAGCCGGAGCCGGAATGGTCCAGCCCGCGCGGCCGAAGGCGTCGACCATCACATCGCGCCGCTTGTGGTAGATGTCGCGCACTTCGGCGATGTCGGCGCCGTCGCCGTTGAGCGCGTGTGCGGCCGCCACCTGGATCGGCGTGAAGGCGCCGTAGTCGAGATAGGATTTCACCCGGGTCAGCGCCGAGATCAGCCGCTCGTTGCCGACGGCAAAGCCCATGCGCCAGCCGGGCATGGAAAAGGTCTTCGACATGGAGGTGAACTCGACGCAGACGTCGATCGCGCCCGGGACCTGCAGCACAGAGGGCGGCGGATTGCCGTCGAAATAGATCTCGGAATAGGCAAGGTCCGACAGGATGATGATGTCGTTCTTCTTGGCGAACGCCACCACGTCCTTGTAAAAATCGAGCGAGGCGACCAGCGCTGTCGGGTTCGACGGATAGTTGAGGATCAGCGCCAGCGGCTTCGGAATCGAATGGCGGATGCCGCGCTCGACCGCCGGGAGGAAACCGTCATCGGGCTCCACCTGCAGCGAGCGGATGACGCCGCCCGACATGATGAAGCCGAAAGCATGGATCGGGTAGGTTGGATTCGGGCACAGGATCACGTCGCCCGGCGCGGTGATCGCCTGCGCCATGTTGGCGAAGCCCTCTTTCGAACCCAGAGTTGCCACCACTTGCGTATCGGGATTGAGCTTCACGCCGAAGCGGCGCTGATAGTAAGCGGCCTGGGCGCGGCGCAGGCCCGGAATGCCGCGCGAGGAGGAATAGCGATGGGTGCGCGGATCGCGCACCACTTCGCACAATTTGTCGACGATTGCCTTCGGCGTCGGCAGGTCCGGATTGCCCATGCCGAGGTCGATGATGTCGGCCCCGCGCGAGCGGGCGCTGGCCTTCAGCCTGTTGACCTGCTCGAAAACATAGGGCGGAAGCCGGCGGACCTTGTGAAACTCTTCCATGGCAGTTCCAGACATCACTTGGCGTTTGGCAAGGCGCGCCGTGTCGGCAAGCGCCTTGGGCGCGCGCTATATACTTATTTGCAGGTGGGGTCGAGGGCAGGGTCGCATTTGCCTTCGATCTGCTTCAGCGTCTGCGCGCCGTGCTTGCTGGCCAGGTCCGTCAGCGCCGCCTGGTTGGTGACTTTGGGGGCGCCGCCATTGGCTGCCTGCGCGCTCTCGTCTCCCTTCAATTCCGCGAGCTTGGCGTTCCTCTCGGCATCGGTGAACTGTTTGGCCGCCACTTTCGGCGGGATGTTCAGGTTCGGAAAGGTTCCGGTATCCTTCGGCCCCGCTGATGTGGCGATGGGCACCGGGCCGCTGGTATCGGTGCTCGAGCAGGCCCCCAGGCACAACAGGGCCATTGCCGCACCGATGCGGCAAAAGCGACCGGCGCCGAAGAAAACAGTCTCGCCAATGTTAATCGTCATATTGTTTCCTTGGCAGCCGGGGTAGAGCGAGGTTGGACCCGTTCGGATGTCCCATGGTAATATGTCAAGAAAACGCTTCGGGAGGAACCCCGCGCACCATGTCCAAAACACCCGATTCGGGCAAAGCGGAAGATGGCGGACCTTCGACGGTCGAGCAATATCTGGTGAAGGACCCGGAGCGCTTCGCCCTGAACATGGCGCGCATGATCGAGCAGGCCGGCAAGGCGGCTTCCGCCTGGGCCGAGCCGCGCGAGAAGGGCGAAGTGCGCGACCATGTCGCCGAACCGGTCGTCGACATGGTGAAGACCTTCTCCAAGCTCAGCGAATACTGGCTTGCCGACCCGCAACGTGCGCTCGAAGCTCAGACGCGGCTGTTCGCCGGCTATATGACGGTATGGGCGAACGCCATCCAGCGCGTCAGCCCCGATGCCGAGCGAACCGAGGACGCGGTCAAGCCGGAGCGCGGCGACAAGCGTTTCCAGGATCCGGAATGGGGCCGCAACGCCTTCTTCGATTTCTTGAAACAGGCCTATCTCGTCACCTCGCGCTGGGCGGCTGAGCTTGTCGAGCACGCCGAAGGCCTGGACGACCACACCCGCCACAAGGCGAGCTTCTACGTCAAGCAGGTGTCCAACGCCATCTCGCCGTCGAATTTCATCCTGACCAATCCGGAACTGTTTCGCGAAACCATCGCCTCGAACGGCGAAAATCTTGTGCGAGGCATGAAGATGCTGGCCGAGGACATCGCCGCCGGCAAGGGCGACCTGAAGCTGCGTCAGGCCGACTACTCGCCCTTCGAGATCGGCCGCAACATCGCCACCACCCCCGGCAAGGTGGTCGGCCGCAGCGACGTCGCCGAGATCATCCAATACGATCCCACCACCGAGACGGTGCTGAAACGGCCGCTGCTGATCTGCCCGCCCTGGATCAACAAGTTCTACATACTCGATCTCAACCCGCAGAAATCCTTCATCCGCTGGGCGATCGAACAGGGCCACACCGTGTTCGTCATCTCCTGGATCAACCCTGATGAACGCCACGGCATGAAGAACTGGGAAGCTTATACAAGGGAGGGGCTGCAATACGGCCTCGACATTATCGAGAAGGCCACAGGCGAGAAGGAGGTCAACGCTATCGGCTACTGCGTCGGCGGCACGTTGCTGGCGGCGGCACTTGCCCTGCTGGCGCAGGAGGGTGACGATCGCATCAAATCGGCGACCTTCTTCACCACCCAGGTCGATTTCACCCATGCCGGCGACCTCAAGGTGTTCGTCGACGAGGAACAGGTCGCGGCGGTGGAAAAGGCCATGAACGAAAAGGGCTATCTCGACGGCACCAAGATGGCGACCGCCTTCAACATGCTGCGCTCGGGTGACCTGATCTGGCCCTATGTCGTCAACAACTACATGCGCGGCAAGGATCCCCTGCCCTTTGACCTGCTCTACTGGAATGCCGATTCGACACGCATGGCGGCGGCTAACCACTCCTTCTATTTGCGCAACTGCTATCTCGAGAACAACCTCTCGCGCGGCAGGATGGAACTTGCCGGCCGCACCGTTTCGCTCGCCGACATCAAGATTCCCGTCTACAACCTCGCCTCCAGGGAAGACCACATCGCTCCCGCGCTGTCCGTCTTCCTCGGCTCGAAATACTTCGGTGGCGAGGTCGAATACGTGATGGCGGGCTCCGGTCATATCGCCGGCGTCGTCAACCCGCCCGCATCGGGCAAGTACCAGTACTGGACCGGCGGCAAACCGGAGGGCGACTTCGGCGAGTGGATCGCCAAGGCCACCGACCATCCTGGTTCCTGGTGGCCGCACTGGCAGAGCTGGATAGAGGCCAAGGACAACAATCGCGTGCCTGCCCGCAAAGCAGGCAAGCATATGAAAACCTTTGGTGATGCCCCCGGCACCTATGTCAAGGTGCGTGTGTAACCGACTGTAATGTCTGGTGAGTTGACGGACCCGTAAAAGCGGGCGAAATGGTGTCGTCAACCATCTTGCCGCCTAAATTCGGCAATTGCCGCAAAAATACTTCCAGGCTTGCTGATTTGACACAGGTCTCGTTTCCGGATCGGAGACAAGGGGCACCTCGACGCAGCCGTTCGGACGCCGCGCCAAGGATATGCCGATCGGATATCGAGGGGGAATTTGACTTTGAAATCAGCAGGGTGGAGCCTCGCGAAGGGAGAACGCCGCACCATTGCGGCGGCGCTCTGTTCCGTGCTCCTGGCCTCCTGCACGTCGGCCGGCGACCCCACAATGTCGGTTGGCATGCCCGGCTACAATGCCTCCGCATCGGACATTAACGCAGCCTCGACAAACAAGCCGATCGTGGCCGGCGATTCGTCGTCGCAGACGGCGACCACGCAGACCACCGTGATGGCGGAAGGCGACACAGCGCTGCCCGAGACGGTCGCCTACGTGCCGATAGCAAACCCGCAAGCGGCCTTCCCGCTCACCGCGCCGGCTGGAGCTGAAACGATTGCCGGGAACACGCCGCAATCGCTGCAGCAACCGGCGCAGACGGCTCAACAGACTGAGGCGGCGGCGCAGAAGATTGCCGCCGCTGACGCGGCCGTGACGGCACCGAAGCCGGCCTCGGCACAGGCGATGAACAATCCCGTCTATGTGACCGCTGGCGAGGCACCGCAAGCGGAGGCGCCGAGGAAAAGAGGGTTCCTGGCCTCGATGTTTGGCGCCACGCCGGCTTCGGCGAAGCCTGCTCCACTAGTCAACACGCGCGCAGGCGAACCGCCGGCCGTGCAGGCCAAGCCCGCCCCGGCGGCAAAGCCGATCATTACACTGGCCTCGGCCGATTCCGCGGCGAAACCGGTGCAACTGGCTTCGCTCGGCGACGACTCAGGTCACATCACCGGTGGCGATGCCCTGCCGGGCGTCCGCCAGACGGCCCTGTTCGAGATCAAGCGCAAATCCGGCCTCGACGACGAAAGCGACGTCGACCTCAACGAGGATGAAGGATCGGGCGGCCTCTACCAGGTAGCCTCCGCCGCGGGCATGGCGCGCCTCGCGCCCAACGGGCTCTTGAAGCAGAACGAGAGCGTCGACGTGGCGTGCCTCAAGCCCTCGCTGGTGCGCGTGCTCAAGACGATCGAAGGCCATTACGGCCGCAAGATGGTCGTCACCTCCGGCTATCGCGACCCCGCCCGCAACCGCCGTGCCAACGGCGCCAAGAATTCGCTGCACATGTATTGCGCCGCCGCCGACATCCAGGTGCCGGGCGTCTCGAAATGGGAGCTGGCGAGCTACGTCAGGACGATGCCCGGCCGCGGCGGTGTCGGCACCTACTGCCACACCGAATCGGTCCACGTCGACGTCGGCCCCGAGCGCGACTGGAACTGGCGCTGCCGCCGGCGCAGCGGTGGCGAAGGCTGACCAGCGCCGGTTCGGCTGGACGCGCTAACACCGTGGTCCAAACCTCCGCGATTGCCCTCCTTCGCAACAGCGAGGTGAGTTCTGGGCTTGGCAAGAGCACACGCAATCTGTTCTTAAGGCTTAGTCATCTCCTTCTTGAGACCTAGCTTAATTATGGCGCGATAGCTTTTGATCCCCGCAGCAAGCAGCCGGGTTTCCCACCTTCCCGCTTACCTCTTTTCTTCAGGTTGACAGCGATATCCTTGAGGGGGAGCTTTTCACTCAGGATTTGTTAATCATGCTCGGGGGGGTGGAATGCACAAGGTCATCGCGGCGATTGCTGTGCTTGCCTTGGTGGCGGCCATGGGCTCGATATCGCCTTCCTTCGCTCAGCAACGCTGCACGGAAATTGAATTTCCGTCAGGCAAGGACACGGCCGTTCTGAGCGGCCTCGCGCCTGTCGATAATTTCAACTGCTATGAGATAGAGGCCCAGACTGGCCAGAAATCCGCACTGAACATCCTCGGTGGCGACAACACGATTTTCGGAGTCGTGGACGCCCAGGGTGCCATGGACGACTTCACATTAGCGGCTCAAAGAACGAACTATGAAATCCATGTCGGGCAAGCGGGCGGAAAGACCGCCGCAGGGGGAGGCTGGACCATTCGGATAGCGTTGGGCCTCCGCCGATTGATGGCCGATCAGGTAGCCGAGGACGGAAGTGCCCGCGTGCAACTTTCCTGCGCCAAGGCTTTCGGCACAGGCTTCATCGTTTCCCTGCACGGCTATGCCGGGGATGGGCTCGGTCGCGACGGCGCTTCCAAATATCCGGTCAAGCTGGTCGTCGCAGACTCCGATGCCGGAAGTCAGAGTTTCGATCTTCGGATGCGGTATTCCGAGCAGGATCAGGTCTGGACGTCCGAAGAAAGTGCTCCCCGCGGCTTCATAAGATCGTTCGAAGCCGGATCGCGGCTGACCCCTGTGAACGGCGACGGCGGCTTCCCCGTGGCGGCCTTCGACCTGCATGGTTCCTCGAAATATGCCAAGGCCGCGCTCATCTACTGTGGCGGCGACAATGCGGTCGTAGCGGCCGGCACGGCCGCTGCCGGGGATGGGAACAAGGTAATCGGTGCTGAGGCCATTTCCGCTGCTGCCGCTTCATCGGACGCCCGGGCCGGAACGCCATTTCGCGATTGCGAACATTGCCCTGAAATGGTCCCGCTGCCTCCGGGCAGCTTCATGATGGGCGCAAGCCAGAAGGAGATGAAGCGGCTCAGATATGTGCAATGGGCGACGCCTCAACATGAGGTAACGATCGGCTATCCGTTTGCCATCGGTCGCTTCGAGATCACCGTTGATGAGTTTGACACCTATGTGAAGGAAACCGGTGCTGGGGTCGGCGGCAAGTGCGGCATACGTATGATCGAAAGCGGCCCGAACAAATTCAAATATAGCGGCACTCCCGCCCCCGGCGGCGACAAGACTGAATCCGCGCCATACGCCATCTATATCGGCGACGGCTCCTACGCGCAGCCGGGATTACCTGTGACAGGACGGCAACCGGCCGTATGCATTTCCCGCAACGAGATGAAGGACTATCTCGACTGGCTCTCCATGAAGGCGAACAAGCACTACCGGCTGCCGACAGAAGCGGAGTGGGAATACGCCTATCGGGCCGGAACGGATACGTTCAATTATTGGGGCGATGACTTCAAGCAGACATGCGACTACGCGAATTTCGCAGACCGCAAGTCTGGTTATCAGGCAGGCATGGCTGCCTCCTGTTCGGAGAAAATACATCCTGACTGGACCGCCGAGGTCGGTTCCTACAAGCCCAACTCATGGGGTCTTTACGACATGGGCGGTAACGCCCAGGAAGCCGTCGAGGACTGCTTTCACAAGAGCTACCAAGGGGCGCCTGCTGACGGTTCGCCTTGGACGGAGCCCGACTGCGTTCTCTTCGCGGCGCGCAGCGGCGACTATGAGCTGACGCAGTTCTCCATGCGTGGGTCAGAGCGGTTGCTGTTCGGATACACCGACGACGCCGATGATGGCATGTGGAACCGGGACGAAGGGTCCGATGAACGCTTCAACGTCATGGGTTTCCGCGTGGCCTTGTCGCTCGACGACAAGAGCTGGGACAAGAGCGCGCGAGCTGCTGCGCCCGAAAAACCGGCAGAAGTGAAGGTTGCGGCCGCTGCATCACCGACCACAACAGACAGTGGTCCGCAATATGACCACCTGCCCGCCGCGGTCAAAACCTACGTCGAGGATATCCGCAACAGTTGCAAGGACTATGACCCGAGCGGCATCCCTGCCAACAAGATGTCGGGCGTCAGACCGATTTCGCTTGTCGACGGCACGCCAGCCCTTCTCATCGAGAATGAAACCTTATGTTCCGGCCATTACTCGGGCGCGAATTGCAGCAATCGCGGGTGCGACGTGGTGGTCATGGTCGAAGGGAACAGCGGTTGGAAGGAAATCTTCCACGAGCATCTATACGACGACACCTTCGACATCGGCGAGGACAAAAAGCTGAACTCGATTTCGGCGACGATCTATGCGGGCGACCCGCATTGTGGTCCCCCTCGGAACGCCAAATTCATGTCCAGCGACAGCTGCGATGTCGTGATTCACTATGAAAACAAGGGCTGGGTTTGGCGAAAAACCCAACATGCGGCGACGTCGCGCGTCACCGGCGGCCAGATAGGGGCGGACACCGCACCTTCGACCACTGAGAATTGCGGCGGCTCATATGTCTTCGTGCAATTGGTCACGTTCCTGTATGATCCTCTGCTCGGCCCGAAAGTGGATCGACAAATGCTCGAGGCAAAGGGTGACGCCGCCTCCTGGTACGACGTGGAATGCGATGCGGCTGGGAGGCCCTCGATCTTTACCCGCTACGAGTTTGGCAAGAAGACCGGTCTGACAGCCGTGGAATACGACGGTCAGTCGAACCATGTGGCGCGGCAGGTCGCCAAAGGTCCGGACGGAAATGTGCTCGATACCAGCGTGATTGCGCGCAATGCAAAGATGCGGCCTGCTAGAATCGAGGTCCTGAATGCAGATGGCGTAGCCGAAAAGGTCGGCCTCTTCAGCTATGGTGATGACTTCGTCGATCTGAACATTACGGAGGTGAAAAGCGGCGCATCACTATGGCATGCTCGTGAATGGTTCGATGACAGCGGAGCCCTTACCCGAGCATATTGGTACTATCCGAGGTTTTGGTACGACTATCACTACGATCCGAAAACGGGCCTTTATCCGGCGCACGACAAGTATGACGGCGACGTGAAATTCGCGACAACGAAGTACGAATACGACGAGTTCGGGAATACCCTGTCCCGCAGGTCTACATGCATTGTGGACACGTGCGACACGGTGACCAGTTTCGGAAAATACGACCACGGCCATCTGGCACACGAAGAGGCGGAACTCAAAAGCGGAGACCAGCTTGTCTGGGAGAACGCGTACGATGCCGAAGGCCGACTGGCGGTGTCGCATCTGAATGCGAACGGGCGTTTCGTTATCAAGTTCGTTGTTGAACGAGATGGACCCTTGGTCAAACAGACGGTTGCCTATTCCCCGAAGGGCAAGAAGCTCTTCGTCTATGATCGCGCGGAGACGGTATACATAACCAGAAACGGATCCCCGGTGAATGGCGGCAAATACAAGCGCTTTACGAAACACGATGTCTGGTGAACAAACCGGTGTCACTGTTGAGCGACATGCATTTGCATCAGGGCCGCTTCCGCAATCGTCTGAAAAGTGCCCGGAAATCCACGCAGCGGCTGGTGACGGCCGCCAGAAAAATTGCCGCCGGCGCTGCGTGAATCACTCGCTTCGGCAGGCAGGAAAAAAGTTGTCCAAGCCGGCACCTGACGGGTTGCCGGTTGCGCACAACGCCAGTATAAGCCGCTTTCATCTGAGCGCGCCCATCGTCTAGCGGTCAGGACACCGCCCTTTCACGGCGGTAACAGGGGTTCGATTCCCCTTGGGCGTACCAGCTTCACTCGATGTCCCCTACGCTCCCTTTCGGCGTCAAGAGCTATCGCGCCGGACAGGGTAACACCCCCTTCCGAAACGTCATTTTACGTGTTGACCATTCCGTCGCCTCGACCTTGTCGAGGGCAAGGCTCGATGGTTAAATCGGCTTTCCCAAGGGGGATGCTAGATGGCAGTTCACCTTTCGGCGGAGGATCGAGCGCCGGCGGCGACGCCGCCACAAAGATATCTCTTTGGCCCGCTGGCGGACTTCCTCATGCTTGGCGGCAGCGCGTTCCTGATTTTGCCAGCCCTGTTCTTCGTGCCGCTCAAATACGAAGGCGCCGTGGCTGCGGTGATGCTTTTCCTGGCTTATCTGATCAACTATCCGCATTTCGCCCACTCCTACCAGCTCTTCTATCGCAATTTTGGAAGCAAGGTGCGCGGCGATGGATACGACAGGGGCCTCCAGGTCCGCTATATCTTCGCCGGCATTGCCGTTCCCCTGCTCATGGGCGGGTTTTTTGCTTACGGCTCGATAACGGCGAACGCCCGGCTGCTCGGAAACGCAGCCAACGCGATGTTCTTTTTCGTGGGCTGGCACTACGTCAAGCAAGGCTACGGCATGTTGATGGTGGACGCCGTGTTGAAGCGCAGGTTCTTCACCAATCCGGATAAGAAAATCCTGCTGGTCAACAGCTATGCCGTATGGCTGTTTGCATGGCTCCAGACGAACACGGCGGTCAGCCAAGCAAAATACTACGGTCTGGAATATTACACGTTTGCCACCCCTGCGTGGCTCAATGCGATCGCGCTGTCGGCCGCGGCCGCTTCCACTGCCGCCACCGTTGTGATGCTGATCAATCGCTGGAGCAAAAATGGCGGCAGCCTGCCGTATAACGGCGTCCTCGCTTACAGCGCGTCCCTGTACCTGTGGATCCTGGTCGTGAGAATAAATCCGCTCTGGCTGCTCGTGGTGCCGGCACTCCATTCGCTGCAGTACCTGGCCGTGGTCTGGCGCTATCAAAGCAATGTCGAGCGTGACGGGCCCGATGCAGAAAGGGTTCCAGACTCCAGAATCCTGTCCATTCTTGGTCCGATCTACAGGATGCGTGTCCTGGGGTTCGTCATCGCCGGCGGGGTCCTCGGCGGTCTCGGTTTCTGGCTGGTCCCGGCGGCACTGACTGCCTTGATCCCTTACGACAAGGAAGTCCTGGGTTCGTCGCTGTTCTTCTTCATAGTGTTGATCTTCATCAACGTGCACCACTACTTCCTTGACAACGTCATGTGGCGACGCGGCAACCCCGAAGTATCAAAATATCTGTTCCGCTAGCGGTTGGCAGGGAGCGGGATGCAGGGACGCCCGCCAAGCACTTTCAGGCGGAAAGAATTGGCATCGGCTCAGTTGCCGCGCCAGCCGATATCTCTTTTTGCACGGCGAAGAAGAACCTGCGCACCTCGTCGCTCGCCGCCGCCCTGTCCCTGCCTGACCTGACGACGAGATCGAACAACTCCGTTGCCTTGGCCCTCCAGAACGAGGTGGCGCTATCGCCATGCAGACTGTCGAGCCTTGTGGCCACCTCCCGAACCAGGAATGCCTGACGGTCGATCGGGAATGCACGGATTTTTTCTGGGGACATCTTCTGAACCACGAGACTGACGCAACGAATCAACCATTGCCGAACAAGCATGGCGTAGCCGCGAAAGTGGAAACGGAAGCTTAATGGCATCGGCATCGATGCGCCGTTCGGCCACGGGAACAAAAGAGCGCAGCGCACCCTCAGGCTTGCAGCCCTCTCGCCTGACCACCGCGCTTGCGCGGTGCCATCATGTCCCGGGCCATCAGCCCGGTCACCCGGCAGAACGCCATGAACGCCCGGCAGGCATCCTCGGTCTTGACGACGTCCACGGTAGCGCCGAAGCAGGCGTTGAAGGCCTTCTGGTAAATCGGGCCTTGCCGGCGCAGCGGCCAGTCCTGGAGGAAATCAAGGGCCTGTTCGACGCTGTAGATCTCCTCGACAGGCAGGCCGGGTCCGGGCGCGATACGCACCGGCACCTCGAATTGCAGTCTGTCCATCCGCCATCTCCCGAACTGTCGTCACCAGCGGCAACGCCATCCGTCGTAAAAAGTTGCTTTGACCGGCCGCTACCGCAGGAATGTGGCGTCTCCGCGGTCATGGACGTTTTGCCGCAGCCGCCGCAAGCAAGCGCCAAGGCGCTCGACCGTGTCGAACGCGGGCGCCTTGGCGATCCGACTACTGGTTGGCGGGATCGGTCTCCGCATCGAAGGCCATGCGCACCGCCGTAAGCAGCACGAAGGCCGACGGCACAGCGAAAATCCCGCCAAGGACAAGCGCCCCTGTCGCCGAAAGGCCGAGCGTCTCCGTCAGCGCCCAATAGACGGTCCCGATACAGATGAGCGCCTGGACGGAAAGGAAAATGGCGGCGCAAGCCGCGCGTGAAAGGCTCTTGAGTGTCTTGATACGTTGCATGGAAACAATCCGGAAATGACGCGCCACACACCGCTGCGCGACCGAGGCCGCCGCACGGATCGCGACGCGAACAGGAAGTGATTTGGGTGAAGGAGCGGTTGAAACCGCTCAGGCCGGAACCGACGGCGGTGCGCGCGGCTGGTTGGCAGTCGCCCAAGATGTACGGGCCAACTCGCCAGCAGCGACGATCTCTGCCGGCGGAACCGACACCAACCAGGAAAAGACGGTGTCCCGAGCCGGCAGGGCCGGATGGCCGCCGGCGAACTTGACCAGAGCCGGCCGGCCGGAACGAACTTCCAGCGCCTGCGCCTTGCCGGTGATGCGCAGCAGCGCCGCCGCTTCGCCGGACCGCTCCACGCCGGCGGTGGCGACGTCGGAGGCTGCTCCGGCAAGGACGGGCACCTCCGCCCGGCCAAGGGACAGCATCGCCAGCAGCACCAGGCTCATCAGCAATGAACAGGCCAACTTCAACGGCGCTTCCGGCAATCTGGCGTGTTTGACCCTCATGAAATCTCCAAAAACCTCCCTCGCCCTACCGCACGGTCGATCGAAAGGGAAGAACGAGCGCGTCAAAGACACCGGGGCGCGCCGAATATCCCTGCCGCATGGTCGCGTCCGGGCAGTTCTTCCTTGAACCTTTTGTCCTCAAGTGCCAAATCTGGGGAGATTTTCACGCCGGCTCCCTTGCGGAGCCACACCGGCAAGACGGACACCAATGGTCACCTATCTCGACGCCGCCACGGCACCGCTCAGAAACACCGGCCAGATTCGCCTCTATGGCGAGGAAGGTTTTGCCGGCATGCGCAAGGCGTGCGATCTCACGGCGCGCTGCCTCGACGAACTGGTGCCGATGGTTGCGCCCGGCGTCACCACCGACACCATCGATCGCTTCGTTTTCGAGTTCGGCATGGATCATGGCGCGCTGCCGGCGACGCTCAACTACCGCGGCTACACCAAGTCTTCCTGCACCTCGATCAACCATGTCGTCTGCCATGGCATCCCCGACAACAAGCCGCTGAAGGATGGCGATATCGTCAACATCGACGTTACTTACATCCTTGACGGCTGGCACGGCGATTCCTCGCGCATGTACCCCGTCGGCACCATAAAACGCGCTGCTGAACGCTTGCTCGAAGTCACCCACGAATGCCTGATGCGCGGCATTGCCGCGATCAGGCCCGGCGCCCGCACCGGCGCCATTGGCGCCGCCATCCAGACCTATGCCGAGGGCGAGCGCTGTTCGGTGGTGCGCGACTTCTGCGGCCACGGCGTCGGCCAGTTGTTCCACGACGCGCCCAACATCCTGCATTACGGCAGCGCCAATGAGGGCATCGAGATGCGGCCCGGCATGATCTTCACCGTCGAGCCTATGATCAACCTCGGACGGCCGCATGTGAAAGTCCTGTCGGACGGCTGGACGGCGGTGACGCGCGACCGCTCGCTGTCGGCGCAGTACGAGCACACGATCGGCGTGACCGACACCGGCTGCGAGATCTTCACCCTGTCCCCCAAAAAGCTCGACCGCCCCGGCCTGCCGGCATAATGTTTCGTCCTGCCGGACCTCGCGGTCGGGAGAGTTGGGGGCAGACGATATGTCAGGTGACGACGACGAGCGCAGTTTCTTTGCAGAAAAGCCTGCGCAGCTTCTCGCGACCATGCACTCTCCTGCGAAAGCCGGGCCTCCCGCGAAGGCCAGGGGGATCGAGGAGAAGCCGCATTATCTCGGCCATCGCGACCGTTTGCGCGAACGCTTCGCCTCGGCAGGTCCGGACGCCCTGCCCGATTATGAGCTTCTGGAACTCCTGCTCTTCCGCCTGATCCCGCGTGCCGACACCAAGCCGGTCGCCAAGGCGCTGCTGGCACGCTTCGGTACGTTGGCCGAGGTGCTTGGCGCGCCCGTCGGCCTCCTCCAGGAGGTCAAGGGCGTGGGCCCGGCGGTAGCGCTCGACCTGAAGGTCATTACGGCGACGGCCCAGCGCATGGCCCGCGGCGAGGTCCATGGCCGCGAAATCCTCTCCTCCTGGCAGCAGCTTCTCGACTATTGCCGGTCAGCCATGGCCTTCGAGGCGCGCGAGCAGTTCCGCATCCTGTTCCTCGACAAGAAGAACACGCTGATTGCCGACGAGGTGCAGCAGACCGGCACCGTTGATCATACGCCCGTCTATCCGCGTGAGGTGGTCAAGCGCGCGCTCGAACTGTCGGCGACGGCAATCATCCTGGTCCACAACCACCCGTCGGGCGACCCTACCCCATCGCGTGCCGATATCGAGATGACCAAGGAGATCATCGACGCGGCCAAGCGGCTGGGCATTTCCGTGCATGACCACATCATCATCGGTCGCAAGGGCTATTCCAGCATGAAGGGCTTGCTGCTGATCTAGATGATGAACTCGCCGACATTGCCGGCGTCAGGCCAGGCCGGTCAATGGAATGAAAGCAGCGAATTCGCCGGCACGGTCTTTCGGCTCAAGAATTTGAAAATCGTTCAATTCTGGAATAATTGCCCGAAATTTGCGACCATGTCGCTATGCTTTTCCAAATACATCTCCAAATTCCCGGGCTTTTAGAAGATAATTCCGTTGAGGGGCGCCATTTCCGTTGATACCGTTTGAAACGCTTCAATTGGAACCTGCCATTGCAACGCAAGCGCCCGACCATAGCGGATGTCGCACGCACCGCCGGTGTCTCCATCGGAACGGTGTCGAACTTCATCAATGGGACTGCGGGCCTGAAGGAGGCCACGCGCGAACGCATCGAAAAGGCGATCGCCACGCTGATGTACCGGCCGAGTTCGTTTGCGCGTTCGCTGCCGGGCCGCGCGCCTCACAGGCCGAAGAATCTCGATCATCTGCCGAGGCTCCTGGTCGCGGGCCGGGTCAGCGTCGACTTTCTCTGCCGCGTGGACGTCCTGCCGCATCGCGACGACCGCATCACAGCCAGCCATATCGAGAAGGCGCTGGGCGGGCCTGCGGCCAATCTCGCGGTTGCCGCCGCCGGTGTCGGGGCGCCCTACGCTCTCGACGTGGAACTGGCGACGGCGGTCGGCGAAGACCCGGAGAGTGACTGGGCGCTCAGCGCGCTTTCCAAGCTGGGCGTCCACGCACTGCCGATCCGCAACACGCCCAACAACCGCCTTTCGCAGGCCATCGTGATCATCGAGCGCAATGGCAGCCGCACGATCATCAGTGAACCGTTCGAACTCGGCGAGATCGATCTGACCGCCAATCTGGACATCCAGCCCGAGCCGCGCCCGGCCTGTCTTCACATCGAAGGCTTCCACTACGAAACGATGACCGCTTCCATCGCACGCTTTCATCAGGCCGGCTGGAGGGTGAGCCTGCATTCGGCCGGCCTGCCCAAGAGTGCGCGCACGCCGGAAACCTTCACGCAGATGGTCAGGCATATCGATCTGACCTTCATCAACGATGTGATGATGCGGGAGATTTTCGACTTTCGCTCCAGGATGGCGACGATGATCGAAGAGGTGCGGCTGATGCTGGCCCGCATCAAGCCGCGCGGAACGGTCGTGCTCACTCTCGGCGAGTTTGGCGCGGTCGTCTTTCCGGCGAATGGCGGACCGCAGATCGAGGTGCCGGCACTGCCTGTCGACCGCGTCGATGCGACGGGCGCCGGCGACAGCTTCGCCGGCATATTCCTAAGCCTCTGGCTGCATGGTGCGTCGCTTGACGACGCCGCCCGCCATGCGGCGATCGGCGCGAGCCTGACGACCACGGTCGAAGGCGCACAGGGCTACATCGCGGATTTCGCGACTTTGAAGGCTGCCGCCTTGGCGAACAACGCCATGTTGGCAAGCTGAACCAACAACTTACGGGAACCCAGGAGAGTATTGATCATGGCGAAAACAAGAGTGCTTCTGGTCGGCGAGAGCTGGATGAGTTCGGCGACCCACTACAAGGGGTTCGATCAGTTCGGCAGCGTCACCTTTCACCTGGGCGCGACGCCGCTGGTCGATGCTTTGAAGAGCAGCGAATTCGACCTCGACTACATGCCGGCCCATGAAGCCGTCGAAAAGCTGCCCTTCACCATGGAGGGCCTGTCGCAATACAAAGCCATCATCCTCTCCGACATCGGCGCGAACTCGCTGCTGCTTCACCCCGATGTCTGGCTGCACGGCAAGACAGTGCCCAACCGGCTCAAGCTTCTGCGCGACTGGACCCGGGCCGGCGGCGGCCTGGTCATGATCGGTGGTTATTTCTCCTTCCAGGGCATCGACGGCAAGGCGCGCTGGCACCGCACGGCCGTCGAGGAGGCGCTGCCGGTGACCTGCCTTCCCTATGACGACCGGCTCGAGATTCCCGAAGGGTTCCGGCCTGAAATCACCGGCCCCAAGGATCACCCGATCTTTGCCGGCATCGAAGGCGAATGGCCGCTGCTGCTCGGCGCCAACGAGGTCATCGCTCGCGATCGCGATGACGTCGAAATCCTCGCACGGTTGCCGCAGGATCAGGGCGGCCATCCGCTGCTGGTCACCGGCCGCCATGGCCAGGGCCGCACGCTGGCCTGGACGTCGGATATCGGCCCGCATTGGCTGCCCAACAGCTTCGTGGAATGGCCGGGCTATGCGCGTCTTTGGACCAACGTGCTGCGCTGGGTCAGCAAGGCCGTCTAGCCGACCAGCAACCGCCGGGGAACCGCCATGACAGAACCGTTTCTTGTCGCCAGAAATATCGCCAAGCGCTTCGGCGCTCTGACTGCGCTTGCCGATGTCGACCTGGAAATCCGCTCCGGCGAGGTGCTGGCGCTTCTCGGCGACAATGGCGCCGGCAAATCCACCTTCATCAAGATCCTGGCGGGCGCCCATCCACCCAGCGATGGAAAGCTTCTCATCGAGGGCAATCCGGTGGCTTTCTCCTCGCCCAAGGATGCGGCGTCGTCGGGGATCGCGACGATCTTTCAGGAACTGGCGCTCTCGGAAAACCTGTCGATTGCCGAAAACGTCTTTCTCGGCCGCGAATTGAAACGCTCCATTTTGGGTATTCCCTTCCTGAAGCGCAAGGAGATGCGCCAGCGCGTCGATGGTCTGTTGAAAGAGCTCGACGCGCATATTTCCGATCCGGAAGCACCCGTCGGCAGCCTGTCCGGCGGCCAGCGCCAAGCCGTGGCCATCTGCCGGGCGCTCAATCTGAATGCGAAGCTGGTCATCATGGACGAGCCGACGGCGGCCCTTGCCGTCGCCGAGACCCGCAAGGTCCTGGCACTGACGCGGCGGCTTGCCGCGCGCGGCTGCGCCGTCGTCCTCATCAGCCACAACATTTCCGAAGTGTTCGAGGTTGCTGATCGCATCGTGGTGTTCCGGCGCGGCCGCAAGGTGGCGGAGCGGCTGGCGGCCGAGACCAGTCACGAGGAAGTCGTTTCGCTCATAACAGGCGCCCATCCCGACGTGCGGGCGCTTGAAAAATCAAACTGAAATGCACGTCCATTCCAGAGAGGATAAACCAATGCTTTCTCAACTCAAAAAAGCGCTCGCGGTTTCCGCGCTGTCATTCCTGGTCGCCACGGCAGCACATGCCGCCGACAAGCACAAGGTCGCCTTCGTCCCGCAATTGATCGGCATCCCCTACTTCAATGCCATGGAAACCGGCGGCAATCGCGCCGCCAAGGATCTGGGCGTCGATTTCATTTATTCCGGCCCCGTCGACACCAACCCGGTCGATCAGCTGCAGATCGTGCAGAACCTGATCGACCAGGGGGTCCAGGCGATCTCGGTCAGCGTGCTGGATGCGTCCAGCATCGCGCCCGTCGTCGAGAGCGCCAAGGCCAAGGGCATCAAGCTTTTCACCAGCGACAGCGATGCACCCGACAGCGGCCGTGCCGTCTATGTGGCGCAGGCGACCGACGAAGGGCTCGGCACGACGATCATCGATGAACTGGTCAAGCGCGTCGGCGGGGACGCCACGATCGGCATCGTCTCCGGCGAGGCGACGGCGTCCAATCTCAATGCCTGGATCGGCTACATGCAGAAAGAGGCCGCCGCCAAATATCCGAAGCTGAAACTGCTCGATCCGCAATTTGCCGGCGGCACGGCCGAGCGCGCCGCGCAGATATCAGGCGATCTCATGGCCGCCAATCCCGACATCAAGGCCATCATCGCCGTCGCATCCTCGACCTGTCCTGGCGTCGCCCAGGCCATCGAGACCGCCGGCAAGATCGGCTCCGTCATCGGCACGGGCTACTGCAGCCCGAACACGGCGCGATCCTACCTGAAGAGCGGCGCCTTCGGCTTCACTGTGCTGTGGGATCCCGAGCAGCTCGGCTATCTCACAGTCTGGGCCGGCAAGCAGCTGATCGACGGCAAGGCCTTCGAAGCGGAAAACAAGATCGCCGGCCTCGAAAAGCCCGCCACCTATGATGCCGCCAAGGGCATCCTGCTGCTCGGACCGCCGGCGGTCTTCACCAAGGACAATGTCGACAAGTTCAACTTCTGAAGCCTTGGGATGAACACGGTGCGACAGTTTGGAAACGACGTTTTGGCCATGAACGGGCGAGAGTGGTCCCTGCTTGCCGCCTGTCTCCTGGCGATCGTCATCTTTTCTGTCGCATCGCCCCACTACGCGACGCCAGGCAATGCGGCGACCGTCCTGCGTAACAGCGTCGAACTGCTGCTGATCGGCCTTGGCATGACCTTGCTGCTGGCCATGGGCGGCATCGATGTGTCGATCGGCATCGTCATGGGGCTGGCGGCCATCGCCATCGGCCGCGTGCTCGGTGCGGATGGCAGTCCGGCGCTGGCGATCATTGTCGGACCGCTGGTCGGTGCGCTGCTCGGCTGCGTGACGGCCGCCGTCGTCGTCCTCGGCCGCGTTCCGGCAATCGTGGGAACGCTGGGCCTGCTTGGCGTCTACCGCACTGCCGTCTTTGTCCTTCTCGGCGGGCAGTGGCTCTCGGGCCTGCCCTCGAGCCTCACCAATCTTCTTGCAACCGCCGTGCTCGGCGTTCCGGTTCCCGCCATCGTCATTGCCGTCGCCTATCTGGTCGTTTGGCTGGCGTTGCGGCGAACCCCCTACGGGCCGCACCTGCTGGCGATCGGCAATTCCGAGGAAAAGGCGCGGCTGTCGGGAATCCCCGTGGTCAAGGTACGCTTCATGACCTTCGTCATCAGTGGCGTCCTGACCGGCATTGCCGCCACGTTCTACGTCGCCACCTACCGCAATGTGGAGATGACGATCGGCAGCACGCTGGCGCTCGATGCCATCGCCGCGGTCATTCTCGGCGGCACGAGCATATTGGGCGGCAGATGCAGCCTGATCGGCACGGTCTTCGGCGTACTGCTTCTGAGAATTCTCCAGAATGGATTGCTCTTGATCGGCGTTCCCTCGCTTTGGCAGCCTGTGGTCACCGGCGTTCTCATCATCGGCGTGCTTGGCTTCGAAGCCGTCTCCAACCGGCTGCCCCTGGCCCAATTCCTGCGAGCCCGCGCATGAACAGGATCCGGAACCTGCAGGGCCCCGCCCTCACCTTGGCTCTGCTGTGCGGTCTCTGGCTGCTCGTCATTGCCGGCCTGCTGGCGCTCAAGCCTTCCGTGTTCAGTCTCGGCACCGTCACCACAATCCTGCAATTCTCGACGATCCTGGCCCTGGTCGGTCTTGGACAGGGCCTGGTCGTCCTGGCTGGCGGCGCGGGCATCGACCTGTCCGTCGGCGGCGCCGTTTCGCTGTCGGCGATCGTTGCCATGCTTTCCCTGAAGCTGGGGTTGCCACCCCTCCTGTTGCCGGTCGTCTGCATCCTGGCCGGCGCCATGCTCGGCGCCCTGAACGGATGGCTGGTGAACGGCCTTGCCCTTCTCCCCTTCATCGCGACGCTCGGAACATTCTTCGTCTATTCCGGCCTGGCGTTGGCGGTCACCGGCGGCGCGGCGCAGTCCGGCGTGCCGGCCTGGCTGCTCGTTTGGGGGCGCGGCGTGGTCATGGGCATCCCCGTGCCTTTCCTTACGCTCGCCGTCCCCTGCTTCGCGCTTGCCGGTCTCGTGCTGCTCTCGACGGCTTGGGGACGCTGGATCTACGCCATGGGCTTCAATGAACGCTCGGCCAAACTGGTCGGCATTCCGGTCGATCGCGTACGCTTCATCCTTTATGTGCTGAGCGGCGCGCTTGCCGGTGCGGCCGGCCTCGTCTCCCTCGCCTGGCTCGGCAGCGGCAGGCCCAATATCGGCCAGAACCTCGAACTGGAATCCCTGACCGCGGCCATGCTGGGAGGCATCGTCATCACTGGCGGGCGCGGTGGCGTCGGTGGCGTGTTCGCGGCCGTCCTGCTGCTGGTCACGCTGAAGACCGGCCTTCTGCAATTGAACATCAACACGGTCTGGCAGGTGGGGATTGTCGGCGCCCTTCTGGTTTTCGTGCTCCTCGCCGACCGACTTTCCCAACGTTGGAGATAAAAATGCCTTCCATGGAAGAGACCATCGCCGCGCGCGTCGAGGCGGCCGCCGAGCGCATCGTCAAGACACTGAGTGATCTCGTGGCCTTCCCTTCGATCGTGAAATCCAATCCCAAAGAGGCTGGCCCTGGCGAGCGTGATTGCCAGCTCTATCTGCAAAAGCGCATCGAAGCGCTCGGCTTCTCGACCGATCTCTGGGATCCGGACGGTCCGGCGCTCTACGAAAAATACAAGGGTCGTGCCGGCGCCAACAAGGGCAGGACCTTCGAGGGCAGGCCCAATCTCGGCGGCGTTTTGAAGGGCAATGGCGGCGGACGCTCCATCATGCTGACCGGCCATATCGACGTCGTCCCGCCGGGTGCCGCCGGCCACTGGACCACCGATCCCTTCCAGCCTGTCCTGAAGGATGGATTCCTGCACGGTCGAGGCACGGTCGACATGAAGGGCGGCGTCGCCTGCATGCTGATGGCCGTCGAGATCCTGAAGGAACTCGATGTTCCCCTGTCCGGAGACGTCGTCTTCACCACCGTCGTCGACGAGGAAATCGGCGGCATGGGGTCGCTCGCCATGGTCGATCGCGGCTTTCGCGCTGACGCCGGGATTATGACCGAACCGACAGCGAACAGGATCGCACCGCTTTGTCACGGCATTCTGTGGGGCAAAATCATCATAGACGGCATAGGCGGCCATGCCGAACTGACGCCCAACGCCTGGTATTCGAGCGGCCCGGTCGACGCCGTCCAGCTCTGCCGGCAGATACTCGACGGCATCGACATCCTCAACCGGCGCTGGATGTTCGATCCCAGGAAGAACCACCCGCTGATGGACCTGCCAAACCAGATCATCGTCACCCAGATCAATGCCGGAGAACATCCGTCCTCCATGGCGGGACGCGGCGAGATCATCATCGACGCACAGTACCTGCCGAGCGAGCATGACGAGTTCAGGCTTGGCGGCAACGTCAAACGCGAAATCGAAGAGCACATCGCCAATGTCTGCCAGGCGGATCCTTATCTGCGAAAGCACCCTGCCCGTGTCGAATGGATCCTCGATGCCGATTGCGCCGAGATCCCGTCGGACAACCCCTTTGTCGGCCTGTTTCAGGAGGCCGTCAAAGCAGCCGACCTGTCGCCGGCCCTGAGCGGCTTCGGCGCGCACAGCGACATCGGCCTGCCGACTGGCTTGGGCAACACCCCGACCGTCAACTTCGGCCCTGGCGATCCGGCGCAGGCGCATCAGCCGAACGAGCGCGTTTCGGTCCGCGATCTCGTCGATTGCACGAAGGCGATTGCGATTGCGGTCGAGAAATGGTGCCGCTAGCAGGCCACAGGCCCGAGCGGCAGATCACCCGCCAAAGCGCGGTTCGGGAACGCCGGTCACGCCAAGGCCGGTGATGGCGAACAGGCTGCCGCGCAGGACGCCGTCGCCGGGGAAGCGTGGCAGCGGCGGCTTGGCCATCGAGGTGACGTAGAGCGTGTCGAGCTTCGGCCCGCCGAACATGACGCTGGTGATCTTTTTCACCGGCATGTCGATGATGCGGTCGACGCTGCCGTCCGGCGCATAGCGCACCAGCTTTCCGTCATAGACCAGCGCGTTCCACAGATAGCCCTGGGCATCGACGGTCGAGCCGTCGGCGGCGCCACCGCGGCTGGTGTCGACGCGCACGAAGGTGCGGCGGTTGGTGGCCGCACCGGTCTCGATGTCGTAATCATAGGCCCAGATCTCGCCGGTCCAGGTGTCGGCGAAATAGAAGGTGCGGTCGTCGGGGCTCCAGCATGGACCGTTGGAGCAGATGATGCCGGAATCAATCCTGGTGACGGAAAAATCCGGGTCGAGCCGATAGAGACCGCCGGACGGCCCCTCCTCCATCGTGTCCATCGAGCCGGCGAAGAAGCGGCCGCGCCGGTCGACCTTGCCGTCGTTGAGACGGTTCATCGGCTTGTCCGGCTCCGGATCATGGATCAGCGTCACCTCGCCGGTGGCGAAATCGAGCAGATGGAAACCGCGCTGCAAGGAGACGACAGCGCCGCCGCCATCCTTGCGCAGCGCCATCGAGCCGATCTTCATCGGCACGTCCCAGGAGCGGATCTCGCACCCGTCGGCGGTCGCGCGGAAGACGCGCCCGTCGAAACTGTCGATCCAGTAGAGACGCTCCTGTTCGACGTCCCAGAGCGGTCCCTCCCCCAGCGTGGTCTTCACGTCCACCACGACTTCGATCTTCATGCCGTCCTCCTCTTTGTTGGCTCGCGCGGCGATTGGCTGTGTCAGAAAGCGACCTTGTCGCCGCCCTTCAGCGAAAGGATCTCGCGCGCTTCGTCCGGCGTTGCCACCTCCATGCCGAGCCCCTCGATGATCTTGCGCGCCAGCACGACCTGCTCGGCATTCGATTTGGCAAGCTTGCCCCTGCCGGCCCACAGGCTGTCCTCCAGCCCGACCCGGATGTTGCCGCCAAGCGCCGCCGATTGCGCGGCGATGCGCAACTGGCTCGCGCCAGCGCCGAGCACCGACCAGCGGAACTGATCGCCGAACAGCCGCTCGGCAGTGCGCTTCATATGCGCGACATCCTCCGGATGCGTGCCGATGCCGCCCAGCAGCCCGAAAACCGACTGCACGAAGAAAGGCGGCTTCACCAGCCCGCGGTCGGCGAAGTGGGCGAGATTGTAGAGATGCGCAATGTCGTAGCACTCGAACTCGAACCGCGTGCCGTTGTCGTAGCAGGTGGCAAGGATGTACTCGATGTCCTTGAACGAGTTGCGGAAGACGAGGTCACGCGTCGCTTCCAGATGCGGCTTTTCCCAGTCGAACTTGAAGGTCTCGTATTTGTCGGCCAGATGGTAGAGTCCGAAATTGATAGAGCCCATGTTGAGCGAGGCCACCTCCGGCTTGAACTGGGCGGCCGGACGCACCCGCTCCTCGACCTTCATATAGGGGCTGCCGCCGGTGGTGATGTTGATGGCGGCATTGGTGCCTTGCTTGACGCGCGGCAGGAAGCGGGCAAAGGCCTCCGGCGTCTGGTCGGGCTTGCCGGTTTCCGGGTCGCGTGCATGGAGATGCAGGATCGCGGCGCCCGCTTCCGCGGCGGCAATCGCCTCCGAAGCGATCTGGTCCGGCGTGATCGGCAAATAGGGCGACATGGTCGGCGTGTGGATCGCCCCCGTCACCGCGCAGGTGATGATGACCTTGCCCCTGGCCGCCGTGGCGCCGGGCTTGCGGCTGGTTTCTTTCATTGTCCGAACTCCTGATCCGATTTCTTCTTGTGCGCCGCCAGCGCCATCAGCCGGCGATCCCGCCATACCTGCCGATCGCCCAGCTTCTCCCTGGGCAAGCGCCTGCTACGCTCGGCCTCGACGGTTTCCATCACCTCGCCCGCCCAGTCGACGCGGCGCAGCATCTGCGGAAAAATGTTGGAATAGATGCCCTGGTAGCGCTCGGCATAGTCGCGCACGCCGCCCGGCGCGTTGAGGTCGATGGTCTCGAACGGCCCCATGAACGACCAGCGCAGCGCCAGCCCGTCGCGGATGCCGATATCGACATCCTCGACGCTGGCATAGCCATCGGCGACAAGCCGGAAAGCTTCCTCCAGCAGCGCCCCTTGCAGCCGGTTCATGATGAAGCCGTCGAGCTCGCGCTTCATCACCAGCGGCGCGTGGCCGGCATCGATGAGGAAGGCGCGCGTCCTTTCGAGCGTCTCGGCGGACGTCCACGGCGCCGGCACCACCTCCGCCGCCGGAATGAGATAGGGCGGGTTGATCGGATGCACGACCAGGCAGCGGTGCCGCCCTGGGAGATGATCGGTGAATTTCGACGGCAGCAGCGCCGAGGTGGAGCTGGCGATCACCGCGTGCGGGTCAGCGAGGAGGTCGATCCGCGAGAACACCTCGCGTTTCACATCGAGGTTTTCCGGCGTGTTCTCCTGGATATGCACGGCACCGGCCAGCGCCGTTTCCATATCTCCCACGACGGCGATACGCTCGAGCACCGCGTGCGGGGACTGGCCGCGCAGCAGGTCGTTCGAAGCGAGATCGCCGAGCACGCCTTCTATGTAGTCGCGGGCACCACCGCTCGCGGCAGGCGATTGATCCCACATCCGCACGTCATGGCCGGCGCGCGCGAAGCTGATCGCCCAGGCCCGTCCGATGAACCCGCTTCCGACGATTGCAACCTTGGTCATGGTTTGCTCCTCAAAGCGTTTCGACGTTGCCGTCGACGCCGAGCGACTGGCCTGAAATGTTGATGCCCGCGTCGGACAGCAGGAAGGCGACCATCGAAGCCACATCATACGGGCTGGTCATGCGACGCAACGAGATGTTCTGCAGATAGCGTTCGGTCATTTCCTGGTGGCTGACGCCGACCTGTTTGGCGCGTGCCGCGATGACGCTCTCGATACGCGGCCCCTCGATGATGCCCGGCAGGATGGCGTTGACCCTGATGCCGTGCGGCCCAAGCTCCTTGGCAAGGCTCTGCGTGAAGCCGATGACGCCGAACTTGGCCGCCGAATAGGGCGTGCGGAACGCATAGCCGTGGCGGCCGGCCGCCGACGACATCGAGACGATCGAACCGCCGCCGGCCGCCTTGATGAGCGGCACGGCGCGCCGTGCGCACAGGAACTGGCCGGTCAGGCCGATGTCGAGACAGCGCCGCCAGTCGGCCGGATCGATTTCGTCGACGCCGCCGGTCGGCCCGGCGATGCCGGCATTGTTGATCAGTGCGTCGAGGCCGCCCAGTTTCTCCTTCACCGCCTCGAACAGCCGGTCGACATCGTCGTCGCGCGACACGTCGGCCTTGACCGCTGCGACAAGCGTCATTTTCTGCGGGGCCGCCGCCAGGGCTTCGTCGGACACATCGCAAACGACGATGCGCGCACCGAGCCGCGACAGGGTTTCGGCAATGGCGAAGCCAATGCCTCCGGCGCCTGCCGTCACCAGGACACGTTGCCCTTTGAGCCCTGCCAGGAATTCGTCGGGCGATTTGGGTGCGCTCGTGCTCATCATTCCATTCCCTTCATTGAATGCGTCTTTCGCGCAGCGCCATGACGGCGCCGAGCACCACCAGCCCGAACAGGATCGCCCGTGTGGCGTAGGGCAGCGTCGTGCCGGCCAGCAGCATCTGCAGCGCCGTCAAGAGCAGCACGCCGCCGAGCATGCCCAGATAATGGCCGCGTCCGCCGGTGATCAGCGCGCCGCCGACTACCACGACGGCGATGGACGGCAGGAGATAGTCGTCGCCCATGCCGAGGCTCGCCTGGCCGGAAAAGCCGGTCAGCATGACGCCGACGAGCGCCGCGCACAGCGCCGACAGAATATAGACGAAGATCAGCGTCCGTCCGACGGCGATGCCCGAAAGCTGGGCCGCGCGCGGGCTGTTGCCGATGCCGTAGACCTTGCGACCGAAGGCGGTGCGGCCGAGCAGCAGCACCGCAAGGACCACGAAGGCGACCATGAACGGCACGACGGGCGTTACTACCCATATCTTGCCGGTCATGAACCAGCGCAGCATCGGCGACGAGAAGCCGGCTGGAGTGCCTTGCGAATAGAGAAGCGCGAAACCTTGCAGGATGCCGTTGGTGGCGAGCGTCATGACGATCGGCGATATGCCGAGGAAAACGATGCCGATGCCGTTCGCCAGTCCGATAAGACAGGCGATGGCGAGCACCACCGGCAGCGCATAGACGAGTGCCGCGTCCGATCCGTTGACCATGCCGGCAAGGAGGATGCCCGACAGGCCGATCGTCCACGGCACCGACAAGTCGAGCCCGCCGGTGAGGATGACGCTGCCCTGCCCGAGCGCAAGCACGGCGAGGAAACTCGACAGCACGAACAGCGAGTTCCAGTAGGTGGGATTGAAGATGGCCCGGCCGAGCCAGATCTGGGTGACGATCATGACGACGGCCAGGCAGACATAGGCCGGCAGCGCGTAGCGAAGCGCCTCGGCATTGCGCACGCGAAAGCCGGGCGCTTGTCCCGGAACGGCGGCCTTGTGTCCGAGGCGCAGCCTGCGGTCGGTTGGATCGAGCTGCGACGGCAGCATGCCGGCTCGCCAGGCGGCGAGCCGCGCGCGCAAGGCGCGAACCTGGTAAGCGAGCACGGAGCCATGCGACAGCGAGCCCGCGAGCACGGCAAGGATCAGGATGGTGCCCTCGGCGATAGTCGAATAATAGGCCGAAACGTTGAGCACGAGCAGGACGTTGACGACCATCATCAGGATGTAGGCGCCGAAGACGGTGCCGAATGGACCGCCCTGCCCGCCGCCGAGCCGCGTGCCGCCGACCACGACGGCGGCGAACATCGACAACAGCAGCGGATTGCCGACCAGCGGGTCGCCGCTGCCGGTCTGGGCGCTGATGAACACGCCGGCAAGCCCGTAGCAGCCGCCGGCGATGACATAGACGAAAAAGCGCACGAGGACGACGCGCACGCCGACCGCGGCAGCGGCGTCCGGATCGCTGCCGACCGCGTAGAGCGCCGTGCCGAACCGTGTGCCCTTCAGCCAGAACCATGCCAGCAGGACCACGCCGATGACGACCAGCGGCATGGGCAACCAGCCCGGGATCGCATCGCCGAGATAGAAGGCGCCGAGATCGGGCGAGACGAAGCCGCCGGGCTTGTCCATGACCAGCAGTGTGATGCCTTGCAAGATGAACATGGTCGACAGCGTGACGACGATGGGCTGCATGCGCAGCACCGCGATGAAGAAGCCGTTGAACGCCCCGACGAGCATGCCGACGCCAATGCCGGCCAGCGTCCACAGCCAGACGCTCGTTCCGGTCGCCATCGGATCCATCGACGTGGCCAGCACCACATTGACCAGCGAAACCACGGCGCCCGCCGACAGGTCGAAGCCGCCGGACAGGATGACGATGGTCTGGCCCATCGCGGCCAGCGCCGAGGTGGCGCCGCCGCTCGACAGGAACGAGATGTCGAAATAGGTGAGCCGCCCGGCGCTGATCAGGTCGACGACGACGAGCAGCACTGCAAAGACGATCGCCGCGATAATAGCGCCGCGATGCCGCGCCAGGAGGCGCACCAGAAATCCGGCCTGTCCGGTTGTTAACGAACCGACCGCGCTCACTGTGCCGCCTCCAGCATATTGCCGCCATGTCCCAGCGCCGGCCGCATGATCGCGCTCTCGGTGATCTCGTCGCCGGCGAGCTCGGCCACCAGCCGTCCATCATAGAGAACGAGCACGCGGTCGCATTGATGGACGAGTTCGGGAATTTCGGTCGAATGCAGCAGGATCGACCCGCCGGCCGCCACATAGTCGCGCATCATCACGTAGAGCTCGTGCTTGGTGCCCACATCGATGCCGCGGGTCGGGTCGAAGAGCAGCAGGATGCGGCTTTCGGCAACCAGCCATTTGGCGATGGCCATCTTCTGCTGGTTGCCGCCGGAAAAGGCGCCTGCCCTTGTCCACAGCGCACGCTTGTCCACCTCGACCGTCGAGAAGGCCGCCTGCACGGCGCGCGCTTCCTCTTCCTCGCGGATCAAGCCGAGTCGGGTGAAGCGGCCGACCACCGGCAGCGATGCGTTCTGCCGACCCGACAATTTCAGGAACAGGCCTTCGGTCTTGCGATCCTCCGGCACCAGCCCGATCGCCATGTTGGGTCTCAGCGCATCGGTCGGCGAGCCGAGCCACACTTTGCTGCCGTCGACCATGACGTGGCCGCGTTCGATCTCGGCCATGCCGAAGCAGGCAAGGAGCAGGTCTAGCTGGCCCATGCCCTGAAGTCCGGCGATGCCGAGGATTTCGCCCTTGCGCAAGTCGAAACTGGCGCCGTCGAGTTTTCTGCCCGCCTTGAGATCGCGCACGCCGAGCACCGGCGGACCGAAGACCGCCGCACCCTCGGGCTTTGGCGGAAAGGTCTGCGCGAGGGCGCGGCCGATGATCTTCTCGATCACATCCTCGTCCGAGATGTCGGCCACCGGTGCCGTGACGATGTGGCGGCCATTCCGAAGGATGGTCAAGGTATCGCAGAAAGCTCGCACCTCGCGCATGCGGTGGGTGATGAACACGACCGTTGTTCCGGCGGCCTTGAGCCGCGCGATGATCGTTCCCAACCATTCGACGTCGCCGCCCGAAAGCGTCGAGGTCGGCTCGTCCAGCAGCAGGATGCGCGGGTTCCGGTAAACGGCGCGCGCGATCTCGATCTTCTGGCGGACTGCGAGATCGAGCGTCGCAACCTCGGCGTCGAGATCGACCGAAAAACCGAGATCGGCAATGTGCCGGCCAACCGCCTTGCGCGCGGCCGACCGCCTGATCAATCCGGTCGGGCCGGATGGCGCATAGGGCAGCAGCATATTGTCGAGAACGCTAAGGTCGCGGACCAGCGTCATCTCCTGGAACGCCGTCTGCACCCCGCGATCGTGCGCGGCGCGCGGCGAACCGAGCGCGGCCGGCGCGCCAAGGATGCTGATCTGGCCCTGATCGGGCCGCACCAGTCCCGATAGGAGCTTGACCAGCGTCGACTTGCCGGCGCCGTTCTCTCCCAGCAAGGCGTGCACGCTGCCGGGCGCGATCGCGAAGGAGACGTCGTCAAGCGCGACGGTCGCTCCAAACGCCTTGCGTATGCCGTTGACGGCAATAGCCGGCACATGCGTTGTTGAAGTCATCATTCCCGGTTCCGGCATGCCATGCCTGCATGCGCGCGGAGCCACACAGCGCCCCACGCGCACGGACTGCTGAAGCTTACTCTTCGGGTTGACCGACGAGCGCCGCGTTGAGACCGATCTCGGGCGTCTGGTCGGAGAAGATCGACGCGAACCAGCCTGGGTTGGAAACCAGCGACGGTTTGAAGGTGTTGCATCCGGCCTTCATTTCCGCCCAGGTGCCCTCGTTGCAAAGCTTGATCGTCTCGTTGGTGACGACCGGCAGCGGCAGGATCGTCGCTTTAGGCACATCCTTGCCCTCGACCGCCTCGATGGCGAGCTTCAAGGCGAGCGCGCCGGAATAAGGCGGCGAGGCATAGGAAATGCGCGGCGCGCCGAGCGGCGCGTAGGGAGAAGCAGCGCCCTCGACCTCCGTGCCTTCCGGCAGCATCTGGATGCGGCCGCCATTGGAGCCTTCGCCGGCGCAAGGCAGAAGCTCGCTGGCCTTCTTGCCCGCCTCGAGCTGCATCGAATTGGCGGTGAAGCAGCCGACCTGCATCCACAGCCCGTTGATATCGCTCCAGTTGCGCGTGGCGAGAATCTTGGAAAGTTCGGTGCGGGCGACCGCCTGGCTCCACATGCCGACAGCCTCGCCGACGATCTTGATGTCGGGGTACTTGGCGAAAACCTCCTTGGCAGCCTTCGTCCGTTGGTCGTCGACGGATGTTCCGGGAACGCCCGTGACGGCGATGATGTTGCCCTTGCCATTGAGCTTCTTCACGAGCCATTCGGCGGTCACCCGGCCCGCTTCCAACTGGTCGATATGGACGTTGTAGGCGCAGGGTTCCGTGATCTCGGCGTCGTAGGCGAAGACCTTGACCCCCTTGTCGCAGGCATTCTTCACGACCTGATTGAGCGCGGTCGGCGAGATCGGATAGACGACGATCGCCTCGGCGCCGCTTTGCACCATGGCGTTGATCTGCTGGATCTGGCGTTGCGCATTGGGCCCGGCGACCTGGACTTGCAGGTCGACCTTGTCGGCAAGGCTTTTGTGAGCGGCCATGGCCTTGACCATGTTGGCCGCCTCGGCCTGCCAATCGTTGCCGATGTAGCTCATGCTGAGAAAAATCTTGTGTTTTTCGGCGGCCTCGGCCGCGGAGATGCCAAAAGCGCAGACAGCCATGCCGGCCAGCAGCGCAAGCCGCCGGGCTTTCAATCCGATACCCATATGAAACTCCTCCCGATCCGAACGATCGGATGCCTCCCAAGGGCACGAGACGTGACCTTGCCATCCGATATGACAACCGTACCACCATTTGATCAAAGATCAATGATGAAATATGCTCAAGACAGGCGACGGCCGGGCGCTTGACGCCGCAGCCGGAAGCCTGCATTCCGGATACGGGCTATGGCGCAGCTTGCGCGGGAAGGTTGAGGGGAGATGGCTGGAGCGGCGTTCAGGAAGCCGGGTGTCGAGATCGCGCCCCTGTCCAAGGAGACCTTGCAGGACAGGGTCTATCGCCATGTCACCGAACTGATCCTCGACGGCAGCATCGTGCCGGGCGAGATGGTAACGGTGCAAAGCCTCGCCGACGCTTTCGGCGTCAGTCCGATGCCGGTCAGGGAGGCGCTGCGGCGGCTGACCGCCGCCAACGCGCTGATGGTGGTTTCAGGCCGCTCGATCGGCATTCCCGCACTCAGCCGCGCACGCCTCGTCGATCTGAGAAACGTCCGCTTCGAGATCGAAGCGATCGCCGCCGCATGGGCGGCCGAGCGCATGGACGAACAAGCCATCGCCCGGCTGCGCCAGCATCTGGACGAACTCGAACAGGCCAACGCGGCGGGAGACGTCAAGTCCTATCTGCGCGCCAACTACGCCTTTCATTTTTCCATCTACCGGGCGGCCGGCTCCGAGAATATTCTCAACATCATCGAGAACCTGTGGCTCCAGATCAGCCCTTATTTCAACATGCTGCACGATTCCGGAAACTATTCGACCGCCAATGCGCACCATCAGGAGATGTTCGCCGCGTTGCGTGACCGGGACGCGGAAGCGGTCAAGGCCGCGGTCCGCGCCGACATCGACGCCGCCTTCGACGTTCTGGTCGGCTTGCTGAAATAGCCAAACGGGTTCCGTCGGCGCCCGAAGCGCGCAGCGGACACGTTCAAGGCATGGCGGCGTTGCAACTGCCGGCTAGCTGGCTGACCGCTTCATCGACGCCGGTCAAGTCGAAATCGGCCTGGCCGCGTCCCGACAGCAGCCCGAAGCGCCACGAAAGTTGGAGCCGGTTCGCGGCGGCAAGGCGCTTTATGCCGTCGGCGCCATCGCGCACCAGCATGCGGCCGCGCGGGCCGACCAACCAGCTCTCGTCGAACTTGTTGTCGCCGTCGACGGTGACCGACATGGTGATCTTGCGATTGGCCGAGACGGTGTCGTTCAATTGCAGCCATTCGGTCCAGCGCGGTTGGCTGTCCGGGCGACAGGCGATGGTCAGGATCGGGCTATAGCTCAGGGCGCCACCGCCGGTGATCAGCTTGTTGGTGGCATGGACCGAAGCCGTGACGAGGCCGTCATCGTCCGTGCCGATGCGCCAGGTGCCGGCATCGGCCTGGGCAAAATCGCAGGCAAAGGCCAGGGCGATCGCCAAGGCGACCACGCGTCGCGTTTCGAAGAATAGGCTCAACCGCCCCTCCAACAACCCTGTGGTTTGCAGCAGAAGCGCAGATAGTGATCAATGCTTGGTATCGACAATGGTCACCATCCGCGAAACGGATCGGCTGTTGCAGTTTCGCAACGAAAAAGGCCGCCTCGAGGGGCGGCCTTCGTCAGTTCCATCAAGTCGGGATTTATTCGGCGTCCTTCGCGGCCTTTTTCTTCGGCGCTGCCTTCTTCTTCGGCTCTTCCGCGTCGTCGCTCTTCTTGTCTTCAGTCTTCTTCGACGCGGCCTTCTTCGCCGGCTTCGCCTTGGTCGCGGTCTCGGCTTCCTCGTCGTCCGCCATCAGCTCTTCCTTGCTGACCTTGACGTCGGTGACCGAGATCTGCCCGAGCAGGTGATCGACGACCTTCTCCTCGAACATCGGCGCGCGCAGCGCATTCAGCGCCTCGGGATTGTTGCGGTAGAACTCGAAGGCTTCCTGCTGCTGGTTGGCCGGGAAGCGGCGAACCTGCTCGAACAGGCCGCGCTGCAATTCCTCGTCCGAGACGGTGACGCCGGCCTTCTCGCCGATCTCGGCCAGCACGAGGCCAAGGCGCACGCGGCGCTCGGCGAGCCGCATATATTCGGCGCGGGCTTCTTCCTCGGTCGTCTCTTCATCGGCGAAGGTGCGGCCGGCCGCTTCCAGATCGCGGTTGACCTGCGCCCAGATGTTGTTGAACTCGGCCTCGACGAGCTTCGACGGCGCCTCGAACGAATAGGCCGCATCGAGCTGGTCGAGCAGCTGGCGCTTGACCTTCTGGCGCGTCATCGAGCCGAACTGGCTCTCTATCTGGCCGCGCACGATCTCGCGCAGGCGTTCCAGCGACTCCAGACCGAGATTCTTCGCGGTCTCGTCATTGATTTCCAGCTCACCCGGCTTGGACACTTCCTTGACCGTGACGTCGAAGGTCGCTTCCTTGCCGGCCAGATGCGCCGCCTGGTAGTTTTCCGGGAAGGTCACGGTGACCTGCTTTTCGTCGCCCGCCTTGCTGCCGATGAGCTGATCCTCGAAGCCCGGAATGAATTCCTTGGAGCCAAGCACCAGCGGCTGATCGGTGCCGGCGCCGCCGGCAAAGGCCTCGCCGTCGATCTTGCCGACATAGTCGATGCTGACGCGGTCGCCTTCGGCCGCCTTGCCGGTCTTCGGCTCGTAGCTGCGCGCCGATTCAGCGACGCGCTTGACCTGCTCGTCGATCTCGGCCTCAGGCACGTCGAACACCTGGCGTGTCACCTTGATGTCGGAAAAATCCTTGATCTCGATGGCCGGGATGATCTCGTAATTGAGACGGAATTCGAAGTCGGCGCCGCCGGCCAGGATCTTCTCGGCTTCCTTCTCGTCCTCGGTCATGATGACTTCGGGCTGCATGGCGGCTTTTTCGCCGCGGCCCGAAATGATCGACCGGGTCGAATCGTTGAGGATCTCGTTGACCACCTCGGCCATGAACGACTTGCCATAGACCTTGCGCAGGTGCTGCACCGGCACCTTGCCGGGACGGAAGCCGTTGATGCGAACCTTGTTCCTGGCGTCGGTCAACCGCGCCATCAGCTTGGCTTCCATGTCACCGGCCGGCACGGTGATCTTGATCTCGCGCTTGAGACCGGAATTAAGTGTTTCGGTGACCTGCATCGTAAAACCTTTGTTTCCACCAATGAGGCTGCCAAACGGCTCTCCGCCGTTCACAGCCTGCCGGTATAATCTTGCCGGGAATGGCTTTTGGTACGGAACCTGGCGATTTGACCGGAAATACGGCTCAAACCCTTCCAAACTGCGTTCCAAAATGTGAATAAGTCTTTGTTTTTCCTACTTCTTATCACATTTTGCAGAAGCGGATCGTCGCGTCCCGTCACATTCGACACGCCTTTTGTCACAGGCGAGGCCAATTTTCAACCATCTTCGCGTTTAGGCGAATAACCATCATTTCGGCCCTGACATTGACAGAATGATGGCTATCGCCGGAACCATGCGGACGTGACGAACCGGCAGGGATGGCGGCCGCCGCGATGTTCAGGGAACGATGCGGTATCTCACCTCACTCCCAAGACCTCGACAAGTCCGGCGAGGCTCTGCTACAGCCCGCCTGAGGCGCGTGTGGTGGAACTGGTAGACACAGCAGGTTTAGGTCCTGCCGCCGCAAGGCTTGGGGGTTCGAGTCCCTTCACGCGCACCACTGAATGCCGGCATGACGATGTTTCGCGGCTAGTCCGCGGCGCCCGGCAAAAAATCAGGAAACCGTCTTAGGCGAGCTTCTTGATGCGCCCCTTGTCGAGGCGGAAGATGCCGTCATTGCCGCCTTGGCGCTGGAAATCATCCTGCAATTCGTCCCATGTGCCAAGATACTGGCCGCAGTCGTCGCACCGGATGCTGGTCGAAGGTTCGGCATCGGCAGGAATCCGCAGTCTTATCGTGCCGCAAAAGGGGCACTCCAACTGGTGGTCCAAGTACCCCGTCGCCATCGGCTTCCATCTTTCTGAATGCCACCGCCAGCGTTGAGCGTATACCCATCATGCAACACAATCCAGTGGCGAGACGCGAATGCCGGAAATGGCCCCTGAGATCGATCGACGTTCAGGACGTTCCAGCCATTCCAAGGCGTGAGCTTCGAGGCCCCCCTTGGCTCTTCAAGCCATGGATGGCGGCCACCCCGTAGCACAGCTTAATATAGCGGCTCCTGAAACAGCGTCTTGTCGCCGTCCACCAGCGCCTTGATCTGGGCGGTGCCGTCGCGGGCCAGCGCAAGACGGATCCCGAACGGGCGCACCCGCATGTCGTTCTGGATTGCCATCCCCTCGCCTTCCGGCAGGTAGAACCGTTCGATGCCGTAATCCGGCGCGATCGTCATTCCCTCGCCGCGAAGATCCCAGCCTTCGGCGACATGACCGCGAATGTCGGCCTCGTCGGCACCGGCCGGTGTCGGCGCCGTGCCGAACCAGGCGGTGCTCGGCGTCCAGTAGCCGTCGGCGTCCTTCTTCAGGCGGACGACGATCGAGGTGTCGTCGCTGGAGAGTTTTCCGGGCGGGATGTTGGCGATCATCTTCACCGGTATGCGCGAGATGTCGTAGCCGAGCATCACATAGTCGCCGCGCAGCAGGTCGCGCGGATCGACCGGCTCGATCTTCAGCAGCACGTCCTTGCCATTGCGCAGGATCGCCGCCCGGCCGGCGATGATCCAGCCCAGGAAGCCGACCTGGACGAGCGCCAGCACCAACGCCGAGATAACAAGCCTCTTTCCGGTGATCATGCCGTGGCTCCTCCGGTGGCCGGACCCTTCATGCGTTTCTCCACTCGGATGATGACGATCGCAAGGATGCCAAGCAGCACCGCCGCGGCAAGGAAGAAGCCGGCCGTGTCGAGCATCGATTGCAGGGTCACGACATAGATCATGGCGAGTTCGAAGGCGAAGCCGAGATAGGCAAGCCAGCGCAGGCCACGGCTGTCGCGCCCTGCGAGCACAATGGCGGCGACGATGCCGGCCAGCGCGACGACCGAGGCAATGGCGAAACCGCTGTTATAGCTGCTTTCGTCGGCCAGTTCGAACTGGATGATGGCCAGCCCGGTGAGGAAGCCAAGCAGGGCATGTAGCGGCAAGCGGCCGCCAAGCTGCACGATCCGGTCGACCGGTTCCGGCGCGAAGACGGCGGCCACGAACAACAATACCGACACGACGACCAGCGGGATCGCCACCGGCAGCGTCTCGTGATCCACGGCGACCAACACAAGATAGAAGAGCAGCGACAGGATGATCAGGTGCCGCGCCGCCTGGCTGCGGGTCCAGAAAGAGACGGCGAACAGCACGAGCGCCATGACGAGGAAGAGATGCGGAAATTCGCTGCGACTGAAATAGTCGAACCCTTTCAGGAACAGCCAGGCGTCGGCGATGCCGACTGCGGCGACGGTCAGCGGATTGGACCGCAGCACCACCGCCGCCAATGCGGTGCCGGCGCCCCAGGTGATCAAGGCCGAGGCCTCGTCGCCCGACAGATGGTACATCTGGCCGATCAGCGCGATCGAACCGCCGAAAGCAGCCGCCGCCACGATCCACAGAGCCTCGCCGGTCGCCGCATGGTCGCGCGTCTTCAGCACAGCACCGCCGACATAGCCGCCAAGGATGACGGCAAAGAGCGCGGCCACCCGCGCCAGCCGCGGAATGGCTTCCCAGTTGGCGGCGACGAAGATCAGGATGGCCGCGCCGAACAGCAGCGCCGCCATCATCGCCAGGATCGAACCGAAGCTCAACGACTGGCGCGCGTTGGCCTCGACGTCGCGCCTCAATGCATCGGCCGTCGGGGCGTCGATCAGTCCGGCCTCGAACCATCGCGCAATGTCCGACCTGACCCGTGTCGCGTAGCCCGCCATGTCTTCCCCCCGCTGCTTGGTCGGTTTTTCAGCTGGAGCTGCCAAACCGTTGACGTCACGGCACTTTCTGATTCTGGCTTCTTTGTGTCAGGTCCGTGAAGGCTTGTTAATGTTGCATTGCACAATTTGCATTGCTGCCATGCAGCCATAGCGCTTTTAAATCGATATGAGCCCGCCTATTTATGGTTCGTACACAAACGGAATGATCCGCAAGAAAAGACGAAACGAGAACTACCATGAACCTGATCCGCAACTACCGCAACTGGCGCCGCTACCGGGACACCGTTTCCGAGCTGAGCCGCCTGAGCAACCGTGAACTGACCGACCTCGGCATCAGCCGCAGCGACATTCCTTACGTCGCTCGCAAGGCGGTCTAATCCTTCGGACCGCGAATGGTCCGAACCAGTTTTGAGAAGAGCATGACAATGAACCTGATCCGCAACTATCGTAACTGGCGCGTTTATCGCGAGACGGTTACCGAGCTGGGTCGCCTTTCCAACCGCCAGCTGCATGATCTCGGCATCGTCCGCGACGAAATCAAGATCATCGCTCGCCAGGCGATCTAACCAACGGAATTTCGCCAGGGTCGACCTCCTCCCCGACCCTGACGAATACGGTCACCCCTTACCTCCTCCCAAGGGTTGACCACCAAAACGGCGCCCGCCGCACCTCCTCCCGCGGCGGGCGTTGTTTCCCCGGAGCAAAATGAATTTTGCTCCAGAGGGTTTGCCCCCTTTCAAATGGCAAAAAGAATTTCGTCAGAGCCGACCTCCTCCCCGGCGATGACGAATATGGTCGGCCTTCACCTCCTCCCGAGGGTCGACCCCAAAAACGACACCCGCCGGACCTCCTCCCCCGGCGGGTGTTGTTGTTTTCGGGGGCAGCTTTCGCCGTCACGGCCACGTCGCCTCAGGAGCGGCAATTGCAATCGTTCCCCCAAGCGATTATTCCGGCGCTCATGAGCAAAAATCCCATCCACATCGTCGGCGGCGGCCTCGCCGGATCCGAAGCCGCATGGCAGGCGGCCCAAGCCGGCGTTCCCGTTGTGCTGCACGAAATGCGGCCGGTTCGCGGCACCGAGGCGCACAAGACCGAGGGCCTGGCCGAACTCGTCTGTTCCAATTCCTTCCGCTCCGACGACGCCGAGAACAACGCCGTCGGTCTTTTGCATGCCGAAATGCGGCTGGCCGGCTCGCTGATCATGAGCGCGGGCGACGCCAACCAGGTGCCGGCCGGCGGCGCGCTGGCCGTGGACCGCGACGGATTTTCCGACGCGGTGACGGCCAGGATCGAGGCACATCCGCTGATCTCCATCCAGCGCGAGGAAGTTCCCGGCTTGCCGCCGGTCGAATGGGACCAGGCCATCATCGCCACCGGCCCGCTGACCGCACCCTCGCTCGCACAGTCGATTGCCGAAGCGACGGGTGCCGATGCGCTCGCCTTCTTCGATGCGATCGCGCCGATCATCCATTTCGACACGATCGACATGGACACCTGCTGGTTCCAGTCCCGCTACGACAAGGTTGGGCCCGGCGGCACCGGCAAGGACTACATCAACTGCCCCATGGACAAGGACCAGTATCTTGCCTTCGTGCAGGCACTGGTGGACGGCCAGAAAACCGAATTCAAGCAATGGGAAGGCACACCCTATTTCGACGGCTGCCTGCCAATCGAAATCATGGCCGAGCGTGGCGTCGAGACGCTGCGCTACGGGCCGATGAAGCCGATGGGCCTCACCAATGCGCACAATCCGACCGTCAAGGCCTATGCCGTCGTGCAGCTGCGGCAGGACAATGCGTTGGGCACGCTCTACAACATGGTCGGCTTTCAGACCAAATTGAAGCATGCCGAGCAGGTGCGCATTTTCCGCACGATTCCTGGCTTGGAGAACGCCGAATTCGCCCGCCTCGGCGGCCTGCATCGCAATACCTACATCAACTCGCCGACCTTGCTCGACGGCTCGCTGCAGCTGAAGTCGCGCCCCGGCTTGCGTTTCGCCGGCCAGATCACTGGTTGCGAAGGCTATGTCGAAAGCGCCGCCATCGGCCTGCTGGCCGGCCGCTTCGCCGCCGCCGAGCGGCTCGGCCACGCGCCGTCGCTGCCGCCGCTCACCACGGCGTTCGGAGCGCTGCTCAACCACATCACCGGCGGTCATATTGTTTCGGATGACGAGCCGGGAAAGCGCTCTTTCCAGCCGATGAACGTCAATTTCGGACTGTTCCCGCCTGTCGAGGTGGTGAAGATCGAAGGCAAACGCCTGCGCGGCAAGGACAAGACAGTTGCCAAAAGGCACGCGATCACGTCGCGTGCTCTGGGTGATTGCCGGCAATGGCTGGGGTTGCCGGCGCAAGCTCAAGCGGCGGAATAACCTTTCAGATTGGCCTGCCGCGGAAAGTAGGATAGTATCCTACTCGCTCGATCATGGGAGTCATCGCATGGAACCAGCCGAGAAACTGTCCGTCACCGTCACGCCCGCCATGGCGCGCATGATCCGCGAAAAAGTCGAGGACGGTTCCTTCGGCTCGGCGAGCGAAGTCATTCGCGCTGCGCTTCGCGCTTTCCAGCGCGAAGAGGACGAGCATGCCGAACGCATGGCGTCGATCCGGGCGCGCGTGAAGGCGTCGCTCGAGGACACGAGGCCGAACCTTTCTGGAGAACAGGTTCGCGACCGGCTTAAGAAATTCGCTGAGCAATATTCGAGCCGTGACGACGATTCGGCGGCTTGAAGTTCAGTATCGCGAAAGCGCCAATAACGATCTTGCTAACATTTTCAAATACATAATCGAATCTGGCGGAAGTCCCGACGTAGCGCTGAGATTCGTGCTGCGCATCGAAGACCGTTGCCAGAGCATCGGCAATGCACCTCGCGGCGGCCGTTCCCGCGATGATATCGTGCCGGGCCTGCGAACCGTTCCGTTCGAGCATTCCGCCCTTATCGCCTATGTGATCGAGAGCGATGTCGTCCACATCCTCAACATCTTCTACGGCGGCCGCGATTACGAGACATTGATGCGCGACGGCGGTTCGAGTGACCCTTCTTAGCTACCGCGACGAAACAGCTACTCCGCCGGCCCGGCGCCCGCCATCGGCAGTCCCGGCTTCCCTGCCTCGCCAGGATTTCGCCTGACATAAGCCGCCTTCAGCGTCTCGGAGGTTTCGCGCGAGCCATCATGACTCCAGCCGGGCGGCTTGATCAGGTAATTCAGCCGGTCGCTCAGGGTCAGATCAGGTGCGAAGGCATCCCTGAACATGCCGATCCATTCGTGGAAAGCCACTTTCAGCGGATTGAAGGTGCCAAGGTTTTTCACGATGCCGTAGCGCGGCCGATCCTCTTCCAACTCCTCGACGAAGGTGCCGAACATCCGGTCCCAGATGATCAGCGTGCCGGCGTAGTTGGCGTCGAGGTAGCGCGGATTGGTGGCGTGGTGGACGCGGTGATGCGAGGGCGTGTTGAAGACGAATTCGAACCAGCCCCACGTCTTGCCGATCGTCTCGGTGTGGATCCAGAACTGCCAGACCAGGTTGAAGCCGAAGGTGAAGGCAATCACCGCCGGATGGAAGCCGAGCAGTACCAGCGGCGCCTGCAGCACGAACATGA
This sequence comes from Mesorhizobium sp. B2-3-2, assembly GCF_006442295.1. Lineage (NCBI taxonomy): Bacteria > Pseudomonadati > Pseudomonadota > Alphaproteobacteria > Hyphomicrobiales > Phyllobacteriaceae > Mesorhizobium > Mesorhizobium sp. B2-3-2. The sequence goes on along the minus strand of NZ_VFWA01000006.1, from coordinate 188,582 downwards.
AGGTGAACAGACCCGTCCAGCTCTGCCTGAGTGCCGTCGACAGATTGTAGTGCTGGCTGGAATGGTGGTTGACGTGCTCGGCCCACACCCAACGCACCCGATGCGCAATGCGGTGGTAGACATAATAGCGCAAATCATCGAGCAGGAAGGCCGCCAGGAACACCCAGATCGACAGGCCGAGGTCGAAGAAACGGAACTGCCAGAGCCACAGCAGCGCCCAGTAGGAGACGACGCCGAGCAGCAGCCCGGCGACGACATTGCCGGTGCCCATCATCAGGCTGGTCAGCGTGTCGCGCGTCTCGAACGAGCCCTTGGCCCGGCCGGTACGCACCAGCCACAGCTCGATCAGGATCGCGGCGACGAAGAACGGGATGGCAAGCTGAGTAACCTGCGGAAAATTGTAGTCGTCCATCACGCGGCCTCCCTCGTCGAACTCGGATGCTGCGGCTGAAGAATTTTGAGCACAGCGTGCGCGTCGGCAGCGTTGGCGAAGGCGAAGCGGCCGCCTTTCCAAGTGAAATCGGCAAGGCGCAATGCAATCGTGCCGGCACCATCGTCACTCTGTGCCAATACATCGCGCGGCGTGACGATACGCGTCAGGAAACGGTCTCCGATGGTCTGGACGATGCCGAGGCGCCCGCACCCAAGTTCCAGGAACGCGGTCCGGCCATCGGATGCGAGGTGGATGGCGGCCGCCGGTTCATCCGGAAAATCCTCGGCAAAACGCTCGCGCGCCTGCTCCGCATCGGCGAGCCTGGCCTCGCGGCTGCCGCCGGTGAAATGAACGGCGGCGACCGACAGCGCGATGCCGAATACGACGATCACGACCAGCACGGGCAGGCTCATGGACAGGCATCTCCTCCATCCGGCCTGTTGTCTTGGCAACAGTTCCCGGTTGAGCGATTCCTTAGCATAATTGACGTTTACGTCAAAGTGCTGGCCAGCCCACCATCGCGCGACGCAGCATGAGCCAGTGGCGGCGCATGGTCGAGAGTCGCACCGTGCCGTCGAGCGGCGAACCGCGTTCCATTTTCGTCAGATAGGCTTGCGACAGGGCCAGCGGCAGAAAGGCCGGGCGCAGCGAGGCCGGCAGACCCGATGCGCCTTTCTCGAAAGCCGAGAGATGCTCCCGCGCCAGCGCGATCATGGCGGCGACGGCGCGCTGCGCACCTGGCCCACCATCGTCGGTGACGAATTCCTCCGGAGACGAACCCGCCGCGGCCAGGATGTCGGCCGGAACAAAACACTGCCCGCGCCTGCGATGCAGCGGCAGCAGGAGCAACAGTCCCGTAATCGCCTGCGCGCAACCAGCCCTGCCCGCCAGTTCGGCGAAACGTGGCGCTTCTCCCGGATCCAGCACCATTGCCGCCAGTTGAATGAGCGCGGCTGCCGTTTCACCGCAATAGCCTTCGAGATCGGTTCGCGACGGCATCGGGTCGTCATAGAGGTCGAAGATCCGGGCCTCGAGCATATTCTCGAATGCCGGCTTCGGCAGGCTGTACCTGGAAATCGTGGCCTTCAGCGCATCAGCGATCGGATGGCCCGTCTCGGCCCCTTCGGCTGCGATGACATCGCGCCACCATTGCAACCGCACCTCGCCCGGCAAGGCCTCGCGGATACGACCGCGAATGCCCGCTAGTTCGGCATTGAAGGCGTAGAGCGAAAACAGCGCGTCGCGCTTGTCGGTTGGCGCATAGAGCGCGCTGAGATAGCGGTCATGGTCGGCGGCGCGCACGGCGCCCATGACGATTTCGCCCCTGTGGTCCACGTCAGTCGACGGCGATCAGCGCGGCGGCGACCGCGCGATCCTCGGCGAGCAGGACATTATATGTCCGCACCGCTGCACCGGTCGCCATCGGGTCGGCGGCTATGCCCGCGGCCTTCAAGGCGGCGCGAAGCTGCGCCGGCAAGGGTCGTAAATCATTGCCCGTGCCGACCAGCAGGATTTCGATCTTCTCGGCCTGGGCCAGCAGCCGTTCGAAATCCGCCACCGTCAGCGCAGATGGGTCCGCCGGCTCCCAGCCATGGATACCCGACGGCAGGCACAGAAGCGAACCGCGATGCGACATGTCGGCGAAGCGGAAGCCGCCATTGCCATACGCCTCGATAGGGGCGCGGCCGGGGAAATGCGCCTCGCGGATGACGATGCCTTTGGCCATCCTCTGCCTATCCGCCCTTCGGGCCGCGCGTCAGGTCGCAACCGCCTTGCCGCCGCCGACCGGCTTTTCCTCGTCCGAGCTCGTCGCCTGCGGCCGCAGCTTGAACAGGATCAGCAGCGGCGCGGCGATGAAGATCGACGAATAGGTGCCGAACACCACGCCGAACAGCATTGCCATCGTGAACGAGCGGATCACCTCGCCGCCGAACAGCACCAGCGCCAGGAGCGCCAGGATCGTCGTCACCGAGGTCAGCGTCGTTCGCGACAGCGTCTCGTTGATGGCGTTGTTGAGGAGCTGCGGCAGCGGCATCTTCTTGTATTTCCTGAGGTCCTCACGAACGCGGTCATAGACCACGATCGTGTCGTTCAGCGAATAGCCGATGATGGTCAGGATCGCCGCCAGCGACGATTGGTTGAACTCCAGCCCGGTGATGACGAAGAAGCCTATGGTCATGACCACGTCGTGAACGGTCGCCACGATGGCGCCGACCGCGAACTGCCATTCGAAGCGGAACCAGACATAGATCAGGATGCCCACCAGCGCGACCAGCATGGCGATCGTACCTTGCTTGGCCAGTTCCCCCGACACGGTCGGTCCCACCACCTCGACGCGGCGGAAATCGTAATTGTCCTGCAACTCGCCACGAACCTTGTCGATGACGGTCTGCTCGGCATTCTCGCCGCCGTCCTGCGTGCCGACACGGATCAGCACGTCGTTCGGCTCGCCGAACTGCTGCACCTGCACTTCGCCGATATTCAGTTCCGAGAGCCTGGCTCTGATGTCGGCAAGATCGGCATTGCCGCTCTTGGACTTCACCTCGATCAGCGATCCGCCCTTGAAATCGATGCCATAGTTGATGTCGACGGTCATGAACAGCACCACCGACAGGACCGACAGCAGGCTCGACAGCGCGAAGGTCCAGCGGCGGATACCCATGAACGGGATCTTCGTGCCGGGCGGGATGAAGGTCACCGGCGCCCGCGGCAATTCCTTCGGGCGGGCGCGGCGCAGCCAGATGGACACCAGCAGCCGGGTAAAGGTGAAAGCGGTGAACACCGTGGTCAGGATACCGATGGCGTAGGTGATGGCAAAGCCCTTCACCGGACCGGTTCCGAGATAGAACAGCACCACGGTCGCGATCAGTGAGGTGACGTTGGAATCGACGATCGTCGCCAGCGCCTTGCTGAAACCGGTATCGATTGCCTGGATCACGGAGCGGCCGTTTCGCCGCTCCTCGCGGATACGCTCGTAGATCAGAACGTTTGAATCGACGGCCATGCCGATGGTCAGCACGATACCGGCAATGCCCGGCAAGGTCAGCGTCGCGCCAAGCAGCGACAGCAACCCGACGATCATCGCCACGTGCACCGCCAGCGCGATATTGGCGAGGAAGCCGAGGAAGCCGTAGGCAACAAACATGAAGGCGACGACAAGGATAGAGCCGATGATGCCGGCGACCTTGCCGGCATGGATCGAATCCTGGCCGAGGCCCGGGCCCACCGTGCGCTCTTCGATCACGGTCAGCTTTGCCGGCAGCGCGCCGGCGCGCAGCAGGACCGCGAGGTCGTTGGCGCTCTCGGCCGTGAAATTGCCTGATATCTGGCCGGTGCCGCCCAGGATCGGCTCGCGGATCTGCGGCGCCGAAATCACCTGGTTGTCGAGGATGATGGCGAACAGCTTGCCGACATTCTGCGATGTCGCCTGCCCGAACCGTGTCGCGCCGCGCGAGTTGAAGGTGAAGGAAACCACCGGCTCGTTGGTCTGCGAATTGTAGGTTGCGGTCGCCTTGGAGAGGTCTTCGCCGGAAACGATGACGCGGTTTTCGATCAGGTAGGGAACCGGCGGATCGTCCTGCGAATAGAGGATCGACGAACCGGCCGGCGGACGGCCCTTCAGCGCATCCTGCACCGGCATCGACTCGTCCACCATCTGGAAGGTCAGCTTGGCGGTCTGGCCGATGATTTCCTTCAGCCTTTGCGGGTCCTGCAAACCGGGCACCTGCACCAGGATGCGGTCGTCGCCCTGCCGCTGCACGATCGGTTCGGTGGTGCCGAGTTCGTTGACGCGGCGTTCCACGACCTCGATCGACTGCGCCAACGCAGCCGAGGTGCGATACTTTATGCCGGCGTCGGTCACGCTGAACTTGAGCAGGCCGGGCTCGGAATCGTCCAGCGCCATCTCCTGGACGGAGCCGCCGGTGAACAGGCTGGCGGCAACCGGCTCGGTCAGCGGCTTCAGTGCCGTCTTGGCCGCGTCGAGCTGGTTAGGATCCTGTATGCGGACCTGCACGGTCCTGCCCGTGCCCGCCAGGCCCGTATAGCCTATCTTGGCCTCGCGCAGCAGCGTCCGGATCTCGTCGCGCGTCGTCTCCAGCTGCGCCTTGACCAGGTCGTTCTGATCCATCTGCAGCAGGATGTGCGAGCCGCCCTGCAGGTCGAGGCCAAGCGTCATCTGCCGCTTGGGCACCCAGCTCGGAAGCTGCGCCAGCGTGCTTGCAGGAATGAGATTGGGCGCGGCGAGGACCACTGTGGCGGCCACGGCCAGCCAGATCAGGATCATCTTGAAGCGCGAGAAATAAAGCATATAGCGTCGTCCGTCAGAGCGTGTCCGCGGATCGCTCCGCCTGGAATTTGGTTATTTCTTGGCGTTCTGGTTCGCCACCGGCTCGCCCTTGACGCGCACATCAGCGATCGTCGAGCGCAGCGCCGTCACCTTGGTGCCGCCGCCGAGATCGATCTCGAGCTCATTGTCGTCGATCACCTTGGTCACCTTGCCGACGAAGCCGCCGCCGGTGACGACCGTGTCGCCGCGGCGTACCGCGGCAAGCATCTCGCCGCGCTTCTTCAGCTGCGTGCGCTGCGGCCGGATGATGAGAAAATACATGATCACGAAGATCAGGACAAACGGCAAAATGCTGATGAACATATCGGGTGAAGCCCCAATGCCTTGGGCATATGCCGGTGTCACGAACATCGAGGTACTCCTGAATTTTGAAAACAGCCGCCAAAGGGTTCAGTGGATTTGGCAGCCCCGCGAAATTTGGCCGGAATATAGTCGGTAAAGTTGCCAATGCAACTGCGTGGCCGGGCAAATCGGCTGCTTTTCCGGCTTGTTCGCCCGTGTTAGAGCATGGCCGCGAAAAGCGCGAGCGGGTTTTCGCAAAAGATCACGCTCGAACAAACGGTTGCAGCCGATTTCGAAACCGCCGGGGTCGAACCTGCCCCACGCAAGAACCGAAGCAAAGACCAGAGATGACCGATATCAGCATCGACGCCTTGAACCAGAAACTCGACCGTCTGATCGAGGCGGTCAGCCGCCTCGCCCCGTCGCCTGTGCCCGAAACCGACCTTGGCGGGGCCGATTGTTTCGTCTGGCAGGCGGATCCGGGTTACCTGGAGCCGGTGCGCAAGGTGAACCGCGTCGATATCGGCCTGATCCGCGGCGTCGACCGCGTGCGCGACATCCTCGTCGACAACACAGAGCGCTTCGCCGCCGGCTACGCCGCCAACAACGTGCTTTTGTGGGGCGCGCGCGGCATGGGCAAATCGTCGCTGGTCAAGGCTGTGCATGCCGCAATCAACGCCTCGCCGGAACCCGACCGCCCGCTCAAGCTGATCGAGATCCATCGCGAGGATATCGATACGCTGCCGAAGCTGATGACGCTGCTGAAGGCCGCGCCTTACCGCTTCATCCTGTTTTGCGACGACCTCTCCTTCGACCATGACGATACCTCCTACAAATCATTGAAGGCAGCGCTCGAAGGCGGCGTCGAGGGCCGCCCGGCCAATGTCATCTTCTACGCCACATCGAACCGCCGCCATCTTCTGCCGCGCGACATGATCGACAATGAGCGCTCCACCGCCATCAATCCGTCCGAGGCGGTCGAGGAGAAGGTTTCGCTCTCCGATCGCTTCGGCTTGTGGCTTGGCTTTCACAAATGTTCGCAGGACGAATATCTCGAAATGGTCAACGGCTATGCCAACCATCATGGGCTCGACATCGACCCCGAGCAGTTGCGAGCCGAGGCGCTGGAATGGGCGACGACACGCGGCAGCCGCTCGGGCCGCGTCGCCTGGCAGTTCACGCAGGACCTGGCTGGCCGGCTCGGCAAGCCGTTGAAGGACTAGGCGGGATCGACCGAGTGACGGCAGGAGCCGGCCACAAAAGTTTCGTGGCCGACCCCGTCCGGGGACGCTGGTTTCTATATCGTGTTCATTCCCGCACAGGCTTTATGCTTCCCAGGACCATGGGAATATCGGTTTGTATGCCGAGTGTATCGGTCGCCCAGGCTTGCATTTCCGGTGAAGCATCGCCTGATTTCAGGATGGAAATGGCCAGCTTGGACATGTCCGTGGGCGGCTTGGTATTGATCACCGCATAGGAGAAATAACCGGCCAGAGCGGCACATCCGATCGAAATGACCGGCGCGACAATTAAAGCAGTCGCTCGCACATGCGATTGCCAGCGATGGGTTGGACTGGCAGACGGAAGTTCATCCTCTTCGACAAATTCAGTCATTCCACTCTCCTTGCAGAGCGCCGAAAATGACTTTCCTCTATATTAGTTAAAATGCAGATAACCGCTTTTCTGACGGCGCCCCCGAATTTGGAACCGCGACATGTATGGAAACAACGACGTGGATCCCGCAACCAACTGAAAAAGCCCGCTCCTTGCGGGGCGGGCCGAGCCGGCGGGCCGGACTGGAGGTCAGGCGGCCCGCAAATCGCTTTTTTTATTCTATTCGAAATAACCCCGACTATTCGAGATAGCCGGAGGGATCGACCGGGGCCGAGTTCTTGCGCACTTCGAAGTGCAGCTTCGGCGAGTCCGTCGTGCCGCTCATGCCCGACAGCGCGATCTCCTGGCCGCGCTTGACCTTCTGGCCGCGCTGAACCTCGATCGAGCTGGCATGGCCATAGACGGTGACCAGGCCGTTCTCGTGCCGCACCAGCACCGTATTGCCGAATTCCTTGAGGCCGTCGCCGGCATAGATGACGACCCCATTCTCGGCCGCCTTGACCGGCGTGCCCGTGGGCACGGCGATATCGACGCCGTCCTTGCCGGAACCGAAACCGGAGATGACGCGACCACGCACCGGCCAGCGCATCTTGCCGATGCCCGTGGCGTCGGGTGCCGCAACATCGTCGTCCTCGGCCTGCTGAATGACTTTCGCGTCTTTCTTCGGCGGCGTGTAGGACGCCAACGTTTCCGACGGCGTTGCCTTCACGGGAGGCTGCGTGGTGGCCGTGGTTACCGGATCGACCTTCGCCGGCTTGGCGGCGGCGACGGTCGCTGTTCCACCCGCCGGCACCTTCAGGGTCTGGCCGATCTTCAGCAAGCCGTCCTGCATGCCGTTCGCCTGCTTGATGGCGACAACGCCGACGCCGGTCTTCCTGGCGATCGAGGAAAGCGTATCGCCCGATTGCACCGTATAGGTACCGCCGGCGCCGGCCTTGGGCGCGGCGGCGGCCATTTGCGGGGTGGGCTTGTTGTCCTTCGGCTTGTTCGCCGCGGCCGAAGCATCGACCTGCGCGGCCGACTTGCCCTCCTTGAGCTTCGGCTGCTGCGGCAGCACGGCGACCTTGTCCGGCGCGGTGGCCGGCAAGTCGCGCTTGCCGTTGGCGGGCTTGGCATCGGCCATCTTGGGCTCGGCCTTGCTGGAATAGGCGTAGGCCGGAATGATGATCTTCTGGCCGGTCTTCAGTCCCTTGGTCGTGCTCAGCCCGTTGACCTTCATGATCACGTCGGCCGGCACCTTGTAGTGTTGCGCCAGGCCGGAGATCGTTTCACCGTCCCTGACGACGATTTCGGTAGCGTGCCGCGTGCCGGCCATCTTGGCGTCGGGCTGGGCATCCTTGAACGGCTTGGCCGCGGGAGCAACCGTGCCGGTCGTCGTCCGGTCGACATGCGGTGCCGGGCGCACCACAGCGGGCGCCGATGCAACACGCACCGGATTGGCGGCGGGTGCCAGCGCCGGAGCCGGCTGCGCCTGGGCGACCGGCGGCGGCAACGGCCGCGTCGAAACAGGTTCGAGGCTGGAGCGGCTGACCGACTGCGTGTGGCTGCCATCGAGCGGCGCGGCGGCGACATCCCCCGGATAGGGCTGTTGCACGGCATCCTGCTTGTTGATGATGGCGCGCTGGTTGTTTGTCGAGGAGGTGAAGACGTCGTCGACGCCGTTGAACCGCGATACTTGCGAGCTGCACCCAGCCGCAGCGCCCGCGATCATGAGAACAGCGCACCCCCGCGCCAAATTGCGACTGTTTGCCTTCAAAACACTGAGTTGCATCGCACTAACCCGCACAAACTCTGCACCAACTGGACAGGATTAAAGCGCGTTAATGTTACTGGTCGGTTAACCCATTAGAATCAGACGCAAATTTTCTTAAAATATTTGGGGCCGTTCAGACCGCCCACAGAGAGGCACGCGCAGCCGCGGTTGCAGGCCGGCTGAACATGGACAATCCCTAGATAACGGCCGCCAGGCTGCGCAATACCGGCTGCAGGCGCACGAGGCCGATATCCTCTCGCTCGAAACGGCTGCCGACCTTGGTGAGCTTGGCCAGCACCTGCTCGCCCTCCTCCGGTCCGATCGGCGCGATCACGATGCCGCCGCTCGACAATTGGTCGAGCAGGAAGCGCGGCAGGCTGTCGAAGGCGGCCCAGGCGACGATCCGGTCGAACGGTCCTTCGGCAGCCAAACCGGAGGAACCATCCACCTGGCGCGCGATGACGTTGCCGATGCCGAGCGCCTCGAAACGCTGCCTGGCCTGTTCGACCAGCGTCTTGTAGCGGTCGATGGTGACGACCCGGCCCGCCAGGCGCGACATCACCGCTGCCGTATAACCGGAGCCCGTGCCGATCTCGAGCACGCGGTTGCCGACTTCGATGGCGAGTGCGGCGATCACCGCCGCCTGCATGTCCGCACCCTCGATCGCTTCGCCGCACTCGATCGGCAGCATGCGGTCCGACCAGGCGATGGAATGGAATTGGGCGGCGAGGAAGCCGCGCCGCGGCGTCGCCTCGAAAGCCGCGATCAGCGCCTTCGGCACGGTCCCCCTGCCGCGCAGGCGCAGCAGGAAGGCCGCAAATCCTTCTCGGTCATCGATTGGCAGGTTCATGCAAGGGCCTTGCTCAGTTGGTCACGAATCTCATGCGCGGTGAGGTCGAGCTGCAACGGCGTCACCGATACCAGGCGATTGCGCAGGGCAAAAAGGTCGGTGCCTTGCTTGCCCTCGACCGGCTCGCGGCCGAAGCGCAGCCAGTAGTAAGGCAGGCCGCGCCCGTCGCGGCGTTCGTCGACCCACAGGCTGTGCACGAGCTTGCCCTGCGAAGTGACCACCGTGCCGGCGACCTCTTCAGGCAGGCAGTTCGGAAAATTGACGTTGAGCAGCACGCCATCCGGCAACGGCGTCGCGACGAGTTTCTTGAGCAGCGCCGGCGCCAGCGCCTCGGTGGTTTCGTAAGGGACCACGCGGTCCTCGCCGACAGTGCTGTAACCCTGGCTGAGTGCGATCGAGCGTATGCCGAGCAACGCGCCCTCCATCGCGCCGGCGACAGTCCCCGAATAGGTGACGTCGTCGGCGATGTTGGCGCCGGAATTGATGCCAGACAGGATCAGGTCGGGCGCGCCGGGCAGGACCTTCTTGACGCCCATGATGACGCAGTCGGTCGGCGTGCCGCGGACGGCAAAATGCTTCTCGCCGATTTTCCTCAGCCGCAGCGGCTCCGAGATCGACAGCGAGTGCGCATAGCCGGACTGGTCCTGCTCCGGCGCTACCACCCAGACATCGTCGGACAATGTGCGCGCGACGCGCTCGAGCGACGCCAGGCCCTCGGCATGAATACCGTCGTCATTGGTCAGGAGAATGCGCATGAAGCCGCCTTCGCAGAATTGGATTGACGGCAGCGCTCTATGGCGCCCCCCTCTGGCCTACCGGCCATCTCCCCCACAAGGGGGGAGATCGGCAGTTCCATGACCGCCGACTTCCTTGTTACGCCAATAATTGGCGAAAGCCGGGATGAGAGGGCGATCTCCCCCCTAGTGGGGGAGATGGCCGGTAGGCCAGAGGGGGGCGCGAAGGAATGCGACACTGCCAAGCTAGTCACTTCGATGATTCGATCTTTTCCAGCCCGCCCATGTAAGGCCGCAGCACTTCAGGAATGGTTACGCTGCCATCCTCGTTCTGGTAGTTTTCGATGACGGCGATAAGTGCGCGCCCGACAGCGGTGCCCGAGCCGTTCAGCGTATGGACGAAGCGATTGCCCTTGCCATCCCTGTCCTTGTAGCGGGCGTCCATGCGCCGCGCCTGGAAATCGCCGCAGACAGAGCAGGACGAGATTTCGCGATAGGCGTTCTGGCCGGGCAGCCAGACCTCGATGTCATAGGTCTTGCGCGCGCCGAAGCCCATGTCGCCGGTGCACAGCACCATGGTGCGGAAAGGCAGGCCGAGCCGCTTCAGCACTTCCTCGGCGCATTGCGTCATCCGCTCGTGCTCTGCCAGCGAGGACTCCTGGTCCGTGATCGACACCAGCTCGACCTTGTAGAACTGGTGCTGACGCAGCATGCCGCGCGTGTCGCGCCCGGCCGAACCGGCCTCCGACCGGAAGCACGGCGTCAGCGCCGTATAGCGCAGCGGCAATTTCTCATGCGCGGTGATCTCCTCGCGCACCAGGTTGGTGAGCGGCACTTCCGCGGTGGGGATCAGGCCAAGCCTGCCATCTCCATGCGGCGTGAAGAACAGATCCTCCTCGAATTTCGGCAGCTGGTTGGTGCCGAAAAGAACATCGTCCTTGACCATCAGCGGCGGAATGACTTCCTCATAGCCATGCTCGGTCGTGTGCAGGTCGAGCATGAACTGGCCGAGCGCGCGTTCCATCCGCGCCAGCCCGCTCTTCAGCACGGTGAAGCGCGAGCCGGACAGCTTTGCCGCACGCTCGAAATCCATCATGCCGAGCGCTTCGCCGATCTCGAAATGCTCCTTCACCCAGTTCGGGCGAGTCGGCACCTCGCCGACGATATGCTTGACCACATTGTCGTGCTCGTCCTTGCCGACCGGCACGTCGTCGAGCGGCACGTTGGGCAGCACCGCCAGCGCGTCGTTCAGCGCCTTGTCAAGCTCGCGTTCGCGCGCCTCGCCATTCTGGATGAAGGTTTTTATCTCGCCGACTTCGGCTTTCAGTTTTTCGGCAAGGGCCGCATCGCCCGAGCGCATGGCGTTGCCGATCTCCTTCGAGGCGGCGTTGCGGCGTTCCTGCTTGGTCTGCAGCTCGGTGACATGTTCGCGCCGCGCCTCGTCCCTGGCGATCAGGTCCTCGACGGTGGACTGCGCTTCCTCGGCCGACCATGAGCGCTTCGCCAGCGCCTCGACAAGGGCCTTCGGGTTGTCGCGAATCCATTTGATGTCAAGCATGGTCTGAAAGCTCCTGCGGTAGCTTGCCGCCCAAAGCGCACGGCGGTTTGCGCTACGATATGCTCAAGAATATAGCCTCAAACGCATCGCCGGTTCGCGATGCGTTTCAGGCCAGAGGGGGTAAACCGCATCTCTGATCGATGCAAGATCGGGCTTGGGTGACGGCAGGGCCGCGAGCCCGCTTTCGACTGGTGAGGGATAGCGCGACAGTCCAAAAATAAAAAACCCGCCTCGGCGGCGGGTGGTTGGCGCAAATCAGCACCATAGGCAAATATCTACCATAGTGGCGGGCAGGAAGTCAAGAAAAAATTCCTATCGGCGCCGGCCGTGCACCGATTCTGGGCCCGGCAGCCCGCAGGGGCGACGCGGCCTTGCCTATGTGGAGGATGCGTCCGCCGGCTTTTCCGCCACCTCTTCCTCGGACTGCTGCTTCTCTCGCGCCAGGCGCTCGCGCTCCTGGCTGCGCTCGATCAGCCTGGCCGACCAGATGGCGACCTCGTAGAGCAGGATGGTCGGGATGGCGAGCCCGATCTGGCTCATCGGATCGGGCGGCGTCAGCACCGCCGCGACGACGAAAGCGATGACGATCGCCCATTTGCGTTTCTCGGCCAGCGCCTTGGACGACAGCATGCCGACGCGCGTCATAAGGCTGGTCACCACCGGCAGCTGGAACACCAGCCCGAAGGAGAAGATCAGCGTCATGATCAGGCTGAGATATTCCGACACTTTCGGCAGCAGCGAAATCTGCACCTGGTCGTTGGTGCCCGACTGCTGCATGGCGAGGAAGAACCACATCACCATCGGCGTGAAGAAGAAATAAACCAGCGAGGCGCCCATCAGGAACAGGATGGGCGACGCGATCAGGAACGGCAGGAAGGCGTTGCGCTCGTTCCTGTAGAGGCCGGGTGCAATGAACTTGTAGATCTGCGTGGCGATCAGCGGAAAGGCGATCACCATGCCGCCGAACATGGCAAGCTTGACCTGGGTGAAGAAGAATTCCTGCGGCGCGGTGTAGATCAGCTCGACCTTGTGCGGGTCGAGCCCCGCCCATTGGGTCGCCCATTTGAACGGCACGACCAGCAGGTTGAACAGCTTCTTGGCGAAGAAGAAGCAGACCAGGAAGGCGACGAAGAAACCGCCGAGCGACCAGATCAGCCGCCGGCGCAATTCGATGAGATGCTCCATCAGCGGCGCCGACGATTTCTCGATCTCGTCCTTTTCCTTGTCCGAAACGCTCACTTGGCGGCTCCCGCCGTCTTTTTGGCAACCGGCTTCTTCGCCGGAGCCGGTTTCGCCTCGGCCTTGGTCGTGGCCGCCTTGGCTGTTGCCGGTTTGGCAGCCTTGGAGCTTTCAGCTTTTGAAGCCGCTACGGGCTTCGCCGGCGTTTTGGGTGCTGGCGCGGCCTTGGCGGTCGCCGCTTTCCCAGGCGCCGAGGCTTTTGCGCCATTCGCCGAAGCCCTGGCAGGCGCAGGCTTTGCCGCTTTCCCTGCCGCGGGTGCCTTTGGCGTCAGCTCTGTCGGCACTGAAGACGCCACCACCGATTCGTCGGTCATGACCGGGAAGATCGGCGCGGCCGGCGTGGTAGCGGGGTCATTGGGCCCCGCCATGGTGGTCGCGCCGTTCTTCAAAGGTTCGGCCGACTGCGGTACCGAGCCGGCGGGCGCTGCCGTATCGGCGGCCGGCTTCGGCTTCATCGCCGCGTCGACGCCGGAACGCACATCGGCGGCCGCCTGCTCGAACGGATTGAGCTGCTTCCTGATCTCGGCAACCGGGCTGAGCCCCCTGAGCTCGTCGACCGACTTCTTGACGTCGTCGAGCTCCGCTTCCTTCAGTGCCTCGTTGAACTGCTTCTGGAAATCGGCGGCCATGGCACGCAGCTTCGCCGTGGTGCGGCCGAATGTGCGCAGCATGTTGGGCAAATCCTTCGGCCCGACGACCACGATCATGACGATCGCGATCACCAGCATTTCGGTCCAGCCGACTTCAAACATGGCTATCCGTTCCGACTAATGCATGCCGCCCAAAAGTGCGAAGCGGTTTTGGGACAACGACACGCACAAAGCAACAACCCTTGGCTCAGCTCTTGCTGGCCTTTTCCTTCGCTGCCGAAACGGTTTCGTCGGCGCGATGTTCGACGGTCCGCTTGTCATCGGCAACGTCGTCGTCGGCCATGCCCTTCTTGAAGCTCTTGATGCCCTTGGCCATGTCGCCCATCAGCTCGGGTATCTTGCCGCGGCCGAACACCAGAAGCACGATGACCAGCACGATCATCCAGTGCCAAATCGAAAATGAACCCATAGCAACTCTCTCTCGAATGGTTTCCCTGACGATGATCTATGCGTTTTCGCGTTGGGATTCAAACACAACCGCGACAGAGTTTATGAAAGGGTGTCGGATGTCACGCATTTTCGGCGATGCGGTCCGCTACCAATCGGCGCATCTAGCCCGGGAAAGCCTCCAGGAACAGAGGCTTGCGGTCAATCTTCCGTGACGCGCGGCGTCAGCAGGCCGAGTTCCTCGAGATCGATATCGGTCAGCGGATCCTCGTCCTCGGTCAGCGCATCCGGATCGGCCGGCGGCTGCGGAATGGAGAAATTCGACGGCATGCGGCCCGAAAGCAGGCCGGCGCCCTTCAACTCCTCCATGCCGGGGAGATCGCGGATTTCCTCGAGCGCGAAATGGTCGAGGAAGGTTTCGGTGGTGCCATAGGTGACGGGACGGCCGGGCGTCTTGCGCCGGCCGCGCATGCGCACCCATTCCGTCTCCAAGAGCGTATCCAGCGTGCCTTTCGAGGTTTCGACGCCTCTGATGTCCTCGATCTCGGCGCGCGTCACCGGCTGGTGATAGGCGATGATCGCCAGAACCTCGAGCGCCGCGCGCGACAGCTTGCGCTGTTGCACGGTGTCGCGGCTCATCAGGAAGGCAAGATCGCCGGCGGTGCGAAACGCCCAGGCATCGCCGACCCGCACCAGGTTGACGCCGCGGCGCGCATAGATCTGCTGCAGCTCGGCCATCGCAAGCGCGATGTTGATGCCATCGGGAAGGCGCGCGGCCAACTGCTTTTCGCTGACGGGCTCGGCGCTGGCGAAAACGATCGCCTCGGCCATGCGCACCGCCTCCGCCATATGCAGCCGCTCGGCCGGATTCTGAACCGAAGCCTGGTCGATCTCGCCCTCCTCCGGTTCGTTGTCCATCTTGAACGGGATAACCGAAGCGTTGGCGCGTTCGCTCATGATGCCACCTCGACTGCCTTGATTGCCTGTGCGCGGTGGTCGCGCAGATAGATCGGCGCGAACACCTCGTCCTGCCGCACATCCATCTTGCCCTCGCGCACCAGTTCCAATGTCGCCGCGAACGAGCTGGCGATCGCGGTGCGCCGCTCTTCGGGGCTGGACAAGTATCGGACGAGAAAACTGTCGAGCGCCGTCCAGTCCCGCAAGCTTCCGATCAGCCTGGTCAGGATGTCGCGCGCGTCCTTGAGCGACCAGACGCCGCGCCTGGCGATCGTGACATTGGTGATTGCCTGCTTCTGCCGCTGCTGGGCATAGGCGGTGAGCAGATCGTAGAGCGACGCCGAATAGGCATTGCGCTTCTCGATGATGACCATTTCCGGCATGCCGCGCGCGAACACGTCGCGGCCGAGGCGGTTTCGGTTGACCAGGCGTGCCGATGCATCGCGCATGGCTTCCAGCCGCTTGAGCCGGAATTGCAGCACCGCCGCCAGTTCTTCGCCGCTTTCGCCTTCCTCTCCCGGCTGCTTTGGAATCAAAAGCTTCGATTTGAGGAAGGCGAGCCACGCCGCCATCACCAGATAATCGGCGGCGAGCTCCAGTCTCAGTGCCCTCGCCGTCTCGACGAAAGCCAGATACTGCTCGGCCAGCGCAAGGATTGAAATGCGCGCGAGATCGACCTTCTGGTTGCGGGCAAGATGCAGGAGAAGATCGAGCGGGCCTTCGAAGCCCGCGACGTCGACGACCAGCGACGGATCGCCGGTCAGCCGGCTCTCATCGCTTTCGGCCCACAGGCGGTCCATCGGTGCAGCCTTCCCGGCGTTGCTTTCCAATGCTTCCGCCACGTCCCGTTCTTCCCTTTGTCAGGCCACCGCATCGAAATAGGTGGCGAATTCGGCGCGTATCTCGGTTTCTTCAGCCGCGTCGCGTTTTTCTATATAGGTCATTGCCCGGTTTGCGCGCTCCAGCGACTTGCCCTCAAGCCCTTTGGTTCGCGATGCGATGCCCGCCATCTCCTCGAAAACGCCGTTGCAGTGAAGGACCAGATCGCAGCCGGCCGCAAGGATCGAGGCCGCCTTTGTCGGGAAATCCCCAGAAAGTGCCTTCATCGAGGTGTCGTCGCTCATCAAGAGCCCATCGAAGCCGATCTCGCGGCGAATGACCTCGTCGATGACCTTGCCGGAAGTGGTTGCCGGGTTCTTGGGATCGATCGCGCTGTAGACGACATGCGCGGTCATCGCCATCGGCAGGTGGTTGAGTTCCCTGAACGGCGCAAAATCGTGCCGCTGCAGCTCGCTCATCGAAGCGTCGACGACAGGCAATTCGAAATGCGTGTCCGCGAAGGCCCGGCCATGGCCGGGAATGTGCTTCATGACCGGCAGCACGCCGCCCGACATCAGGCCTTCCGCCGCGGCACGACCGAGCTCGATAACCGGGCGCGGCTCCTTGCCATAGGCGCGCGCGCCGATGACGTCGCTCGCCCCTTCGATCGGCACGTCGAGCACCGGCAGGCAATCCGCCGTGATGCCGTAGCGCAGAAGGTCGAAAGCGTGCAGCCGCGCCATCAGCCAGGCGGCGCGGGCTCCGGCGTCGTGGTCGTCGCGCCACAGCGCACCGAGCGCGCCGCCGGCTGGATAGTTCGGCGCCAGCGGCGGCCGCAGGCGCTGCACCCTGCCGCCTTCCTGATCGATGAACACCAGCGCGTCCGGGCGCCCGATGCAGTCGCGCATCTCGGCGACCAGATCGCGGATCTGCTCGGTCTCGCCGATGTTGCGGGCAAACAGGATGAAGGCCCACGGGCATTCATTGCGATAGAAACTGATTTCTTCGCGGGTGAGCGATTTCCCGGCACAGCCGAGGATCATGGATTTTGATTCGGTCATGCCGACGAGTCTAGAATCTTCCACGGCCAAAGGGAATCACGTCGAAAAATCAAAAGAAAACCGGCGCGGCGTTGAGGCCGCGCCGGTTTTCGCACTGCTCTCCTCCAGTACGGGAGAGGTGAATGACTACCTCGACACGAAGCAGTTGCCGCCGGCAGCCTTGTAGCTGGTGCACAGATTGATGGCATCGTTGCGCGACTGCGCAGGCACGCGGACGCGGTAGAAAGTCCCCTTGCCGGCGATCTCCGCCTTGACGATGTTGGCGGTGCGGCCGGAAAGCACGCCGCCGTAGCGGCGCTGCAGGTCCTGATAGGTCGACTGCGCGCTTTCGACCGTCGGCTGCGAGGCGATCTGCATCGACCAAGAACCGCCGCCGGTCGAGGGCGCCGCCGGACTGATGGAGGCAACCTGATCGGGCTTGACCTCGCCGACCACGTCGACCGGCTGGTCGGACGGACGCTGCGGCGCGACCGGAACCTTGGCCGGCGTGTTGGCCGACTGCGCCTTGGCTTCGGTCTTGGGCTCGGCCACCGGTTTCAGGGCCGGCTCATCGTCCGCCTGTGCGGCGGCCGGCGCCACCGTGCCGGTCTGATCGGCATCGGCCTGAGCCGACGGCGCGACATGTTGCGGCGCCGGATCGACCGGCTCCACGGCAGCCACTTGCGGTGCGGCGGGCGCCGGATCCTCACGCGGCACCAGCGACCCGTCCGATTTGACCACCATGGTCCTGACCTTGCGCGGCGCCACGGCGACGACGTCGGGATTCGTTCCCTTGTCGGCATCCTGGAGAACCTGCGCGATGCGATCCTCGGACTTGGCTGCGGGCGCGGCGTTGTCGGCTGGCGCCGCAACGGCGGTTGAAGCATTGCCGCTGTCGCCGTCCGTCACGGCGGCTGCGGTCTGGTCGGGCGAGAGATCGACGGCGCGAGTCGGATCTTTCGCCGCCACGTCGACCGGCTCCTCGACATTGGTGACGAGCTTCTGCTGGACCGGCTCGGCGGGTCTGGCACCCTTGGCCACCGCGTCGTAGACCTTGTTGTCCTGGTTCGGCACCACCGCACCACCCGGGTTTTCCGGCTTGACCTTGATCGGTGCGTTGTCGGCCTTGACCAGGACCGGGGCGTCACTGCCGCCCTCGCCGCCCAGAGACAGCGCGAACGCGCCGAGACCACCGGCGACAACGACCGCACCGACAATGGCGGCGATGAACAGGCCGCGCCTGCGAGACGGCCCGCCGGCCTCGCGTTCGGCGAGACCCGGAACCGACATCGCCTCGTCCAGCTCGGGATCGTAGTCGAGCTCGTCGACGGCAAACTCGTCGGCTTGTGAAACCGGCTGGCTGCCGGGCAAGTCGTCGACGTCGAAGCCATTGGTCGCGTCGGCATAACCTGCCGGCGCTGTCGCGCGGGCAGACATTTCCGCCGGCCGTGCCGCGTAGGTGCGCGCCTCGGGCTGATAGCCCGGCTTGAGCCCCTCATAGCCCGGCTTGAGCGTCTCATAGCCCGGCTTGAGCGTCTCATAGCCCGGCTTGAGAGCCTCATAGCCCGGTTCAAAGGCATCGTATCCCGACTTGAAGCCGGGATTGTAGGAGTCGTCGGCATAGGACGCGCTGGCGTTTGCGGGAGCCGCGGCGACATCCACTGTATTCATCTCGGTCAGCAGATTGGAGAATTCGGCGTCGAGGTCGTCGTAGCCGGGCGCGGCCGGCTCGTCCTCTTCGAAGTGCAATTCCGGAATGTCGAGATCATCCTGAAGCGCCACGACGCGCTCCGGCACATCGACGGTCTCGACGTCGGGCATCTCGTCATCGAAAGGGGACTGCTCGCGCTGCGCCGCGGCCGGCGCCGCATAAGCGGCAGGCTCAGCCGCACGATAGGTCGGGACCGCGGCAGCCGGCGCCGCGGCCATGGGGGCCGCCGAAGCCATCGGCTGGGCGGTAAAACTCGCCTGTTGCGGCTGCGGGACCGGCGTAACCCGGCTCCACGAACGGGCCGGCTCGGGCGGCGTGGACTGCGTCGTCAGCCAATCGAGGGGATCGTCGCGGAAAGTTTCCGGCGCGGCGGGATCCGTGGCGACGCCTTCATCCAGGTCGATGCCTTCGGCCAGGTCGATGCTTGCGGCGAGTTCCGCTTCGAAATCATCGTCCTCAGAGGCAGTGGCATGCGCGCCGAGGTCCTGGTCCTGAAGCTCATCGAGCATGAGATCGTCAAGATCGACGTCAGCGGTCGAGACCGCCTGATGCTGCTGCGCCGCCGCAGGTTCGTCCAAGTTCCAGTCGAGGTCACCGGCCGCCGGTTCTTCGTCGGGTTTCGCGGTCGCGGCGATAGGCTGCTGAACCGCGACCTCCTCCTTAGCCACCGGCACCGGGCGTGCGCTCATAGCGCCCAACAGCGCGTTCAACTCGTCTTCAAGGCTACGCTCGTCGGCAGCGGCATGGACCGGTTCGGCCATAGCCGGGGCGGTCGGCTGAACGGTGGCAGCCTCAGGCTCGGCAGCCGGCTCGTCCGTCGCTTCGGCAAGCGCGTCGTTGAAGTCCTGCTCGAAAGCATCGTCGAGTGGCTCGTCGGCGGCCAGGTCTGCCGCCTCGCCTTCCGCATCCGTCGCCTTGGCGAACACGTCATCCATTTCGTGCGCATCGGCCGTCTCGGCGGTCACGTCGTGCGCGTCAAGCGCATCCGTCTCCGCAGCCACGGGCGCATCGGTCGCGACCGAGTGATCGGCAGCCAGATCGAAATCGATATCCGCCAAAGCGTCGTCGAAAGCCGTGGCGTCATCAAAGCGATCGCCAAAATCCTCTTCGGAAAACGCCTGGTTCGCGTTCAGCGCCGCCTCGACGGGAGGCTCGACCGGAGCCGCGGCCGCTTCAGGCTGCTGCTCCGCCACGTGACCATCGAGCATCAGTTCGTCTTCGCGCGAAAGAGCAAAGCCATCGTCGAATTCATGGTCGACGGCCGGCTCCGCGACAGGCTCCGCCACTTCGGCGGCCAGGGCGGGTTCGGCCGCATCGATCGCGTCATCAAGCCGGAAGTCCTGATCGAGCGATGCCGCAAGCTCGTCCGCCATGGGCAGATCGTCATCGAGCGGCGAAACGCCATCGAGGGAGCTGGCTACCGCATCGTCGAAATCCGTATCGAAAGCGGGATCGACAACTGGCGCGGCCTCGGCGACGACAGCTGCGTCATCGACGCCATGCGCATCGTCGAGCTGCATGTCGTCGAACGCCATGGCGAGTTCGTCATCCGTACCGTCGGTAGCGGCGGCATCGAAGGCCGGCTCATCAACATCGGCCACGGTCGCTGCGTCGCCTTCGGCAAAGTCGAAGTCGCCCATCAATTCCTTTTCGAGATCGATGTCGAAATCGGCCTCCTGCGCCTGCTGATCAGCGGCGGCTTTCGGCTGGGCGGGCGCCTGGGGCCTGACCGGCTGGCGCGGGTCGAACCCCATGATCCTGGTCAGTTCCGCGAACGGATCATCGTTGGCGATGTCGTTGTTGTCGGCTATTCTCAGCTGGGTTCTGTCTGCCATTATTGTTCCCGAACTCGCACTCATTCGGACGCCATGGACGTCGCGCAGGGTTGGCCCTTACCAGCGCAATGTGGGCAAAAGGTGACAGGTTTTTTAGTCAAACCTAACGCATTTCGGTGGGCGCGGCGGCGCCGATCAGCGTCAGGCCGGACGTCAAGACATCCGAAACAGCCTGCACCAGCCCTAGTCTGGCATGCGTCAATTGTCGGTCGTTAACCTTAACAAAACGTAAGTCCGGATTATCGGTGCCGCGGTTCCAGTGCCCGTGGAAGCTTGAGGCCAGATCGTAGAGGTAGAATGCCAGCCGATGCGGCTCGAGCGCAAGTGCCGCCGACTCGATCAACCGTGGATATTCAGCGAGTTTCCTGATCAGGCCGATCTCGCCTTCATCGGTCAGCAACGCCACGGCAGCCGCCAGGCTGTTGCGATCGAAATTCGCTTCGCCCAATTGCTCGCTCGCCTGCCGGAACACCGAATGGCAGCGCGCCGAAGCGTACTGCACATAGAACACCGGATTGTCCTTGGACTGCTCGGTCACCTTGGCGAAGTCGAAATCGAGCGGCGCATCGTTCTTGCGATAAAGCATCATGAAGCGGATGGGGTCGCGTCCGACTTCCTCCACCACTTCGCGCAGCGTCACGAAATCGCCGGACCGCTTGGACATGCGCACCGGCTCGCCATCGCGAAACAGCTTTACCAGGTTGCACAGAAGAACCGTGAGCTTCACATCGTCGCCGGCGATCGCCCGCGCCAGCGCTTCCAGCCGCTTGACATAGCCGCCATGATCGGCGCCGAGCACATAGATCAGCTCGACGAAGCCGCGATCGACCTTGTCCTTGAGATAGGCGACGTCGGCGGCGAAATAGGTGAACGAACCATCCGACTTGACCAGCGCCCGGTCCATGTCGTCGCCGACCGCCGTCGACCGGAACAGGGTCTGTTCGCGATCTTCCCAGTCGTCCGGCCTCTCGCCCTTGGGCGGCGGCAGCTTGCCTTTGTAGATATGGCCCTTCAGCGTCAGGTCGTTGATCGCCGAGCGGATCTTCCTGGCATTGTCGGCGTGCAGCGTGCGTTCGGAGAAGAACACGTCATGATGCACGTTGAGCAGCGCCAGATCCTCGCGGATCATCGCCATCATGGCGTCGATGGTGCGGTCCTTGACGATGGCGAGCGCCTCTTCGTCCGGCATCTGCAGCAAGGACCGGCCGAATTCCTTGGCCAGCGCCTGCCCGACCGGGACCAGATAGTCGCCGGGATAGAGCCCGGCCGGGATCTCGCCGATCTCGTCGCCAAGCGCTTCGCGATAACGCAGCATCACCGAGCGCCCAAGAACGTCGATCTGCGAGCCGGCGTCGTTGATGACATATTCCTTGGTCACGTCGAAACCGGCAAAGGCCATCAGATTGGCAAGCGCATCGCCAACCACGGCGCCACGGCAATGGCCGACATGCATTGGTCCCGTCGGGTTGGCCGATACATATTCGACATTGGCCTTCCTACCGCCGCCGATGCTGGAGCGGCCGTAATTGCGGCCCTCGCCCAGAAGCGTCGTGAGATGTGCCTGCCAAAAACCGTCCTTGAGCCGCAAATTGACGAAGCCAGGGCCCGCAACTTCGGCGGCCGCGACGTCCTTGTCGTCCCGCAGCGCGAGCGCCAGGCGCTCAGCCAGCGCCCGCGGGTTCTGGCCGGTGGGCTTGGCCAGCACCATGGCCGCATTGGTCGCGAGGTCGCCATGGCTGGCATCGCGCGGCGGCTCGACGGCGATGCGCGACAGGTCGGGCGGAACACCGTCATTGTCTTTCAGATCAAGCGTTTCGACGGCTTTTATGATTCGCGCGGTGAAGTCGGCGAAGATGTTCATGGGTATGACTCTGGCGGCTTTGCAGGGAATCCGGCTTGTTGGCCGGCAAAATCGAGCCCGCCCTAGCTCAAATCCGGCGTACGGTCAAACAAACGCCGGTATTCCTTCAGCGCGTAGGTGTCGGTCATCCCCGCCAGAAAGTCGGCCACGCTGCGCGCCTTGATGCGATCCTCGGCCCGGTCGAGCCCCTCGCGCCAGCCGTCCGGCATGGCGCGCGGGTCGGCGAAATAGACATCGAACAGGTCCCTGACGATCCGCTCGGCATCGGCGCGCACGCGCATGACTTCCTTGTGGCGGTAGAGGTGCTTGTAGAGAAAGGCCTTCAGCTCTTTCTCGGCGACGGCCATTTCGGCGGAAAAGGTCACCATCGTCTCGCCCGCCGCCCTCACCGCATCGGCGCTCCGCGGCCCGGTGCGTTCCAGATTGGCGGTGGTCGACCTGATCACGTCCTCGACCATGGCAGTGATCTGGCGCCGCATCAGCTCGTGACCGGTGCGCACCTCGTCGAGATTGGGATAGCGTGCGCGCACCCCCTCCAGGATCGTCCCCGGCAGCGAGACGGCCTTCAGCATGTCCAGCGTCAGCAGCCCCGCCCTCAAACCGTCGTCGATGTCGTGGGTGTTGTAGGCGATATCGTCGGCGATGGCAGCACACTGCGCCTCGATGCCGGCGAACCGGTCGAGTTCGAGGTCGTGCAGTTCCGAATAGTCGCGGATCGCCTGTGGCACCGGACCCTTCAGGCCCTTGCCGTCTGCATCGGTCAGCGGACCATTGTGCTTGACCAGGCCTTCCAACGTTTCCCAGGTCAGGTTCAGTCCGTCAAACTCCGCATAGCGCGCTTCCAGCCTTGTCACGATGCGCAGCGATTGCGCGTTGTGGTCGAAGCCGCCCCAATCAGCCATCTTCTCGTTGAGGGCGTCCTCGCCGGTGTGGCCGAAGGGCGTGTGGCCGAAATCATGGACCAGCGCCACCGCTTCAGCCAGATCCTCGTCGCCGCGCAGCGCCCGAGCCAGGGCGCGTGCGATCTGCGCCACCTCGATCGAATGGGTCAGCCGGGTGCGATAATGATCGCCTTCATGGGCGATGAAGACCTGCGTCTTGTGCTTCAGCCGCCGGAACGCGGTGGAATGGATGATGCGGTCGCGGTCGCGCTGGAACGGTGTGCGGGTCGGGCTTTCGACCTCTTCGAACAGACGCCCGCGCGAGCGCGCCGGATCGCTGGCGTAGGCCGCGCGGGGCCTATACCCGAATCCGATGTCGCCCAACTCGTTGGTCATGGTCGATGCCGCCTGACTTTGGCCGGTTGACTTGGCCCTTCGCGCTTCATACCTATCATGTGAAACTGAAAGCAAGGTGACGCCCATGGGCGCGGATGCCAAGACTGCCATGAAAGTCGAGATGACCGATGCCGCCGCCAGGCGGATCGCCAAGATTGTGTCGGGCGAGGCCGGCAAGACGGCGTTGCGCGTTTCCGTCGAAGGCGGCGGCTGCTCCGGCTTTTCCTACAAGTTCGATCTGGTCGATGCGCGCAACGACGACGATGTCGCCATCGAGAAGGACGGCGCCACGGTTCTGATCGATGATCTGTCGCTGGTCTATATGGGCGGGTCGGTGATCGATTTCGTCGACGACCTGATGGGCCAGTCGTTCCAGATCCGCAACCCGAATGCGGTCGCCTCCTGCGGCTGCGGCACAAGCTTCTCCATTTAGGAACAACATGCCTGCCATTGGCGCGGTCCGTCAGGTCGCACTCTCGGCCGGGCGAGACCTCGACGCGACCCTGGCCTTCTGGCGCGACGTGCTTGGGATGAGCGTGCATGCGCGTTACGATCCGCCGGGCATCGCCTTCATCATGGCCGGGAGCGTGCGGCTGCTGTTCACCGACGGCATTCCGGCCGGAACCGTCTATCTCGACATATCAGGTCTCGAGGATTTCCACGCCGGCGCGAAAGCTGCGGGCGTTCCCTTCACCGCGCCTCCGACGCTTGTTCATCGCGACACCGAGGGCCAGTTCGGCCGGGCGGGGGAAAGCGAGTGGATGGCCTTTCTAAAGGATCCCGCAGGCAATACGATCGGTCTCGTCGAACGTCTTGCCCCGGAAGAACATTGAGGCCGCCATGAAGATCGTCACCTGGAACATCAACGGCATTCGCGCCCGCATCGGCAACCTCACCCATTGGCTGACCGAAAGCGCCCCCGACATCGTCTGCCTGCAGGAGATCAAGACGGTCGACGAGCAGTTCCCGCGCGCCGAGATCGAGGCGCTTGGCTACAATGTGGAAACCCACGGCCAGAAGGGGTTCAACGGCGTCGCCCTGCTGTCGAAACTGCGCTTCGACGAGGTTATCAGAGGCTTGCCCGGCGATGACGCCGACGAGCATGCGCGCTTCATCGAAGGCGTGTTCTCGACCGACAAGGGCGCGCTGCGTGTCGCCTCGCTCTATCTGCCGAACGGCAATCCGATCGATGACGAGAGGAAATTCTCCTATAAGCTGTCCTGGATGGCGCGGCTGGAGCGCTGGGCCGAGGAGCGCCTGAGGCTGGAGGAAGCCCTGGTGCTGGCCGGTGACTACAATGTCATTCCCGAACCTGTCGACGCGAAATTCCCGGAGAACTGGCTGAATGACGCGCTGTTCCAGCCGCAGACGCGGCAGGCGTTCCGCAGGCTGAAGAATCTCGGCTTCACCGAAGCGGTGCGTTCGGTCACCGATGCGGGTGACACCTTCACCTTCTGGGACTACCAGGCCGGCGCCTGGCAGAAGAACAACGGCATCCGCATCGACCACCTGCTGCTGTCGCCCGAGGCCGCCAACCGGTTTTCATCGGCCTCGATCGAAAAGCATGTGCGCGCCTGGGAAAAACCGTCCGACCACGTGCCGGTGGCCATCGATCTTGATTTGCTGCCGGCCTGACGGAGACCCCGAGCCCGCGCTGGACCTCCTATCGCCACAATCAGGCGCATGATGGAAGATCATCATGGCGGCTGGGGTTCCCATGACCATACGACTTGTCCTTTGTCCGATCGGCCTGGCATTCGCCGTGGCCGCTCCCGCGGCGGCTTTCGCCGCTGAGGAATGTCTCGCCAATGGAAAATCCTACCCGGTCGGCCAGGTCGCCTGCCTGACGGTCGCCGACAAGAGCCATCTCGCCCGCTGCGAAATGGTGCTCAACAACACCTCATGGACGAAGGTCGGGGACAGCTGCCCGCAAGACATGTTGGCACCCCACCCGCCGATGACGCCGATCTCGGCGCCCGCTCCCAGCATGGTGCCGACGGAGCCGACCGAGAATTGAGCCAATCTCCCCCTTGTGGAGGAGATTGGCTGTCGCGATCGTTTGCCAATCTCCAATGTCGCGCGGGCAGCCAAGCTGCCAATTCCCCGTCCAAACACCCCTGGGGAGATCAGCAGTCGGACCGCCTACTGGTCCGCGTTGGTACCCTTGGTCAGGATGTCGTCAGCGAGCGAGATCGCGGTGCGGCGGTCGGCTTCGCCGGCGGCGGCAAAGGCCTCTTCCTGCATGCCGCGGATCCAGGGCTGGTCGGCGGGCGCCGCACGTTCGAGTGCTGCCGTCATCATCGCCAGGCCGCGCACGATCTTGCCGCTCTGGAACAGGAGATGGCCGAGCGTCGCCTGCGCGCCGGCATGGCCTTTTTCGGCGGCGAGCTGGAACCAGCGTCCGGCCTGCTTGACGCTGGCCTTCACGCCGCCCTCGCCCTTCAGGAACATCTGCCCCATCTCGAACTGGGCATTCGGATTGCGGTAGTTGGCGGCGGCGCGCATGTAATATTCCTGGGCCGCCACTTCGTTCTCGGTCACCGGGCTGCCGGGAATGCCCTTGCGCAGGTAGTCGCCCAGCGCCACCAGCGCGTCGGAAACGTAGCTTTCTTCCGGTGAGCCGGGCTCGACGTCCTGATCGACGATCTCCGAGAAGAACTTGAACGCCTCGTAATCGTCGCGCGCCACGCCGTCGCCCTCGGCATACATGCGGGCAAGCTTCCAGGTGGCGCCGATCTGGCCGTTTTCGGCGGCGTATTTATAGGCCTCGGCGGCCTGTTCCTTGTGGCCGTTCTTGTAGGCGGAGAAACCGAACTGGAACACCGCCCAGGGGCTCGACTGCGGCTTCACGCCGGTCTTGTCGTCGAACACCTTGTCGTCGAAGGCCATGGCCTGGCCGACGGCGCCAAAGATCGCCAACGCGACCAGTGCCGGAAGGACAGACGACCTCAACAACTCTGGCGTTGACTTCAACAACTCAGATGTCCGCATAGCAGTGTGTTTCTTTCGCACCGCCCGGATGGGTGACCGCGCCGTCGCGGGCGGAACCTACCGTCTGTGCGTATTTCCATATCGCGCCCGACTGATAGTCGGTCGTGCGCGCCTTCCAACTCTTTGCCCTCGCAGCCAGTTCCCTATCGGACAACGCCACATCGATCGTGCCGTTCACGGCATCTATAGAGATCACATCGCCGTCCCTGATGAGGCCGATCGGACCGCCAACGGCTGCCTCCGGCCCGACATGGCCGATGCAGAAGCCGCGCGTCGCGCCCGAGAAACGGCCGTCTGTGATCAGCGCCACCTTGCCACCCATGCCCTGGCCGTAGAGTGCCGCCGTCGTCGACAGCATCTCGCGCATGCCAGGTCCGCCGCGCGGCCCTTCGTAGCGGATGACGAGAACTTCGCCTTCCCGGTAGTTGCGATGCGTCACCGCTTCGAAACATTCCTCTTCCGAATCGAAACAGCGCGCCGGGCCGGAGAATTTCAACTCCGTCATGCCCGCGACCTTCACGATCGCGCCTTCGGGGGCAAGGTTTCCCTTCAAGCCCACGACACCGCCGGTTTGGGTAATAGGTCTGTCGGCCGGGCGGACCACATCCTGGTGTTCATTCCAGGCAACATGCTCCATATTTTCGGCCAAAGTGCGGCCAGTGACCGTCAGGCAGTCGCCATGCAGGTAGCCGTGGTCGAGCAGCGTCTTCATCAACAGCGGGATGCCGCCGGCCTCGAACATGTCCTTGGCGACATATTTGCCGCCGGGCTTGAGGTCCGCGATGTATGGCGTCTTCTCGAAAATCCGGGCGACGTCGAACAGGTCGAACTTGATGCCGGCCTCATGCGCTATGGCCGGCAAATGCAGCGCCGCATTGGTCGAGCCGCCAGTGGCCGAAACCACCGTTGCCGCGTTCTCCAGTGCTTTCAGCGTGACGATGTCGCGCGGCCGGATATTCCTGGCGATCAGTTCCATGATCTTTTCGCCGGAGGCGAAGTTGAAACGATCGCGCATTTCATAAGGCGCCGGCGCGCCGCAGGAATAGGGCAGTGCCAGGCCGATCGCCTCGGCCACGGTCGCCATCGTGTTGGCGGTGAACTGGGCGCCGCAGGAGCCGGCCGACGGACAGGCGGCCTGCTCGATTTCAAGCAGTTCGGCATCGCCGATCGTGCCGACCGAGTGCTGGCCCACCGCCTCGAACACATCCTGCACGGTGATCTGGCGGCCGCGATAGCTGCCGGGCAGGATCGAGCCGCCATAGATGAAGATCGACGGCACGTTGAGCCGCACCATGGCCATCATCATGCCGGGCAGCGACTTGTCGCAGCCGGCGAGCCCGACCAGCGCGTCGTAGCAATGGCCGCGCATGGTGAGCTCGACCGAATCGGCGATGACTTCGCGCGACACCAGCGAAGACTTCATGCCCTGGTGGCCCATGGCGATGCCGTCGGTGACGGTGATGGTGCAGAATTCACGCGGCGTGCCGCTGGCGGCCGCGACGCCCTTCTTGACTACTTGCGCCTGGCGCATCAGCGAAATGTTGCAGGGCGCCGCTTCATTCCAGCAGGAGGCGACGCCGACCAGCGGCTGTGCGATCTCGGCCGCCGACAGGCCCATGGCATAGAGATAGGAACGATGCGGCGCACGCGCCGGACCGACGGTCACATAGCGGCTGGGGAGCTTGGCCTTGGAGATGACTTTGGCGTCCATACTCTTCCTTGCCCCACATCTTCCTCGCAAGGGGCGGTGCGGCCTGCCTCATCGCCGAGCCTTTTGGCGCGTATCCCGAGACAAGATCGAGGTGCGCCGGGTTTATGGCGGGAAATGGGCAATTTCCTCGGCCTGACTTCTAGCGCAGGGGTTGTTCAGAAAGTGTTGCCAAAACATCACAACGACACGAGGCGGAGCCGGCGCGGTTTATCTGCAACGCAGCCCTGGGGCCGACAGGCTCGGCCATAGCCCGCAACGAAAAAGGCCGGGCATTGCCCGGCCTTTCATTCGATTTTACAGAGACTTAGAACTTGATCTTCACACCACCAGAGATCGCCGTGATCAGATCATTCCCGAAATCGTAGCTGGCATCCTCGCCTGCAACATAGCCGTTCTCACCAGCCAATGTCCCCGAATGGCCGCTGGTCAAAACGCCGACCGCTCCAGCGAGCCGCACTTCGATGTTGGGCTGCGGCGTATAGGCGACGCCGCCGCCCAGGGTCCACGTATCGGTCTGCGCACCATAGCCATGCGAGGTGCCACGATCCCAAGTCAATTGACCGGCGGCACTCCATTGATCATTGAACTTGTGGCCGATACCACCTGAAACGGTCCAGCCGTCACGATACATCAGGTCGAGCGACGTCACTTGACCCGGACCGTTCGTGAAGCAAGCCGCCCCAGGCGCAATTGTTGGGCAGATCGGAACGCTTTGCAGCACGCTCCAGTTGACCCACTTGATTGAACCGAAGGCGAGCCAGCCAGGTGCAATACCGGACTGCAGTTTCAGTTCCAGCGAATCCGGCATCGACTCCTCTGCGCCATAGATCGGCCGAGAACCTCCAAGAATAGCTGGTAAGGTGAGTGTGCCCGAAATGTTGTCGAGCTTGACCTTCGAATTGTAGACCAAGCTGGCGCGGAGCGCGATGTCAGGGATTTCGTAGGCAACGCCGGCGCGCCAGCCCCAACCGCTAGCCTCCAGATCGACACGACCCGTCAATACGGGAGCAAGATTGACCAAGCTTTCCTTGAAGCCCGAGATATCCTGGTAAAACAACCCGCCGATAAAGCGGAGCTGGCCCTTGCCTGCATCAAACTTGTAGGAACAGGTGCCGGCGTAGTTGTTGCTCTTGATATCGGTCTCGATGTTAGAGAGCGCGCCGTTCCACATACCAGGCGCTGTATGCGCACCCCAAGGCTGCGAATAATCGACCATGCAGTCGACGCCCTGCACAATCTGGGCCTTCATTCCTATGCGCGGTACCCAATAACCCTCGGCTCCGTCGGCCGAGGTACCCAGGCCGAGATTGGCTCCGCCGGGACCACGCGCATTCTCGTACTTGCGATCCGGCATCACGTAGGTCGCTTCCGCGTCCGTCGTGAACGGAGCCGGATCGAACAGGAGGTCGATATCGTAGCCGCCGCGCTCCAGGCCGCCGGCATGTGCCGAGCTCATTGCCGTCCCCAGCAAAGCCAGCGAAAAGCACCCTGCCCCCAGCAGTGCTTTCAGACGCAGATTGTTCATGGATGTCCTCCCCGAATAGTCAGTGCATCCAGCTAGAACCAATTCAGGTTAACGGTGCAACAACGAATTCTCGGGGCGTACATGTACATGTCCACCGGACGCATTCCGGACAAAATGCAGACCAGCGCGGCAAGGCAAAAAAAACGGTCCGCCGGGGGCGTCGCACTCAAAAAAGCGGGAGAAAATCGGCCAAAAGGGCCAAAAATAAGTAGTTTTGAGCAGTCAGACGCCCCATTGTTACATTATGGCAACAATGGGGCAAAAACTTCCGTTTACGTCAACATTAACGCTACGGAATGCCGGTTTTCGAGGCAAAAAGCCACCCCATTTTAGAGGGTCCTAAAGCCTCCCGAATCTGCCTTCAACCCGCTTCGCGAACCCTGGCCAACGCAACCGAAAGCTTGCCCTGCGCCTCGCGGTATTCGGCCAGCTTTTCACGCTCGGCTTCCACGATCTCGGCCGGTGCGCTGGCGACGAATCTTTCGTTGGACAGCTTCTTGTGCAGGCGTGCGATCTCCTCGGTCACCTTGGCCAGTTCTTTCTGCAAGCGCGCGGCCTCGGCGGCGAGATCGATCAGGCTGCCGAGCGGCAGGCAGACCGTTGCCTCGTTGAGCACGATCTGCGCCGAGCCCTTGGGTGCGGCGTCAACCTGCGAGATGTCGCCGACGCGCGCCAGCCGCTTGATCGCGGCGGCGTGGCGCTCCAGCCGTTCGCGGGTAAGCGTGTTGGCTCCGATCACCATCAGCGGTGCGATGGCTGCCGGCGGCACGTTCATTTCCGAACGCACGGAACGAATGCCGGAGACGAGATCAACCAGCCAGTTGATGTCGGCGGCCGCTTCAGCGTCCTCGAAATCCGGCGACGGCCATGCGGCGTGGCAAAGCAGCGAAGCGCGCTCCTTGCCCTCACCCGCGGTCTGCGCCCAAAGTTCCTCGGTCATGAACGGCATCATCGGATGCAGGAGCTTGTAGATCTCGTCGAGCACGAAGGCGACGCAGGCGCGGCTTTCGGCCTTGGCCGCCTCGTCCGTGCCCATGAACACCGGCTTCAGCAGCTCCAGATACCAGTCGCAGAACAGGTTCCAGACGAAGCGGTAGGCCGCCCCCGCCGCCTCGTTGAAGCGGTATGAGGTGATGCCTTCCGTGACCTCTCGCGCGGCGCGTGTCAGCTCGGTCAGGATCCAGCGGTTGACCGCCAGCTTGGCGTCGTTCAGCCAGAAATCGTCGTTGCGCGCGACTTCGTTCATTTCGGCGAAGCGCGTCGCGTTCCACAGCTTGGTGCCGAAATTGCGGTAGCCGGCGATGCGGGCGGGATCGAGCTTCACATCACGACCCTGCGCCGCCATCACCGTCAGCGTGAAGCGCAGCGCGTCGGCGCCATATTCGTCGATGAGGTCGAGCGGGTCGACGACGTTGCCTTTCGACTTCGACATCTTCTGCCCGTTCTTGTCGCGCACCAGCGCGTGCATGTAGACGGTGTGGAACGGCTCCTCGTCCATGAAGTGCAGGCCCATCATCATCATGCGGGCGACCCAGAAGAAGATCAGGTCGAAGCCGGTCACCAGCACGTCGGTCTGGTAGTAGGTCTTCAGTTCCGGCGTCTCATCCGGCCAGCCCAGCGTCGAGAACGGCCACAGCGCCGACGAAAACCAGGTGTCGAGCACGTCCTCGTCGCGGCTCAGGATCTCGCCCGGCTGGAAATTCTCGAGCTTGTCCTCGACCCAGGCCTTCCAGGGTCCTTCGAGCGCCAGATAATATTCTATCGCGGCACTCAGCGCTTCTTCCTCGGTCTTCTCGACGAAGACGCGGCCGTCCGGCCCATACCATGCCGGAATCTGGTGACCCCACCAAAGCTGGCGCGAGATGCACCAGGGTTCAATGTTTTCCATCCACTGGAAGTAAGTCTTTTCCCAATTCGCGGGTATGATCTTGGTGCGCCCCTCTCGCACCGAGGCGATGGCCGGCTTGGCGAGTTCCGCCGCGTTAGCATACCACTGCTCGGTCAGGAACGGCTCGATCGGCACGCCGCCGCGATCGCCATGCGGCACGGCGTGGCGATGCGGTTCCACCTTGTCGAGGAAGCCGCCTTCTTCCATCAGTTCGACGATCTTCTTGCGCGCGACAAAGCGGTCGAGGCCGTTGAGTTCGTCCCAGACCGCCTGGCGCTCCGGCGTCACCTCGAGGCCGGCGAGGAAATCCTCATTGTCCCTGAGGTTTAGCGCCGCCTCGACGGTGAGGATATTGATCGCCGGCAGCTTGTGGCGCTTGCCGACCTCGAAGTCGTTGAAGTCGTGCGCCGGCGTGATCTTGACCGCGCCAGAGCCCTTCTCCGGATCGGAATACTCATCCGCCACCACGGGAATCTTGCGGCCGACGATCGGCAGGACGACATTCTTGCCGACAAGGTGCCGGAAACGCTCGTCCTCCGGATGCACGGCGACGGCCGTGTCGCCCAGCATCGTTTCCGGACGCGTGGTCGCAACCGTGATGAAGGTCTTCGGGTTTTCCGGATCGAAGGCCACGCCTTCAACGGGGTAGCGGAAGTGCCAGAGATTGCCGTTGACCTCCTGCTGCTCGACCTCGAGATCGGAAATCGCCGTGAGCAGCTTGGGATCCCAGTTCACAAGGCGCTTGTCCTTGTAGATCAGGCCTTCCTTGTAGAGCGTGACGAACACTTCGAGCACAGCCTTGGACAGGCCCTCATCCATGGTGAAGCGTTCGCGCGACCAGTCGGCCGAGGCGCCGAGCCGCTTCAGCTGGTTGAGGATCGCGCCCCCGGATTCGGCTTTCCACTCCCACACTTTCTCGATGAACTGTTCACGGGTGAGGTCGCGGCGATGGATCTGCTTTTCCATCAACTGCCGCTCGACCACCATCTGCGTGGCGATGCCGGCATGGTCCATGCCCGGCTGCCACAGCACATTTTTGCCGCGCATGCGCTCGAAGCGCACGAGAATGTCCTGCAACGTGTTGTTAAGCGCGTGCCCCATATGCAGCGAGCCGGTGACGTTGGGCGGCGGGATGACGATGGTGAAGGCCTCAGCCCCCTCCTCGGCGCCGGCGCCGGCGCGAAACGCGTCGGCCTCTTCCCACACCTTGGCAATCTTCGGTTCGACGGTTTTGGCGTCGTAGGTCTTTTCGAGCATGGGAAAATGGTCCGCGCTGTCGGATTTTTGCTGGTCCGGTGTAAATCGGAAGGCTTTGATCGAGTCAACCGTGGGGCCGCCTCGGCAACCGGCACAACAGAAAGAGGATCACCGTTCAGATAGTGTCTGTCCGGTATGCGACAATCCCTGGTGGCGTCGGCACTGTCACCGGCTCCAGCCGGAGAGGCATTGCACGCCGACGCCGCCCAATCCCAATCAGCTCGGGTCGTGCGAAACGGGGAATAGCGCGACGTCTCAGGGCGCGCTGGAGTCCTCCGGCTTTTCTTTCATAGCGTCGGCGAACTTGCGCATAAGCCGCACGAGTTCGGCGATGTCGTGTGCGTCCCAGCTTTCGAAAATGGCGCGAGCGTTTCTCTCTCGTGCAGCGTCGATCTTGTCGGTCATCGCCTTGCCCTTTGGCGTGACGACGGCCTCGTTCACGCGGCGGTCTGTCTCGCTCTGCCGGCGCACGGCCAGGCCAAGGCTTTCGAGCTTCGCCACCTGACGGCTGACAGTGGTGTAATCGCGGCCAGCCCGGTCGGCGAGGTCCACTATCCCGATCGGCCCAAGCCGCTCTATCCCGACCAGCAGAGGAAACAGTGCGCGGTCGAGCGCAATTCCGGCCTCCTTTACCATCTGCTCATCGCGCTGAGGCCGGTTCATAAGGCTGGCAATCTCGATCAGCGCTCCGTGGAGCTCGCGAATCTGATGACTTCCAATATGTGTATTTTTCACATTTTTCATTGACGGCACTCCGACTCTCCATTATGTGCATTTTACACACAAGGAGATCGACATGACAAACGGTTTTGCGGCAGATGTGCTCATCTGCGGCGCGGGAGCGGCTGGCCTGACGCTGGGGATCGAGCTTGCACGGCGCGGTATATCTTTCCAGCTCATTGAGAAGATGAGCGAACCTTTCCGTGGCTCGCGCGGCAAGGGCATCCAGCCGAGGACACAGGAGATTTTCGAAGACCTCGGCATTCTCGACAGGGTCGTTGCCGCAGGCGGCGTCTATCCGCCGATGCGCGTGTATGGCGATGACGGCAGCTATATCGAAAAGGACACCGGCGAGCGCCCCGATCCGACGCCGGCAGAGCCTTACGCTATCGCGCTGATGATTCCGCAATTCCTCACCGAGCGGATCATGCGAGAGCGGCTGGCAGAACTAGGCCATAGGGTCGAGTACGGATGTGAGTTGGTTGGGTTCGAGCAAGGCGAAAACGGTGTCATGGCACGTCTTGCGGGGCCGAATGGCGAGCAAACCGTTCGCGCACGCTATCTTGTCGGAGCGGACGGCGGGCGCAGCTTCGTGCGCGGCGCGCTCGGCTTGAATTTCCCCGGCAAGACGCTTGGCGTGCGTGCGGTCGTAGCGGATGTGCTGTTGACCGGGCTGGACCGCGATGCGTGGCACCAGTTCAACGACGGTGACATGGAGCGAATGGTCGCGATTTGCCCGCTCGCCGGAACCGATCTCTTCCAGATTCAGGCACCCATTCCGCTGGACGGCGAAGTGGACCTCTCGGCAGAACAACTGGGGCGCTTGATTAGTGAGCGGACAGGCCGCGCCGACGTGCAGGTGGATTCGGTCGCCTGGGCATCGGCCTACCTGATGAACGCCCGGCTTGCCGATCGCTACCGGGTCGATCGGGTATTCCTCGTCGGGGATGCGGCTCATATCCATCCGCCAACCGGCGGCCAAGGCCTGAACACCAGCGTGCAGGATGCCTATAACCTGGGCTGGAAACTCGCCGCCGTGCTCGGCGGCGCGGATGATTGCCTGCTCGACACCTATGAGCAGGAACGGCGTCCGGTCGCGGAATCGGTTCTCGGCCTTTCGACGCGGCTGCTCGACGCCCAGAAACAGGGTGGAATGCACCGCGGCCGCGAGGTGCGCCAGCTCGATATCGGCTATCCGGACTCGTCGCTCTCCAGGGAACTGGCCGAACGCAGCAGCGGCCCGCGTGCGGGGGACCGCGCGCCGGATGCCCAAATCAGGGGCGCGGCGGGCCAACCATGGCGACTGTTCCAACTGCTCAAAGGGCCGCATTGGACGCTGCTTGTTCATCGAGCCGGGAGAGAGACGGTTGCGCCACGCCAGGGGCTGCATGTCCACTACATCGGCCCGCAAGGCGATGTCATCGATGCCTGGGGACACCTTCGCGATGCTTATGCACTGGCACCGGGCGACTGTGTGCTGATCCGGCCGGACGGGTATGTCGGTGCGATCGCGATTCTTGGCGCGGACCGGACCGCGGAGCTCGAAATCTATTTGGCCCGCATGGGCCTAGTCCAACCCGAAGAAGAACCGAAATGAGCGTCGAGATGTCTTCGAAGAACGAAGTTGGCGCGCCGGACAGGCTCGACTGGCGGTTGATGCTGCCTTTATTCGCTGTCGTCACCCTCTATGCCGCCGGGATCGGTGCGGTTCTACCCGTCCTGCCTTTCTATTTGCGTGAGATGGGGGCGAGCCCTTTCGTCTTTGGCCTCGTCCTTTCCACCGAGGCGCTGAGCCAGTCCGCTGCATCGCCTTTGCTCGGCCAGCTTTCCGACCGTTTCGGACGCAAGCGGGTTCTTCTGGCTAGCCAGATGGTGGCAGTCGTCAGCCTGCTGCTGCTCGCCCAGGCGCAGAGCATCCTGGCCGTCCTGCTTGCTCGCTTCCTGTTCGGTTTCACCGCCGGCAACTTCTCGGCTGCGGCGGCCTATGCAGCAGACAATAGTTCGGCGATGACCCGACGCCAGGCGATCGGCGTCGTAAACGCCGGTCTCGGTCTCGGAGGAACCATCGGTGCAGGTTTTTCAAGCATTCTGTCGGAGATATCGCTGACCACCCCGATCTATATGGCACTGGCCTTGTCGGCTTCCGGTGTTGTCGTGACGACCTTCGGCCTGAACGGCGGCAAGGTGATGGGACAGGGCGCGGACGGGGCCGATCGGGAGAAAGTCTCATTGCGGGCGGTAACCAGTTCTCCGGTGATCCGGGTGCTCATGGTGGTGATGTTATGCCATTTCCTCGCCTATGGAATGTACACCTCGCAGCTTCCGATCTTTCTTGCCGACAGGTTCGTCTGGAACGGCCACGCTCTCGGACCAAGCGAGTTCAGCTACATCATCGCGGCAGACGGTGTGATCAACATTCTCGTTCAGCTTTTCCTGCTCAGACGGCTCGGCCGGTTTTTCTCAGAGCGTCGACTGATCATCCTGATCTTCGCCCTCATTTGCACAGGTTTCGTCAGCGCCGGGATGGCGAGCACAATTCCCGTCCTCGCCTTCGCCGTGCTCTGCATCAGTACGGGCGACGCTCTTGCCAAGCCCACCTATCTCGCGGCGCTGTCAGTCCATGTCTCGTCCGAGCGACAGGGGGTCGCCATTGGAACGGGTCAAGCCCTGGTCGCGGTAACCGATATCGCTTCACCGGTTTTGGCGGGCTTTATCCTTGGATTGGGCTTATATGAAGCCTGGAGCGGCGTGGTCGTGGCAATCGCCATCGTCGGAGCTATCATTGCAGCCACCCGCCTTCCTCGCCATGCCGACCCCGAGATTGCCGTGCCTGCGCCGCCAGTGTGAATGCGCAACGGTGTCCAACTAGCTGCCTAAAGCGTCCGGAAAATCATTGTCCTCCGCGCGCTACGCGCTCGATCTCCTCGCGCACCAAACGCTCGACCAGCGTCGGCAGGTTGTTGTCCAGCCAGTCCTGCAGCATCGGCCGCAGCATCTCCTCGGCCATCTCGTCGAATGTCTTCTTGCTGCGGCTGGCAAAGGCGTCGGAGAGTTCGCCAAAGGCCGCGGCGACCTGCCGGCCCGTATGCTCGGAAAGGATTGCCGGACGGGCCGCAGGCGTTTCATCCGCCGCCTTGCGCGCCTCGTCGGTGCTCGCCGGGGCGGCGATCGAAGGGGCCCGCTCGAACGCCGGCTCCGGTATCGGCTCGTCTACCGGCGCTTCGGGCTGGGCAACCGGTTTGCGAATGCCCGGTATCGCCTTCGCCTGCTCGCCGACCGCCGCGATCTCGCGGCGCCAATCGGCGACGATGGCATCGCTTGCCGCGCCGGCTTCGGGCGCCGCGGGCCTGTCGGTCCTTTCGGCGGGAAGCGGCTCGGCGGCGATCCGGGCGCTCACCTCGGCAAGCGTCATCGATGCCCTTGGCGCCACGGGATCGGTTCGCTCCGGTGCTTCCATGCGCGCGACCGTCGGGTCGGCCGCCGATGTCTGTGCCTGCACCTCCGCCAACGTGACCGGCTTCCTGACCTCGGGAGCGGCATGCAATTCGGCGCGGAACGCATCGACGTCGGGAGCAGCACCCGCCGCCGGCTTCAGATCCTGCCGCAAGTCATCGGCATCGTCCGGCTGCTTGCGGCCGCTGTCGCTGTCCTCGATGATCCTCCTGATGGAAGCCAGTATCTCTTCCATGGAAGGTTCGCGCTGTGCGCTGCTTGCCGTCGCCATCGTCACATCCGCCGCCCTTGTGACCTGTTGCAGATTTCCGCTCCGGAAAAAGCCGGATTCGAATCATGGCGACAGCGTAACCGACGGATCGCCGTACGAGAATCCCCATTCTGGGGACATGTGGGATTTCAACAGATTAGCGAAATTCGTCGAAAAGCATGTGACGGCTTGCCGGCGCGGTTGCGCAAACAATGAAGCGGCCCGGCGTTTCGATCGACGCCGGGCCGCTTCTAGAGAACTACTCGAATCTGTGGAGCTTAGCGGCCGTCCGGCGTGCGCAGGCCGATCCACTTGTCCTTGACGGCGTTGTAGTGCTCTTCAGGCCTGTACTTCGTCGCCTGCAGCGCAAGGCGCTCGGCCGAGAGGCGGCCGATCGCCGACAGGATGGCATAGCTTGCCACCACCACGTCGTGCTCGGAATTTGCCTGGTTGATCTTGGCGGTGATGACGGTGGCCTGCGCGTTGAGCACGTCCAGCGTGGTGCGCTGGCCGACATTGCGTTCCTCGATGACACCGTTCAGCGCCAGTTGCGCGGCGTCGATCACCTGCCTGTTGGCGGCGACGCTCTGCTGTGCGGCGGTGTATTGCGACCATGCCGAGGCGACGGCCTGGCGCACCTGGTCGCGGCTGACGTCGACCTGGATGCGGGCCTCGCCAAGCGATTCCTTGTTCTGTCGCACGACCGCCGAGGTGCGGCCGCCCGAATAGATCGGGATCGTCAGTGTCGCACCGATGTTAGCCGAGGTCGAACCGCCGTTGCTCCCCTGGAGGTCGGGATTGCGATGCAGATAATCCTCCGAAATGCCGGCCGACGCGGAAAGCTGCGGCAGCAATGCGCCCTCGGACGATTTGACCGAAAACGCGGCCGCATCGACCAGATGCTGGGTAGCAAGGATCGCCGGATGCTCGGCCGAGGCGATGGCAATCGCCGAATCGAGGCTCGGCGGCAGCAGCCTGGCCAATGGCGAGGCAGGCCTGAGCTTGCCCGGCTCGTCACCGACGATCTGGTGATAGCTCGCCGCACTTGCCAGCGCCTGCGCGCGAGCGGCGCTGAGCGACGCCACGGCGGAAGCGCGCGACGCATCGGCCTGCGCAACGTCGGTGCGCGTGCCTTCGCCGACCTCGAACCGCGAGCGCGCGGCGCGCGCCTGCTCGGTCAGGAACTGCAGATTCTGCTCCGTCAGCACCGCGATCTGCCGGTCGCGAATCACGTCCATATAGGCCGTGGCCGCGCTCAACAGCGTGTTCTCCTCGGTGTTGCGCAGGCTTTCGACGGATGCCTTGACCCGCGATTCGGCTGCCGCCACATTGTTTCTCGTCTGGAAGCCGTCGAACAGGCTCTGGTTTATGACGATGCCCACACTGGCCGACCCCGTCTTGACGTTGGCGCCGCTGGCACGGGTATTCACATAATTCGCGTCGGCCGTCCCGGTGATGGTCGGGCGCCAGCCGGACTTGGCGATGGCCACGCTCTCGTCGGTGACGCGTACGCCGGCTCGGGAGGCATTCAGCGAGGAATTGTATTGATAGGCCTTTGCAAGCGCGCCGGAGATGGTTTCGGCCGAGGCGGCCAGCGGGGAAAGCGCGGTCGCCGAAACGAGGACGGCGGTGAAAAGTGACTTGCGTAGAGACGGCACCATTAAACCCTCATTCGTTTTCCATGGGAACCACACCGCACCGGCTTCTCCTTTGAGAACCGGAGCGGCGTGTCAGAATGTTCCCTGTCGCTCGGCCCAAAGTGCCCCCATTGGGATCAGCAACGATTGTTCAAATGCAAGCGACCATGACAAAGCCTCTGCTGCAAGGCCAAATCATTCAGAATTCGAAAGCATGCTCACGTTCGAACCCGGGTAGTGGCTTAATTGCCGCATTAAATGCCCGTCTACCGGTTACAACCCCCCCTGCTTTGAAAAAAAGCCGCGCCACGCCGGAATTACCCTGGCCTTCGACCGCGACGAGACGGCCGCCTTCGGCGAGCTGGTCGAGCAGCGCCGCCGGCACTTTGCCGACGCTGCCGCCGACGAAGACGACATCGTAGGGCGCCTTGGCCGCATATCCCTGCGGCAGCGGGCCCTGGACCACGGTCACATTGCCGCAGCCCAGCGATGAGAGCACCGACTTTGCGGTTTCGGCCAGCGCCGAATCACTTTCAAGCGCCACCACGGATCCCGCCAGTCGCGACAGGATGGCCGAGGCATAGCCGGTGCCGCAGCCGACATCGAGGACCGAATCGGCCTGACTGATCTCGGCCAGTTGCATCAGCTTGGCCAGCGGCGAAGGCTCCA
The DNA here is from genome assembly GCF_006442295.1 of Mesorhizobium sp. B2-3-2. Lineage (NCBI taxonomy): Bacteria > Pseudomonadati > Pseudomonadota > Alphaproteobacteria > Hyphomicrobiales > Phyllobacteriaceae > Mesorhizobium > Mesorhizobium sp. B2-3-2. The sequence continues at coordinate 149,133 of NZ_VFWA01000006.1, read as the reverse complement.
TCAGATATCGCGCGCCGCCGGGGCCGTCCGCGATGCGGATGTCTTCGTCGATGTAGGCGAGATTGCGCTGGCGTTCGTCGACGAAAAGCTCGCGCGGCACGGAAAGCATGGCGTCGAGCAGCGGTGTGCTGGTCACGTCGGTGGTGCGGATCTGACCATCGACCATCTTGACGCGAAGCTCGGAGAAATCAGCGCTCATGTCCCAACCAATCCGCTTGCCGCGCCACATCGCGGTTCATCTAGACGGGAACGGCGAGCCCCTGCGCTGACGCGCGGGAGCCCGGAGATTGGAGGCCTCGCCCGGAATCGAACCGGGGTGCAAGGATTTGCAGTCCTCTGCGTAACCACTCCGCCACGAGGCCTCGTTGCTCCCGGCGTTCCACCCGGTTCCAATAGGTTGCGGCGAAAAAGCCGTCAAGCGGCGACAATGCATTCGCGACGGTTTCGCCTGCGCCAGTTCCCGCACCCCGCCCTAAATGCGAGACAGGGCGGTTCGAGCTGCGTTAGCAAGCCGTTAAGCATGGCGGATGATCGAGAGAAACTCCGCGCACCGGGCTGCGTTGAAGCCGAGGAGGACTGCGCCATGCAGCTGGCCAAACCGGACGAGTCGACCAACAATGCGGACAGCTCGCCGCTGCTGGGGTGCGAGGAGCTGGTGCGCTACGCCATGGATTGCCTCAAGATAGAAGGCACCGGCCGGCTTTCGCCGCGCGACCGCGCGCGCCTTGCCTCGGCTTCCGCCGTCCTGAAGGAAATCAGCGAGGATCTGAAAGCAGGCCAGCAGGACGCCCCGGAGGAGGCGAGCACTGGAACGCAGGATAGCGCTGCGATTTGATTCGGCCCCAAAGGTCGCCGCGACGAAGCCGGGCAAGGCCCCGCGTGGCCGATCAATCCGGCCGGCGCCGCCGTTCCCACCAGACGACGAACCGGCGCCGATGGCGGCGCACCATGGCGAATTCGTAGGAGAGCACCAGAAGTCCGAGCGGCACCATCCAGAAACCGAGAACAGGCAAGAACCCCAGAATGCCGCCGATCGTCAAAAGCACGCCGATCGCAATCCTGAGGCCGCGCGAACGCGGCATGGTGAACTTGCGCCCGAAGACCGATATCTTTCGCGCCGTTGCCTGGTTTTCTTCTGCTGCCGTCATCTCGAATGGCTGGTCCGTCTGGTGGCTTGAGGGTGTCACTTGAGGAAAGCCGCGACCGCGCATTCGGTTCCGCGCCCCTCGCAAGGAGGCTAATATGAGGACGAACGCCGCCGATTGCGAGAAACGCCTGAGCGAAAAAGTCTCGGAAAAATGCGAAATGGTTCTTTGCAAAGCCGAAAAGGGTTTGCTATAGGCTGCGCCACTCGCATGAGAGCCTCTGTTCCCCGGTAGCTCAGTGGTAGAGCAACCGGCTGTTAACCGGTTGGTCGCTGGTTCGAATCCGGCCCGGGGAGCCACTTAATCCAGAAATGTCTTTAAACCCAAGCACTGCAAGGGTTTCGGCTCCCAGAGGTACACTGCGGGGTACACTGGGCTATGAAGATCCACGTGAACCACATTCAGAATGCGGCAAAGCCGGATGGCGCTACATGCGCAAAAATCCCTGAAGAACTTCGGGCCATTTTGGGCAAGCGAGAACACCTCGTGCGCGCTTGGTGCCACTGACCAGGAGGCCCTAAAGAAATACCCTGGGGTTCATGCAGAGGCCGAGAAGTTTTTTGTCCGACGCGGTCAAGCGCGCCAACGGCCCCGACAGAATGGGATCAGTTCCGCGACGAAATAACCGCTGCTCGCAAAATGGGATTTGGCGAGGTCATCGACGCGGCGCGATCCTATGGCGAATTCGGCATGGCCTGAAGGTCACGTCGCCTTCCACGCGGCGGCTCGATACACCGATCCGTTCCGCTCAATGGTGTCGAGCAAGCCGTCTCTCGAAGAAACCAAAGCCGATAGTGATCAATGCCGCCAGCAGGAAATATCCTAGCGCGGCCGCGAACAGAGGCTCGTAGACCCGAAATGTCTGCGCGCGAACGAGGTTCGCCGCACCCATGAGTTCGAAGACCGTGATCGTCGACGCCAGTGCGGTCCCCTTCAAAAGCAGGATGTTCTGGCCGCCGATCGCCGGCAAAGCCAACCTGAAAGCCTGCGGGAGAAGGACGGAAATCATGATCCGTGTTTTCGACAGGCCAAGCGATTGGCCGGCCTCCCGCTGCCCTTCTGGAATGGCCTGTATCGCCCCTCTCCAAATCTCGCCACAGTAGGCCGCGGTGTTCAGGGAAAGGGTAAAAAACGCATAGAAGTCTGCGCCTCGCAAAATGGGCCACAGCGGGCTGTAGCGAATCGAGGGGATACCCGAGAGAATTTGGCCGATACCGAAGTAGCAGAGGTAAAGCTGGACCAGGAGCGGGGTCCCCCGGAACGCGAGGATAAACGCAACCGCAGGATATCGCAGCCATTTGCTGTTGGATAACCGGGCCAGTGCAACCGGGATGGCAAGCAAATTGCCGACCGCCGCACAGCCGAGGAACAGGATTATGGTGACCTGGACGCCGGCCAGAAGCTGATTGGCAAGGTACGCTCCAAACTCAGTCACGCTAGCCCCGCCTCCCGCCACGGACGGTGGCTGTTTCGAGGGCATGGAAAAGCATCGCCGATATGCCCGACATGGCGAGGAATACGAACGCGATCGCGCAATAGAACATGAAGTAGTCGCGCGTCGCGCCGGCAGCCATCTTGCCGGCGAGAACGAGCTCGGTAAAGCCGATCAGGCTGACCAGTGAGCTTTCCTTCAAGACGACCAGCCACAAATTGCCAAGCCCCGGCAAGGCCAGGGGAACCATTTGCGGCACGGTCACCAGGAAGAACGTCTGTCGCCGTGTCAGACCGAGTGCGTGGGCTGCCTCGACCTGACCTCGCGGGATGGCCACGATCGCGCCACGCAGGACCTCCGTGCTGTAGCCGCCTTGAACGATCCCAAGCGACAGCGTCGCGGCGACAAACCCATTGACCTGGAATTCGGAAGTCAGTCCCGCCAGGCTCACGGCCCAGCGCAACGCGTCCGTCGCGGTATAGTAGACGAGAAATATGATGAGAATGTCCGGGACGGACCGGATGATTGTCGTATAGGCAACGGCTGCGGAGGCGGCCACGCGGCTCTTCGAGATCTTGGCCACCGCACCCATGAGGCCTAGGGTCAGGCCCACGAGATAGGCGCTGATCGAAATTCCAAGGCTCAGGCAAGCGCCAAGAAGCAATTCGTCGCCCCAGCCCTTGTCCCCGAAGCTGAGCAGGGTTGCCCAAGACACGGTCGAGTTCATACAGCGCGTTCCAGTTCAATGAAGATGGCGACGGCCGCCCCGTGGCGGCCGTCCCCGGGCCTGAACCAGACGATCAATCGCCGTAAATGTTGAAATCGAAATAGCGCTTGGTGATGGTGTCATACTCGCCGCTGGCGCGCACCGCCTTGAGTGCTGCATTGAGGCGGTCCCTCAGAGCGCTGTCTTCCTTGCGCAGGCCGCCGCCGTCGCCGTATCCAAACATTTTCTCATGCGGCAGCGTCACCTTGATTTCATAAGCCTGGCCCTCCGGCTTCTTCAAGAAATCCTGGATCTGGATGCCTGCCGCCGCCATGAGATCCACGCGTCCGGCCTGGATATCGGCGATTTCGTCATCGAGTGTTGGATATATCTTCACTTCGGCAATGCCGTTGAACTTATCCTGCATATAGGTCGCCTGCAGACTGGCACTCTGTGCCGCGACGGCGATCCCCTTGAATGTCTCCGGCTTGGTCACGTCGAACTGCCGCGTATCCGCCTTGGCACCGACAAGCACGTTGGGCGAATAGTAGTACTTGTCGGTGAAATCGATCACCTCCTTGCGCTTGTCCGTGATCGACATCGAGCTCCAGATAACGTCGAACTTCTTGGCCAACAGCGCGGGAATGATGCCGTCCCAGGCGATATCGACGATCTCGCATTTCGCCTTCATCTCTTTGCAAACGGCATTCATCAGGTCGATTTCCCAGCCTTGCCAGGTGCCGCTGGCATCCTTGACGGAGAAAGGCGGGTATGGCTCCGCGGCGACACCGAAACGGATGACATCATCGGCCGCCGACGATGGGTTGGCGGCGCCAAATACCGCCACGATCAGTGACAAGGCGAGTGCAAGCTTTTTCATGATTGTTCCCCTTTTTTGTTTCTGTGGATTTGTATCTTCCGCAATAATGATGCTGGTCGCCGGGCATTTGCCGATCTTTCGGCGTCGGCCCGTGGCCAGCCGGCAGCATCGAGCATCGTGGACTGGTACGGATGTCGGCGATGCGAACTTGGCCATTCGGCTCAGTCGACCTTCTTTCAGGGCGGTGTTTGAAAACGCTAACAGTTCAAATGATCTCGATCTAATGCCCCCTGCCGTGCGGTTCATCACCAATAGTTATGACAGCGATAGCCCCTTCGAGTGACGCAGTCCGGCGACCGGCAAACGATCGGCGCTCCTTGATCGGCGCGTGCGAGGACAGGCTTGAACGGTTCACGACGCCGCCATTGGTCGCGACTATGAGTTTTCAGCGATAGTCCCGCGTCCACGGGAATAAGCTCGCGACTGTCCAGCAAATTTCTGATGTGGCATCGTCGGCTGGTTCCGGCCGGCCGCAATGCAGTCGGTCAGGCCCGTTCGCTCTAAGGTCGTCATATGAATAGCAGCCCTTGCCGATCGATCGAGGAGATGAGCGAAAAGATCGCCGCCGGCTTGTCGCCCGTGGAAATCGTGGAGGATTGCCTCGAGCGCATCCAGGAACTGAATGAACACATCAAGTCGATGATATTCGTGGACGAAGCTGGCGCCCTGGACGCCGCGCTTCAGGCCACACGCGAAATCAGATCCGGTCTATGGCGCGGTCCGCTGCATGGCGTGCCGATCACGGTCAAGGACGTTATCGATGTCAAGGATTGGCCGACAACGGCTGGCTCCCGGCTGTTTCGGGACCACGTCGCGACGGAAACGGCAACGTGCATTGCCAATCTTCAGGCGGCCGGCGCCATCATCATCGGCAAGACGAACCTGCACGAACTGTGCGTCGGGGGTCATGATAACCCTTGGTTCGGCAAGGTCGCCAACCCGCTTGATCCGGACCGTGGGACAGGTGGGACGAGCAGCGGCTCGGCCGCAGCGGTTGCAGCCGGTTTTTGCCTGGCGGCGGTTGGCACGGACAGCGGCGGGTCAAACCGATCCCCGGCTGCTGCAACCGGCTTGTTCGGTTACAAGCCGACCAATGATCTGATCGCCGTGCAGGGCGTCATGAGCATAGCGCCTTCGCTGGACTGCGTCGGCGTTCTTGCACGCTCGGTCAGGGACGTTCGCCTGATGACCGAGGCGCTTGCCGGAAAACGGCTCGTCTCGTCGGCAAGCGGGGGCAGCAGAACGACAACCGGCATCACCGTCGGCATCTGCCCAGAGCTGGTTGGCACTCACGTCGACACGTCAGTCGATATCGCGATGGCTACCATGCTCGATCGTCCCGAAGTGTGCACGGTCGAGATCTCCTTCGACGACAGGGAGGCGTTCGTCGCCGCGGGGCTGACAATCCTCCAATTCGAGTTCGCGCGAATCCACCGCAATGCCATCGATCAGAAGCCGGACATGGTCGGCGACGCGGTTCGCTCATTCCTGCAGGACGGCATTCGTGTCCATGCCGACGCCTATGATAGCGCCATCGCAATCCGTAACGACGTCCGAGGCCGGTTTCTGGAGAAAATCGCGGGCCTGGACGCTCTTGCCATCCCTACGGCGCCTGGATCGGCGCCGCGGCTTTCCGACGAACTTACCGAGGTGAATGGGGAAATGGTGCCGTGGGGAATGGCCGGCGGCCGCTTCCGCCGCTGGGCAAATATGCTTGGCATGCCGGCGCTGGCTATTCCTTTGCCGGTTCCTGGCGGGCTTCCGGTGTCGGTGCAACTTGCCTCAGGTCCGCGTCAGGACGCCGGTTTGCTCGACCTCGCCGAAATGTTGACAAGCAACTGAAATCAGTTCCGCCAAATCGCTGAAAGTTCATAACCTCCAGGAATAAACTTCCTTCGCGCGCCTCTTGGAACATCCGGCCCTTCCCATTAATCTTGGCGTTCGCAGCTGGCTGTTTCGGCACAGCGATCCAGCTGCCTGGCAAGGTAACGCGGGCATGAAATTTGGCGAAAAGGACACCGTCACGAAGGAGGCAGAGTTTACGCCTCGCGAGATCGAGGTCTTCGCTTCGGTCATGCTGCACGGAACGACCACGAAGGCGGCCGACGCACTCGACATCACGCAGCCGGCTGTCAGCAAGATGCTCCAGCAACTCAGCGAGAAGGCGGATTTCCAGCTGTTCAGGAAAAGCCGGCAGCGGCTGATCCCCACCCCTGAAGCACACATGCTCTATGCCGAGGTGAAGCGCGTTTTCGAGTCCGCGCGCGGCATCTCGCGCGCCGCGAGGGAGATACGCGAGTTGCGCAGTGGCAGGCTGAACATCTGCGCGCTCCCGGCTTTCGGGTCCACGCTGCTGCCGTCCATCATCACGAGCTTCTCAAAACAGCATCCGTCGGTGTCGATTTCCCTGGATATCCGCAGCTCCGCCACGGTGGTGCAGCGGGCGAGCCGCAATCAGCTCGACATCGGAATAGGCGTAACGGCATCGGACGAGAATTCTTCAATCGTCAGACGAGCGCTGACAGCGACGCCGCCTGTTTGCGTCATGCCGGCGGGTCACCGTCTGGCCGAACTCGACGTGGTGCAGGCGGAAGATCTCGACGGTCTCGATTTCATCTCGATGGGTTCTGCCGATCCGATGCGGCAGCAACTCGATGCCTTGTGCGAAGAACGCGGGGTGGGACGTCTGTTGAAGGTAGAGGCCAGCCTCTCCAGTGCGTGCATCGCCCTTGTCGCGTCCGGTGCGGGCGTGAGCGTCGTCGACAGGCTTTCGGCGTGGCTGGCGCGCGACCTGCCGATCGAGATCAGGGATTTCCGGCCACGTCTCGATCTGAATCTCAGCGTCTACCGGCCGTGGGGTGTCATTGCATCGACGGCGGCGGACGCCTTCACCGAGCATCTCATCCAGACGACGCGAACCTTTATGAACAGCGTTGAGGCCGGAATCACCGCGCTGGGTCCTCGCCGTCAGGCCGACAGAACTGTTTCCATTCACCGCTGAGAGCCTCTAGCGGAGCGGCAGGCATTCGAACAGGCGGCCGATATCGGCTTCGTCATTGTAGACATGCGGCGACACGCGCATCTTCGTGCCGCGCAGCGTGACGTGCACGTCACCCCGCTTCAGCTCTTGTGCCGCGTCCGGCGCAAGACGGTCGCCTATATCGAGGATCGCGATATGGGGCGTTGGGTGTCGCGGACGCGCGACCGGCAGCCCTCTGCTTTCCGCCTGCGCCCAGACAAGCTCGTTAAGGTGACGCAGGCGCTCAAACACGCGTTCGATGGTCCATCCGCGGATGAGCTTCATTGCGGCGATCGCGATGGGCAGGACCGCGAAATCGGAGCGTTCCCCCATGTCGAACCGCCGCGCGCCGGGAAGAAACTCGGCCACGGCCACCTTGTAGAAGTCCGACTTGTCCCCACCCATCCGGTTCCATGAATGATGCTCCAGAGTGCGCCCCTCTGTGTGCCAGTGCCGGTCGGCGTAAAGGAATGCGAGGCGATATGGCCCCAGAAGGAACTTGTAGGTGGCAAAGACGAGAAAGTCCGGTCGGACGCGCCGGACATCGAAGGGTATCGCGCCAACCCACTGGGTTCCGTCAACGACGAGACTGGCGCCCGCTGCCCGTGTGGCGGCGGCCACTGCCTCCAGGTCGATTGCCATGCCCTCGAACCAATGCACCAGCGTCCCCGCGACGACCGCGATGGCACGGCTCGAGTTTTGGATTGCCGATACGATCGCGCTGGTCCAGTCGCCGTCGGCTGGTTGCGGGACGATATCGACGCAGGCGCCGGCGCGTTGCGCGAGGTCGTACCAGACATATCTGTGCGAGGTGTGTTCGTTCTCCATCAGGAGGATGGCCGAACCTGCCGGAACCGGAACGTTGGCGGCTGCGATAGCCATGCCATAGCTGGTGGCGGCCACAATGGCTATTTCGTCGGCATCGGCGCCCACCATTGATGCGGCGAGCTGCCGCGCCTCTTCCACCTCGTCGTAATAAGAGGCGATGGTCATTTTCCAGGGCTCGGCTTTCACCCTGACGCCAGCCTCGCCGGCCGCGACGGCGGCGATCGGGATCGGAGACATGTATGCGGCATCCAGATAAGCTGTATCGCGGGGAATGGAGAAGAGATCTCGTTGGCAGCTCAGCATGGCATCACAACCTGAAATCAATTGAGGTGCCGAGTCCGGCGTTGCGGACGCAGATATAGACAAGATTGGCAAGCTCGATGTCTTGCGCGGGAACGCCGAGAGATCGGAAAAGCGTGATCTGATCGTCGCCGGAGCGGCCGGGTTTCGCACCTGCCAGCACGTCGCCGACCTCGCCACGGATATGATCGACGCCGATCACGCCGGTTTCAATCGCCTCGACCAGTTCTCCCGCAGCCGTCAGCGCCATAGGCAGGTAGTCGACCCAGATCTGCGCTCTGCGCACACAGTCGAGGTCGAGCTCGCGGCATGAAGCGACGCTCGCCCCGACCGCATTGATATGGACACCAGGCGGAAGCCACTCGCCGCACAGCACCGGCTTTTCGGAAGATGTCGTGGTGCAGATGATGTCGGCCTCGCGAACGGCCTCGCCAGGGTCGCGATGTGCCTTCGCCTGGAATCCGGCGGCTGACTGCTCCTCGACGAAGCGCTGTGCCTTTGCAAAATCGCGGCCCCAAACATGGATCGTATGGATTGGCCGGACGCCTGCAATAGCCGCGACATGCCGGCGCGCTTGCTCGCCATATCCGAACAGTGTCAACGTGGTGCTGTCTTCGCGCGAAAGTGCCCTCGTCGCGACAGCACTGGCCGCCGCGGTCCGCCAAGCCGTAAGCTCTCCCCCATCGATCAAGGCTACAGGCCGTCCATGATCCTTGTCGAACAGGAAGACACCGCCGCGGTGAGACGCGAATCCATGCGCGAAATTGTCAGGAAACACGGAAAGCACCTTCGCCCCGAACAGTGGCCGGTCATCCAGCGCAGCATACATGAGCGACAGACAACTCCCGGCTGCACCCGGAAGTTCGAGCGTGCGCCTGATCTGCTGGCGCGCCATGCCGCTCGATGTTTTGCGCAGTGCGGCCTCGGTCGTGTCAAGAGCCAGGGAGAGGCTCAAAATGTCCCGGATCGCGTTCTTGTCGATCAGGAGGAATTCCGGCTCGCCATTCACTCCGCAGTCTCTCCCGTTCCGAGATCGCTGATACGCCGATCTTCGCCAAGCGTAGCATTGCCCTCGCAAACGGTTGCGCCCGAATTTGATAACCTCGCGCGGGAAGTTGCCCGCGCGGACTAATGGGCCGACCGATGCGGCTGGAGGTGGTCGGGACACTGGTTCATAACTTTTGGCCATGAACGGCAGCGACCAGTTCAATTGACCCTAGTTGGCACCCATTGCAATGTTTTCAGGCAACCGAGGATGTTGTGCGGGATTGCAAACACACCGCAGGCGTCGATCGAATTAAGCGAGCGGCGTCAGCAGTACTGTCAAAAACTCCAGCAACATCCCTCAACGATATAACGGCATTTGCATCGATTCGTCTTTCAGGGATTACTCGCATCGGATGGCGTCATTAGCTCGGTAATTTATTGGAGGTCATCTTTTATGCGTGTCGTGGTCATCGGTTCCGGCATTATCGGCAGTTCCACCGCCTATGAGTGCGCCAAGGCGGGAGCAAGCGTCGTCGTGCTGGAGGCCGGAAGGATAGCAGGCGGCACGTCGGCGGTAAGCTTTGCCTGGACAAATGCGACGACCAAGCGGCCCCGGCCGTATTTCGATCTGAACGTCTCGGGAATGCGCGCCCATCTTGAACTCAAGCGCGACTTCGGCATCGTTCCCTGGCTCACCCAGACCGGCAGTTTCGATTGGCGAACGGAACCGGAGTCGATGGACGATTATTTCGAGAACTTCAGGCAGATGAAGGAATGGGGCTACGGCGTCGAGTGGATCGACAAGAAGCGTGTTGCTGAGATGGAGCCCGATATCGATGTCTCCGCCTTCGGCGATTGTCCAATCTCCTACTATCCGGAAGAAGGCTGGGTCGATCCGGTGCTCTACTCAGCCTGGCTTTTGCGGGCGGCGAAGGAGCGCTGGGGAGCACAGGTCAAACTCGGTTCACGCGTGACCGAGATCGAGACCGAAAGCGGGCGCGTACGGGCAGTTCGCACGGCGGATGGAGACCGGCACGCCGCGGATGCCGTCGTGAGCTGCACCGGCGGCTGGTCTAGTGAGAGGCTCGGCGATGCCCAGGGCATCCCACTTTCCTCGACCATAGGCGTGCTCGCCTTCACCCCGCCGGTGGCGTTGACGCTCCGGAGCCAACTGCATGCCGACGATCTGGATATCCGTCCCGACGGAGCGGGCCGCATCATGATCCATAAGGTCTCGGTGGACATGACCCTGGAGAAGCCGGAGGCGCTCAGCCCAACGGGGGGCGAGGCGTCGACGCTCCTGGATGCGGCGGCCAAGGTCCTGCCGTCGCTCCGCGATGCAGGTGTGGAAGCCATTCGCACCACTGTCCGGCCGTTCCCGGAGGACGGCTACACCGTCGCCGGCGCCATGCCGGACATCGTCGGCCACTACATGGCCGTAACGCACAGCGGTGTGACCATCGGCCCGCAATTGGGCAAGGTGGTCGCCGACGAAGTCGTGCGCGGCAAAATCCATGATGAAATGGAGACGTTTCGCCCGCAACGCTTCTTCCAGGTCCACGCTCAGCGCTCCGCAGTCGCGCACGTTTGATCCCCGCAGGCTGCGGGATCGCCTGCAGCGGCCTGCTTTTGACCAATGCAGTTAGGACCTCCGCCATGGCGAACATCGAAAGATTCGACAAAAACGAACGGCTTAGCCGGATCGTCGTTCATAACGGCACGGTCTATCTCTCGGGCTTGACGGCCGATAACAAGAAAAACGGCACGCCGGACCAGACGAAGGAGATATTGGAAAAGGCGGAGCGCCTCCTGGCGAGCGTCGGTTCGGATAGATCGAAGCTGCTGTTCGCGCAGATCTGGTTGAAGGACGTCGAAGACTTCGACGCCATGAACAAGGCTTGGGTCACATGGCTCGACGGCGCGGAGCCACCGGCACGCGCGACGGTCGGAGCAAGCTTCGCGCTGCCCGAGATCCGCGTCGAGATTCAGCTTACCGCAGCGATCTGACACGTCGCACGCAACGTCGAGGTCAACGAGTCCGATCAGATTCGTCAGCGGCATGCTTGCGCGCGGGCCTTCCCGGCGCGATAGATGCGGCGGTTCGGGGAGGAATCATGCGAAAAATCCTGGCATCGGCCTTGCTGCTGGCGGCTGCAGCGTTCGCAACCGGCGCTCATGCGCTGGACAGCAGCGGCACGCCCGTCGTCGTGACACCCCTCGCCTCGCGCACGACCACCGCTTCCGGCCAGCCGATCACGCTGCCGCAGAAGAACGTGCAGGTGCTGGTGTCGACCTACGACATAGCGCCGGGCGCGACCTTGCCGGTGCACAAGCATCCGTTCCCGCGCTACGCCTATGTCGAAGCCGGCACGTTGAAGGTCACCAATGTCGAGACCGGCAACAGCAACACCTACCAGACTGGCGATTTCATCATCGAGATGATCGGGCAGTGGCATCAGGCCACCAATATCGGCGACAACCCGGTCAAGCTTCTGGTGATCGACCAGGTCGAACAAGGCGCCAAGAACACGGTTTTGCGCCAGTAAGCCACCGCTGCTCTGGCTCCTCGACTGCCTCGCCACAGGAGCGCGCCGCGCGAAGTCGTTGGCACAGCTCTTCACATCCGGTTCCGCACGACCGGGCTGACGATGCTATGCCGGTTGCCGCCTTACCGGCGGAACCGGATTCCCTCTGTTGGGTTTTCCGCGGAATCCCTTTGCTTGGTGAATGCCTTTTCCTGGAGCAAACTCCCTGCCGGGGCTCAAGGAGCAGAAATGAGAGCACGAACAGCGACGGTCGGCGATCTGGAAGACGTGTTTCGCCATCTGTCCAAGCGGATGTCGGACGAATACATCGCCGCCGGCAAGGACAGCAAGGTCGCCTACGACAATCTGATGATGAACCTGAAGGAGGGCCGCGCCCATGCCCTTGTCGACAGCGACGGGACCGTGGCGATCATAGCCTGGCACGAGCATGGCGACGCCGCGGACACGTTGTTCGCCGCGCGCGAGGGCTTTTTCAGGGCCGCGACCGTGCGTTTCTGCAGGCGGCATATCAGGCAGATCCAGGCGCTCGCCGGGAATCTCCCTATTCACTCCCGCAGCTGGCTCACGGGACCGGAAATCGCAAAATGGTTTCGCACCATCGGCTATGTCGAGCGCGGCGAGGAAAATGGCGCCAAACTGTTCGAACTGCCACCGGCCGCGACCCGGCCGGGCTAGGCAAGCGGCTTCGGTGCACCGCGATTCCAGCGTCCATTGCACCGGGGCACGGCTCGCCTTCGCGGCCCTAGCCCCAGGCGCCGACCATCTGCCGCGTCGTGGCGTTCAGCCGGTTGAAGGCGTTGATCGCGGCGATCTGGATGACGAGCCCGGCAAGCGCCTTTTCGTCATAGTGCCGGGCGGCCTCGTCCCATACCTCGTCCGTCACTGCATCCGTTCGGTCGGCCAGCCTTGTGCCGGCCTCGGCAAGGGCAAGCGCGGCGCGTTCGGCATCGGTGAAGTACGGCGTTTCCCGCCAGGCCGACAAGGCAAAGATGCGTTCGTCCTTCTCGCCGGCCTTCTTGAGTTCGCGCGCATGCATGTCGACGCAGACCGAGCAGCCATTGATCTGGCTGGCGCGCAGATGGACCAGCTTGCGTGTCACATAGGGCAAATCGGCCGCCTCGGTCGACTTATCCAGCGCCAGCAGTGCTTGCAAAGCGCCGGGAATGAGCATCACGGGGTTCTTGAGCCTGGCTTCCATAGTCTTTCTCCATTTGAAACGTTTGGTCGCGGTTTGCCATTGCCCGGAAGCGGCCCATCGGGAGACTTATTGTGGTTCGCCGGCCATGCCCGCCAGCTGATCGAGGAGAGTCGGCGCTCAGCCTTGCTTCGCAGCCACGTGCTCAAGCCGCTCAAGAATACGCGGCCAGCCGCTTCCCATGCCGACATATCCACGCTCGTCGGCCGGACGGAATCCAGAGTGCTCCATCCGCACCCGGGTCGCCGCGCCCTCAGGCGTGAGCGACCAGGTCACCACGGTTTTCAGCCCGCTGTCGGATTCGCTTCCGTCGCCCCAGCTATAGGCAAGCAGGCGTGGCGCCTCGACTTTCAGCACGACGCAGTTCGTCACCCCCGACCAGCCCGGTACCGGTGAAGCGCGGAAGGTGAAGCAATGCTCCTCTTGCGGCGCGAAGTCGTTCTGCATGAGCCATTCTGCGACAAGTTCGGGCACCGTCAGCGCACGCCATATCTTCTCCGCCGAATGCGGAATCAGCCGTTCAACGACGATCGATTTGGTCTGTGTCATGCCCTGCTCCTCTTTGTCGTTGTCGAGCGGCCGCTCGCGATCAATAACCTTATGGCTATGGATTAATTCATAACCATGTAGTTATAAAACTGTCAAGCAGGGAAATGCCCCCTGGTCCAATGCGACGTGCCGTTCCTGCTTTCGCGCCGGCCGCCCGGGTGCTACGGGCTTCTCACAACATCATGGACAGGATCACACCTTGACCGAAGAAGTCCGCCCGCCGCTGATCGAAATCTGTGTCGAGGGCATTGATGGCCTTCTGGCCGCGCAGGCCGGCGGCGCCGACAGGGTCGAACTGTGCGCCAGCCTCGTCGAAGGCGGCATCACGCCGAGCCTGGGAACCGTGCGCGCCGCCCTCGACCAGGCGATTGTGCCGTTCCATGTCATGGTGCGGCCGCGTGGCGGCGATTTTCTCTACAGCGAAACCGAGTACCGTTCGATGCTGGCCGACGTAGCCGCCCTGCGCGACCTCGGCGTATCAGGCGTGGTATTCGGCTGCCTCACCGCCCAAGGCACCATCGACGAGCGCCGCATGAGCGAATTGACGGAGGCCGCCGGCGGCCTCAACGTCACTTGTCACCGCGCTTTCGACATGACGCGCGACCCGGCCGAGGCGTTGGAAGCGCTGATCCGTTGCAAGGTCGGCCGCGTGCTGACCAGCGGCCAGCGCGACACGGCGATGGAAGGCCTGTCGCTGTTGGCGGACCTGGTGCGACAGGGAGGCGATCGCATCGTCATTCTCGGCTGCGGCGGGCTCGATCTCGGCAACATTGCCGAGGTGCGGCAAAGGACTGGACTATCCGAAATGCATTTCGCCGCCCTCAAGGAGGTGCCCAGCGCCATGCGCTACCGCAATCCCAAGGTCGGCATGGGCGGCTCCGACCTCGACCGCGAGTATCGCAATACGCTAACCGATACGCCGCTTGTGGCAGCGACGATCGCGGCGGCCAAGGCATGACCGCTCTCTCCCCGATCAGCCCTGTCTCGCAAAGCGACGAAGCGGCCATACTCGCGCTCAACAACGAGCATGCCGCCGAATTGTCGTGGCTTGAGCCCGAGCGCCTGTCTTTCCTGCTTGGCGAGGCGTTCTATGCGCGCCGCATCGGCGCGCTCGACGCCTTCATCATGACCTTCGATCAGGGGGCCCGGTACGACAGCCCGAATTTTCTCTGGTTTCGCGGACGCTACGAGCGCTTCGTTTATGTCGATCGTGTCGTGGTGGCGGCGCAAGCCCGTGGCCGCGGCCATGCCCGCCTGCTCTACAAGGACCTGTTTGAGCACGCCACGCGCGCCGGCCACGCACTGGTCACATGCGAGGTCAATGCCGACCCGCCCAATCCGGCTTCGGACGCCTTCCATGCCGCGCTCGGCTTCACCGAGGTCGGCGACGCGGTGATCCACGGCGGCAAGAAGGCGGTGCGCTACTACGTCAGGCGGATCATCGCCTGAGCGCTGCTCCTTTCCAGGTCTCTGCCACTACTGGAACAACGCTGCCGCACTGACCAGCGTCGTCCAGAACCCCCACAACAGCGGGATGCCGACCAGCAGCCAGGCAAGGACCAATTTGACAGAATTGCTGTTGTCTTGCGCCATGATCACTCTCCTTAAGCTGCAGCCGGTTCAGCCTTCATGTGGAACCGTGCATTCACCGGCCGCATCATCAGGTTGAGCAGGAAACCGACGACGAGCAGGCCGGCCATGATATACATGGTGACCGTGTAGGCATCGGCTTTCGCTACTCCTGCATCGATCTGGTACTGCCTGATGTAGTTGACCAGGACCGGCCCCAGCACACCCGCCACCGACCACGCCGTCAGCAGGCGGCCATGGATGGCACCGACATACCGCACGCCGAAGACATCGCGCAGATAGGCCGGAATGGTGGAAAAGCCGCCGCCATACATGCTCAAGATGACGCCATAGAACAGCACGAACAGGAACACGTTGCCCGACTGGCCCGTCCACGGCACCACCGCATAAAGGATCACGCCCAGCACGAAGAAGACCGCGTAGGTCGTCTTGCGGCCGATATAGTCGCTGGTCGATGCCCAGAAGAAGCGGCCGAGCATGTTGAAGATCGACAGCAGGCCGACGAAGCCGGCGGCAGCCGCCGGCGTGATGCGTCCCGGGAACATCTCCTGGCTCATGGCGGAGGCTTGGCCGAGGACGCCGATGCCGGCCGTCACATTGAGGCACAGCACGCCCCACAGCAGCCAGAACTGCGGTGTCTTCAACGCGTCGTCGAGATGGACGTTGGCGGTTGTGACCATCGTGTTTTGTGTCGCCGGCGGCGTCCAGCCGGCCGGACGCCAGCCATCGGGCGGCACCCTGACGATGACAGCGCCGATCAGCATGAAGATGAAGTAGACGATGCCCAGCACGATGAAGGTTTCGGCGACACCGATATGCTGCGGGGTCGAAAACAGCTTCAACAGATAGACCGAAAGCGGCGAAGCGATGAAGGCTCCGCCGCCAAACCCCATGATCGCCATGCCTGTCGCCATGCCCGGCCGGTCGGGAAACCAGGTGATCAGCGTCTTGACCGGCGAGATGTAGCCGAGCCCGAGGCCGATGCCGCCCAGGACGCCGTAGCCGAGATAGATGATCCACAATTGATGCAAGGTGACGCCGAGCGCCGACACGATGAAACCACCGCCGAAACAGCAGGCGGCCGCGACCATCGCCTTGCGCGGGCCGACGCGATCCAGCCAACCGCCGCCGAAAGCTGCCGCGAGGCCAAGGAACAGGATCGCGATCGAAAAAATCCAGCCGAGTCCGGTCAGCTTCCAATCATCGGGCGCCGAATCGGTGATACCGATCAGTTTCGACATCGGCAGGTTGAAGACGCTGAACGCGTAGGCCTGACCGATGCAAAGATGAATGCACAATGCCGCCGGCGGCACCATCCATCTGCTGAAACCGGGCTCGGCGATCGTGCGCGACCGGTCGAGCCAGCCGCCGGCGTTTTCCCTGGTCGTTGCCATTCCATCCTCCCATGCAATGTTCTGTTTCGAACAAACTAGGCGGAGCACGGGGCGGGACAACAAGGAATAGCTGCCATAGTACCAATGTCTAAGGACATTGGGCTGTCCGGCAAGCAGATCGCCAGGTCACCCCTGGATAGATTAGGATGAACTTACCAAACAAGCTGCCGAACAGGCGGCATCGAGCGAGGCTGACCTTGGCCGCTATGCAACGCAAGGGAAGGACGCTGCGGCGTCACTCACCAGTTGCGGTTCAGCCACTCACGCGACGGCCGCTCGATGACATAATAGCTGCAGAGCGCGCAGGCAAAGACCCCAGCCAGCATCAGCCACGGGTCGCTGCCTCGCTCATAGACGAATTTGTAGAATGGCTGCTGCCACAGATAGAGCGAATAGGACCATAGGCCCAGCGTCGCCATAGGCCAGGACGACAGCAGTCCGGAAAACAACCTCGTGCTGAAATCGAGAGCGTTGACGGCAACCGCCAGCAGCGGCACGGCGACCAGATAGTGGATCGGGGTCGGTACCGGGTCCATGAACAGAAGCACCGCCGCGACGGCTGCCGCCACCGCCACATAGCGGCCATTCAACAGGGCCGGCAGCTTGCCGTCGGCCTTCAGCAGGCAGATGGCGGCGGACAGCAGGATCGACGCAATGTGCACGTCGGTGCGCCAGTATGTGGTTTCGTAATCCATATGCAGGAACCAGTACGAAACGGCACCGTTTGCCATGGCCAGCACCGCCAGCACCAGGAGCAGCGGGATGACGCGGCTGCGGCTTGCGACGAACGCGCTGATCGCGGCCAGGATTATGTAGGCATGCTCTTCGACGCAGAGCGACCAGATGTGGTCGAGCGCGCCGGCGCGGTTCACGAGAATTCCGGCATAGTTGTAGGTGAATGTCAGCGCCGTCAGCGCCGCCTTCCATTTGAAGGCGACGAACGTGCCCGACAGCGCAATCATCGAAACGATCACGAACACCAGCAGTGCGGGATAGATGCGGGAGAAGCGGCGCTTGAAGAATTTCTTCAGCGGGTAGCGCTCGACGAACAGGATCTCGGCCATCAGCCGGCCGCTGAGCACGAAGAAGAATTCGACGCCCAGCACGCCAAGATTGATCCCTGCAACGGGAAAGAAATGGCCGATGAGCACCAGCGCGATCGAAAGTCCGCGCCAGCCGTCGAGATAGGCCAGTCTTGTCCTGGCGGATCTGTCGGCGACGGGTCTTGGCGGCACAACATGCGTCGCGGAGATGTCGGTCATGCCGCTCCCTTCGCATTGAAACATGCGAATAGGGTCGCAGGTCGTGATGAACACGCCGAACCCGGCTCGCGTTTGATCGCCGGCATAGTGCAGTGCAATATCGCTTTGTGCAAGTGCGAGATTGCCACAATGCGCCCGTCTAAGGAAGAGGGGCGCGAAGTCCCTCTCCTGCCTGACAGGACCAGAAAGGAATCAGGCGTTGGCGGCGGCCACCGCGCGCTTGGCCATGACCGCGACCAGATTGGCACGGTATTCGGCGGAAGCGTGGATATCGCTCATCAGCTTGGTCGGCGGCACCTTGACGCCGTCGAGCGCCGAAGCCACGAAGTCCTTCGCAAGCGCGGCCTCGATCTCCTTCGAGCGGAAGACGCCATCGTCGCCGGCGCCGGTCACGGCCACCCTGACGCCGTCCTCACCCTTGGCCACGAACACGCCGACAATGGCGTAGCGGGAGGCCGGATTGCGGAACTTTTCATAGGCTGCCTTTGCCGGCGCGGTGAAGGTGACGGCGGTGACGATTTCGCCATCCTCCAGCGCCGTCTCGAACAGGCCTTTGAAGAATTCGGCGACCGCGATCTGGCGTGTGTTGGTAATGATTGTTGCACTTAGCGCCAGCATGGCCGCCGGATAATCGGCCGCCGGGTCGTTGTTGGCGATCGAGCCGCCGATCGTGCCCCTGTAGCGCACTGCCGGATCGCCGATCATCGATGCCAGATGGGCGAGCGCCGGGCAGGCTTGTTTCAACGTGTCGTCGCTGGCAACATCGAAATGCGTGGTGGCGGCGCCGATCGTGACCGTCCTGCCGGACACGGTCACGCCTTGCAATTCCTTGATCCGCGACAGGTCGACGACATCGGAAGGGGCCGCCAGCCGCGTCTTCATGGCCGGGATCAGGGTCATGCCACCCGACAGCAACTTGGCGTCGCCGCTCGTGACGAGCTTCGCGGCATCGGCGACTGAGGCGGCGCGGTGGTAATTGACTGCGTACATTGTCTCTCTCCCTTCGGGAAAGAGCGAATAGGCAATAGCGAGTAGCGAATTAGGACCTTCCCTTCGCATCACGCTTTTCCCCTACTCGCTACTCCCTACCTCCTATTCGCTTTTCAATGCTTCGTCGCACGGATCGCGGCCCACACCGTGGACGGCGAAGCCGGCATGGCGATATCGGCAATCCCTATGGCGTCGGTGATGGCGTTGATCACCGCCGGCGGCGAGCCGATGGCGCCGGCCTCGCCGCAGCCCTTGATGCCGAGCGGATTGCCCGGACACGGCGTGTTCGAGGTCGAGACCTTGAACGAAGGCAGGTCGTCGGCGCGCGGCATGGTGTAGTCCATGTAGCTAGCAGTCAGGAGCTGGCCGTCGGCGTCATAGTGGGCGCCTTCGAGCAGCGCCTGGCCGATGCCCTGCGCGATGCCGCCATGCACCTGGCCCTCGACGATCATGGGGTTGATGATGTTGCCGAAATCGTCGGCGGCGACGAACTGGATGATCTCGGTCGTTCCGGTCTCCGGATCGATCTCGACCTCGCAGATGTAGCAGCCGGCCGGAAAGGTGAAATTGGACGGGTCGTAAAACGCCGTCTCCTTCAATCCCGGCTCCATGCCACCGGGCAAATTATGAGCGGTATAGGCCGCCAGCGCCATCTGGAACCACGGCACGTTTTTGTCGGTGCCGGCGACCTTCAGCGCGCCGTTCTCGATGACGATGTCGCCCTCGTCGGCCTCGAGCAGGTGCGCGGCGATCTTCTTGGCCTTGGCCTCGACCTTGTCCAGCGCCTTGGCAATCGCCGACATGCCGACCGCGCCCGAGCGCGAGCCGTAGGTGCCCATGCCCATCTGCACCTTGTCGGTGTCGCCATGGACGATCGAGACGCTGTCGATCGGCACCCCAAACCGCTCGTTGACCAGTTGCGCGAAGGTCGTCTCATGGCCTTGGCCATGGCTGTGCGAGCCGGTCAGTACCTCGATGGTGCCGGCGGCGTTGACGCGCACCTCGGCCGATTCCCAAAGGCCGACGCCGGCGCCGAGCGAGCCCACCGCCGCCGACGGCGCCAGGCCGCATGCTTCGATGTAGCAGCTCATGCCCATGCCGCGCAGCTTGCCGTTCCTGGCGGCCTCCGCCTTGCGCCCGGCAAAGCCGGCATAGTCGGCGACCTCCATCGCCGCGTCGAGCGAGGCGCCATAGTCGCCGGCGTCATAATTCATGATGACCGGTGTCTGGTGCGGAAACGTGGTGATGAAGTTGGTCCGCCGAAGCTCCGCCGGCGACAGGCCGAGTTCCCGCGCCGCGGTCTCCATCGTGCGCTCGATGAGATAGGTGGCTTCGGGACGCCCTGCCCCGCGATAGGCGTCGACGGGTGCCGTATTGGTGTAGACCGTGCGGACATTGGCATGGATCGCCGGGATATCGTACTGACCCGACAGCAGCGTCGCGTAGAGATAGGTCGGCACACAGGACGAGAACAACGACATGTAGGCACCGAGATTGGCCAACGTGTCGACCTTGAGGCCGGTGATCCTGTTGTTCTTGTCGAAGGCCATTTCCACTGTCGAGACATGATCGCGGCCATGTGCGTCGGAAAGGAAGCTTTCGGTGCGGTCGGCCACCCACTTCACCGGCACGCCGGTTTTCTTGGACGCCCACAGGCAGACGATCTCTTCCGGATAGATATAGATCTTGGAACCGAAGCCGCCGCCGACATCGGGCGCGATGACGCGCAATTTGTTTTCCGGCGCGATATTGTAGAAGGCGCTCATCACCAGCCGCGCGACATGCGGGTTCTGCGAGGTCGTCCAGCAGGTATAATGGTCTTCCGCTCTGTCGTAGTGACCCAGCGCTGCCCGCGGCTCCATGGCGTTGGGCACCAGCCGGTTGTTGACGATTTTCATGCGGGTGACGTGGGAAGCCGCCTTGATCGCCGCGTCGGTCGCCTTGGCGTCGCCGATCTCCCAGTCGAAGATCAGATTGTTTTCGGCTTCCGGATGGAGTTGCGGAGCGCCCTTTTCGAGCGCCTTCGTCGCATCCACCACCGCCTCGAGTTCATTGTAGGTGATCTCGACCGCTTCGGCGGCGTCGCGCGCCTGCGCCTTGGTGTCGGCGACCACGACGACGACCGCATCGCCGACATAGCGAACCTTGTCGACCGCCAGCGGCGACCAGGCTCCCATCTTCATCGGGGAACCGTCCTTGGAATGTATCATCCAGCCGCAGATGAGATTGCCGATGCCATCGGCCTTCAGTTCCTTGCCGGTCAGCACACCGATGACGCCCGGCATGGCTTGCGCCTTGTCGACGTCGATCTTCACGATCTGGGCATGCGCGTGCGGGCTGCGCACGAAGGCCGCATGCTTCATGCCGGGCACCACCATGTCGTCGACATAGCGACCGGCGCCGGTGATGAACCGCTTGTCTTCCTTGCGCGCCACGCGAGCGCCAACACCTTCAATGCCCATCAGAAATTCCTCCCGAAATAGTGAGTAGGAAGTAGTGAGTAGTGAATAGTGAAGATCGGCGCCGGTTCGGGCCGACTACTCACTACTCACTACTCACTACTCACTCCTTTTCTCACGCCGCTTGCCTGACCTTGCCGCTCATCCCCTCGGATGCGGCAAGGATCGCCTTGACGATGTTGTGGTAACCGGTGCAGCGGCAGATGTTGCCTTCGAGCTCTGCGCGCACCGTCGCTTCGTCGAGGCCTTCGGGGTGGCGCTTGATCATGTCGGCCGCCGTCATGATCATGCCCGGCGTGCAGAAGCCGCATTGCAGCCCGTGATGCTCCTTGAACGCCGCCTGCACGGGATGCAGGTCGGCACCGTTGGCAAGCCCCTCGATCGTCACCACACTCGATCCGGACGCTTGCACCGCGAGCATCGTACAGGATTTCACCGCCTTGCCGTCGACATGGACGACGCAGGCGCCGCATTGCGAGGTATCGCAACCGACATGGGTACCGGTGAGGCCGAGATTCTCCCGCAAGAAGTGAACCAGCAGCGTCCGGTCCTCGGCCGCGCCGCGGACCTGTTTTCCGTTCACCATCAACGAAACGTCCGACATGAATCCTCCCTGGGTATCACCTTGGTCATCACGCTGCCGAGGCGGTGTTGGCTTCGGCCATGCGTTATTCGTACACCGCACAAGCCGTAAAAAACAGCGCAGCGCAAAAGCCGGATCATTGTACTTTCGGCCATGGGAGGGCGAAACACGCATTCCCCTCGCCCCATTGCCAAAATGCCGATTGGCGGCAACAATGACCTTCGACGTTGGCGCGCAAGAAGCACATAAACAGCGCGCACAGACAGCGTCGGAGGAAATGCGGGAGAACGTCGCTGACCGTTTCACGGACGCGCTACGCATGCGGCTTGTCGGCGCTGACCACGGACGAGCCCGACCCGGACGTCTTCGCACGCGCGGTAGCGGCGGAGGCCGCCGCCATCGAGGCCGGCTTCGCCCTGTTGTTCTTTTCCCAGCGCCTTGTCGAGGCCGGCGCCCTTACGCGTGCAATCGCGGCCCATGCGCCGGCGCTCCACTACGCCGGCTGCTCGACCGCCGGCGAAATCACGCCGCAGGGCCTCGAGGAAGGCCATATCCTCGCCATGCTGCTCCCTTCGGCGTCATTCACCGCGGTCAGCGCCACGGTGGCCAACCTGTCGTCATCCGGCTTGGACAGGGTCACTGGTGATGTCGAGGATCTGAGACGCGCGCTGCAGGGCCGCATCGGCGAAGAGCGGACCAGGAACACCTTCGCGCTCTGTTTCATTGACGGACTGTCCTATGCCGAGGAAGCGGTGAGTTCGGCCATCCATTGGGGCCTCGACGACATACCGCTGCTCGGCGGTTCCGCCGGTGACGACCTGAAATTCGAGACGACGAGCCTGATCTCCAACGGCAAGGTCACGTCCGACAGCGCCATCATCGTGCTGGTCGCTACGGAAATCCCTTTCCATGTCTTCAAGACCGACAATTTCGTTCCCACCGACGAAAAGCTGGTGGTCACCGCGTCCGATCCCGATCACCGCATCGTGCGCGAGTTCAATGCCACCAATGCGGCCGAGGAATATGCCGCTTCGGTCGGCATCGTCGCGCAGACGCTGACGCCGCTGAGCTTCGCCTCGCATCCGGTGGTGGTGAAGGTAGGCGGTGAATATTACTGCCGCTCCATCCAGAAGATGCACGCGGACGGCTCGCTGTCGTTCTTCTGCGCCATCGACGATGGTGTCGTGCTGTCGATCGCCCAACCCAAGGACATGGTGGAATCGACCCGCGCGGCCCTGCTCGACGTCGAGGCGAGGCTTGGCGGCATCGACATGATCATCGGCTTCGACTGTGTCCTGCGCCGGCTGGATGCGCGCAACCGGCAGGTCTTTCGCGAAATTTCCGAACTCTACCGGGTCAACAACGTCATCGGCTTCGGCACTTATGGCGAACAATACCGGTCGATGCATCTCAACCAGACCTTCACCGGCATCGCCTTCGGCGAGCGCCCGGCCGCCGAGTGAGCGCTGCGGTGCCCCTCAAGGACATAGACGATCCCGACAGGCTGAAGAAGATCAACGCCGCGCTGGTCAGCCGGGTCGAGCGCTCGATGGATCAGCAAGGCAACGCCTTCTCGCTGTTCCAGACCGCGATCTCGCTGGAAAGCAGGGTGCGCGCGCGCACCGAGGAACTGCACTCGACCCTGCGGCGGCTGGAACAATCGAACATCGACCTCAGCGCCGCCAAGGAAAATGCCGAGCAGGCGAACCTGTCCAAGACCCGCTTTCTCGCCGCGGCCAGCCACGACGTGCTGCAGCCGTTGAATGCGGCGCATCTGTCCGTCTCCGCCCTTGCCGAAGTCCAGACCAGCGACGAGGGCCGGAAACTGGTGCGGCAGGTCGAGCGCTCGCTGGAGACGATGGAGGACCTGCTGCGCACGCTGCTCGACATCTCCAAGCTCGACGCGGGCGTGGTCCAGCCCGACATTGGCGACGTCAGCCTGGAGGCGCTGTTCTCGTCGCTGCGGTCGGATTTCCAGCCTGTGGCCGAACTGAAGGGCCTGTCGCTGAAATTCCGCGCTGTCAACGCCGTGGTCCGCTCCGATCGCACGCTGCTGCGCCGCATCCTGCAGAACATCCTCTCCAATGCGCTGGGCTACACCCGCTCGGGCGGCGTCCTTGTTGGCACCAGGCACCGCGGCGATGCCATCCGCATCGATGTCGCCGACACCGGCTGCGGCATTCCCGACGACCAGCGCGAGGCGGTGTTCGAGGAGTTCCATCGCGGCATCATGCCAGCCAATGCCGAACTCGCCGGCGGCGGCCTCGGCCTTGGGCTGGCCATCGTGCGGCGCATCGCCGGCGCGCTCGGCCATCCCGTGACGTTTTCCTCGAAGGTCGGCCGCGGCACGATCTTCCACATCGATGTCCCTGTCGGCATCGGTGCCACGGCCGACGCCATTGCCAGCGCTGCAAGCCTGGAGCGGCCGCGCGGCTACGGCTTGTTCGGCACCAAGGTTCTGCTGGTCGAGAACGATGTCGAGGTGCTGCAGGCGATGACCTCGTTGCTCGAACGCTGGCAATGCCTGGTGCGCGCCGCGACCTCGACCGACCACGCGCTCGACATGCTCGGCGACACGGACTGGGTGCCCGACATCGTCATAGCCGACCAGCACCTCGACGGCGGCGATCTCGGCACCACCACCATATCGAAGGTCCGCCGCTATCTCGGCCGCGCGGTGCCGGCGCTGATCGTCACCGCCGACAGTTCCGAAGCCGTCGCCAAGGCGGCGCGGGCCGGCGGCATCGAGCTGATGCGCAAGCCGCTCAAGCCCGCGCAGTTAAGGGCGCTGCTGGCCCATCTGCTGGCTTAGACCTGCCCCTCAAAACCCCGCTTGGTCCCGAAACAGCTCCGCATTGTCCAGCTTCGAAACCTCGATCACCGCTTGCGTGCGGCTGTAGACGTTGAGCTTGCGCAGGATCTCCGAGACGTGCGCCTTGACCGTGGTCTCGCCCACCTGCAGCTCATAGGCGATCTGCTTGTTGAGCAGGCCTTGGCGCAACATCTGCAACACGCGCAATTGCTGCGGCGTCAATGTCGACAGGCGCTGCACCATGTCGGCGCGGTCGGTGCTGTCGGCGTCGGGCGGGCGGCCCTCATAAGTTTCCGGAACATAGATGGCGCCCTCCATCACCGAGCGTATAGCGTTGGCCAGATCGCTCTTGCGGGCCGATTTCGGAATGAAGCCGGCAGCACCGTAGGACAGCGCCTCGGAGATGATCTTGGGCTCCTCGTAACCGGACACTATGACCACGGGCAGGCGCGGATAGCGGGTCCGAAGCTGCAGCAACCCCTCGAAGCCGTGCACGCCGGGCATGCTGAGATCGAGCAGGGCAAGGTCGAACGGCTTTGTCCCGGCCAGCAGGTCGAGTGCCTCGGCGATCGAGCGCGCCTCCACCGTGTCGACCTCGGGATAGGCCATCTGCACGGCGCTGTGCAGCGCCTCGCGAAACAGCGGATGATCGTCGATGATCAGGAACCGGGCGCTGTCAGTGGCTGCTGTCATGTGGCTCGTTTCGGTTTGCCGGCCGCAGCATAATCCTGCGACCATGGCCGACTTATTGGCAAATAGTCTATCCCGGTCGAGGATGCATCGGCGCGAAAGTGATGGAAACTCGGGATTCGTTATACGGGCGGGCCGGCCAATGCTTTATGAAAAGCGACGCCTTGCCCGGCCCCTCAATTCGGCCGAAGGTGCCCGCCGGCCCGACATCCAACCGCAGAGACAGACCATGACCGCCTTTGTCCTCCCCGCCCCCCCAACGCCCTCGGTCGCAGTGGCCGGTTCGAGCGAGCGCTTTGCGGTGCGCCGCATCTTCTGCGTCGGCCGCAATTACGCCGCGCATATCAGGGAGTTCGGCAATGACGAGCGCGATCCACCCTTCTTCTTCACCAAGCCGGCCGATGCTGTGGCAGACTCCGGCGTTACGGTCCCCTACCCGCCCCTGACGACCAACCTGCACCATGAGATCGAACTGGTGGCCGCGATCGGCAAGCCGGGCTTCCGCATCCCGCGCGCCCAGGCGCTGGATCATGTCTGGGGCTATGCCGTCGGCATCGACCTCACCCGCCGCGACCTCCAGGACGACGCCAAGAAAGCGGCGCGGCCATGGGACTGGTCGAAGGCTTTCGACCGCTCCGCGCCGTGTGGTCCTCTGGTTCCCGCGCAAAAATCCGGCCATCCGAGCCAGGGCCGTATCTGGCTGGCCGTCGACGGCAAGGTCCGGCAGGACGCCGATCTCGCCGAGTTGATCTGGCCGGTCTCCGACATTGTCTCGATCTGCAGCGAAGGCATGGAATTGCAGCCAGGCGACCTCATCTTCACCGGCACGCCGGCCGGTGTCGGCGCGGTCAAGCCTGGCGAGACGATGACCGGCGGCGTCGACGGCATCGGCACGATCGAAGTGACCATCGGCCCGCCAAATCGGTGAGTGCATGAGCGACATCGTCCTTCACAACTACTACCGCTCCTCCACCTCCTACCGGGTGCGGATTGCGCTGGAGATGAAGGGGCTGACCTATGACTACGTGCCGCATCACCTACGCCATGGCGAACATCTCGAACCGGCTTATCTTGCGGTGAATCCCCAAGGGTTGGTGCCGGCGCTGATCCTGGGTGACGGCACCCTGCTGACGCAATCGCTGGCGATCATCGAATTCCTCGACGAGACGACGCCGGAACCGCCTCTGCTGCCGAAGGACGCAGTTGGGCGCGCCCGCGTCAGGATGCTGGCGCAGATGATTGCCTGCGATATCCATCCGGTGAATAATTTGCGTATCCTGACCTCACTGCGAACCCTGTTCGGCGCCGGCGACGAGGATGTCGCCAACTGGTTCCGGCACTGGGTCAAAGAGGGTTTCAAGCCACTCGAAGGCCTGCTGATGGCTTCGCCCGAGACCGGCACGTTCTGCCACGGCGACACGCCGGGGCTGGCCGATATCTGCTTGGCGGCACAGGTCACCAGCAATGCCCGTTTCGGCGTCGATATGGCGCCCTACCCGACGATCTCGCGCATCAATGCCGCCTGCATGGCCCTGCCGGCCTTTCAGAAAGCCGCGCCGCAGAACCAGATCGATGCCGAGTAACCTTCATTCGGCGACGCGCAGCGTCACCCTCGGCGCATGCGCAAAGGGCCGACTTGTCTGGCGGAATCGATTTCCGCTTGACCGGCCAGGGAATCGGCTATCGTTTCCCGAAGTGCGCGCAAGGTGGAGTTGCCGATGAAAGCCGTCGTCTTCGAAAAATTCGGCGAAGCGCCGACGATCCAGACCGTTCCCGATCCGAAGCCGGCCCCGGACGGCGTCGTCATCAAGGTCGAGGCGACAGGTCTGTGCCGCAGCGATTGGCACGGCTGGATGGGCCATGACGCCGATATCCGCTTGCCGCATGTCCCCGGTCACGAACTGGCCGGCGTCGTGGTAGCCGCCGGCAAGCAGGTGACCCGCTGGAAGGCTGGCGAGCGCGTCACCGTCCCGTTCGCCGTCGGCTGCGGCCATTGTTTCGAATGTACGTCCGGCAATCACCAGGTCTGCGAGCATCAGTCCCAACCGGGCTTCAACGCCTGGGGCTCGTTCGCCGAATATGTCGCCATCGAGCACGCCGACACCAATCTCGTGCGCCTGCCCGACGAGATGGAATTCGCCACTGCCGCCAGCCTCGGCTGCCGCTTCGTCACCTCGTTCCGCGCCATCGTCGACCAGGGCCGGGTGACGCCGGGCGAATGGGTGGCGGTGCATGGCTGCGGCGGCGTCGGCCTGTCGGCGATCATGATCGCCAGCGCCATGGGCGCCAACGTGATTGCAATCGACCTCACCGAAGAGAAGCTGGACTTCGCCAGGAAGATCGGCGCGGTGGCGACCATCAACGCGGCGACGACCCCGAACGTCGTCAAGGCGGTCAAGCAGATTACCAATGGCGGCGTGCACATGTCCATGGATGCGCTCGGCCACCCCACGACATCGTTCAATTCGATCGCCAATCTGCGCCGGCGCGGTCGCCATGTGCAGGTCGGCCTGATGCTGGGCGATCACGCCCGCCCGCAGGTTCCGATGGACAAGGTGATCGCCTTCGAGCTCGAAATCCTCGGCAGCCACGGCATGCAGGCCTACCGCTACCCCGCGATGATGGAGATGATCCGCACCGGCAAGCTGCGACCCGAGCTGCTGGTCGGCAAGAAGATCAGCCTTGAGGAAGCGCCGGCCGCGCTGATGGCGATGGGCGGCTTCGAAGGCATCGGCATCGGTGTGGTGACGAAGTTTTAGCCAGCGGCGCTGGTCGCGCGCCATGGCAAATCCCGCTTGGCAAACTTTTTGGCGCCGAACACGCACAGCACCACGCCGAGCGTGATGACGACCATAAGAGGGCTGACCTGCTCATGCAGCAGTGTCGCCGCCAGCGCGAGGCCAAAGAAGGGCTGCAGCAGTTGCAACTGTCCCACGGCGGCGATGCCGCCTTGCGCGAGGCCGCGATACCAGAACACGAAGCCGATCAGCATGCTGAACAGCGAGACATAGGCAAGCCCGATCCAGGCATTGATCCCGACCGTGGTGAAGGACGGTGGCAGGGTTACCACGGTCAGCACCAGCATGACCGGCAGTGACAGCACCAGCGCCCAGCAGATCACTTGCCAACCGCCCAGCCTGCGCGACAGCGCAGCGCCTTCGGCGTAGCCCAGGCCGCAAACGACGATGGCGGCGAGCATCAGTGCATCGCCAACCGGCGAGGCCGTCACGCCTTGCGCTAGCGCAAACCCGCCCACCAGCGCGCTGCCGAGGCATGAGAACAGCCAGAAGGCCGGCCTCGGCCTCTCGCCCCCGCGCAGCACGCCGAAGATCGCGGTCGCCAGCGGCAGCAGGCCGACGAAGATGATGGAGTGGGCAGAGGTGACATGCTTCAGCGCCAGTGCAGTCAGCAAGGGAAAGCCGACCACCACACCCAATGCGACGATGACAAGCGACATCAGGTCGTGACGCTCCGGGCGCTTCTCGCGGAACACGAGCAGCAACGCGAGGCCAAGCAAAGCTGCTATCACCGCGCGCGCCGACGTCAGGAATGTCGGATCGAAATCCATCACCGCCACGCGCGTTGCCGGCAAGGAGCCGCTGAAAATCAACACGCCGATGAATCCGCTCACCCAGCCGCTCGTCGTCTTGTCCATTCCAGGCGCTCCATCCGTTGCCCCCTCTATCGGGCCCATACCCATGGCGCGACCAGAGACAATGCAGTACAATTCAACAAAACTGTCATGGTTTGTCGGAAGGTACAGATGGACGAATCAGCGAGATTCGACAACAGCGGAACCCTTGTCGAAGGCATCATGTCCACCATCCGCCAGCGAATTGCCGCGCGTAGCCTCACGCCCGGCGCCCAATTGCCCTCGATCCGCGCCTTCGCGAAATCCATGCAGGTTTCCAAATCCACGGTGGTGGAGGCCTATGAACGCCTGGCGGCGGAAGGCGCGATCCGTTCCCGGCCAGGCTCCGGCTTCTACACCGCCGGATCGCTGGCGCCGTTGTCGCTCGCCGAGATCGGCCCCCGGCTCGACCGCGCCGTCGATCCGCTCTGGGTTTCGCGGCAGTCGTTGGAAGCGGGCGACGATATGCTGAAGCCCGGCTGCGGCTGGCTGCCTGCCTCGTGGATGCCGCAGGCGGCGCTGCGCCGCGCGCTGCGCACCGTGGCGCGCGCCGATGATGTGGCGCTCGCCGACTACGGCACGCCGCTCGGGCTGCCGCCGCTGCGCCAATTGCTGGCGCGGCGCATGGCCACGCATGGCATCGAGGCTTCCCCCGAACAGATCATGCTGACGGAATCGGGCACGCAGGCCATCGATCTCCTGTGCCGGTTCCTGCTCGAACCCGGCGATACGGTGCTGGTCGACGATCCCTGCTATTTCAATTTCCACGCCCTGTTGCGCGCCCATCAGGCCAAGGTCGTCAGCGTCCCCTATACGCCATCGGGGCCGGATATCGACTTGTTCGCGCAGGCGCTGGCCGAGCATCGGCCGCGCCTCTACATCACCAACTCCGCCATCCACAACCCGACCGGCGCGATCCTGTCGCCGGTCGCCGCGCACCGGCTGCTCAAGCTCGCCGATCAATCGGACCTGACCATCGTCGAGGACGACATCTTCGCCGATTTCGAACACGCCCCTGCCCCAAGGCTCGCGGCTTTCGATGGTCTCGAGCGTGTCGTCCATATCGGCAGTTTCTCCAAGACGCTTTCGGCCTCGATACGCTGCGGCTTCATCGCCGCGCCCCGTGACTGGATGGAAGGGCTGGCCGACCTCAAGATCGCCACCACCTTCGGCGGCGGGCGGCTCGCGGCCGAATTGGTGCTGACCCTGCTCAGGGATGGCAGCTATCGCAAGCATATGGACCTGCTGCGCGCCCGGCTTTCGCGTGCCATGGGCGAGACAGGCGCCCGGCTGAAGGCGATCGGCATCACGCCCTGGATCGAGCAGCCCGCCGGCCTGTTCCTCTGGTGCAGCCTGCCGGATGCAGTGGACGCAGCCGAGGTTGCCCGCCGAGCGCTTGCGGCCAATGTCGTGCTGGCGCCCGGCAACGCCTTCAGCCTGTCGCAATCGGCCAGCCGCTTCCTGCGCTTCAACGTTGCCCAGTGCGAAGACGAGCGAATCTTCCGGACGCTGGAGGCTGCCATGCCGCGCTGAAGGCCGCGGCGAGGCTTGCGCGATCAGGACTTCATGCAAATCTCGCGCACGCAACTGCGCAGCCAGCGCTGCGCCGGATCGGCATCGAGCCGCGGATGCCAGAGCATGGAAATGGTGACCGCCGGGATGTCGACCGGCAGCGAGAAGCTCCGCATGCCGGCGCGCGCGCCTTGCGTATGCCGCTCGGGCACGCTGGCGATCAGGTCCGAGGCGCGCGCCATGGCGAGTGCGGCCGAAAAACCGGAAGCCATGCACACGACCGTCCGTTGCAATCCGAGCCGGCTCAAGGCCTCATCGATCGGTCCTCTTTCGCGGCCCCGCCGCGAGACGTTGATGTGACGGCCTGCCACATAGCGTTCCGGCGTCATCGCGCCCTGGCCCAGCGGGTGGTCGTTGCGCACGGCGCCGATGAAACGGTCGCGAAAAAGCGCCTGGATGCGCACCTCCGGCCCGCTTTCATCGGCCACGCCTACCTCCAGATCGATCGCAGCTTCGCGGAGCGACGCCATATCTTTCTCCGACTTCGGCGCGAAACGCAGCCTTACGCCCGGCGCGTCGGCCTCGATGCGGGCGATCAGCCGCGGTCCGAACTCCTCGACGAAGCTTTCATTGGTGCGCAGCGTGAAGGTCCTCTCCAGGCCCGGCAGATCGAGCAGTCTGGCCGGGCGCAGCAGCGTTTCCGCATCCTGAACCACACGGCCGACCTTTTGGCGCAGTTCCTGCGCGCGTGGCGTTGGGACCAGGCCGCGACCGGCGCGCACCAGCAGCGGATCTCCCGTCGCCGCGCGCAGCCGCGCCAGCGTGCGGCTCATCGCCGAGGGGCTGAGCCGCAACCGCGTCGCGGCACGCGCCACACTGCCTTCGGCCAGCAGGACATCAAGGGCAACGAGCAGGTTGAGATCGGGCGATGTCATCGGCGGATTATAACATGATGTGGCGTTCAATGCACTGATATCATGCAAATGCTGCGTCTTCCGCCATATCAGCCGCAAGATTAGATCTCTGGCGGCTCCGGTTTCCGGAGTGGGCAGAAAGGAGATCGCCATGGCAATCGCGGAGCAGGATCGGGATGTGCTGATATCAGCGCCGCAACAGAGAGGATCGGCAGGGTGGGCGCTGGCGAGCCTGTCGCTGGCCACGCTGCTGTCGTCGCTCGGCACCAGCATCGCCAGTGTCGGCCTTCCCTCGCTGATGCAGGCATTCGACGCTTCGTTCCAACAGGTACAATGGGTCGTGCTCGCCTATCTGCTCGCGATCACCATTCTGATCGTCAGTGCCGGGCGCCTCGCCGATATGCTCGGGCGGCGACCGCTGCTGCTTTTCGGCATCGCGCTGTTCACATCGGCGTCGGTGCTCTGCGGCCTCTCGCCGGCTTTGTGGCTGCTGATCGCGGCGCGGGCGGTGCAAGGGCTTGGCGCGGCGCTGATGATGGCGTTGACATTGGCCTTTGTCGCCGAGACGGTGAGCAAGGCCAGAACCGGCAGCGCCATGGGCCTGCTGGGCGCCATGTCGGCCATCGGCACCACGCTCGGCCCTTCCTTGGGCGGCCTGCTGATCGCCGCTCTCGGCTGGCGTTCGATCTTCCTGGTCAACGTGCCGCTCGGCGTCCTGACCTTTGCCATGGCCTGGCGCGCTTTGCCTGCCGGCAATCGGATGACGCGGACCGGTCAAGCCGGCTTCGATGGTTTGGGCACGGGCCTGCTGGCCCTGGCATTGGCGGCTTATGCGCTTGCGATGACACTGGGTAGAGGCAGTTTCGGGCTCATCAATATCGGCCTGCTGGTCGCGGCTGGCATCGGCATCTTCCTGTTCGCCACGGCGCAAAGGATGGCGAAAAACCCATTGGTCGAGCTTTCCGCCTTCCGTGATCTCTCGCTGAGCGCCAGCCTGGCCATGAACCTGATCGTCGCCACCGTGATGATGGCGACCTTGGTGGTCGCGCCGTTCTATCTCTCGCGCGGGCTCGGACTGGACGCGGCAAACGTCGGACTGGTGCTCTCGACAGGCCCGCTGGTCTCTGCGCTGTCGGCTTTACTGGCCGGACGCCTTGCCGACCGCTTCGGAGCCCATAGGATGATGGTCGCGGGCCTGCTTGGCCTTGCCACGGGGACGTTTCTCCTGTCCCTGGCAATGACGGCACTCGGCATCGCCAGCTATGTCGTCCCCATCACCGTCACCTGCTTCGGCTATGCCCTGTTCCAGACGGCGAACAATGCCGCCGTCATGAGCAGCGTCGGCGCCGGTCAACGCGGCCTCATCTCCGGCCTGCTCAACCTGTCGCGCAACCTTGGCCTCATTACGGGCGCCTCGGTGATGGGCGCCATATTCGCCACCGCATCAGCCGGAGGACGCGAAGGCATCGGCCAGAGCATGCTGACGTCAGCGGCGGCGGCCAGCGGAATGCAGGTGACCTTCCAGACGGCAACGGCCCTGACGCCGGCGGCGCTGGTGCTGGCGCTGGTTTCGGCTCGCGCCGTCGGCCGCGCTGCGCCCGAAATGCGCGCTCAGCCTTTTGCCGAACCGGCAGGCAAAGAACCGTGACAAAGATCGATTCAGGGGCCTGACGGACTCCCGTTCAGGCCCCTGCCCGCTTGCGGCGCTCATAGAGCATGACCAGCGTCTCGGCCGTCAGCGCCGGCTTTTCCTCGCCTTCGATCTCGACGGTGTTGGCGGCCTTCATCAGGTATTGGCCCGGCCCCCTGTCCTCCATGGACAGCAGCGTGGTGCGCAGCCGGATGCGTGCGCCCACCTTGACCGGCGCCAGGAACCGCACCTTGTCGAAGCCGTAGTTGAAGGCGGCCTGCGTGTTCTCGGGCACGATTCCCATGCCGAGCGCCAGCGCGCCGATGATCGACAGCGTCAGGTAGCCATGCGCGATCGTCGTGCGGAATGGGCTTTGTCGCCGCGCCCGTTCGGGGTCGACATGGATCCACTGATGGTCGCCAGTGCATTCGGCGAACTGGTTGATACGGTTCTGGTCGACTGTCGTCCATTCCGAGACGCCGAGCTCCTGCCCGGACATCGTCCTCAACTGCTCGTAGGTCGGCGGCGTCTTAGGCCGTATTTCGGTCATTCCTGTTTTCCCGATGGCTTCCAACGCTTCCGGACCACGAACCGGCGGCTCCTGTCAATTCGCCCTGCATGATTCCGTTCCCCCAGGATCGACGTGAATCCTGGCATCGCGTCAAGCCGTATTTGCCCGGTGCAACAGCGTGGCGGGCCGATGAGAGAGCATGCGAACAAACCTTCGCCGAGTGCAGGGCTGGCAGGCAATCAGTCTTTGGCACGCGAGCTACTTCTTCTCGAAGCCGGCGCGGATTTCCTCCATCGCCTCCTTGATGCGCATGCGCAGGATGTCGACCGATTCGGTGCCGGATTTCCTGGCCAGCTCGGCCACTTCGCTGGCATTCTTCAGCGTGGTCTCGAAGGATTTCCTGGCGAACTCAGTCTGTTTGGCCATCAGGTCCTGCGGCGTGCCCGGCGCTCTGTAGCTTTGCGTCATGTCGGCGATTTCGCGCAGCGTGTCCTGAAGCATCTCGCGTTGCCTGGAAAACAGCGACGACGCGCCGGCGGCACTTGCCCGCGCCGATTTCTCCAACGCTTCGAGGTTCTTGCGGTGGTGCGCGAGGATCGCCTCGACATCGACATTGGGCAGTTTCAGGTCACGGCCGAACCGACCGAACATGTCCGTGAAGGAATCGGAATCCGGTCGTTTGGCCACGCTCATCTGCTCCCCTGTTGCCGCGACTGCTGATGCCCGGCCCCATGAGAATAGGGCATGGCGTGCGCCCGTCAATTGACGAGAAACAGCCGCTCCGCGGTGTAAAGCGCGATGCCGGCCAGACCGCCGATGATCATTCCGTTGAAGCGGATATATTGCAGGTCCCGGCCGATGTTCATCTCGATCAACCGCGTCAGTTGCGCCAGGTCCCAGCGCTTGACCTGGTCGGCGATGAATTTCGATACGCCGCTCTTCTGGCTCTCGACGAAAGAGGACAGCGCCACCACGAATCCCTGGTTCATGTCGGCCCTGATCTTGGCGTCTCCGGCCAGATGCCTGCCGACCTCGACGAACATGTTGGCAAGATGCGCGCGGATGATCGATTGCGGCGCCTTGGCATCCTGCTCGATGAACAGGCTGAGACTTTCCCACATGTCGCCGGCCAGCGCCTTGACTTCGGGCCTGGCGAGGAAATCGCGCTTCAGCTTCTCGGCGCGCCTTGCATATTGCTTCGACGTTCTCAGCCGCTCGACGAAGCCCTGCGCGAAACGGTCGAATTCGGCGCGCATCGGGTGGTCGGGATCGGCTCTCACCTCGTCGAGCAGCGAACCGGCCGAGGCGACGATCTTCTTCAGGAGATAGGCGTCGGCCCGGAACAGGTTGAACAGCGACGGCAGTTCCTCGCGGATCTTTTCGCGCATGGTCGTCAGCGCCTGTTCATCGTTGAGGAACCGGCCGATCACCTTGATGAACTCATCGAACAGCCTCTGGTGGCGGCGATCGTCGGTCAGGGCCGAGAGCAATTCGGCCGCCAGGGGCGCCAGCGGCACTTTTTCGATCTGCTCCAGCATCCGGCTGGTGACGAAGCCGCGCAGCCCCGATTGCTCGACGGCGGCAAGCGTCTGCGGAATCAGCCGCACGACGAAACGCGACAGGCCCGCGGCGCGCTCGGAATCGGCCAGCCAGTCGGCGACAAGCGCCGAGAAATCGACTTCGGCCAGCTTTTCGCGCACCGGTTCGGGGGCAAGGAAATTGACTTCGATGAAACGGCCGAGATTGTCGGCGATGCGGTTCTGGTTCTCGGGGATGATCGCGGTGTGAGGGATCGGCAGACCGAGAGGCCGCTTGAATAGCGCGACCACAGCATACCAGTCGGCCAGGCCGCCAATGGTCGCCGCCTCGGCAAAGGCGGCGACGAAGCCGAGCCATGGATGTGTGCCCTCGAAGGACTTGGCCAGGGCGAACACTGCGACGCAAAGCGCAAGTGCCGACGTGGCGACGAATTTGGTCCGCCGCAGCATGGCAAGCTTGGCACGCGAGTCGGCATCGTATCCGGCGGAAGCCAGGACCGTGGCTGGTTGTGACATGTCGGAGCCGCTCCTCGTCGATCTCGGGCCTATTAGAGCATTCCAGGAAAGGGTGTGTCATGGTGTTCCTGGGAAAAGCGCGTGGCGCTTTCCCAAGGGAATTGCGTAAAAAACAAAGAGTTGGAGCGGTCGACCATTCTGCCAAACGTTGGACCGCTCTGGTGTTTCACCCGAGGAAATGCGCGTGACAGCCGAATCGGCCGCGTCTTGCTGCGTGGCGCACACAAAGTTGACGAGAATGTTCAGCTATTATGCGAGGCTAGTCTGGAATTATTCCAAGGTATAGGCCATATTCCGCAGGGGCCGGTGTGGCGAATCCGAACGCTCGGAGCAAGCCGCACCAGCAAAGTTCCAATCCGGCGTGATCGCAGCTCGCCAGCGCTTTGTGAGGACAAGATGCGGCTTACCCGCCAGACCAATTATGCCATGCGCATCCTGATGTATTGCGCCGCCAATACCGATCGGCTGAGCCGCATTCCCGAGATCGCCGCCGCCTATTCGGTGTCGGAGCTTTTCCTGTTCAAGATCCTCCAGCCGCTGGTCGAGAATGGCCTTGTCGAGACGGTGCGCGGCCGCAATGGCGGCGTCAGGCTTGGCCGTGCCGCGGAATCGATCAGCCTGTTCGACGTCGTGCGCGTGACGGAGGAAAGCTTCGCCATGGCTGAGTGCTTCGAGAACGACGCCGCGGAGTGCCCATTGGTCGACAGCTGCGCGCTGAATTCGGCGTTGCGCGAAGCGCTCAACGCCTTCTTCGCCGTGCTTGCCCGCTATACGATCGCCGATCTCGTGGCGGCGCGTCCGAACGTGCGCAGCCTGCTCGGCATCGACATGTTGGAGCGCCGTGCGCCGGCGGCCTGACCACATCGCGATATTGCTCGGCAGGTCGAGATTAGGCTATTTGCGCCTCGCCTGAATATCAACTGACCGACGATTGCGGCAGCACGAACGGTGTATTGCCGGCCGGCAGGACTCCGACCCTCAAGCGGCAACCGAACACCCTTTCGATCAGATCGTCGTTGAGCACATCCTGCGGCGAACCGGTGGCGGCAAGCCGGCCGCGGTGCATGACGAAAATACGGTCGGCATACATCGCCGTCAGGTTGAGATCATGCAGGATGGCGATCACGCCGCCGCCCCTTCTGGCGAAGTCGCGGGCGATGTTCATGATGATCAACTGGTGCTTGATGTCGAGGCTGGACACCGGCTCGTCCAGGAACAGATAGCGCGGCTTGCCGTCGAGCATCGGCGCCCAGACCTGGCACAGCACCCGGGCGAGTTGAACGCGCTGCTGCTCGCCGCCGGAAAGCTCCTGGTAGAAGCGACCGGCGAAACCGGCGAGGTCGACACGCGCCAACGCCCGTTCCGGCAGGCGTTCGTCCTCGCCCGGCAGCACACCCGAGCGGCCTCCGACAAGGCCGAGCCTGACAATCTCGCGCACGGTAAAGGGAAACGACAGGGTCGTCGCCTGCGGCAGCACCGCGCGCAGCGTCGCCGCCTCGACTGGCGTCATGGTCGAGAGTTCGCGGCCGTCGATGGCAATCCGGCCAGTATGCGGGAGTTCCCCCGACAGCGCCTTGAGGAAGGTCGTCTTGCCCGACCCATTGGGCCCGACAATGGCCGAAATCTCACCCGGCCTGACCTCGAAATCGACGCCGGCGACGATGCCTTTCCTGCCGATCGCCACCGAAACATCGCGCGCTTCGATCATGAAACATCCCTAAAGGTCGATGACGCCGCGCTTGCGCAGCAGAATCCAGAGGAAGAACGGCGCCCCGGCGATCGCCGTGACGATGCCGATCGGCAGTTCTGCGGGCGCAACAATGGTGCGCGCGACCGCGTCGGCCAAAAGCAGCAGCGAGGCGCCGAGCAGCGCCGAGGCCGGCAGCAGATAGCGATTGTCGGGGCCGATCAGCAGGCGCAGCAGATGCGGCACCACGATCCCGACGAAACCGATACCGCCGCTGACCGCGACGGACGCGCCGACCGCCGCCGAGACGCCGACGATGGCCGTGTACTTAAGCCGCTGCACCGGAATGCCGAGATGGCCGGCGGTCGCCTCGCCCAGCGCCAGCGCATTGAGGCCGCGCGCCAGGAACGGCATCGCCGCCAGCGAAAGCGCGATGACGGGCCCGACTGAGCCGATCTTCTGCCATGTCGCGCCGGCCAGCGAGCCGAGTTGCCAGAAGGTCAGGTCGCGCAATTGCCGGTCGTCGGCCATGAAGATCAGGATGCCTGTCAGCGCCA
Organism: Mesorhizobium sp. B2-3-2; assembly: GCF_006442295.1. Taxonomy (NCBI): domain Bacteria; kingdom Pseudomonadati; phylum Pseudomonadota; class Alphaproteobacteria; order Hyphomicrobiales; family Phyllobacteriaceae; genus Mesorhizobium; species Mesorhizobium sp. B2-3-2. The sequence goes on along the minus strand of NZ_VFWA01000006.1, from coordinate 111,270 downwards.
TGGCAAGCGCGGCCAGCGCGAGGCCGGCAAGCAGCATGGTGGCGACGGATGTGCGGCCCTGCCGCGTCGCGACCCTGTAGAGCAGCAACGTCACCGACAACCCGCCGCAGAAGGCCGCCAGAGGAAGGGCCAGCGCGCCCAACCAGGCGGTCACCGGAGACAGCACGGTCGTGCCGAGCACGATGACGGCCACCGCGCCGAGGCTGGAGCCCGCCGAAACGCCTATAAGTCCGGGATCCGCAAGCGGATTGCGGAACAGCCCCTGCATGACCGCGCCGGACACCGCGAGGGCGGCCCCGATCAGCACGCCGAGCACGACGCGCGGCAGCCTTATGTCATAGACGATGAGGCGATCTCGCGCGCTCATCGCCACGTCGCCAGGCGCTGCGCCGAACAGCCAGTCGCCGACGACCTTGACCGCGGACGCATCCGAGGCGCCGGAGGTCAGCGACAGCAATACCGCTGCCGCAAGCATGACGCAGGCGAGCGCGATGACCAGACGGGCGCGCCCGGAACGGTCACCGTCGCTGGCCATCTTCCTTTCCGCCGGCCCGGCGATCGACTGGTCGACCATGCCGCTCAGTCCGTAATCTGCGTGCCATAGAGCGCGACGGTAAGGTCGTGGACGGCGTCGGCCGTCCGTGGTCCGAAGCCGAGCAGGTACCCGCCGTCGATGCGGATCAGCTTGTGCGCCGTTCCGGCCGGCGTCGAGGCGATCGACGCATTGCCGAACAGTTCGTCGTCCGATACCGGCGGCCCGGCATTGCTCATCATCAGGATCGCGTCCGGCCTGGCGGTGACGACAGCCTCGTCGGACAGTTGCTTGTAGCCGGAGAAGCCTTCGATCGCGTTGACGCCGCCGGCCAGCTTGATGATGCCGTTGGCCGCGGTGTCGCTGCCGGCCGCCATGATCTTGCCGCCCTGCATCGACAGCACGAACAGCACGCGCTTGCGCTGCTTGATCGAGGCCGTCTGCTTTTCCGCCGCCTGCAGCTTGGCATCGATCTCCCTGGCCAGCGCTTCGGCCTTGGCGTCGGCGCCGAGCGCCTTGCCGACCACGCGGACCTTTTCGAGGATGCCCTCACGATCGTACCGGTCAGGCACCTCGATGAAGGGGATGCTCGTCTTTTTCAGCACATCGAGCGCCTCCTTGGGGCCGCTGCCGTGCAGCGCCAGCATGCCCGAAGGGTTGACCGACAGCACACCCTCTGGCGACAGCTGACGCATGTAGCCGACATCCGGCAGGTCGAGAGCGGCTTTCGGATAGCGGCTGGTGGAATCGCGCGCCACAAGATGCTTTTCCTCGCCGAGCGCGTAGACGATCTCGGTGATCGAGCCGCCGATGGACGCGATCCTGGTGGGATCGGAGAAGACGGAGACACCGTCGCTGGCGTCGGCCGGCTGCAGCGCGCCGAGGGCAAGGGAAAAGCCGAGCATCGGGCCAAGCATCGATCCGCGCGCGGCCGTCAAGCCGGTGAGAAGACCCATCATCGTTTCCTCAGGCTGCCGTCGGGCTTGGAATGCGCGGCAGGTTTTCGGCCAGGAAGCGCCAGTCGTCGCGCTCACCCTCTCCTTCATGGCGCTTGCCGAAGAACTGGATGATCATGGTGCCGACGGCGTCGTAGACCTCCAGCGACGTGACATGACCGTCCTTGGTCGGCTTGCGCACGGCCCAGACCTCATGGATGTGGTCGGTGCGCAGGTGCAGATGGAAGGTCTCGTCCAGCACATTGATCCATGGCCCCATCGGCTTGATCGACTTGACCGGACCGGAATGGATCTGGATACAGCCGCGGTTTCCCACAAAGCACATGATCGGCATTTCGCCCGCGGCGGCATGATTGAACATGGCTCTCACCGCATCATTGTCGAGCAGCCAGGCGTAGTCCTGGCCCACCATGCGCACAGCCTGGCGGCGACTGAGCTTCAACGTCTTCAGCATGCCGAAGAACTGATGCACGTCGGTCAGCCGGCTCCAGCGATCGCGCAGATCGTCAAGATTCGCGGTCGTTGCCGCCGCCTCGCCTTCGTCTTCGGAGGCTTGCCCCGAAATGGCGACCATCGGTTCCTGGTTCGACGATTCCAGCGAAGCGACCAGTTTCTGATAGGCATAGAGATTGGATCCCGGCCGCAGATGCACCTTGTGCACCGCCTCGCCCGCCGCGTCGAAGAATTGCAGGCTGCGGCGGATGTCGTCGCCGTCGCGCTTTTCCACGGCAAAGCCGTGCGCCCAGATTTTCGGGAAAATGCGCAGGTCGATGTTCTCGCCCAGCACCATGGCATTGTGATTGCCGGTGACGACCTTGTCATAGACGCCGATCTTCTCATGCACGGCGCTTTCGTTGCGGGTCAGCGCCATCACCTCGCCGACGGCTTCGAGGCCGATCAGGAGGTCGTTGACGCGTGGCTCGACGCGAACGACGCCGTCGCCGCAATGCGCGGCGACCAGCTCGGCCTCCGAAATGCCAAGCTGCGCGGCCAGATCGCGCTCGCGCGTTTTCGGATTGTCCGTCCGCGCCCGCCGGATTTCGTGCGGGGCGGGTTTCACGCGCTGGTCCATTGTCCTGACCCCTTCCGCTTACTTGTTGAGGATGAGCTTGCCCTGGCGGGTGATCTTGAGCCGGTAGAGCGCGCCGTGATGCTCGATGCCGATCTCGTGCTCGCCCTGGAACAGCGTGTTGCTCGACAGCGTGCGCACCGCCAGCGGAACGCGGTCGAAGCGGGCGGAGGCATCGTCGGAACGGCGGACGCGATAGCGGAAGTCGTTGGGATTGTGCGTGTTCATGTGGATCGGTCCCTTTCCTGTGCCGGGCGTCTGGCTAGGCGTTTGCGTAATCCGATTCATTCTTGACTCGAATAATCATGTTTACTAGTCAGTGCAATACCGGATTAAATTAGTCAAGATTTAAGACGCTGAATACGATCACAAATGCCAGCCAGCCCCAGGCCAGCCCGCATCAACCTGGAAACTTTGGAGTTGGGGCATATGGGGTTAGCGATTTGGGAACGGCGCGGCTGGTCGGCGGCGAACGGTGCAGCGGCTTTGCTGGCGGGCGTGGCGGCGATTGCCTTGTTCGCGCCACCCGCCAACGCTCAGCAATCGGCACAGGCGGCGGGAGAGCAGGCCGATCAATCGAAGCAGGCTGAGCAGGAAAAGCCGGCGCTGGCGGGCGCAACGCTGCTCGACAAGGTCCTGGTCATCAGCCGCACGGGGGAAACGGCGATCCAATCGCTGGCCTCGGCCAGCCATGTCGACCAGGAACAGCTCGACCGCCGCATGGCGACGACGCCGAACGAAATACTGTTCGGCGTGCCCGGCGTCGCGGCGCAGGCCGATGCCAGACGCGTCAGCACCAGCGTCAACATCCGCGGCCTGCAGGATTTCGGCCGCGTCGCGGTCATAGTCGACGGCGCGCGGCAGAACTTCCAGCGTTCCGATCACGGAACCCAATCGACTTTCTATGTCGACCCCGAACTTATCAAATCCGTCGACGTCATCCGTGGTCCCGTCGCCAACACCTATGGCTCGGGCGCGATCGGCGGCGTGGTTTTCTTCGACACCAAGGATGCCCAGGACTTCCTCAAGCCGGACGAGACATGGGCTGGTTCCGTCACCGGACGTTACGAGAGCAACGGCAAGGGCTGGACCACCAGCGCGTCCGGCGCCTATCGCTTCAACGAGAACTGGGATGCGCTGGGCAACATCGTCTACCGCGACTACGATGACTACAAGGATGGCGGCGGCGACACCGTCAAGGGCACCGGCTTCGACGTATTGAGCGGATTGCTCAAGACCACAATCCGCCCGAGCGACAATAGCGAACTGAAGCTCGGCTGGGTTGGTTCGAGCGACGGCTGGAACGAGATCAGCGGCGGCATGCCGGCCAATGACGTCGACCTGAAGTCGGACACCTTCACCGCGCGCTACAATATCACGGACGAAGACAGGAGCTGGCTCGACCTCCACGTCAACACCTCCTACAACAAGACCAATCTCGACCTGACCAGCCTTGTTCCTCAGCGCCGCTTCGATCCCGTCACCGGCCTTCCCGTGATATTGCCGGCAGGTTCGACATCGACCTTCGATGTCGGCACCGCCGCCATCGACATCTGGAACACGTCGCGATTCGAGACAGGCGGCCTCGCGCATGAACTGACCTATGGTGGCGACTGGGTGAATGACGACGTCGAGACTGGCGGCACGGCAGGCGGCGACAGCTTCTACACGCCTTCCGGCAAGCGCAATGTTTCCGGCGCCTACGTGCAGGACAAGCTCAGCTGGGATTGGCTCGAAGTCATCGCCGGGCTGCGTTACGACAACTACAGCCTCAAGGACGGCACGCACGAAGCGTCGGGCGACCGCCTGTCGCCGCGCATCACCGTCGGCGTTTCACCTTTCGAAAGCGCCAGCCTTGCCGGCCTGCAATTCTACGGCACCTATGCCGAGGGCTACCGGTCGCCGTCGCTGACCGAAACCCTGATCAGCGGCAACCACCCGGCGGGGGTGAGCTTCCCGTTCCTGCCCAATCCCAATTTGAAGCCCGAAACCGGCAAGACCGTCGAATTCGGCGTCAACTACAAACAGAACGACATTCTCGAATCCGGCGACGCGTTTCGGCTGAAGGCCGCCTATTTCAACAACGACGTCGAAGACTATATCGAGGGCGTTACGCTGTCGGCCTTCGACCCGACCAGCGGCTGCCCCTTCGGGCCGGGCATTCCGATCTGCTTCCAGTACCAGAACTTCGCCAAGGCAAAGATCAACGGCTTCGAGATGGAAGGCGTTTATGATGCAGCATGGGGCTACGCCGGACTTTCCGCCTCCATTATCAATGGCCACACCATATCCTACGAAGGCGATCGGGCGGACCTTGCCACGATCCCGTCTGCGCAGGTCACCGCGCAGCTCGGCCTGCGCTTCCTCGAGGACAAACTCACTGTCGGCGGCGAGGTGCAGTACAATGGCAAGCCCAAGGGCAACCCGATCACCGAGGACTATACGCTGGTCAACGCCTTCGCCAGCTACCAGGCGACCGACAATCTGAAGGTTGATTTCCGCGCCGACAATCTGTTCGATGTCAAATACGCCAACCCGTTGAACGGTAGCACGACGGTCGCGGTCTATGAACCGGGCATAACGCTGAAGCTGGCGGCAACGATGCGATTTGGAGGATGATGATGACGAGCTTGACGGCATCCCTTCGCCTGCTGACCTCGGCGCTGGCGATGTCGCTTGCAGCGGTTCCGGCGTGGGCACAAGAGTCCGCGCCGGCGCCTGCTCTCGCCCTAGAACTCAATGGCGCGCAACCCTCCGAAAAGGGCTGCCGCCTGACCTTCGTGGTCACCAACAATCTCGGCGCCGACCTTTCCAGGGCGGCGTTCGAGATCGCGCTGTTCAACGACGCCGGCGTCGTCGACCGCCTGACCGTGCTCGATTTCAAGGACTTGCCGGCCGGCAAGACCAAGGTGACGCGCTTCGATCTCGCTGGTACCAACTGCGCCAAGGTCAGCCGCGTGCTGATCAACAGCGCGACCGAATGCGTCGGCACCGGCGTCGAGCCGAACACCTGCATGCGAAAACTCAAGACAGATGCCAAGACCAGCATCGCCTTCGGGGTCTGAGCACGGTGTGGACTGCGTGCGGCATTCCTGCGGCACGCAACCAGGCCTTTCTGAACGTACCCAATCGGGAACCACCCGTCTCAGTCCAGGAAATCGAAAGGAACTCCATGTACATCGCCATGAACCGCTTCAAGGTGCAGAACGGCTCGGAAGCCGATTTCGAGGCTGTGTGGAAAAACCGCGATTCCAGCCTTGCGGAAATGAAGGGGTTCCGCGAATTCCATCTGCTGCGCGGCCCGGTCAACGAGACCGAGGGCTATACGCTGTTTGCCTCGCACACGGTCTGGGCAAGCCACGAGGATTTCGTCGCCTGGACCAAGTCGGAGAACTTTCGCGCCGCCCACAGGAACGTCGGCACGACAAAGGTCCATTATCTCGGCCATCCCCAATTCGAGGGCTTTTCGGTCGTCGAGGGCGCCTGAAGCGACCTCGCCCGCCGGATAGGATCCTTACGCCGCCGCAAGCAGGCTGGCATTGCCGCCCGCGGCGGTGGTGTCGACACAGACGGCCCGCTCATGCACGTAGGCCGCCGGATTGAGCACCTCGCTGACCAGCGGCACGATCGGCCCTGAGCGTTCGGCGATCACCTTGCGCACGATGCGCGCCGCTTCCGGCGTCCCCGAGAAGGCGACGACGTCGACGCGCAACGACCGAGCCTCGACCGGATCGGGGCGGCCGTCGATTGCCGCCAGCGGGAGGCCCTTGCCGGTAAGCGCCGAAAGCGCCGCCGGCGCGCCTGGCGCCACCGCCAGCACCGCGTTGCCGGCGGCAAGCGCCTGGATCGTCTGCGCAAGCAGCGTGTCGCCGTCCGGTCCCAGGCACAGCACCCGGCCGCGCGGCGCCAGTGACAGCGTGTTGGCCTCGCCGGTCGGCCCGGGCAGGTCGACCTGGCCGAAATCGATACCGGCGGCTGCTCCGATCGCCGCGGCACCTTTGCCGCGCAGGTGCTTGCGCAGAATGGCGACGCGGTCCGGCCGCGTCGACCAGCCGCCAAGCGCGGGATCGGGCAGGTTGTCGGCGAGCTCGGTCGCCGTCACCTTGTGACCGTCGGCAAGCGGCGTACCTGCCTCCGGTCCCTTGCGAAAGCGCCGGAGATAATGCGGTCCGCCGGCCTTGGGCCCTGTGCCGGACAGCCCCTCGCCGCCGAACGGCTGCGAGCCGACGACCGCGCCGATCTGGTTGCGGTTGACATAGATGTTGCCGGCATGGATCCCGTCGACGAAGTGCTGAACCCTGCCCTCGATGCGGGTGTGCAGGCCGAAAGTCAGGCCATAGCCCTTGCGGTTGATGGCGGCGATCACCGCGTCGATCTCGTCGGCATCGAAACTGGCGACATGGAGCACCGGCCCGAACACCTCGCGCTCCATCTCCTCGATACCCTTGACCCGGAACACATGCGGCGCGACGAAGCGGCCCTCCCTGGGTGCTTCGAGCTTGGCGATCAGCCGGCCCTGCAGACCCATTTTGGTGCAGTACTCGCGGATCGAACCCCGCGCCTCGTCGTCGATGACGGGACCGACATCCGTCGAGATAGCCCAGGGATCGCCGACCTTGAGCGCTTCCATGGCGCCCTTCAGCATCTCCAGCATCTTCTTCTCGACGTCCTTCTGCACATAGAGGACGCGCAGCGCCGAACAGCGCTGGCCCGCACTCTGGAAGGCGGAGGCGAGGATATCGCGCACCGCCTGCTCGGGCAGCGCGGTGGAATCGACGATCATGGCATTCAGGCCGCCCGTCTCGGCGATCAGCATGGCGTCGGGCGCGGCTGTCTCGGCCAGTTGCTTCTCGATCAGCTTGGCGACCTCGGTCGAGCCGGTGAAGCAGACGCCGGCAATGCGCGGATCTGATGTCAGCGGTCCGCCGACCGAGGGGCCGTCGCCCGGCAGAAGCTGGATGACGTCTTCCGGCACGCCGGCTTCGCGCAGCATTTCGACGGCCCGGAAGGCGATCAGCGGCGTCTGTTCGGCGGGCTTTGCAATCACCGAATTGCCGGTGACGAGCGCTGCCGCGATCTGGCCGGTGAAGATGGCGAGGGGAAAATTCCACGGCGAGATGCAGACAATGACGCCGCGCGCCTCGGTGCCCGCCTCGGCATTGCTCGCCTCGGCGGCGTAATAGCGCAGGAAATCCACGGCCTCGCGCACTTCAGCGACGCCGTCGGCCAGCGATTTGCCCGCCTCGCGGGTGGCCAGCGCGAAAAACTCGACCGCATTGGCCTCGTAGAGGTCGGCGGCGCGATTGAGGATGGCGGCACGTTCGGCAACCGGACGCTTTGCCCAGGCCGGCTGCGCTTCGACAGCGATGCGCACGGCGGTTGCCACCTGCTTGGCGGTGGCTTCGCTTACCGTGCCCACCACTTCCGAAGGCCTGGCCGGATTGACGACCGGGCGTTGCTCGCCATAGCCGGCGGCGCGCGTGATGGGCTTGGCGTGCCAGCGGTCGGGGCCAGCGAAGGCTGTCCTCTCCTTGTCGATCGCCGCCAGCGTCACCGGATCGGTGATGTCGAACCCCTTTGAGTTGCGGCGGCCGGCGCCGAAGATCACGGCAGGCCGGGGGATCGCGGGATTGGCGGCGGGACCCTGGCTCTCGACCGCCTCGAGCGGGTCGCGCGCAATGTCTTCGGGCTCGACATCCTCGTCGGTGAGTTGGTGGACGAAAGACGAATTGGCGCCGTTCTCCAGCAGCCGGCGCACCAGATAGGCGAGCAGGTCGGAATGCGCGCCGACAGGCGCGTAGATGCGGCAGCGCGTGCCTTCGGCCTTGCGCACCGTCTCGTGCAACGCCTCGCCCATCCCGTGCAGGCGCTGGAACTCGAAGCTATCACGGTTCTTCGTCATCGACAGGATGGCGGCGACAGTGTGGGCATTGTGGGTGGCGAATTGCGGATAGATGCGATCGGTCATCGACAAAAGCTTTCTCGCGCAAGCGAGATAAGAAACGTCGGTGTTGACCTTGCGGGTGAAGACGGGGTAGCCGGCGAGCCCCAGCGTCTGCGCCCGCTTGATCTCAGTATCCCAATAGGCACCCTTGACCAGTCGCACCATGATGGTGCGGTCGTGTTTCCTGGCAAGCGCATAGAGCCAGTCGATGACGAAGGCCGCGCGTGGTCCATACGCTTGCACCACCACACCGAATCCGTTCCAGCCTGCGAGCTCCGGCTCGGCAAGCACGCGCTCTATGACGTCGAGCGAGAGGTCGAGGCGGTCGGCCTCCTCCGCATCGATGTTGAGGCCCATGCGCGAATGGCGCGCCGCGAGTGCCAGCGAAAGGAGCCGCTCGGCCATGACGGGCAGCATCTCTTCCTTCTGCGCTTCCTCGTAGCGCGGATGCAGCGCCGAGAGCTTCACCGAGATGCCGTGGTTATGGCGAATGTCAGGCCCGTTTGAACCCGCATCGAGTGACGAGATGGCATCGGCATAGGCCTTGTGGTAGCGCAGCGCATCTGCCTCGGTGCGAGCCGCCTCGCCCAGCATGTCGAAGGAATAGAGATAACCCTTCTGCGTCATCGGCCGGCCGCGCTTGACGGCTTCGGCTATGGTGCGGCCGAGCACGAACTGCTCGCCCATTTCGCGCATCGCGGCCGCCACCGCCTTGCGGATGACGGGCTCGCCCAGCCTGCGCACCATGGCGCGCAACGTGCCTTCGATGCCGCCCTCGCCTTCGTCAAGCACGCGGCCGGTCAGCATCAGCGCCCAGGTCGAGGCATTGACGAAGATCGAGCTCGAACCGCCCGAATGCGCAGACCAGTCGTGCGGCGCGATCTTGTCGGCGATGAGGTCGTCCATCGTCTCGGTATCGGGCACGCGCAGCAGCGCCTCGGCCAGGCACATCAGCGCCACGCCCTCCTTGGTGGAGAGGCCATAGGCGGACAGGAAAACCTCCATCAGCCGCGGATCGGACGAGCCGCGCACCGCCCGCACCAGATCGGCGGCACGAGCCGAGATCGCCCGGCGGTCCTCCACCGAGAGGCCGCTCGCCTCGGCCAGCCGCTTCACGGCCTGGTCCTCGTCGGGCAGATAGTTGGCGCGGATCTGCTGGCGGATGGCATCGAGCGCTGGCATGGCGGGTCCTACGGGCAAGCACAAGGGAGCGGGCCGGCGGTCACCGGACCGAATGGCGCAAGCTAGCACAGGTGCCGATTTTCAGGCGGTCTGAAGAAATCGACATTGCAGTCCGATCGATCTATCATACGACCAAAAATTACTTAAGCAGGCTGCATTTTCGATGACAGAAGACCAATTGGACCGCATTGACAGGAACATCCTGTCGGCGCTGGCAAGCGACGGCAGGCTTTCCATGTCGGAGCTCGCCGCCAAGGTCGGCCTGTCCAAGACGCCGGTACAGGCGCGGGTGAAGCGGCTGGAGAAGGACGGCTATATCAGGGGTTACCAGGCGATCATCGACCGCGAGCGCATGGGCGAAGGCCATGTCGCCTTCGTCCAGGTGAAATTGTCCGACACACGTTCGGCCGCGCTCGATGCCTTCAACCGTGCCGTACAGGCCGTGCCCGAGATCGAGCAGTGCCACATGATGGCGTCGAGCTTCGACTACCTCTTGAAGGTGCGGACCCGGGACATCGCCGCCTACCGCCGCGTGCTCGGCGAACGCATCTCCGCCCTGCCCCATGTCGCCCAGACCTCGACCTTCGTAGCGATGGAGACGGTGAAGGACCGGTAGGCTTTCAGTGACCGGCGCGTGACTTCGGCTTGCCGGACTCGAAGCTGATGCGAAGCTTCGAGCCGGTCGCCTTGGCGAAACGCTGCAAGGTTCGGGTCGAGGGCATGTTTCGACCACTCTCCAGGCGAGCAATCACGGCCTGCGTCGTCCCCATCGCCGCTGCGACCTCTTCCTGCGTCATGTCGGCTTCGCCGCGAGCCTTGATCAAAGCTTCGGCGATCGCGAATTCCTCCTCCAACGCTTCATATTCAGCAACGAACACCGGATCCTTGAACCAATCCTTGGCGGCTTCCTCGACGGGAATTGCTTTCCGGTTCATAGAACCTCCTTTGCTCTCTTCAGAGCCAGTTCGATCTCGCTTCGTGGCGTTTTCTGGGTCTTCTTGGTGAACACCCGCACGATAACTACACGGCGTTCGGTCGCCGTCACATAGACCGCCCGTGCAATGCCGTCGCGGCCCTTCATCCGCATTTCCCAAGCCTGCCTTCCAAGTGTTTCACATAAGGCTCATGCACTTTCTGCAGGCCATGAGCCTCGATCAAGCGCGATATCCGCAGAAAGCTAGCAAGAATGTCTTTCGGCTGAGCCTCGAGTTCCTGCCGAACTTCGATATTCAGAAACTCGACCACCCAGCCCATCAACCGGAGTATATCTTTTTTGCAATATTCTTCAACGGCAAATTGTTGGCCGAACTCATTCCGATAGCGTCTTCAAAAACGCCACCAATGCCGCGCGCTCGCGGTCCGACAGCTCCAGCGGATGAATTTCGGATGTCCCCTCCACACTGGGGGCAGCCTTGGCATAATGCGCCACCACCTCGTCGAGCGACGCAAACTGACCGGCATGCATGTAGGGCGGCCGCGTCGCCGCGCCACGCAGCGAAGGCGTCTTGTAGGCACGCACCAATTCCGGCGTATCCTTGACCATGAACCGCAATTCGCCGCAGGCGCCGACATCGCCATCGCGGTAAGCGCCGAAGCAGTTGAACGGGTCGGCCTGAACTTGGGCCACCGCATCGACGCGGCCGCGATCCGGCGGCAGGCCCTTGACCGGCGGCACGCCGGTGTTGTGGAACCCATTGTCGGTAAAGCGCGGCCCATTGTGGCAGGTCACGCAATTGGCCTTGCCAATGAACAGTTTCAGGCCGAGGATTTCCTCCCGGGAGAAGGCGTCGCCTTTCGGCTCGGCGCCGGTCACCAGGTCCAGCGCGAACCGGTCGAAGCGGGTCTGCGGCGGCTCGATCGAGCGTTCGAAGGCAGCAATTGCCTTGCCGATGTTGGCGAACACCCGGTTTGTCGCGTCGCGCTGCTGGTCGCTCATGGCGCTCCATGCAGCCTTCTCGGCATCGCTGCCGAGCGGACTGGCATTGGCTGGTATGCCGGACAGATCGGGCAACGGGCCGAAGATGCGCTCATAGCGCTCACCGAATCGCGCCTTGATGTAATGCGCATAGGCGGCACGGTTTCCCGCCTGCTCCAACGGGTTCTCCAGCGGCGTCAGCGCCTGCGCCCACAGGCTGTCGCGCCGTCCGTCCCAGAAAAACCAGGGATCGCGAGCGATGCCGGCGAGCGGCATGGTACGCCGGTTCGTGCGGCCAACGCCAACCGCCTGCGGCAGGCCGTCCTGGAACTGCCGGTCGATCTTGTGGCAGGTCGAGCAGGACACAGTGCCGTCGCGGCTCATGCTGGCGTCGAAGAACAGCGTCGAACCCAGGGCGGCGGCGGCCGGGACATCGGCGAAACGGTTCGTGGTGTCGGGTTTCAGGGCCGGCAGCCTCGACAGCGCCAGCGAGGCGATGGTCTTTTTCTCGGCATCGGAAAAATCCGGCTTGCCGCAGCCGGCAAGAACAGCCATCGCCGTCACGACGAAAAAGCGCGCAAGACGCCTCATCCGCGGCTCACAGCACGACGTTGAAGACGACCGTATCCGACCCAGCCGTCGCGGAGATGGCAAAATGCAGCTGCCACCAGCCGCTCATGGTGAATTTCACTCCTTCGATGCGATAGCGCCCGTCGCCGAGATAGTCCGTCGCCTGCGGGCTGGTCGGCAGGCCGTGGCGGTGTTGCGGCATGCCTCCGGATACCGCGATGGCGGCCCCTTCCACCGGCGCCCCGGCTACCGTCTTCAACGTCAACAGCCAGGATTCCAGCTCGCCTTGACGGACAACGCCGCGTTCCGGCGCGAAGCTCGCCATGAACAACCCGTTCTCGGTCTTTTTGGTTCGGGACATATCCGGGCCGGCAACCTGCGCGGTTCGTGGTGCGGTCAGATAGACCACTGCCAGGATGCCAGCCAGCAAGGCTGCCAGACCAAGACCCGCCAAAAGATAACGCCATATCGAAGCCAAGCCGGTTCCTCTTCAGGGGATAACGTTTTGCCGCACGGATCGCATCCCGCCAAACCTGTTGGAATCGCCGGTGACGGAAAAAACCGCCCTTGCCAACCATGGCGCTCTACTCTCCAAAAAGCTACAGCAGCATCGTAACAGGGGAATGGATGATGATCGGCAAAGGTGTCGCCTCGATCGGCGAATGCATGATCGAGCTTTCGGGCCAAACGGGTTCGAACTGGCGCATGGGATTTGCCGGCGACACGTTCAATACGCTGTGGGCCCTGCATGCGCTGAGTGGAAGGCCTGCGACCTACGTGTCGGCTTTCGGAGACGATCCTTTCTCGCAAGACCAGATCGGCTTCTTCGCGGACAACGGCATCAGCATTGGCGAAAGCCCTGTTATCCCGGGGGCCCGGCCCGGCCTCTATGCCATCACGCTGACCGGCGCTGAGCGCTCCTTCACCTATTGGCGTGGCGATGCGGCTGCCAGGCAGCTTGCCTCCAATCCGGCTGCGTTAGCAAAAAGCCTTGAAAAACAGTCGCTTGTCTACTTTTCCGGAATCACTTTGGGGATTCTGGACTCCGCTGCGCGCGCCACGTTGCTATCGGCCGTGGCCGAGGCGCGATCCGCGGGGTCGCTGATCGCCTTCGATCCCAACTACCGGCCACGGCTGTGGCGCGATCGCGAGGAGGCGCAAACCGCGATCCTGGAGGCGCTCGCCGTCACCGACATCGCATTGCCGACTTTCCCGGACGAGCAGATGCTGTTCGGCGATGAAGCGCCGCAGGCAACGGCTGGGCGGCTCGGGCAACTGGTCGGCGAAGTCGTGGTCAAGAACGGCGAACAGCCGGCGCTGATCGTCGAGGACGGGACGCTGCGGGAGGTTCATGCGATCCATGTGACCACGCCCGTCGACACGACGGGCGCGGGCGATTCCTTCAATGGCGGCTATCTCGCCGCGCGTCTCGCCGGGCACGCCCCCGTGGAGGCTGCGAAACGCGCGCACCGTGTCGCGGCCAGCGTGGTGCAGGTGCGCGGCGCGTTGGCGCCGTTCGAGACTTTGCGGGCTGCATTCGAGATGGATTGAGGGTCAGGGCAGCCGGAACCGATATTCCGTCACGTGATGATAGATTGCGCCAGGCCACAGCGTCGCCTGCGGGAAATAGGGCCGGTTCGGTGCGTCCGGCCATATTTGCGGCTCCAGGCAGAAACCGCAGAAAGCTTTGTGGTTTCGCCCCTCCAGCCCCGTGCGCGGCGTCACGTATTGGCCGGTATAGAGCTGGACGCCGGGCTCCGTGGTCCACAACTCCATCTCGACGCCGGAGCTCGCTCCTTGCACCCACGCCGCCTGTTTGAGCGGCCCGCGCGCCGAGGCGAGGCAGAAATTCTGGTCATAGGCAAGCTGCTCGCCTTCGGTCTCCATGCGCAGCGGCCGTGCCTGGCGGAAATCGAAAGGCGTGCCGTCGACAGGCTTCACCGTACCCGTCGGAATCATTTCGCCATCCACGGGCAGATAGGCGCCGGCATTAAGCATCAGCCGGTGATCGAGGATGTCGCCCGTCCCGCCATCATCGAGGTTGAAGTAGGAATGCTGCGTGAGATTGCACAGCGTCGGCTCCTCGCATGTGGCTGATATCTCGACGCTGAGCGTGCCGGGGATCTTCAGCCGGTAGGTGCAGGTGACGTCGAGCGCACCAGGAAAGCCCATCGTGCCGTCGGGATCGTGCAGCGTCAGCGTGACGAAGTCCCGGCCGTGCAGCGAAACCGTCCACGGCCGATGGAAAAAGCCTTGCGAGCCGCCATGCAGCGTGTGCTTGTCGAGAAAATTGCGTTCGGTCTGGTAGCGCTTGCCGGCGATGGTGAAACGGCCGTCGCGGATGCGGTTGGCATAGCGGCCGACGACCGCGCCGAAGAAAGCCGTGTCGGTTTCATAAGATGATAGATTGTCATAGCCGAGCACCAGAGGCGCATCGTGGCCGGCTAGGCGCAGGTCCTGGATGATCGCGCCGAGCCCGAGGATATTGGCGCTAAGCCCGCCGCCTCTGATCGTGAACCGGCGAACCGGTTCGCCCGCCTGGGTGGTGCCGAAAACCTCGCCGTCCTTCATTGCCATGCCCGCAAACGTCAGTTGATCCAGACGGCCCGTTTCGTAGCCGGGACAGGCAGATCACAGGCTGCCTGTCCCGGCGACACTCTATCAGAGGCCGAGGCCGCCGATGCAGACATATTTGGTATCGAGGTAATCCTCGATGCCCTGATGTCCGCCTTCCTTGCCGAGCCCGGACTCCTTGACGCCGCCGAACGGCGCTTCCGGCGTGGTGATCAGGCCTTCATTGACGCCGACCATGCCATATTTCAGCCCTTCCATGACGCGGAAGGCGCGGCCAAGATCGCCGGTGTAGAAATAGCAGGCGAGGCCGAATTCGGTGTCGTTGGCAAGCGCGATCGCCTCTTCCTCGGTCTCGAACCTGAAGACGGGCGCCACCGGCCCGAATATTTCTTCCTTCATGAAGCGCATCTTGGGCGTCGCATCGGCGATGACGGTCGGCTGGAAGAACGAGCCGCCGAGCGCATGGCGCTTGCCGCCGGCGACGATCTTGCCGCCCTTCGAAGTCGCGTCGGCGATCAGTTCCTCGACCTTCTCCACGGCTTTCTCGTCGATCAACGGTCCCTGCTGCACGCCTTCCTCCAGCCCGGAGCCGACCTTCAGCCTGTCGCTGGCGGCAGCCAGCTTCTCGACGAACCGGTCATAGACGCCGGCCTGGACAAGGAAGCGGTTCGTACAGACGCAGGTCTGGCCCGAATTGCGATACTTGGCCGTGATCGCACCGGCGACGGCGCGATCGATGTCGGCGTCGTCGAAGACGATGAACGGCGCATTGCCGCCGAGCTCCATCGACACCTTCTTCACGGTGACGGACGACTTCTGGATCAGGATCTTGCCGACCTCGGTCGAGCCGGTAAAGGTGATCTTCTTGACCAGCGGATTGGCGCAGATCTCATCGCCGATCTCGCCGGCCGCGCCGGTCAGGATGTTGATCACGCCCTTGGGGAAGCCGACCTCCTCGGCCAGCGCACCCCAGGCGAGACCGGAGTAAGGCGTCTGCGAGGCGGGCTTGACCACGGCGGTGCAACCCGCGGCGAGCGCCGGGCCGAGCTTGCGGGCCAGCATCGAGGACGGGAAATTCCACGGCGTGATGGCGGCGATGACGCCGACCGGTTCCTTGGTGACCAGGATGCGGCGGTCCGCCCATGGCGACGGCACGACATCGCCATAGGTGCGACGGCCCTCTTCGGCGAACCATAGGATGTAGGAGGCGGCCGAGCCGATTTCGCCCTTCGATTCGAACAGCGACTTGCCCTGTTCGATGGTCAGGAGCTCCGCCAGAACGTCCTGATTGTCCATCATCGCATCGTGCAGCTTGCGCAGCAGCTTCGAGCGCTCGAGCGCGGTGGTCTTGCGCCAGGTCTTGAAAGCTTCGTCGGCGGCTTCGATGGCGCGGCGGGTCTCGACCTTGCCTGCCTTGGGCACGGTGCCGATCTTGAGGCCGGTTGCCGGATTGGTGACGTCGACCGTCTGGCCGCTGTCGGCCTGTACCCATTCGCCGTTGATGAGATTGGCCTGGCGCATGAAATGGCTGGTCTTCTGAAGCATGGTCTAGCCTCCGTTCGGCGCACTGACGGGCCGCTATCTGGATGTCTTCGATTAGCGCATCTGGCGCTGGGGCCATTGCTCTTAACCTAGGGAAAGCCCCGCAAGCAATCGCAAGATGGCATATAGGGGTTATGCCAGTACAAGGCGAGGTCCGGGGCCTGATTTCACCGCCAACACCTCGCGTCGAACCAGATTCACGCCGAACGGCTCAGACCCTGGTCATTCATGTCAGCCGAAGACGTGCACGCTCACCGCCAGCCAGAAAGCAGTGGTGACGACCGCGCTCGCGGTCGCGATGGTCATCTGGTTCGAAGCCAGCGCCTGGCCTGTGTTGAACTGCACGGCAATGAGATAGGAATTGATGCCGGATGGCAGCGCCGCCACCACGACCGCTACCTTGGCGGTCAAGGGCGGCAGGCCGAGCAACCAGACGAAGATCAGAACCAGCGCCGGCATCAGGAACAGCTTCAGCGTCGATAGCGCCAGCGCCGGGCGGACATTACCCGATATGCCGAAGCGGCGCAGGCTGAGCCCCATGGCGAACAGCGCCACCGGCCCGGCGGTGTCGGCCAGCGCATCGACCAGCCGCATGACAAGTTCGGGCAGCGGCATGCCGCTGAAACGCCATGCGAGACCCAAAAGGATGCCGATGATCAGTGGATTGATGAACAGCCGCCTCAGGAAATTGCGGATGATGCGCACGGGATGCACATGCTCGCCGCCGCCGCGGCCGAACATCTCGAACAACACGATCGAGGCCATCATCATGACAGGCAGATGCACGGAAACCAGGAGCGACAGCACCTCGAATCCGTCCCGCCCGAATATGCCGAGAATGAACGGCGCGCCAAGCAGGACAACATTGGAATAGGCCGACGACACGCCGCCGACGACTCCGGCGCGTGCGTCCCGTCCGAATATCCGCGTGGTGACGACATGGCCGACGGCCCAGGTGATTGCCACCGCCGCGAAATAGGCTCCCCATAGGGACCATGGCGCCACACCGTGGAAATCGGCATTCACCATCGTCTGGAACAACAGCAGCGGCATCGCAACGCTGACCGCGAAGTCGGCTATCCCCTCGCCGCTCGCCGGCTTCAGATAGCCGGTGAGCCCGGCGAGGTAGCCGAGCGCGACAAGGCTGAAGACGAATAGGACGGTTTCGGTAAGCGGAGACATTTTTCCAGGGATAGGCGAGCCACGGTCGCTGCGCAATCGCGCCCGAATTTCTTCGATAATGCCAGGCAGGGCTTCGCCGAAGCGGGCTACACGATCCCCATCCCGCTCACCGGCCGGAAGATCGATCTTCTGACGCCGTGATGACGAAGACGTGAGGCCGCGGAGGGCCGCAGGCCTTTCGCTTGTCTTTGTACCTGCTTTCCGATCCCTATATGCGGGTGGCCGGTGCCCGGCTTCTGGAAGGATTACGATGATCCGATTTGCCTTGGCGTTGTTCCTGTTTGGCGTGCCCGTTGCAGCGCATGCGACGGACGCCGGCTGGGCGCTGCTGCGCGATGGCGGCCATGTCGTGCTTCTGCGCCATGCCATGGTCACCGGCACCACGGATCCCGCCAATTTCGATATCGACCGCTGCGCCACCCAGGTCAATTTGTCGGCACGCGGCAAGCAGCAGTCGAGCAAGATCGGCGCCTTGCTTGCCGCCCGTGCCGCCCCGGTCGAGCGCGTGCTGTCCAGTCGCTATTGCCGCTGCCTCGACACCGCGCGCATCGCCTTCGAGACCGAGCCGGAGCCTTTCGCGCCGCTCGACCTGCTGAAGGGCGACGCGGCGCAGAAGGCGGCGCAACTCGCCGCGATCGTGAAGGAAATCCGTGCCTATTCCGGCTCCGATAACCTGGTCATGGTCACTCATCTGGAAAATATCACGGCGTTGACGGGTGTCTCGCCGCGCGAGGGCGAAGCCGTTGTCGTCGAGCCGCAGGGCGATGGCCTGCGCGTGCTCGGCCGCGTTACGTTCTAATCGGGGCCGAGCGGCGCATCAGCGAACTGCCACGCGTCGATGAGGACTTGCGACAGAGGTAATGTTGCCAAAATACCAACGAAAAAGGATGCCACGCTCGGGCCGCGACAATGAGGCCAACATCATCCGCCGCCGCCAGCCATGGACGGGCCGCCGGGTTGACCGGCGGCCCGTCTTGCGTTTCTTGGGCACGCTACCCATCTGCACCCGGCGTATCAGGCCTTTTCCTGCCGGGAAAAACCGATTAGACAGCGCCCAAACAAGATGCGGACAGATTCCGCCCGCAACCGAAGGAAAAGCCCTTGTCCACCACGTTCGACAAAGTCGCCAAGATCATTGCCGACACCAGCGAGATCGACATCGACACCATCACGCCCGAGAGCCACACGATCGACGATCTCGGCATCGACAGCCTCGATTTCCTCGACATAGTCTTTGCCATCGACAAGGAATTCGGTATCAAGGTGCCGCTGGAGAAGTGGACCCAGGAAGTCAATGACGGCAAGGCTTCGACGGACGATTACTTTGTTATGAAGAACCTGTGCGCCAAGATCGACGCACTGGTCGCCGCCAAGACCGCCTGATCCGTACCCGATCATCCATGAGCCCCCGCGACGTCGTCATCACCGGCATTGGCCTTGTCTCCTCGTTGGGAGAAGGCCCGGATGAACACTGGCGCAAGCTCACTCAACCGGGTCAGAAGCCGGTGCTCGAAGCCGAGCGTTTCGCGCCCTACACCGTCCATCCGCTGCCGGAGATCGACTGGAACCTGCAGATCGCCAAGCGCGGCGACCAGCGCCAGATGGAAACCTGGCAGAGGCTCGGCACCTATGCCGCGGGTCTTGCGCTGGACGATGCCGGCATCAAGGGCAATGACGAACTCTGCACGACCATGGACATGGTCGTGGCCGCCGGCGGCGGCGAGCGCGACGAAGCGGTCGACGCCGCGATCCTGGCCGCCTCGGAAAACCGCAATGATCGTGACGTGCTGCTCAACGAGAAGCTCACCACCGAACTGCGTCCCACCCTGTTCCTGGCGCAGCTTTCCAATCTGCTCGCCGGCAACATCTCCATCGTCCACAAGGTGACGGGATCGTCCAGGACCTTCATGGGCGAGGAAGGCGCCGGCGTAGCCGCCGTCGAGACGGCTGCCGCGCGCATTCGTTCCGGCCAGTCGACGCATATACTGGTAGGCGGCGCCTTCCAGACCGAACATTCCGATATGTTGCTCGGCTATGAGCTTGCCGGCTACCTGCATCGCGGCGCCTGGAAGCCGGTCTGGCAGCGGCAAGGCGCCGAAGGCGGCGGCGTTGTGTCGGGATCCGGCGGCGCCTTCCTGGTGCTGGAGCAGCGCGAACACGCGGCAAGCCGGGGGCGCAGGATCTATGCCGAACTCGGCCCGGTCGTCTCCGGCCGTGCCAGGCGGCGGCAGGGCGAGCTCGATTCCGAAATCGCCGCGCTGCTCAAGAAGACCGCCGTACCGGATGGCGGCTTGCTTTCGCTATCGGGCGCGTCGGGCGCTCACGCGGCCACCGTCGCCGAGAAGTCGGCATTCGACGCCAATCCGGCGATCGCGGCGCGCGGCTTCGCGACGCTGACCGGCCACATGAAGGAAGCGCAGTTTCCCTTCGCCGTGGCGCTGGCGGCGCTCGCAGTCGACCGCAAGGCCGCCTACCCGGTTTTCGATGCCGCTGCCGAGAAACCGTTTGAAGGCATTCCAAGAAGCGTCCTTGCAACGGCGATCGGCTACCACCAATTCGAGGGCATGGCGCTGGTCAACGCCGCATAGAGCGGCCAGCCACATTACAACGATAAAGGTTAGGGCTTCCGAATGGCCAATCTCAGAGATCACATGGGCAGGCCGATCGTTGCCGTCACAGGCATCGGCGTGGTTACTTCCCTTGGAGCCGGGAAATCAGACAATTGGGCGGCGCTGACCTCGGGCAGATCGGGCATCCACCCGATCACCCGCTTCCCTGTCGACCACCTCAACACCCGCATTTCCGGCATGGTCGATTTCCTTGCGTCGAGTTCGAAGGGCGCCAGCCCCCTCACCTATGAACTGGCGGAGACCGCCGCGCAGGAAGCTGTTGCCGAAGCCGGCCTCAATTCCAGCGACTTCGGCGGACCGCTGTTTCTGGCCTCGCCGCCGGTCGAACTCGACTGGCATGAGCGGTTCGCGCTCTACAATTCCGACAAGCACGACGCCGGTGCCGAAAGGCTGCTTCGGGTGGCGCGCGGATTGAAGGAGCTCGATACTTTCGAGACCACGCAGTTCGGCTCGATCGCCGACCGGCTCGCCGACCGTTTCGGCACGCGCGGCCTGCCGATCACGCTGTCGACCGCTTGCGCCTCCGGCGCCACCGCCATCCAGCTCGGCGTCGAGGCGATCCGCCGCGGTGAGTGCGATCGGGCGCTGTCGATCGGCGCCGATGGTTCGGCGACCGCCGAGGCGCTGATCCGCTTCTCGCTGCTGTCGGCGCTCTCGACCCACAACGACATCCCGGAAAAGGCCTCCAAACCCTTCTCCAAGGACCGCGACGGCTTCGTGCTGGCCGAAGGTTCCGGCGCTCTGGTGCTGGAATCGTTGGAAGCAGCGCTCGCCCGCGGAGCGAGCGTTCTGGGCATTCTGCGCGGCTGCGGCGAAAAGGCGGACGATTTCCACCGCACTCGCTCCAAGCCGGATGGTTCGCCGGCCATAGCGGCGGTGCGCGCCGCCCTTGCCGATGCCGGCCTGGGCGAGGACGAGATCGACTATGTCAACGCGCACGGCACCTCGACGCCGGAAAACGACAAGATGGAGCACCTCTCGCTGTCGACGGTGTTCGGCGAACGGATCGGCTCGATGCCGATCTCGTCCAACAAGTCGATGATCGGCCATACGCTGTCCGCCGCCGGGGCCGTGGAAGCGGCGTTTTCCCTGATGACCATGCGCGAAGGCGTCATTCCGCCGACCATCAACTACGACAATCCCGATCCGGCGATCGTGCTCGATGTCGTGCCGAACAAGAAGCGCAATGCGCAGGTCGGCACCGTGCTTTCGAACTCCTTCGGCTTCGGCGGCCAGAACACTTGCCTTGTCATGGCGCGGGAACCGGTCTAAGCGAGCCGCTTCCGCTAGAACAGAACCGACAGGCTCCATGCGCGCACTGCAACTTATCGAGGACCGCCGTCTTGAAACGGTGGACCTGCCGCCCCCGCCGCCGCCCGCGCTCGGCGAAGTGACGCTGCGCATCAAGGCAGTGGCGCTGAACCACATCGACGTCTGGGGCTGGCGCGGCATGGCTTTCGCCAAGCGCAAGCTGCCGCTGGTCGTCGGCGCGGAAGCCTCCGGCGAGGTCGAGACCGTCGGCCCCGGCGTTTCAGGCCTGCTGCCGGGGCAGATGGTATCGATCTACGGCGCGCGCACCTGCGGTCTCTGCCGCGCCTGCCGCGAAGGCCGCGACAATCTTTGCGAACACGTCTCGGGCGTTCACGGCTTCCATCTCGACGGCTTCGCGCAGGAGAAGATCAACCTGCCTGCGCGCCTGCTGGTCCCCGCCCCCCCGGGCGTGAGCGAGATCGGCGCGGCCGTCGCCCCCGTCACTTTCGGCACCGTCGAACACATGCTGTTCGACAATGCCAGGCTCGAGCCCGGCGAGACGATCCTTGTCCATGCCGGCGGATCCGGCATCGGCTCGGCCGCAATCCAGCTGGCGAAGCGGATGGGCTGCACGGTCATCACCACGGTCGGCTCGGACGACAAGATCGACAAGGCCAAGGCGCTCGGCGCCGATCATGTCATCAACTACCGTGACGACCGGTTCGAGGGCGTCGTACGCAAGCTGACCAGGAAGAAGGGCGTCGACGTCGTGTTCGAACATGTCGGCGCGGACACTTTTGCAGGCTCGATGCTGTGCCTGAGGCGCGGCGGCCGGCTCGTCACCTGCGGCTCGACGTCGGGCGTGTCGACGCAGGTCAACCTGATGCAGCTCTTCCAGCAGCAGTTGAAGCTGCTCGGTTCGTTCGGCTGCCGCATGGAGAACATGGCCAACGCCATGCAGAAGATGGCGGCGGGACAGGTCGCACCCGTCATCGACACCGAAGTCGGCTTCGACGACATCGACGCCGCGCTGAAGCGCATGGAAGGCCGCGACGTCTTTGGCAAGATCATCCTGCGCGTCGTCTAGGCCCTGACTTCTGTGTTGAAGAAGCTTCGCCGCGACCTGATGTTCCGCTACGGCCGGCAGTTGCGCCGGTTCGAGCACTGGCTGGTTGCGCGCATTGCGATGATCATCATCTCGGTGCTGCGCCTGCTGCCGCCCGACAGCGCGCTGAATTTCGCCGACCGCGTCGCCCGCCGCATCGGTCCATGGGTCGGACGCCATAATGTGGCCGTCGAAAATCTGCGCAAGGCCTATCCGCAGAAGAGCGAAGCCGAGATCCAGGCCATCGCCTCCGACATGTGGGGCAACATGGCGCGGCTGGCCGCCGAATACATCTTCCTCGACGCCTTGTTCGATTACGATCCAGCCGCCGCCAGTCCCGGCCGCGTCGAGGTCAAGGGAGTAGACCACTTCGTGGAGATCGCGGCCGAAAAGAAGCCGCATATCGTCTTCACCGGGCATCTCGGCAATTTCGAATTGCTGCCGGTGGCGGCAGCCACGTTCGGCATGAATATCACCGCGCTGTTTCGCCCGCCCAATAATCCCTATTTGGCCGACTACATTCTCTCGACGCGCCGCGCGACGATGGGATCTTTGCTGCCCTCGATGGCGGGCGCTTCATTCGCGCTCGCCTCGGTATTGGAAAACGGCGGCAATATCGGGGTTCTTGTCGACCAGAAATTCACGGGCGGCCTGGAAACGACATTCTTCGGCCGCCCCTGCCAGAGCAATCGCGTGCTCGGCACACTTGCCCGTCACTATGATTGCGACGTCTACCCGGCGCGCTGCGTCAGGCTGCCGGGCAACCGCTTCAGGCTCGAGATAGAAGAGAAGCTGACATTACCGCGCACCGCCGATGGCAGCGTCGACGTGCGCGCCACCACCCAGCTCCTCAACGACGTGGTCGAGCGCTGGGTGCGCGAGGATCCCGGCCAGTGGATGTGGTTCCACAAGAGATGGGATATCAGCCGCAAGCGACGCAAGGCAAAGACCCGAAGCGCCTAACCTGAATCCGTCCGATGCGCCTCAGGCACAATGGCCGGCGTAGCAGTCAGTTCCTCACGACGATGCGCGTGTTGCCGAAGCCGACTTCTCGCACCATCGAGTAGAAAGCCGCCGCATTGGCCGTATGCAGCCGCACGCAGCCATGCGAGGCCGGTCGGCCGAGCTGCCTCACCGCGCCCGTTCCATGGATGGCATAGCCGCCGTGGAAGAACACGGAATAAGGCATCGGCGACATGTCGTATTTGCGCGAATACCACATCCGGGCCGTTCGCTGCGGCCGGTAGGTGCCGCGCGGCGTGAAGTAGCCGGGCCGGGCCGTGGACACGTTCCACCGGTAAACCTCCTGGCCGTACCTGACCGTCATTGTCTGCGACGACACGTCTATATTTGCAATGAGGCTGGCTGCCCAGCTCTGCACCGAAGCACCAAACAGCATCGTGACAAGTGCTGCTGCCATGAGAACTGTCTTTTTCATGCGATCAAACCCCCTTGATTGCCCCTTGCCTGCCTTCATGTCGTTTTTCATCTCTTTAATGGCAGGTGAACAGCATAACATATACCTTTGACCAATTCGCGAATCCAAAGCAGCGAATTTGAACGAATTCCCGCAGGAGTTGCCGTAACGACACGCCGCAACGGCCTAATTGCCAGCGGACTTGCAAAACGACGCCGATCGCTGCTCAACTCGAGCCATGAACGAGCGACTCTTGCAAGCGATCGACGGCCGGCGTGACGATCTCGTCGCGCTGACCGCCGAGCTGATCCGTTTTCCCACCATCAACCCGCCCGGCGAAGCGTACCGGCCATGCGCCGAATTTCTTGGCGCGCGGATGAAGAAGAGCGGCTTTCAGGCCGAGTTCATCCGTGCCGAGGGCACGCCCGGCGACACCGACCGCTACCCGCGCGTCAACGTCGTCGCTCGCTTCGACGGCCGCTCGCCTGGCGCCTGCGTCCACTTCAACTCGCATATCGATGTCGTCGAGGCCGGCGACGGCTGGACCGTCGATCCTTTCGGCGGCGTCGTCAGGGACGGCAAGGTCTACGGCCGCGGCGCCTGCGACATGAAAGGCGGCCTGGCTTCCTCGATCATCGCGGCCGAAGCCTTCATGGAGGTATTTCCCGATTTTCCCGGTGCCATCGAGATATCAGGCACGGTCGACGAGGAATCCGGCGGCTTCGGCGGTGTCGCGCATCTGGCGAGGCTCGGCTATTTCTCGAAACCCAGGGTCGACCACGTCATCATTCCCGAACCATTGAACAAGGACCGCATCTGCCTTGGCCATCGCGGGGTCTGGTGGGCCGAGATCGAGACCAAGGGCGAGATCGCGCATGGCTCGATGCCGTTCCTTGGCGACAATGCGGTGCGCCATATGGGCGCCGTGCTGCAGGCATTCGAGGACGAATTGTTCCCCGCGCTCGACCGCAAGATGACGCGCATGCCGGTCGTGCCCGAAGGGGCGAAGCGCTCGACCATGAATATCAACTCCATCCATGGCGGCCAGACCGAGGATTTCCGGCCCGGCCTGCCCTCGCCCAACGTGCCCGATTCCTGCCGGCTGACCATCGACCGCCGGTTCCTGCTCGAGGAAGACCTGAACACCGTCAAGAGTGAGGTGACCGGGATCCTCGACCGGCTGAAGCGCGAGCGGCAAAAATTCGACTACGAGATCCGCGACCTGATGGAGGTGCTGCCGCTGATGACCGAACGCGACGCTCCCGTCGTCAAGGCAATCGCGCAAGGCATCCACGCGATCTTCGACCGCGAGCCCGATTACGTCATTTCACCCGGCACCTACGACCAGAAGCACATTGCCCGCATCGGCCATGTCTATGATTGCATCGCCTATGGTCCGGGCATTCTCGATCTCGCCCACCGGCCGGACGAATGGGTCGGCATCTCGGATATGGTGGAATCGGCCAAGGTGATGGCGATTGGGCTCAACGTGCTATTGCGCGGCGCCCGATAGCGCCGCACGGACAAGAGCCAATGATCGACGCGGCCGTCCGGAGAAAAACATTCCCGGCTACGCCGCCGCGCCGCACGAAACGCAATTTACTCCCGTGCGAAATCACGCTTCTATTCGCCCGGTTTGAGCGCATGTTTGACCACACGGGGAGTCGCACGATGAAATTGTGGAAAACCATCCTGGCAGCCGCCGTCCTGGCGCTGGCCGCCGGCACTCCCGCGTTCGCGGCGCGCACCGATCTGGTCATCGGCATCCCGCTCGAACCGCCGCATCTCGATCCGACCGCCGGCGCCGCCGCGGCGATCGACGAGGTCCTCTACGCCAACGTGTTCGAAGGCCTGACCCGCATCGGCCCCAACGGCGAGGTGCTTCCGGACCTGGCCGAAAGCTGGACCATCTCCGATGACGGCAAGACATACACCTTCAAGCTGCATAGCGGCGTGAAGTTTCATGATGGCGCCGGCTTCAGCGCCGAAGATGTGAAATTCTCGCTCGACCGCGCCCGCGCCGACAATTCGGTCAATGCGCAAAAAGCCCTGTTCGCGGCCATCGACACGGTCGAGGTGATCGACCCGGCAACGATCAAGGTGACGTTGAAGAACCCGCAAGGGTCTTTCCTTTACAATATGGGCTGGGGCGACGCAGTCATCGTGTCCCCGAAATCCGCTGACGCCAACAAGGAAAAGCCGGTCGGAACCGGCCCGTTCAAATTCCAGAGCTGGGCCAAGGGATCCTCGATCACGCTGGTGAAATCCGACAGCTATTGGGGCACGCCGGCTTACCTCGACAAGGTCGAATTCCGCATCGTGCCCGATGCCGCCGCTAGCGTACCGGCATTGCTTTCCGGCGATATCCAGGCGTTCCCATTCTTCGATCCCGACAGTCTCGCGCAGGTCAAGGACGATCCGCGTTTCAAGGTGGTAATCGGTTCGACCGAAGGCGAAACCATCCTGTCGATCAACAACAAGAAGCCGCCCTTCGACAAATTGCGGGTCAGGCAGGCGATCTCCTACGCGCTCGATCGCAAGGCGATCATCGACGGTGCCTCGGCCGGCCTCGGCCTGCCGATCGGCTCGCATATGTCGCCGGCCAACAAGGACTACGTCGACCTCACCGGCCGCTATCCGCACGATGTCGCCAAGGCCAAGGAACTCTTGAAGGAAGCAGGCCTGGAGAACGGCTTCAAGGCGACGCTGAAGCTGCCGCCGCCCACCTATGCCAGGCTCGGCGGCGAGATCATCGCCTCGCAGCTCCGTGACGTCGGCATCAACCTCGAGATTATTCCCGTCGAGTGGGCCCAATGGCTGGATCAGGTGTTCACCAAGAAGGACTACGACCTGACCATCGTCTCCCATACCGAGCCCAACGACATCGGTATCTACGCGCGCAAGGATTATTACTTCAACTACGACAACCCGGCCTTCGACAAGGTGATCGCCGATCTGGACGTCACCTCCGACGAGGCCAAGCGCAAGGAGTTGCTGGGGCAGGCACAGAAGATTCTGGCCGACGACGCCGTGGTCGGCTTCCTCTACGAACTGCCCAAGGTCGGCGTCTGGGACGCCAAGCTGCAGGGCCTGTGGGAAAACGCGCCGATCCAGGCCAATGATCTCACCAAGGTGAAGTGGAGCGAGTGAGATTGTTGCGCAACAGGCGACGATTGCATTCCTTCGCGCCCCCCTCTGCCCTGCCGGGCATCTCCCCCACAAGGGGGGAGATTGGCAATTTCAGCGCCGCCGCCGACCATGCCATGCTAGCGATTGGCGAAAGCCGTGATGAACGAGCGATCTCCCTCCTTGTGGGGGAGATGTCCGGCAGGACAGAGGGGGGCGCCGTAGGGCTATACCGTCGCCGGCTGTTCGCCCCAGGCAACACGCCGGCCTCCCACCTCCCATGACCGCCTACCTCCTCAAACGCCTCGCCATCGCCGCCGCCACGCTGGCGCTGGCCTCCATGGTTGTGTTCGCCGTGCTGGAGATCCTGCCCGGCGATCCGGCGCGGCTGATGCTGGGCATGAACGCCAGCGCCGACCAGGTCGAGCTGTTGCGCAACCAGATGGGCCTCGACGCGCCGCTGGCATGGCGCTACCTGCACTGGGCCGGGGGCCTGCTCAGCCTGGATTTCGGCCGCTCCTACACCTATTCGGTACCGGTCATCGATCTTGTGCGGGAGCGTCTCGTCGTCTCTTTGCCGCTGGCGCTGATCGCGCTCGCCCTATCCACCCTCATCGCCATTCCGGTCGGCCTGTTTTCAGCGAACCATCGCGGCCGGATGGGTGACACGGCAGCGATGGGCGCGGCGCAGCTCGGCGTCGCCATCCCCAATTTCTGGTTCGCGCTGATGCTGATCTATGTTTTCGCAGTCTGGTTGCGGCTGGTTCCGGCCGGCGGCTTTCCCGGCTGGGGGGCCGGTGCCTGGCCGGCACTGAAATCTCTGCTTTTGCCCGCGGTAGCGCTCGCGCTGCCGCAGGCCGCGATCCTGGCACGCGTCACCCGTTCGGCGCTGATCGAGGTGCTGAACGAGGATTATATCCGCACCGCCCGCGCCAAGGGTCTGCCCTATCGCGCGGTCCTGTGGCGGCACGCGCTGCGCAATGCCATGATCCCCGTGCTGACCATCCTTGGCCTGCAATTCGCCTTCCTGCTCGCCGGCACCATCATCATCGAGAACGTCTTTTACCTGCCCGGCCTCGGCCGACTGGTGTTCCAGGCGATCACCCAGCGCGACCTGATCGTCGTCGAAAGCGTCGTCATGCTGCTGGTCGCCGCCGTCATCGCCGTCAACCTCATCGTCGACCTTTCCTATGCCGTCGTCGATCCGCGCCTCAGGAGCCGGCAATGACGCTGCATCCGGACATCCCCGAAGAGACGTTGGGCAGCATCCTCGTCAAGGCGTTCGGCAATCGCTCGTTTCTCGCCGGCTTCGTCGTCACGATGTTCGTGGCGGCGGTGGCGATCCTCTCCTATGTCTGGACGCCTTATGACGTGACCCGGCTGGTCATATCCGACAAGACGCTCGCGCCGTCCTGGGCGCACTGGTTCGGCACCGACCATTTCGGTCGCGACATCCTGTCGATGATCATGGTCGGCGCCCGCAATTCGATCGCCGTGGCGCTGGTCGCGGTCGGCATCGGCATGGGCGTCGGCGTGCCGCTCGGCGGTTTTGCGGCGGCGCGCGGCGGCCTCGTCGACGAGGCGCTGATGCGCATCAACGATCTCGTCTTCGCCTTCCCTGCCCTTTTGTCGGCCATCATGATCACCGCCATCTTCGGCCCCGGCGCCGTCAATGCCATCATCGCCATCGGCATCTTCAACATCCCTGTCTTTGCCCGCGTCGCCCGCGCCGGCGCCTTGGCGATCTGGCCGCGCGAATTCATCCTCGCCGCCCGCGCCGCCGGCAAGGGCAAGGCGCTGATATCGATCGAACATGTGCTGCCCAACATCGCTACCTTGCTCCTGGTGCAAGGCACTATCCAGTTCGCGCTCGGCATATTGGCCGAGGCCGGGC
This sequence comes from Mesorhizobium sp. B2-3-2, assembly GCF_006442295.1. Classification (NCBI taxonomy): domain Bacteria; kingdom Pseudomonadati; phylum Pseudomonadota; class Alphaproteobacteria; order Hyphomicrobiales; family Phyllobacteriaceae; genus Mesorhizobium; species Mesorhizobium sp. B2-3-2. The sequence goes on along the minus strand of NZ_VFWA01000006.1, from coordinate 82,381 downwards.
TTTCCTATCTGGGCCTTGGCGCCCAACCGCCAATGCCGAGCTGGGGCCGCATGCTGTTCGACGCCCAGACCCGCATGGTGGTGGCGCCCTGGATGGCGATCTTTCCCGGCATGGCCATCGTGATCACCGTGCTTGGGCTGAACCTCCTGGGCGACGGCATCGCCGACATCCTCGATCCGAAATCGCGGCGGCAACGATGAGCCTGCTGGAAATCGACAATCTGTCGCTGGCGATCGGAGACACGCCGATCCTCCGGAATGTCGAGCTTTCCATCGCGCCCGGCGAGGTGATGGGGCTGGTCGGCGAATCCGGCTCCGGCAAATCGATGACGGCGCTGAGCGTCATGCGGCTTTTACCATATGCCGCGCGTGCCAGCGGGCGCGTTACCTTCGACGGCATCGACATCCTCGCGGCAAGCGAGGATCAGATGTGCGCCCTGCGCGGCGACGATATCGGCATGGTGTTCCAGGAGCCGATGACCGCGCTGAACCCGCTCAAGACCATCGGCGAGCAGGTCGCCGAAGGCATACGCTGGCATGCCAAGGCAACACGCGCCGAGGCGGAAGAGCGGGCGCGAAAAATGCTCGACCGGGTCGGCTTGCCATCGGCAAAATTCCCGCTGTCGCGCTATCCGCACGAACTGTCCGGCGGCCAGCGCCAACGTGTCGTCATTGCCATGGCCTGCGCGCTGAAGCCGAAACTGCTGATCGCCGACGAGCCGACGACGGCGCTCGACGTGGTGCTGCAGGCGCAAATCCTCGCCCTCTTGCGCGACCTGGTCGCCGAGAGCGGCATGGGCCTGCTGCTGATCTCGCATGACCTCGCCGTCGTCACCGAGATGGCGGACCGCATCACCATCCTTCGTCGGGGCGAAGTCATGGAAGCCGGCGATACGGCCCGCACGCTCTCCGAGCAGCTCCACCCCTATACCCGTCAGCTGGCGCTGGCCTCGATGCACGTGCCCGCACGCGCCCGGCCGCATGGCGCCACGGCAGCCAGGCCCTTGCTCGAGGTCGAGGGCGTGACGCGCGACTATCCCGGCCGGCGTACCTCACTGTTCAGGCGCGCCCCTGATATCCGCGCCGTCGACGGCGTGTCGCTATCGATGGAGCCGGGCCAGTCGGTGGCGCTGGTCGGCCGCTCCGGCTGCGGCAAGTCTACCTTGGCACGCATGATCCTGGCGCTGGACCGGCCGAGTTCGGGGACCATCCGCTTTCGCGGCGAGCCCCTCACCGGCAAGAGCGAGGCGGACCTGAAGCCGGCGCGGCGCGACATGCAGGTGGTGTTCCAGGACCCGTATGGCTCGTTCGATCCGCGCCAGAAGGTCGAGAAACTGGTCGCCGAGCCGCTGTACGTGCTGGACAGGAAACCGGGGCGCGCCGAGCGCCGCGAGATGGTGGCGCAGGCGCTGCATGAGGTCGGCCTCGACCAGCACGACATGGAAAAGTATCCGCACGAATTTTCCGGCGGCCAGCGCCAGCGCCTGTCGATCGCCCGCGCCATCATCACCCGCCCGAAACTGGTCGTCGCCGACGAGCCTGTTTCGGCGCTCGATGTTTCGATCCGCGCTCAGATCCTCGACCTGTTCGCCGAGCTCAACCAGAAACTCGGCATCGCCTATCTCTTCATCACCCACGACCTCACTGTCGCCCGTGCCATCACGGACGAGGTGCTGGTCATGCATGACGGCATGATCGTCGAGCGCGGCAAGACGAACGAGGTGCTGGATCACCCGCAATCCGAGGCAGCCAAGGCGCTTGTCGCCGCAGCGCCGGACCTGCACAGGGCAATTGCACGCCGTATGCAGGAGCAGGGGTGAGCGATCGGTTCGCGAAGCGAATCCGCCGTGTGAGTGAAAGGGAACAAATGCCGGAGGGTGCCGTGGGCAGCCGGCGCCGGCCGGGATCCCATCAACCTACGGCTCCGATTTCACCACGTCGACCGGGCTGATGTCGAGCAGGTCGAGCGTGCGGCGCAGCAGGCGTACCTCGGTCTCGGCCAATTGCGCATCCGCCTTGGCGATCTCGGCCATATGCTGCGCCAGTTGCTTGCGCCGCTCGATATCGAGGTCGCGAAACAGCGCAATGGCCTGCGAGCCATTGGTCTCGTAGCCGAATTCGTTTAGATATTCGATGACGGCGTCGATGCTGGTTTCCGGAATGCCGAAGGCATCCTTGCAGATGCGTCGGAAGGCAACCATCTCGCTCTCGCTCACCGTTCCGTCGGCCAGGATCATGCGGAACAGCATCAGAAGTTCCGCCGACAACACGGGGTCGTCCGCCACCTTGCGCACGCCCGGGTCGCCGTCGAAGATCGAGCGTATCTGGTCGAGCAGTTCGAATGCCATCGGGAGCCCCTTTGCCGATTCCTCTAATCCATGTAGCCCAAAAAGCGCAGCGGTCGGGATAACGACAGCACAAACACAAATCCAGGCGCGACGCTTGGGATAGAAGTAGCGTGAAATCGGTCTTGCGCAAACGGGGTGTTCGTGATCGAAGCCGGAGCGTCTTTTGGCTTGATACTTCCCACCTGATGATCGACCTCACCTTACAATCCGTCGCCATGCTTGCCTTCGCCGGTTTTGCCGCGGGTTTTGTCGACTCGATCGCTGGCGGCGGTGGGCTGATCACCATTCCCGCACTGCTGCTGGCCGGCTTCTCGCCGGTCGAGGCGCTGGGGACCAACAAGCTGCAGGGCATGTTCGGCTCGGGATCCGCAACCATCCACTATGCCGCGAAAGGCCATGTCGACCTTCGCCGGCAACTGCCTTCTGCGCTGCTGGCGCTTGCCGGCGGTGCCGTCGGCGCCTTGCTGGCAACGGTCGTGCCCGGCGATCTGCTGCGGGCGCTTCTGCCGCTGGTGCTGATCGCCATCGCGCTCTATTTCGCCCTGAAGCCCAACATGACCGACGTCGATCGCGCCGAGCGTATGACGCCCTTCCTGTTCGGGATAACGCTGGTGCCGGCCATCGGCTTTTACGACGGCCTGTTCGGGCCGGGTGCCGGCTCCTTCTACATGTTGGCCTTCGTCGCGCTTGCCGGCTACGGCGTGCTCAAGGCGACGGCCCACACCAAGCTGCTCAATTTCGCCTCCAACATCGGCGGCTTCGTCGTCTTCGCCGCGGTCGGTGTCATCTCCTGGAAGATCGGCCTGATGATGGGCGTCGCCCAGTTCCTCGGCGCCCGCCTCGGCGCCAGCCTGGCCATGCGCATCGGCGCCAGGCTGATCAAGCCGCTGCTTGTCATCGTCTGCGTCGCATTGGCGGCGAAGCTCCTGGCCGACCCGGCAAACCCGCTGCGCGTCCTGATTGGTGTGTGACCCGCGCGCTTGATGGAATGCCACTCGGAGCGCCCGGCCAAAAGCCGGGCGCTTTTGATTCCGGTCCGGGCTCTGCTAGAGTCCAGTCGATGTCAATCGAGATGCCATGCCAGCAGGAACAGGACCAGTCAGTCCCCGGGCGGTTCGAGATGCGCCGGCGCCGTCCCAACCCTGCCCTCGCGGGCATTGTGTCAGACATTTGCGGTTATCGCGAAACGGCGCCCGGCCATTACCGCAATGTAGAATATGCCTCCCTTACCGTGCCTCTGGTCATCAGCTTCGCCGAACCCTTCGCCATCGGCCTTGGCAAGCCGCCCGGCGACAATGATCGCTTCGCCAGTTTCGCCGCCGGCCTCTATGCGGGACCCGTGATGATCGAATCCTTCGGCGGCGCCTGCTGCATTCAGGTCAATTTCACCCCGCTTGGCGCAGGTCGGTTCTTTGACCAGCCGATGAGCGGGTTGACGGACCGCATGATCAGCCTGGACGATGTGCTCGGCCCCGAAGGTACCGCCTTGCGCGAGCGGCTTGGCAACGCGGCGGACTGGAGCAAGCGTTTTGCACTTGTCGAGATGTTCGTCGCCGCCCGGCTGGCAGCTGCGCCGGAAACGCAGGTCGGAATTGCCTGGGCCTACGACAGGATCGTCGCCTCGGGCGGCCGCATGCGCATCTCGTCGCTGGCCGACAGGCTGGGCTGGAGCCGCAAGCATCTGGCGGGGAAATTCGCCGACGCGACCGGCATCGGCCCGAAGAAGCTGTCGCGCATCGTCCGCTTCAACCGTGCGCTTGGCCTGTCGAGGCAGCAAGCCGGCGATTGGGCCGACATCGCGGCCGATTGCGGCTATGCCGACCAGGCGCATCTGGTGCGTGAGTTCCGCGTCCTTGCCGGCGAGACACCGACAGCGCTCCCGGTTCCAGCACAGGCCTGAAGCCCGGGTAACATTTCTTCAAGACGCCGGCACAGCTGTCGCTCAGACTGGGTTCATCGATGAGCCCGAATGAAGGAGGTTGCCATGCCCGCATCACCTGAAGCCCCCCGCCTGTACCCCGCCTTGCGTTACAGGAACGCGGCGACAATGATCGACTGGCTGTGCGATGCCTTCGGCTTCAGCGTCCGTGCCCGCTACGGCGAAGGCGATGTCGTGCATCACGCCGAACTGGTCTTCGGCTCCTCGATGATCATGCTCGGCAGCGCGCGCGACGATGACTACGGCAAGATGGTCGGCGAACCTGGCTCAGGTGGCGGCAAGTCGATCTACATCGCCGTCGACGACGCAGACGCCGCCTACGTCAAAGCGAAGAAGGCAGGCGCCACGATCCTCCAGGAATTGACGGACCGCGACTATGGCAGCCGCGAATTCATCTGCCGCGACCCGGAGGGCAATGTCTGGTCCTTCGGCACCTACTGGCCGAAGGCGGGCGAAATGGCCAACTAGCTACCGCGCCAGCGAAAAGATCGCGTCGCAGTCGAGATGGCTTTCCAACTGGGCCGCGACCTCGTCGAGAGCCCGCTCGACCTCGGCGCGATAGTCGATGCCGCCGCCCTTGACGCCAAGGCTTTCGAGGAATCTCCCTCGAAAGGCGTCGGCGCCAAACAGGCCGTGCATATAGGTTCCGACCACCTTGCCATCCGCCGAGACCGCACCATCCTCGGCGCCGTTGATGATCGCCGACGGCCGCAGCATGTCCGGGCCGGTGGTGCGGCCGAGATGGATCTCGTAGCCTTCGAGCGGCAGGTCGAACGGCACCGAGCGGGCGCTGACGTTGCGCACCGTCTTTTCCGGTTCCATCACCGTTTCAATGTCGAGCAGGCCAAGCCCTTCCGCTTCGGTGACGCTGCCTTCGATGCCGTCGGGATCGCGCACGACACGGCCAAGCATCTGGAAGCCGCCGCAAATGCCGACGACATGGCCGCCGCGCCTGCGATGGGCAAGAAGATCACGGTCCCAGCCATTTTCGCGAAATTTCAGCAGATCCCCGATCGTCGACTTCGAGCCGGGAATGACCACCAGTCCCGCATCCTGCGGCAACGGCTTTCCAGGCGGCACGAACACCACTTCCACCTGCGGCTCGGCCTTGAGCGGGTCGAGATCGTCGAAATTGGCGATGCGACCGAGCATCGGCACCGCCACCTTCAGCGCACGCGCCTCCCCGGAGGCAAGCCGTTCCAGCACCACCGAATCCTCCGAGGGCAGCCGCGCTGCCGCCTTCAGCCACGGCACGACACCGAAGCAGCGCCAGCCGGTGAACCCTTCGATCGCCTTGATGCCGTCGTCGAACAGCGAGACGTCACCACGGAACTTGTTGATGAGATAGCCGACGATCATGCGCCGGTCTTCCTCCGACAGGATTAGATGGGTGCCCGCGACCGAGGCGATGACGCCGCCGCGATCGATGTCGCCGACCAGTACGACAGGCACATCGGCCCGCGTCGCAAAGCCCATATTGGCGATGTCGCGGCTTCTGAGGTTGATCTCCGCCGGCGAGCCGGCGCCCTCGACGATGACGAGATCGGCGCCCTCGCCAACCTTTGCCCAGGAGTCCAGCACGGCGTCCATCAGCCGGCCCTTCAACGCCTGGTAGTCGCGCGCCCGCGCCTCGCCGAACACCTTGCCTTGCACGATGACCTGCGCACCGACATCCGTCTGCGGCTTGAGCAGCACCGGGTTCATGTGAACCGATGGCGACACGCCGCAGGCGATCGCCTGCAGCCATTGCGCGCGGCCGATCTCGCCGCCGCCAGCCCTGTTGTCGCCGGGAATGTCGGCGACGGCGGCATTGTTCGACATGTTCTGCGGCTTGAACGGACGCACCTTCAGCCCACGCTTTTTAGCGGCGCGGCACAGCCCGGCGACCAGCACGGTCTTGCCGACATCCGAGCCCGTGCCTTGCAGCATGATGGCTTTAGCCATGGCTCAGCCCCTGCCCTGCGTCGCGGTCCCGGTGATCGTGGATTTCTGCGCCAGCGGCCCGCCGCGCCAGATATAGAGCGCCAGCAACGGCTCCTTGCCGGTGCGCATGGCGTGATTGACCTCGGAAGCGTGGTACACGACCTCGCCGGCCTCTCGCTTCTGAAAGCTGCCCTCGCCCATGCGCCATTCCGTGCCGCCTGTGAGCGGGATATAGATCTCCTCGGCGACATGGTGGTGGTCGGGGTAGACGATACCGGGCCCAAGGATCAGCACGCCGGCGGCGACCTCGTCATTGGCGAAGTGGCCGCGGGTGCCGAATACTTCGAGCCAACCATAATTGTCGATGAACGCCTTGCCGAAATCCGACTCGCCGTATGTCTGGCCCCAGCGCAATTCGCCGCGCTCCTGCGCCAGAAATTGCACCAACTGCTTGGCCCGCGCCGGCGTCAATTCGGCGGCGCGATCGAGATGGCGTAGGCAGCCGAGCGGATGCGGCTCAAGCTCGCGGGCCGGCATATCCCACTCTATGCGCGCCACCGCATCCTGCACCCGGACTTCATCCACGGAAGCGAGATAGGCGTGGAACCGATCTAGCAGCTCATCGAATTTTGTCGTCACATCTTGCTCCGGACATGCATTGACGCACAACCGCTCCGCGGCGGCTCGGGTTGCGCGGCGGCATCATTGGTCTAGATTGGTGCGCGCGCAAAGCCAAAAACGACAGGCCAGCGAGCCCGCTGGCCAGCATATAGGGAGCACGCCATGGACGCCGCGGTCGATGCGAGCACCAGCCAGTTCGAACTCAACGAGGACCAGCGCGCCATCCAGGAAATGGCTCAGGCCTTCGCCGCCGACCGCGTCGCGCCGAACGCGCTAGACTGGGACCGCAACAAGCATTTCCCCGCCGACGTGATCCGCGAGACTGGCCCGCTGGGCCTCGGCGGTATCTATGTCAGGGACGATGTCGGCGGCTCCGCGCTCGGCCGGCTCGACGCCGTGCTGATCTTCGAAGCGCTGTCCCACGCCGACCCGGCCTTTTCCTCCTTTATCTCGATCCATAATATGGTGGCTTCGATGATCGACCGTTTCGGCGATGACGACCAGCGCCGGCGCTTCCTGCCGAAGCTGACCTCCATGGAATGGCTGGCGAGCTATTGCCTGACCGAGCCGGGTTCCGGCTCCGACGCCGCTGCCCTGAAGACGCGGGCGGTGAAGAGCGGCGGCAACTACGTGCTTAACGGCGCCAAGCAGTTCATCTCCGGCGCCGGCGACAGCGATGTCTATGCCGTTATGGTGCGCACCGGCGCCGAGGGACCGAAAGGCATTTCCACCATCGTCGTGCCGAAAGATGCGCCGGGCCTTTCCTTCGGCGCCAATGAGCACAAGATGGGCTGGCACATGCAGTCGACCCGCCAAGTCATCTTCGAGGACTGCAAGGTGCCGGCGGAAAATCTCTTATCGGGTGAAGGCGCCGGTTTCGGCATCGCCATGGCCGGGCTCGATGGCGGTCGGCTGAACATCGCCGCGTGTTCGCTGGGCGGGGCCCAGTCGGCGCTCGACAAGGCGCTGTCCTACACATCAGAGCGCAAGGCGTTCGGCTCCAGGATCAACCAGTTCCAGGCTTTGCAGTTCCGGCTGGCCGATATGGAAACCGAGTTGCAGGCGGCACGCATCTTCCTCTACGCCGCCGCTTCCAGGCTCGACCGCAAGGCCCCGGATGCGGGCAAATGGTCGGCAATGGCCAAGCGCTTCGTCACCGACACCGGTTTCAACGTCGCCAACGATGCGTTGCAACTGCTCGGCGGCTACGGTTACCTGCACGATTACGGCATTGAGAAACTGGTGCGCGACCTGCGCGTCCACCAGATCCTCGAAGGCACCAACGAGATCATGCGCGTCATCATCGCCCGCGCGTTGATTGGGCGATAAAGTAGGCAGTAGGTAGTAGGCAGTAGGCAGTAGGCAGTAGGCAGTAAATGACCGGCAAAATCGATTCGTACAAGGATCTTATTGTATGGCAGCAAGCGATGGATTTGGCTGTCGCCACCTATTCTTTGACAAAGGCATGGCCAAAAGAAGAATTGTACGGGTTGACCAGCCAAATCCGCCGCTCAGCAACCTCTATTCCTGCAAACATCGCGGAAGGTTATGGCCGAGACAACAGAGGCTCTTACCAGCAATTTCTCCGGATTGCCCAAGGCTCGCTGAAGGAGTTCGAGACACATCTTCAGATTGCCGACCGAATTGGCCTTACCACGCCGGGTCAAGCTGATCACTTGCTGACATCGACCGAAGGCATCGGCAAAATGCTGCGCCAACTCATTTTCAGACTTACGCCAGAGTAGCCAGCCCTACTGCCTACTGCCTACTCAATCACGGAGCACCACCATGACCACCATCGCCTTCATCGGCCTCGGCAATATGGGCAATCCGATGGCCGCCAATCTGGTCAAGGCCGGGCATGCCGTGCACGGCTTCGATCTGGTGCCGGAGAACCTTACCGTCGCGCGCGAGCATGGCGTTGTCGTCATGGCCAATGCGCCGGCCGCGGTGATGGATGCCGACGTCGTCATCACCATGCTGCCCGCCGGCAAGCATGTCCTGTCGGTCTACGAAGAGATCGCGTCCAAGGCAAAGAAGGGCGCGCTGTTCATCGATTCCTCCACCATTGACGTCGATTCGGCGCGCAAGGCGCATGCCATTGCCGCAAAGCACGGCTTGCTGTCGGTCGATGCGCCGGTCTCGGGCGGTACGGGCGGTGCCACGGCCGGCACACTGACCTTCATGGCCGGCGGCTCCGACGATGCCTTCGCCGCCGCCGAGCCGATCCTGAAGCCCATGGCCGGCCGCATCGTCCATTGCGGCGGCGACGGCGCCGGACAGGCGGCCAAGATCTGCAACAACATGATTCTCGGCATTTCGATGATCGGCGTCGCCGAGGCCTTCGTGTTGGCCGAAAAGCTCGGCCTGGCGCACCAGGCGCTGTTCGACGTTGCCTCGACCTCTTCAGGCCAGTGCTGGTCGCTGACCACCTATTGCCCGGTGCCCGGCCCGGTGCCGACCTCGCCCGCCAACCGCGATTACAAGCCCGGCTTCGCCGCCGCACTCATGCTGAAAGATTTGAAGCTGTCGCAGGAAGCCGCTCAAGCCGCGGGCGCGGTAACACCGCTTGGCGCCGAAGCGACACAGCTCTACGGCCTGTTCAACGCGCAAGGGAATGCCGGCGCCGATTTTTCCGGGATCATAAATTTTCTGCGCGGCGCCAATCAATAAGTGGTTGATAAAGCTCGTTTTTCTTTCGTTCGCTTCGCCGAAGAACCGCAAAATTTAGGTTTGCTTAAGCTCTCGATAACTCCGCGGTAACGATGTCCCTGTAAAACGGATTGCGAGGCGGATGTCGCGTCCGCCCGGCGCTCCGGATCAGGTCTCGCGTACCGGAGCCCGTAAGTTTCGCCAAGTGTTTGCGTAGCGAAACGCCAAGCGTACCTGGCAAAGCCGCGTTCCCGGTGGGGCGCGGTTTTTGCGTTCCAGGATCCGACATCCCTCATATTCCGATTGCAGCGTTCGGGATCGGCACGTGATCTTCATTGGTCAGCACGATCGGCGCATCGGCGCCATCGACCCGGACCACGAGCAGGCGCGTGCTCCACGTGCCTGCATTGCGAACCAGGTGCGAAAACACCGTGCCCTTTCCCTTGGCGCCGTGGATGGGAATGCTGAACCGCGCGTCACCCGTCCCATTCGCGTCGACGTTGAGATGGCCGCCGACCCAGAAATTGGCGGTCAAGTCGTCGCCGATAGCGGCTTTCACCCGGGTGTCGGCGCGAATGGCATCCATGGTCATGTGATAGGCGTCACTGTTCTTGATCATAAAAGGGACGCTGCCGACCATCGTCGCGCAGCCCCCGATACTGAGCACCCAGACGGCAAGACCGGCGATCGCCCAGTTGCGCTGCGTTCTGCGGAACTGCTCGGCATCGCGCCATGCACGGTTGCGCCATGCCCAGCGGCTGCCCCGCGCACCAAGCACGAAGATCATGACGATGTTGACGATCGGGATCAGCGCCAGCAGCGCGATGAAGGTGGAGTTGCCGATGCCCCAGATCCAGTTGAGGAAGAAGGCGCCCCAATTCCAGCGATCGAGCTCGGCCGGGATTTCGGCGGGCTGGTTGAGCGGTTGTCCGGCCATGGCATCCCCCGTCGGCAAAACTGCCTTGGCGGTTGTAGCCGATGGCGTCGGCGACCGGAACCCTCCGGTGCGCCTGGGACCGGCAATTGGGTCATCGACGGCCGGACGTCTCGGTCACGAACGCCCGGCCATTTCTTTTACCGCTTGCGCAGATCCGCTTGCGCCAGGTCGAGCGCCTTGCCGATACGCTCGCAGGCCATGTCGATCGTATCCCGGGTCCAGATCAGCGGCGGCGACAGGATCATCGTGTCACCGGTAGCCCGCAGCATCATTCCGTTGGCGATCGCATGGTCGCGCACCGTCACCGCGGCACTTCCCGCCGGCAGGAACCGTTCCTTCGTCGCCTTGTCCTTGACGATCTCGATCGCGCCCATCAGCCCGATCGAACGCACCTCGCTGACCAGCTCGTGCCCAGCGATGCGCTCTTGCAGCGCCTTGGCGAAATAGGGCCCGGTGTCGGTCCTGACGCGATCGACCAGACCCTCCTGCTCCATGATCTCCAGGTTCTTCAGCGCCACGGCGCAAGCCACGGGATGGCCGGAATAGGTATAGCCGTGATTGAACTCGCCGCCCTTCTCGATCAGCGTCGAGGCAATGCGATCGCCGACCAGCAGCGCCGACAGCGGCTGGTAGCCCGACGTCAGCGCCTTGGCGGTGGTGATGGTGTCGGCCTCGATGCCAAGCGTCTGCGCGGCAAACCATTCGCCGGTGCGGCCGTAACCGGTGATGACCTCGTCCAGCATCAGCAGCACATCGTATTTGCGGCAGATGCGCTGTACCTCGGGCCAATAGCTTGCCGGCGCTATCTTCACGCCGCCGGCTCCCATCACCGGCTCGCCTATGAAGGCGGCGACCTTGTCGGCGCCGGCTTCGAGGATGGCGTCCTCGACCGCCTTTGCCGCGCGCAGGCCGAAATCATGATCGCTCTCGCCCGGCAGCGACAGCTCGTAGGCGTACGGCGTCATCACATGGACGATGTTGGGCACCTCTCCGTTGAGCTGCTTGTGCATGGCGTCCATGCCGCCGAGCGACGTGCCGGCGATGGTCGAGCCGTGATAGGCCATCTTGCGCGAGATGACGCGGTTCTTCTGCGGCTTGCCTTCGAGCGCCCAATAGTGGCGCACGAGCCTGAGCGCGGTGTCGTTGGCTTCCGAACCGGAGGAGCCATAGAACACCTGGTTGATGGTCTTCGGCGCGATCTCCGCCAGCTTCTTCGACAGAAGCACGGGCGTCGGCGTCGAGCATTTGAAGAAGGAGTTGTAGTAAGGCAGTTCCTTCATCTGCGCATAGGCGGCCTCGGCGAGCTCGTCGCGGCCATAGCCGATATTGACGCACCACAGCCCCGCCATGCCGTCGAGCAATTCGTTCCCTTCGGAATCGTAGATGAAGGGACCATTGGCGTGGGTGATGATGCGCGATCCGGCCTCGCGCAATTCCCTATGGTCGGTGAACGGATGCAAATGATGCGCGGCGTCGATCTGCTGAAGCTGCTTCAGCGAATAATTCTGATAGGTCATGGATTTGATCTTTCCTCTGGAACCAATCCGGCTGCGCCGGGGCGGATTCTTCAGAGGATGGCGGGTGGCGAATAGCCGATGCGGGCGCAAAGCCGCAAAAGCTCGGCGCGCAAGGTGCGCGGCGACGGCGTCACCGCGCCCCCAAACACCCGAACCCCGAAAAGGCCGGCCAATGTCACCACGGGAGCCATGCGGGCACCTTAGAGCAAAGAAGGGTCAAGGTGAACCACCCTTTGCTCTGGTCCGATGGCTTTCGGTTCAGCCCTTCCTGCCCAGCGCCCTTTGCAGGAAAACGTACTTCATCGCGGCCTGCGCCGCCTGCGGCCGGCGGTCGCCGCGGCCGCCATGGCCGCCTTCGGTCTCCTCGAAGAAAAGCGTCCCGGCATGGCCGGCCTCCTGCAGGCGGGCGGCCATCTTGCGCGCATGGCCCGGATGCACCCGGTCGTCGGCGGTCGAGGTGGTGAGCAGCACCGGCGGATAGTCACCGGCCCCGACATGCTGGTAAGGCGAGTAGGCGGCGAGCCAGGTCGCATCTTCCGGCTTGGACGGATCGCCATATTCGGCCATCCACGACGCGCCGGGCGGCAATTCGGTGTAGCGCAGCATGTCGAGCAGCGGCACCTCGATGATGACGGCGCCGAACAGCTCAGGATGCTGCGTCAGCGAGACGCCCGTCAGCAGGCCGCCATTCGAGCCGCCTTGGATGCCGAGCGAGGCGGCTGTCGCAATGCCGCGCCTGACGACGTCCTCAGCCACGGCGGCGAAATCGTCAAAGGCGTTCTGCCGGTTTCCCTTCAGCGCTGCCTGGTGCCAGGCCGGACCGAACTCGCCGCCGCCGCGGATGCAGGCCTGCACATAGGCATTGCCCTTCTCCAGCCACAGCCTGCCGCGCACACCGGCATAGCCGGGCAGCAAAGGCACTTCGAAGCCGCCATAGCCGTAGAGCAGTGTCGGCACCGGGCCCTTCTGGTCACGCCGCCTGACGACGAAATAGGGGATCATCGTGCCGTCCTTCGAGCGCGCCTCGAACTGTTCCGAGACGAGCGGCGAAGCATCGAATCGCGACGGCTGCGACTTCACGGTGGCGAGCGTCTCGCCATTGTCGTCAGACCAGATGATCGAGCTCGGCGTCAGGAAATCGGTAAAGGAGAAGGACACGCTGGAGCCGAAATGCTCCGCATGGCTGATGCCGACATTGCCGTTTTCGGGCAGCGCGACAGGCTTCAGCGACCAGCCGCCCTTTTCGCGCGCGCAGACGACGACCTTGCCGCGCACATTGTCCATCAGGTTGATGAACAGCCGGTCCTGCGTGCGGGCCATGCCTGCGATGGACACCCGATGCGTCGGTTCCAGCAAAGTCTGGACGGGTCCGAGTGCGCCGGTTTCTACCCAGCGCGCCAGGTCCAGCGAATAGAGACCGTCGGGCTTGCACAGCGTGCCGTCCGGCGCCGTCCACGGGCTGCGCACACTGAAGACGAGTTGATCTCTGAAGATCGCCGTATCGGTCATGTCGTCAGGCAGCGGCAGACGCCTGTTCTCGCCCGAAGGCAGCCGCAGGAAAATATGCGAAGCGAAGAAATTGAGCGTTCGTGCCAGCATGAGATAGCGCCGGTCGCCATCGAACTCGAGCGCCGCGCCAACGGCGAGGTCTTCCTTCTGCGCCTCGAAGATCAGCGTCGCGTCTTCCAGCCTGGTCCCGCGCTTCCAGAGCTTGACCACGCGTGGATAGCCGGATTCGGTCTTGTCGGCCTCTTCGAACGCTGCCGAGACGATCACCGTGTCCTTGTCGAGCCAGCCGAAGCCGGATTTGGAAGCGGGCGCGCGAAACCCGTCCTCGACGAAGGATCTGGCCGCGATGTCGAATTCGCGCATCTCGCTGGCGTCGCCGCCATCAGGCGACATCGAAACCAGGCAGCGGTTGAAATCGGGGTAGAGCCGGCTGGCGCCGCCGAACACCCACTTCACTCCCTCCTTCGCCGCGAGCTGGTCGAAGTCGATGATGGTTTCCCAGTCCGGTCTGTCGGTCTTGTAGGAAGCTACCGTCGTGCGGCGCCACAGGCCCAACACATTGGTCTTGTCCTGCCAGAAATTATAGACGTGGCCGTTGAGCGCGGAGCCGACGGCGATGTTGTCCTCGGCGGTCATCAGATCGAGCGCGGTTTCGAACGATGCCTGGTAGGATGGATCGCCCTGCAATTGCGCCACCGTTATTTCGTTCTGGCGATGTACCCAGTCGAGCGCCTCCTTGCTCGTCCTTTCCTCCAGCCAAAGAAAGGGATCATCGGTCGCCAAGCCAGGCTTTGTCGTCGAAATGGTCATGCGGGTCTCCGGGAAATCGGGGGGCGGCCCTGCCTACATCGCGTCAAAGGGCGCCGGATTCAAGGTGTCGAAGCCGCGTCATCGCGGCAGATCGCTTCAGGCGGTCACACGATCCGCCGCCGGATAACGGTCGCGGCCGTCAGCGCCAGGCAGATCGCGCCGAGCGTCACCGGCAGGCCGCTCGCGCCGATCCCGTCCATCACGCCGCCCGCAAGCGGTGGGACGAGGATGCCGCCGACGCCCCACATCAGGGAGAAAGCGGCATTGCCGGCAACCAGCGCCGAGCCGCTGAAACGCTCGCCGAGTTCGATGATCGCCATCGTATAAATGCCGTAGGACACCGCGCCCCAGACGAAGATCATCGACCAGACCAGCTGCGTTTCGATCAATAGCGGCAGCAGCAGACAGCCAAGCAGCGTCAGCACCAGGCAGATGAACCGCACCAGGCGCGCCGTGAGCCGCTCGGCCAGCAGGCCGAGCGGCACCTGCATGGCGATGTTGCCGGCGATCATCGTCGACAGCAGCGCCGACATGCGGGTCTCGGCGATGCCATAATGCGTGCCGTAGACGGGCAACAGCGCCAACACCGCCTGCTCGAATCCGGCAGCCACGACCACTGCCGACAAAAGCAGCCATGCCAGCGGCATGAAGCCCATCACCGAAAGTCGATGCCCGGCCTCGTCGACCTTGGGAAGGCGCCCGACCACCAGGGCCAGGCAGCCGCCGCAGAAGATGAAGGCGCAAATGCCGACCAGGAATGGCGGCCAGCCCTCCGTACCGACGGCCAGCAGGCAAAGCGGCCCGGCGGCGAATCCGGCCGAGATGATCGTGGAATAGACGCCCATGATGCGGCCGCGCCGGGCCGGCGGCGCCAGTGCGATCACCCAGATTTCGCTGAGCACGTAAAGCGGATTGGTCACCGCGCCGATCAGGAACCGCAGCGGAAACCAGAGATAGAGATTCTGCGTCCAGCCGATCAGCGCCAGCACGACCGCCGAAAGCGCCGCGCAGGTCAGCGCCGTGCGCCCTGCCCCGAACCGCTGCGCCAGTGACGGAATGAGCGGCGACGAGACGATGAAGCCGATCGGCGTCATTGCCGCCGACAGGCCGATCATGACAGGCGAAACGCCCTGCCGCTGCAGGATGAAGCTCAAGAGCGGATAGGACAATCCCTGCGCGATCGCGAACACCGACACGGTCGCGATCACACCGGTGATCGCTGCCCACTGCATCGTCTCGTCGCGCTTCGGTTCCACCCGGTCCATGATCCACATCGCCTCTCGGCTGCAGGCTTAGCGTTTCGACCTGACAGCCGTAAGCCCCAAAGCCCGAACCCACGCTTGTTCCGGCCAAACCCTGTCAGGAGCCTCTGCGGCTGGCCGATCTGTAGAGCGCGAAGGCGACCAGCAGCGCGTCCAGGCCGACGATCACCGCAGGCAATCCCAAAGGCCCGATCGCCTGCATCAGCAGGCCGGCGCTAGGCGGACCGACAATGCCGCCAACGCCCCACAACAAGGCGAAAGCGGCGTTGCCGGTGACCAGCAGCGAGCCCTTGAACCGGCTGCCGAGTTCCACCAGCGCCATCGTGTAGACGCCATAGCCGACCGCTCCCATCACCAGCAGCACCGCCCAGATCAGCGGCGTCGTGATCAGCAGCGGCAGCAGAAGCGCACAAACGGTGGTCGCCACCGCGCAAACCAGGATCATGGAGCGGCCGCCGAAGCGTTCGGCGAGCAAGCCGAGCGGGATCTGCAGCAGGATATTGCCCAGGGATAACGCCATCACCAGCGCGGCGAGCACGGCTTCCGGCAGGCCATAGCCGGCGCCGAAGACCGGAACCAGCGCATAAGTGCTTTGCTGGACCGCCGCCGAGACCAGCACGGCAAGCAGCAGCGCCGGCGCCAGCCGGGCAAAACCGACAAAGCTGCCGGCTGGCTGGCCGTCGTCCTCGAAACCGGTGAGCTTTGAGGAGACAAGGCGCAGAATGACAGCGCAGAGCACGAAACCGCCAATGCCGACGCTGAAGGGAGCCCAGCCCGACGTGCCGACCAGGGTCAAGGTGAAAGGCCCGGCCGCGTAGCCGGCCCCCATCAGCGTGTTGAACACGCCCATCACCCGGCCGCGTCGCGCCGGCGGCGCCAGCGACAGCGCCCACACCTCGCCGAGGATATAGAGCGGGTTGATGACCACGCCGATGATGAAACGGAGGACGAACCACGCCACCCAGTCCTGCAGATAGCCGATGCCCAGGAAACACAGCGCACCGATCAGCGAGCAGCCGACGGCGAGCGTGCGGGCGCCGACCAGCCGCACGGCAGCCGGCACGAAGGAGGCAGACAAGATCAAGCCGACCGGCATCATCGCCGCCGACAGCCCGATCAGGCCCGGCGACATGCCTTGCTTCTGCATCAGCAGCGTGAACAGCGGGGAGCTCAGCCCTTGCGCGGCGCCGAACATCGCCAGCGCCGCGGTAACGCCGGCGAGCGCTGCCCACTGCGTTGCCGCTTCGCCTTGGCTCGAGCCGGTCGCGACCATGCTGCCGTTCCGTGAGTGAATCGCCGACCTGCGGATCGGCAAGCCATCAGCTAGCGGTTCGATCCCGGGAAAGGAAGGGCCGGACAGCGAAATCCGCTTGCGCCAAGGGCTGGCGCCGTGCAGCGGAAGGCTCGCGTCAAAAGCCGTTGGCACCTGCCACAGCGCTACGGAAAATACCTTGCGATCGCACCTTTCCTGCCTTGCGCGTAAGGCTTCAGCCACTTGTCATCGGTGGATAGCCCATCGTCATCCGAAGGTCCCTTGCCGATGGTCCTGCGCCAGGCGCGGAACTTGTAGTGGTCGAACACGTCGAGCATATGCACGGCATAGGCCGCGGCGAAAGTCTTGTCGCCTTCGACGATCACCATGTTCTCGTCGTTCTCGTACGAAGCCTTGTAACCGAGATTGTGGCTGCCGGTGACGACCGTCGCGTTGTCCTCCATCGGATCGATGATGACGATCTTGTCGTGCACGATCGCATGGCCGACGGTCAGCACCTCCGCCTGGAAATCCCGGGCGATCGTGGCGCCGGTCAGGTTCGCCGCCCGCACGATGGAAACGTTCGGCGCCTCCCAGACCTTCTCCGGATAGACGAAGGGCGACTTGCCGTCCCTGTTCGACTTATGGGTGACCGGATCCTTGGTCGACGCGACATAGTTGGGCATGGCGGTCTCATCGCTGATCGCCCCTTGCACGATCAGCTTCGGATCGGCTTTTGCCGCCGCCACCGCCTGGTCGACGATCGAATTGTCGCCGAGCCGCGAAGGATTGAACACCAGGAACAGCACGGCGCGCTTGGCCGCCTTGATGCGGGCGAAAAGGTCCTCGAGATCGACCGGCTGCACCGAGATGTCCTTCTTGTTGCGCTCGGGATCATTGGGCGAGAACCACACCGTCATGCCGTCCAGCGCCGCCGTGGCGCCATTGAGCGGATTTGGCCTGTGGTTCTCCCTGCGGAACGGCACGCCTTGCGTCTGCGCGACGTGGCCGGCAGCACTTTCCGTGGCCGGCGGCGGGAACAGGTCGGCCTTCATGCGCTGCCAGTAGGCGTCGAATATCTCCGCCATCGTCGGGTCGTCGCGGACAAAGGCGTTGTTGGATTGCCCGCAAATGCCCGTCGAGGTCCAGTTGGTGCTGCCCGTCATCACCGATTGCGGCTTGCCCTGGGCATCGCGATAGACGGCGAACTTGTTGTGGCCGATATGGTTGTTGTTGAACAGGCGATCCGTCACCTCGACGCCCGCGTCGTGCAGCCGCTTCCTGTAGGGTGCGTTGCCGGCGTCCCAGGCCTTCGTCTGCTCATCCCTGCCCGAATTGGAAAGAATGACCTCGACGACATCCTTTGCGGCGATGATTGCGTCGCACAGTTCGTCGTCGCCAAGCTCGTAGAGCGCAAGCCTGACCGTGCCGCCTTCGGCCTTGGCCCGTTTCAAGAGGCTGGTCAGCACGTCGGGCACGTCGCCATGCAGGTAGGCGCGTATCTTGCTGGTCGGGTCCTGCAGCACAGCCCTGATCTTGTCGCGTTGTCCGACCTTGATGCCGGCCTCGGCCAGCGCGCGCGACATCCATTGCGTCGACAGCACGCCATTGGTGAAGGCGACGCGCGCCTTGCCGAACATTTGGCCGAGGAAGATCGGCGGACTGACCGCGCCCCGGCCGAGGTAGCCGAGAGGCCGCGCCGGCCCCGTATAGGTCTTTTCGGGGCGCACCGGCACGGGATCGAGCCCCGCCTTCATGTCGCCGACCGGACGCACCCGGTAGGCGATCATTTCACCGTCGGGCCTGACATCGAGGCTGTCGCGGCGTCGCCGGACAGTGAGATCGCGCCAGAATGTCTTCTGCACCGGCCAGACGCCGGTATCCTGGGGGATCCAATCCTTGTTGCGCTGTCCCTTGAACGGCACCCAGGACGCCAGGCAACGCTCCTCGCCGGTGTCGGGATAGAGGCGGACGATCTCGAAGCCCAGGCAGCCCGGGATCATCCCGTCGATATCCCAGGAGAGGAACGCGACTTCGTTGTTGGTGGCGGCACGCACTTTGACGACGTCAGGCATGGCTCTCCCTCCAGAGATATTGGACGCACAAGCTTATCAGAAGCAAAAGACGATACTGCAACGCATGGCCCCCATCCGCCGGCCTGCCTAGGGACCACGCAGCTCCCGTCCCGGCATGTCGCTTCCCTCGCTCTAGTGGTCGCCGCCTCCGCAATGGCCGGACAGCCGCCGGTCCATTATGCCGCCCACTTTCGCATCGTACGAGGCCCCTCATGACCGCCGCCCTTCAACCCGCCGAACCGGCATTGGCAACCGATCGTGCCCGCCGCGGCGGCCGCGCCGGAAAACGCGCAGGCGGCTCGGCCGCGTTCGAGCAGCCGCCGTTCCGCCAGCTGAAAATCCCGCTCCAGCCGACCAAGCTGGTCTCCGACGACGAGCTGGAATCGATCCATCTGGCCTCGCTGCGGGTGCTGAAGGAGATCGGTGTCGACGTCCTGCATGACGAAGCCCGCCGCATCATGAAGGAACATGGCGCCGACGTGCGCGAAGGCAGCGAGCGCGTGCGCTTCGACAGCGACATGATCCTCGATCTGGTGTCGCATTGCCCGTCTGAATTCACCATCCATGCCCGCAACCCCGCGCATAATGTGCGCTTCGGCGGCGATAATCTGATCATCTCGATGATGGCCTCGGCGCCCAATTGCTCGGACATCGATCGTGGCCGCCGGCCCGGCAACCAGCAGGACTATCGCAATTTCCTGCGCCTGGCGCAGATGCACAACATACTGAACTGCACGGGCGGCTATCCGGTCGAGCCGATCGACATCCATCCCTCCGTCCGCCACCTCGAATGCATCCGCGATCTCGCCACGCTGACCGACAAGGTGTTCCACATCTATTCGCTCGGCAAGGAACGAAACGTCGACGGCATCGAGATCACCCGCATCGCGCGCGGCATCAGCCACGAGCAGCTGCTCGAAGAGCCGTCCGTCTTCACCATCATCAACACCAATTCGCCGCTCAAACTCGACGTGCCGATGATGGAAGGCATCATCCAGATGTCGAGCAAGGGCCAGGTCGTCATCGTCACGCCGTTCACCCTGTCAGGGGCCATGGCGCCGGTGACCATTGCCGGCGCGCTGGTGCAGCAGAACGCCGAGGCCCTGTCCGGCATCGCGTTTGCCCAGATGGTCCGGAAGGGCGCGCCGGTCGGTTATGGCGGCTTCACCTCAAACGTGGACATGAAGTCCGGCGCGCCCGCCTTCGGCACGCCCGAATACATGAAGGCGCAACTCGTCGGCGGCCAGCTCGCCCGCCGCTACAACATCCCCTACCGCACCTCCAACACCTGCGCGGCCAACACGGTCGACGCGCAGGCCGCCTATGAAAGCGTGTTCTCGCTGTGGGGCGCCATCCAGGGCGGCGGCAATCTGATGATGCACGCCGCAGGCTGGCTCGAAGGCGGCCTGCGCTGCTCCTACGAGAAGACCATCCTCGACATCGACCTGTTGCAGATGGTGGCGGAATTCTTGACCCCGCTCGACCTGTCCGAACAGGCGCTTGGCTTCGACGCCATCCAGTCGGTCGGTCCCGGTGGCCACTTCTTCGGCACCCAGCACACGCAGGATCGCTACAAGACGGCCTTCTACTCGCCGATCCTGTCCGACTGGCGCAATTTCGAGACCTGGGCGGAAGCCGGCTCGCCGACGGCGCTCGAAAAGGCCAACAAGGTGTGGAAGGAGCGGCTGGCCTCCTATGACGAGCCCTACATGGACCCGGCGATCCGCGAAGAGCTCAACGCCTTCGTCCAGAAGCGCCGCGCCGAAGGCGGCGCGCCGACCGATTTTTGATCTGTATTGGCTTCATGAACAGTCGACTCTCACTCCGTCGAGCTGCGCTCGACACCTCTCCCCCGATCGACGGGGGAGAGGAAGGGCGCGAGCTTATGCTGGGAGGCTCACTTCCTCGCCCTCCCGAGGGGAGAGAGGTGGCGCTGCGAGCCAGCGACGGAGCGGGGGATGGCGCTGGCGAAACGCGCAGTCGCCAGGATTGGGCGGCTTTGGAGCGAACTCATCCGCGCCGTCATCCTCGGGCTTGTCCCGAGGATCTAACCACTTATCAATTCCGATCGCACTACACTGGCGAGGGACGGCAGATCCTCGGGACAAGCCCGAGGATGACGCAGGCTTGTGATATCCCGTCTGCGAAACCATCCATGCCGCGCTTGATGGCAGGCTGGCCGAAGACATCGCTGCCTCCGACCTCCGCTTTGTCTTCGCGCCCCGCTCACCCGATTCAATTTCTCTAAAAACGGACCTACCTTCATGAAATCCCATGTAAAAGCGGTTGTCATCGGCGGCGGCGTCGTCGGCTGCTCGGTGCTCTATCACCTGGCCAAGGCCGGCTGGACCGACATCATGCTGATCGAGCGCTCGGAGCTCACCTCCGGCTCGTCCTGGCACGCGGCGGGCGGCTTTCATACGCTCAACGGTGACCCCAACGTCGCCAAGCTGCAGGCCTACACCGTGCAGCTCTACAAGGAGATCGAGGAGCTTTCCGGCCAGTCCTGTTCGCTGCACCTGACCGGCGGCGTGATGATGGCCGACTCCCCCGAGCGCATGGACTTCCTGCGGCTTGCCCATGCCAAGGGCCGCTATCTCGGCATGGATACCGAGCTGATCACGCCATCCGAGGCCAAGGCGATGTTCCCGCTGATGGATGAGACGAATTTCGTTGGCGCCATGTGGGATCCGGTCGAAGGTCATCTCGATCCATCCGGCACCACGATTGCGTACTCAAAAGCGGCGAAAAAGCTCGGCGCCGAGATCGTGCTGCGCAACCGCGTCGTCGAGCTGACGCAGCAGGTCGACGGCACCTGGAACGTCATCACCGAACAAGGCACGGTTCACGCCGAGCATGTCGTCAACTGCGGCGGCCTGTGGGCACGCGAGATTGGCCGCATGGTCGGCCTCGAACTGCCGGTGCTCGCCATGGAGCACATGTATCTTCTCACCGAACCCATGCCGGAGGTCGAGGAATTCAACAAATCGACCGGCCGCGAGATGATCGGCGTGATGGATTTCAAGGGCGAGATTTACACCCGCCAGGAGCGCAACGGCATCCTGCTCGGCACTTACGAAAAGGCGTGCAAGCCGTGGTCGCCGGTCAACACGCCCTGGGATTTCGGCCACGAGCTGTTGCAGCCCGACCTCGACCGCATCGCGCCGTCGCTGGAGGTCGGCTTCAAGCATTTCCCCGGCATCGAGAAGGCCGGCATCAAGCAGATCATCAACGGTCCCTTCACTTTCGCATTGGACGGCAATCCGCTGGTCGGCCCGGTACAGGGCCTGACCAACTTCTGGTGCGCCTGTGCCGTCATGGCCGGCTTCAGCCAAGGCGGCGGCGTCGGCCTGGCGCTGTCCAACTGGATGGTGCATGGCGATCCCGGCTTCGACGTCTGGGGCATGGACGTCGCCCGCTTCGGCGAATGGGCCAGCCTGCGCTACACCAATGCCAAGGTCCGCGAGAACTATTCGCGCCGCTTCTCGATCCGCTTCCCCAATGAGGAGCTGCCGGCAGCGCGCCCGGCGCAGACGACGCCGCTCTACGACACCATGCTCGCCAACAACGCCGTCATGGGCGACTCGTGGGGCCTTGAGACCCCGCTATGGTTCGCGCCGAAGGGCAAGGAGCCCAAGGATATCGTCTCCTTCCACCGTTCCAACGATTTTGGGCCGATCGGCGAGGAAGTGCGCGCCACGCGCGAGCGCGTCGGCGTCACCGAAATCGCCAACTTCGCCAAATACGAGGTCTCCGGACCGGGGGCGGAGGATTTCCTCAACCGGCTGATGACCAACCGCATGCCGAAGGCGGGCCGCATCGTGCTGACCCCGATGATCAACGAATTCGGCAAGCTGATCGGCGACTTCACCATCGCCAAGGCCGCGGAAGAACGCTTCATGATCTGGGGCTCTTCGGCCGCGCAGAAATATCACATGCGCTGGTTCGAAAAGCATCTGCCGAAGGATGGTTCGGTGCGGATTCACCGCTTCGACCAGACGCTGGTCGGCCTGTCGATTGCCGGACCGAAGTCGCGGGACCTCCTGCAGAAGCTGGTCGATGTCGACATCTCGACCAAGGCCTTCCGCTTCATGGATTTCCGCGAGATGGCGGTCGGCGGCGCGCCCTGCATGGTCAACCGCATTACCTATACCGGCGACCTCGGCTACGAGATCTGGATGGCGCCGGCCTATCAGCGCTTGGTTTACAAGGCGATCAAGGATGCAGGCGAAGAATTCGGCCTGGTCGATTTCGGCATGCGCGCCCTGCTGTCGATGCGCCTGGAAAAGAACTTCCCGACCTGGTTCCGCGAACTCAGGCCGATCTACGGACCGTTCGAAGGCTCGATGGACCGCTTCATCAAGCTGGAGAAGAACGACTTCATCGGCCGCGACGTGGCCGCCAGGGAACGGGCCGAGGGACCGAAGCTGCGCCGCGTGTCCTTCATCGTCGAGGCGGCCGACGCCGATGTGATGGGTGACGAGCCGATCTGGGCCAAGGTCAGCAAGGACTACGGTACGGTGGAAAAGCCGCATGGCTTTGGCGCGCCGCGCTTCGATGCAGCGGGCAAGGAACTGCGTGGTTCCAAGGCGGCGCAAGGCGCGTCCGCCGTGCGCGGCATCGTCGACGGCGACTGGCGCGTGGTCGGTTGGGTGACCTCTGGCGGCTATGCACACTACGTCCAGAAATCGATGGCGCAGGGCTATGTGCCGGCGGCGCTGGCCGAGGATGAAAGCGCCGGCGTGTTCGAGATCGAGATTCTCGGCCATCGCCGTCCGGCCCGCATCAATGTCGAGCCGCCGTTCGACCCGAGCGGCGAGAAGATGCGGAGCTGAGGTTTCGCCATGGACAGCGCGGCGCCAAAGGGGAGCTTCGGCCGCCACCGCAAGATCATGCCGTTTGTATCAGGCTCGATCGAGGCGCTGCGCGACGCCTCCCGCCAGAAGGCGGCCGATCTCAACCAGCATGTGCTGGGCTACGGCGCGATAGCCGAAGCGGAATGGGCGGCGGCGGGCATTGCCGCCCCCGACTTGGCCGAAATGCGCCAATACCGGCTGGGGCGCATCCGCGCCGAGCTGAGGCGCCGCGGCTATGCCGGCGCGCTGCTCTACGATCCCGTCAACATCCGCTATGCCACCGATTCCACGAACATGCAGCTTTGGGTGGCGCACAACCCGACACGGCATTGTTTCGTTGCCACCGAGGGGCCGGTGGTGCTGTTCGACTATTTCTCCTGCGAGCATCTGTCGGACCATTCCGGCGTTGTCGACGAGGTTCGCCCCGCCGTCTCGTGGATGTATCTCTACAGTGGCGAGCTCACCGAGCAGAAGGTCCGCCGCTGGGCGGCCGGGATCGCCGATCTGGTGCGGGAACATGGCGGTGGCAACGGCCGCATCGCGGTCGACCACATCAACCCGGAAGGCGTCGAGGAACTTGCCCGGCTTGGCATCTCCATCGGCAATGGCGAAGCGGTGATGGAGAATGCGCGGCTGGTCAAATCCCCGGACGAGATCCTTGCCATGCGCCGCGCCATCCTCGCCTGCGAGGCGGCAATGGGCGAAATGGAACAGGCGCTGAAGCCCGGCATCTCCGAGAATGAATTATGGGCCGAACTGCATCGCGGCAACATTGCCCGCGGCGGCGAATGGATCGAAACCCGGCTGCTGGCCTCCGGCCCGCGCACCAACCCGTGGTTTCAGGAATGCTCCTCGCGCCTCATCGAGGCAGGCGATCTCGTCGCCTTCGATACCGATTTGATCGGCCCCTATGGCTTCTGTGCCGATCTGTCGCGTACCTGGCTGTGCGGGGATGTGAAGCCAACCGACGAACAACGCGACCTGTTCCGCATCGCCGCCGACCAGATCGCCCACAACACGCAACTGATGCGGCCGGGCATCTCCTTCCGCGATCTCGTCGAGCGCTCGGCGGTGCCGCCCGGCGACTGTTTCCCGGCCCGCTATGGCGTGCTCTACCATGGCGTCGGGCTGGCCGACGAATACCCGACCTTGCCTCATGCCGACGACTGGACATCGGACACGCCGGACGGTGTGATCGAGCCAGGCATGGTGCTGTGCGTGGAAAGCTATATCGGCAGGCTCGGCGGGCGCGAGGGCGTCAAGATCGAGGAACAGATCCTGATCACCGGCACCGGCAACGAAAAGCTTTCAACCTATCCGCTGGATGCGAGGCTGCTCGGCTAAGCCGGCAAGGGCCTCGCGCATCGCGGCAACCGCTTTTTCCGGCGTCGCTTTCGCGGTGATGAAGGGCAGGCCCTTGCGAAGGCCCGTCCAGCCGACGACCTTCACTTGCCGGGCCGCCGGTTCGAAGCGCTGCGCCAACGCCCAGCTCTCGCAGTCGATCGCCGCGACATCGGCCCTGCCCTCGGCCACGGCGACGATCGAAGCGCGATGTCCGCCGCTTTCGCTGCGCGAGGAAAACACATCGAGGCTTTCGCCCAGCGCCTGTAGATCGCGCGTCGGCGCGATGATACCGGACATGGAATCGAGGCTGTTGAAAGTGAAGCGTTTGCCGCGGATCAGATCGAGCGGGATGACGGGCCTGCCATTGGCAGGCGCAGGCACGGACGCCTTGCCGTCCGCCCGCATCACCAGCGCGCTCGAATAAAGCTCGCCCTGGCCGCCTTCGTAGAGGTCATAGCTCGGCTGGCCGACAAGCTGCACATGGCTGGTCAGGCCAAGCTCCATCGGCCCCCAGCAAGTCTGCGCGAACAGCAGTGCGGGATGCAGCCAGAGCTGGTGAAAATCGAGCGCGTCCGGCGGCAGTGTCGCTGGATCGGGCGCGATCAGGACGCCGGCGTCGTCAAGGATGCCGCCCGGCACCGGCGGCAGATCGCCGTTGCGGCGAATGACGGACTCCGGCGCATCGATTATCCCCCCTTGCCGGAAGGCATCGCGCAGCAGTGCCCATTGGGCGTCGACCTCGCGGCGCGCCTCAGGCCAGTCATACATCGGCAGCGCTGCAACGAATTCGCTCATGCCGGGATTTGACCATCAAATCTGGAGAGAGGTTCGCAAAAACGCGGCGCCGGATTTGAGATAGCCGACACCGTCGGTCGTGTCGCAGGATTCATTCCTTGGGCGGCTCGGCCGGGACCGGCGCCGTGCCGAGCCCACTGATGCTGCGCGCCCTGATGCGCGGCTTGAATGCCCTGCCCGGTTCCGGCTGACGCCGCAACACCGG
The DNA here is from genome assembly GCF_006442295.1 of Mesorhizobium sp. B2-3-2. Lineage (NCBI taxonomy): Bacteria > Pseudomonadati > Pseudomonadota > Alphaproteobacteria > Hyphomicrobiales > Phyllobacteriaceae > Mesorhizobium > Mesorhizobium sp. B2-3-2. Next base: position 56,337 of record NZ_VFWA01000006.1, on the reverse strand, counting down.
ATGCACGATCGGCTCCTTGGCCTTGAAAGCATAGGACCTGATCAGCGCGAAATAGTTGGGATAGGCATAGCCATTGTTCATCCGCAGCCATTCCTCGCGACGCTCGCGAAACAGCTGAGGCAGCCGGTACCAGGCCACCGTCGGGGTCTTGTGGTGGACGAAGTGCAAATTGTTGTTGAGGAACAGGAACGACAGCGGCGAGCGCTCGATGATCACCGTGCGGCCTTCCGGATGCTCGGACCATTGATGCTCCGCAAAGGTGCGGATCGCGATCAGCGACTGGCCGAGCCACACAGGCAGAATATAGAGCCAAAGCGGAATGCCGAAGCCGAACTGCACGATCGGCGCCACGATGGCGAGGCCGATCGCATGCAGCAGCCAGGCTTTGCGGATGGCCTTGTCGCCGGCCACCATATGTTTAGCGTCGTCGATGAAGAAGCCGATGCAGGACAGCCAGGGACCGAGGAAGAACCGGCCGGCCATGGTGTTGTTGATCTTGAGCAGGAATTTCATTGCCCGCGGCAGGTCGTCATGCTGCCACAGCGCCTGGTAGTAGCTCTCCGGATCGTCGAGCGGATCGGTCAGGCGCTCGTCGGCATGGTGGCGCAGGTGAAGCGTCTTGAAACGGCGGAACGGCCAGACCAGACCGATCGGCAGGAAGACGAAAGCCTCGTTGATCAGCGCATTGCGCGTCGGATGGCCGTGCAGCACTTCGTGCATGATCGACGACTGGAGTGCCAGGATGAAACCGAGGAGAGCGAGTGCGGGGATCGGGTAGGACGGCCAGAGCAGCAGACCGGTGGCGAGCCATGCTCCGTAACAGAAGAAAGCGAGGGCTACGGTCGGCCACTCGATGGCCGGTGTGTTGCGTCGCCTTATGCTCTTGCCAGTCATGCTATCGACCACCGCCCCTCAGTCGCCGGAACCCCAGTGGCTCCTGACAGCATAGTGTCAGGAGAAACGATTCGACTCAACGAGACAAAGTGTACAAAATGTTGCGATTGCGCATTTTCAACCGCACCTGTTACAGATTGTAAACATACCTAGAGATTCATTTGCGCCAGAAGCGCCTCGTGGGGGGGTTCCGGCGAAAATTTTTCCTCATGATTCGGGAGTTGGGAGATGGACAAACGAGATCTGTCAGCAATCTTTCGGGAGCGTCTCAAGCTGCTCCTGACAAGGTCCGACCTCAACCAGTCCGCCTTCGCCACCGCCGTCGGCATCGATCGGTCGGCGCTGTCGCAGCTGATGTCGGGCGCGTCGACGCGCCTGCCGCGGGCCGAGACGCTGCTCAACATCGCGGCCGAGTTCAAAGTGTCGCTGGACTGGCTGCTCGGCCTCAGCCAGGACGAGGGCGTCACCGGTGAAATCCGCGAAAGCCTGGAGATCGAGGAAGCCCCCGACGGTTTTGACCGCACGCTTCTGGCCAGATGGTTCGCCGAGGCCGCCGGCACCAAGATCCGCTACGTGCCGGCCGGCATCCCCGATCTTCTGCGGACGCACGCGCTGGTCGACTATGAGGCAAACATCACCAACAGGAGCCGGCTCGCACAGGCAAATGAGACGCAATACCGCATCGAATACAACCGGCGCCCGGAAACCGACATGGAAGTCTGCATGCCGCGACACACGCTGGAGATTTTTGCGCGCGGCCTCGGCGTCTGGGACCGCTTCCCGGAGGCCGACCGTCGGCAGCAACTCGCCCATATGGCGACGTTGCTTGACGATCTCTACCCGACTTTCCGCCTGTTTCTCTACGATGGCCGTATGCGCTATTCGATCCCGCTCACCATCTTCGGGCCCTACCGTGCCGCCATCTATGTCGGCGACATGTATGTCGTGCTGAACGCCACCCAGCCGGTCCAGGCATTGACCCGGCATTTCGACAATCTGATCCGGGCCGCCGACGTCAATCCGCACGAGGCGGCCGCGTTCGCGCGCAATCTGGCCGACATGTCGTTTTCCGCTGGTTCCGCATGACCACTGGCGACGGTTACGGCGCCTTTGGCTGCGACGCTGCCGTCGCTATTTCATTGACTAGATATAAAGACTTCTTTATATCCTTATCCGAATTCAGAATATGAAAGCCAATCCGATGACGACGACCAACCCGATCGACGCGCTGCTGGCGCAAAAAGGCGTGCTTTTGGCTGACGGCGCCACCGGCACCAATTTGTTCGCAATGGGTCTGGAGGCCGGCGAGGCGCCTGAGCTGCTGAACGAGACCGCCCCGGACACCATCACCAGCCTGCACCAGAATTTCGTCGACGCCGGCGCCGACATCATCCTGACCAATTCGTTCGGCGGCACCCGTCACCGGCTGAAGCTGCATCATGCGCAGGACCGCGTGCACGCGTTGAACAAGCGCGCCGCCGAGATCGCCCGCGCGGTTGCCGACAAGGCCGGTCGCAAGGTGATCGTCGCCGGCTCCGTTGGCCCCACTGGTGAGTTGCTGGTGCCGCTTGGCGCCATGACCTATGACGAGGCGGTAGACGCCTTCGCCGAGCAGATCGAAGGCCTCAAGGAAGGCGGCGCCGAGGTCGCCTGGATCGAGACCATGTCGGCGCCCGACGAGATCCGCGCCGCCGCCCAGGCGGCGATCCGCGTCGGCTTGCCCTATACCTATACCGGTTCCTTCGACACCGCCGGCCGCACCATGATGGGCCTGCTGCCGAAGGACATACACGGCGTCGCCGACGGCTTGTCGCAAGCACCGCTCGGCGTCGGCGCCAATTGCGGCGTCGGCGCTTCCGACATCCTCGCCTCGCTGCTCGACATGACGCAGGCGAAGCCGGAGGCGACGGTGATCGTCAAGGGCAATTGCGGCATTCCCGAATTCCGCGGCACCGAAATCCACTATTCCGGCACGCCCGAATTGATGGCCGACTATGTGCGCCTTGCCGTCGATGGCGGCGCGAAAATCATCGGCGGCTGCTGCGGCACCTCGTTCCAGCACCTGGCCGCCATGCGCAAGGCGCTCGACGCCCACACCAAGGCGGATCGTCCGACCGTCGAGACGATCGTCGAGCGCATCGGTCCGATGCGCAACAAGGTGGCCACGGCGAACACCGCCGAGACCGGCGAGGCCCGCCGCGAGCGTCGCCGCGGCCGGGCCTGACTTGGTCGGGTTAGATCACTCGCTGTTGTCGGCGTAGCTCGACTGCGCCGATTTGAGATCGACGACATTGTCGCCGCGCATCGTCATCAGCGCTCCGGATGAAACCGGATCGGTGATCTGCTCCAGCATGATGCGGAAACGCTCGTTGGTCAGAGCCGACATGGCGGTGTGGCGCGCCTGCGCGACATCGTCGCCGATGCGCCTGGATTCGGCCGATTGGGCTGGTGAACCCGCCGAAGCGTCCCGTGCCGGTGGTGTCGAGTTGGCGGTAGTCCTGATCTGCAATTCCGGCTCCCTCAAGCCCCTATATCTGTCCGGCGTAGCAACAGGAAATTGCGATCCGGTACCGGAAATGCCGCGCAATTTAACGATCGCAGATTCCGAAAAAAGGCCGGCAAGGGTGAAATCCCTCGCCGGCCTGCCTCACCCGCCCGTGGGTCGGTTCCTCCGTCGGAACGATCTCATCTGAAGAAACCGGCCGTCATCACTACCGATTGCCGCCCAGCGCGGAGGCAAGGCGCACAAGCGACAGGAACTCGGACCTGTACCCAAACGGGTCGGCTCCCCGGGCTCCAGTGGCGATCTCCATGATCTTGTCATAGCCGAACTTCGCCGTCGCATCCTCGTCGCGCAGCTTCTGGCCGAACGCCGCGACGGCGACGGAGAAACGTTGGTCGGCGCTGGCCTGGTCGAAGGACGCCACCTCGTTGGCCGACGTCACCGGCGTGGTGATCAGCTTCGAGACGTCCTCGTTGGGCAGCTTGTAGCGGATCTTGACGAAGGCGTATTCGTCCGCATTGGCGACGCCGCCATTGTTCACCGCGGCCTGACCATAGCGCAGCGGTTCGATCCGTTCGCCGCCGCTACCCTTGGGGGTGATCTCGTAGATGGCGGTGACCGAATGGCCCGAGCCGATCTCGCCGGCATCGACGCGGTCATTGTTGAAATCCTCGCGGTTCAAGGCGCGGGTCTCATAGCCGATCAGCCTATATTCCGAGACCTTGGCGGGATTGAACTCGACCTGAATCTTGACGTCCTTGGCGATGGGGAACAGCGTCGAGGAGGAATCCTCGACCAGCACCTTCTCGGCCTCGGCCAGGGTGTCGATATAGGCGGCGGTGCCATTGCCGTTCTGCGCGATGGTCTGCATCATCTGGTCGTTCAGATTGCCGCGGCCGAAACCGAACACCGAAAGGAAGACGCCGCTCTTGCGCTTTTGTTCGATCAGGCGCTTGAGATCGTCGTCGTCGCTCTGGCCTACATTGAAGTCGCCGTCGGTGGCGAGCATCACGCGGTTGACGCCGTCCTTGATGAAGGACTGCTCGGCCAATTTGTAGGCCTCCTTGATGCCCGCCTCCCCGGCGGTCGAGCCGCCGGGTTGCAAATTGTCGATGGCGTTGAGGATCTTGTCCTTCTCTGCAACCTTCGTCGGCATCAGCACCGTGCCGGCATCGCCCGCATAGGTGACGATCGAGATGGTGTCGTCGGACTTCAGCTTGCTGACCAGCAGCCGGAATGCCGACTTGAGGAGCGGCAGCTTGTCCGGCTCGTCCATCGAGCCCGAGACGTCGATCAAAAACACCAGATTGGCCTTGGGCTGCTCGGCCGGCTTGACGTCGAAACCCTTGATGGCGACATGCATCAGCTTGCTGTGTGCGTTCCACGGCGTCGGCATGACGCTGACGGTCGAATTGAACGGCGTCGACGCGGAGGCCGGCCCCTTCCAGTCATAGGGGAAGTAGTTGATCATCTCCTCGACCCGCACCGTGTCGGCCTGCGGCAGGAAGCCCTCCTTCAGCGAACGGCGCACGAAGGAATAGGAAGCGGTGTCGACATCGATCGAAAAGGTCGAAACCGGGTCCTCGAGTGCCGAATGCACCGGATTGGTCTTGAAATCCTGGACGCGATCGCGGTTTTCCTCCGGTGGTGCGATCTGGTCCGCCGGCGCCATGGCGGGCTGCTGCGGTACCATCGTTTTGGACATGCGTGCGGCTCGCGACGTGCTGGGCGCGGCAGTGCTATCCAGGGCGAACTCGCCCGTTGGCGCAGGTGGTGCAGGTTCCGCCGGCGCAACCTGTTCCTGCGCATTCTGCGGTGCCAAGCCTCCGGCAACGGCCGATTCGGATTTGCTCGGCGCCGCCAAGGCGTCTTTTGCGTCGCGGCTTTCCGCGTCGGCCTTCTTGTCTTTCTCAGGCGCGCTCGTTGCGAGCGGTTCGTTGATCGCCTGATCGCCCGTCGCCTGTTTGGCCAGCGGCTTCACCGTGGCGGGCTTGTCGGCTAGCGTCTCGGTGATCTTCTCGCCACCACCGAAAGTCGACGGCTGCTCCCTCAGCATATGGAAAGTGGCGTATCCGGCGATCGGCAGGGCGACGAGCCCGGCAATGGCCGGCGTGGCAATGAGTTTCTTTTGCATGATTTCGCTCCAGAGCTTTCGTGCTCGCTCTGTGAGACGAAGACCGCCGACCGATCCTTGGGCGGCGGCGGAAATATTTTCCTCATCATAGGCGCGCATGGCGGCTTCGAAGGCGCGCGCCTTCGCGCTCTCGCCGGGTGCTGGTGCTGCGATGTCGTGCAGCCTTCTAAGGTCCTTGTCGTCGACCATGGTCACACTTCCCCGGCCGAGCGCATCAACGTCTTCAGCCGTTTCTTCGCTTCATGGATGTGCCAGGAAACCGTCGCCTCCGAGATCGCCATCGCCTCGGCGGCGGCGGCGTGGCTCAGGCCCTCGCCATAGACCAGCAGCACGGCGTCGCGCTGCTTGTCCGGCAGTCGCCGCACCGCGGCCCACAGCGCCTCGGCAGGGTCTTCCGGCTCTTCGCAATTCTCGCCCGAAATCAGCGCATGGACGCCATAGGCTTCGGTCTTGACCGTCTCGCGGGCGCTCTTGCGCATCATGTCGCGCGCGGCGTTCAGCGTCATGGCATAAAGCCAGGTGGTGAAGGCGCTGCCACCGCGATAGTCGCGGATCGACTTGCCGAGCCGGACGCAGACTTCCTGGGCGATGTCTTCGGCATCGGCCTTCCGGCCGCACCAGCGATAGGCGGCGCGATAGACGAAGTCGTAGTGCCTTTCGAGCAACGCGCCGAAAGCCCCCTTGTCTCCGCCCTTCGCCCGCCCGATCAGCTCGGCGTCGGAGGCTTCGCTCCCATCCAGCATCATCGCCGTCATTTGCCTGTTGGACGAAGGCTAATGGCCAGTCCTTGGGGTGAGGGAAAGATTTTTTTGGAAAGCAGTTTTCCTTCACCCCGTTTACGGGATGAAGGTGCCCAAGGATGGGCGGCGCGAGCTCATGAAAGTTTGGGTCCACTGCGTCCAGCAAATTGGGCTGGGTTTGCGTTTGGGCCGAAGGAGCTACCCGAGTGTCTCGGAAAACAGGGTGATCAACCGGTTCCAATGCCGCTCGGCGCCAACTTCATTGTAGACGCTGTGGTCCGGCACGCACCAGCCATGCGCCATGCCGACATAATTCTCCAGCACGTAATCGATTTCCGCCACCCTGAACGCCTCGGCGAGCCGCGCCGACTGTTCGGGCGGAAAACTCCTGTCGACGCCGGCCATGCCGACATGGACGCGTGCCTTGACCGACCCCGCCTTGCGGTGCGGACTGTCGGCCGCGTCGCTGGCGAGATTGCCGCCATGGAAACTGGCCGCCGCCCTGATACGATCCGGATAGAAGGCGGCTGCGTTCAGCGCCCGCGCGCCGCCCATGCAATAGCCGACAACGCCGATCGGCCCGGTGACGCCTTCGGCAGCGAGTGCGTCGAGGAAGGCGCCGCTGTCGGCAATCGTCATTTCCTGCGTCGTGCCGCTGATCAGCGCCATCAGCGGCACTTTGGTTTTTTCCTCGACGAAGGCGGTCTTGGCATCGAACGGACCGTAGGGCGCGTTGCGATAGAAGAGATCGGGCACCAGAACCGCGTAGCCCTCCTCCGCCAGCCGCTCGGCCATGCCTTCGAGCGCGGGGCGCGGGCCGAAAGCATCCATGTAGAGGATGACGCCGGCCTTGGCCGGGGAAGCGTTGACCGGGCGGAACAGCCCCGCCCTCGCCATACCGTCCCTGGTCTTGATCTGAAGGTCCTGTTTCGCCATCGCCAACTCCGTTCGGTTGCTGGGCGATACATATCCGGGCAGGCCGGCAGGGCAAGCTGTTGCCTGATTTTGGCAGTCAACATTTCGTGCGGCAGCGCGACGAGCTTACAGGCCTGCGAACGCTGACATGTGAAAGACCTGCACGTCCGGGGGGTAGCGATAGGCCACGCCATAGGGACAGGCATTGCGGTCAAGGCAGCCTCCGTCACGGCAGGGGTCGCCACTCGGCCCGCGCACATGCGCCAGGCAGGCTTGATGGGCGAACCCCTCTGCGGAATAGGCGTCGACCGGGCAGGCTTTCAGGCAGGGTTTATCGACGCAGGCGTCGCAGAGATGGATCGCCTCGCGAGTCTCCGGAAGCGCGATCTCGTCCGCGAACAGCAGCGCGCCGCGATAGGCATGCCAAAGCCCATATCGCGGATGCATGAGGATGCCGAGCGGTGACGGCTTCAGGCCCTCGGCCCGCGTCGCCCATTGCTGGAACGGCAGATAGGGCTTGTCGGAAGGCGACACGGCGCGTGCGCCGAATTCTTCCGCGACCGCGCCAATGACCTGCCGGGACCAGGTATCGAGGGGATCGGCGATGGCCTGTGATTGACTGTCGCGCCAGCGCAGGAAATGCGGCCAGGGTGCCGCCCCCGCCTGCCCTATCAGGAGCGCCGACCTGGCCGGTGCACCGGAGCGGCCACAAGGCGCCGCCTCGCCATCGGCAAAGGTGAAGCCGCCACGCAGGATGAGGCCGTTGGCGCCAAGCGCGGCCGCAATCTCCTCCATCCTGCCGCGTGAAAGAATCATACCTTGTTGACCGGATCGGAGAAGGCGCTCCGCCAGACTTCCTTGTGGATGATGTTGGCGACTTTAGCCCCGCCTGACTCGGGCTCCTTTCACGTGAAGGCGTCGGGCATCGACCCCTTCTTCTTGGCGATGAAGTCCTTCAGCGCTTCATCGATCGCCGGATCGAGATGCGGCGCCTCATAAGATTCCAGCCAGCGGCGGGCGAGTTCGTTGGCGCGCTGCGGCGCGGTCTTCTCGCCTTCGGCCAGCCACTGCTCGTAGGAATTATTGTCGGCGATGTTGGAGCGATAGAAGGCGGTCTGGAAATTCGCCTGCGTGTGGTCGCAGCCGAGATAATGGCTGCCCGGCCCGACCTGGCGGATGGCGTCCATCGCCTGGCCGTTTTCCGACAGGTCGACGCCTTCGGAGAACTTCTGCGTCATGCCGAGCTGGTCGATATCCATCATGAATTTTTCGTAGCAGGACGCCAGTCCGCCCTCGAGCCAGCCGGCCGAGTGGAGGACGAAATTGGTACCGGCAAGAATGGTCGAGTTCAGCGTGTTGGCACTTTCATAGGCTGCCTGTGCGTCGGGGATTTTCGAGGCGCAGAGCGAACCGCCGGTGCGGAATGGCAGGCCGAGGCGCCGTGCGAGCTGTGCGGCGCCGTAGGATACCAGCGACGGCTCCGGCGTGCCGAAGGTCGGCGCGCCCGACTGCATCGAGATCGACGAGGCGAACGTGCCGAACAGCACCGGCGCGCCCGGCCGGATCAGCTGCGTGAACGAAGCGCCGGCAAGCACCTCGGCCAGCACCTGGGTTAGCGTGCCGGCGACCGTCACCGGGCTCATCGCGCCGGCGAGGATGAATGGCGTGACGATGCAGGCCTGGTTGTGGCGCGCATAGACCTTCAGCGCGCCAAGCATGGTCTCGTCGAACACCATCGGCGAGTTGGCGTTGATCAGGCTGGTCAGGACCGTGTTGTTTTCGACGAAGTCGTCGCCGAACACCAGCTTGGCCATGGCGACCGTGTCCTCGGCACGTTCCGGCGCGGTGACCGAACCCATGAACGGCTTGTCGGAATATCTGATGTGCGCGTAGATCATGTCGAGATGGCGCTTGTTGACCGGCACGTCGACCGGCTCGCACACGGTGCCCCCCGAATGGTGGATGGAAGGCGCCATATAGGCGAGCTTCACGAAATTCTGGAAATCCTCGATCGTTGCGTAACGCCTGACGCCGTCGAGGTCGCGCACGAAGGGCGGTCCGTAGACCGGGGCGAAGACGGTAGCATTGCCGCCGATCTGCACCGAGCGTTCGGAATTGCGGGCATGCTGGGTGTAGATGGAGGGCGCGGTCTTCAAGAGCGACCGGCAGAGCCCCTTCGGGAAATGCACGCGCTCGCCCTTGACGTCGGCGCCCGCCTCTTTCCACAGCTGCAACGCCTCCGCATCGTCGCGGAAGATGATGCCGATTTCTTCGAGCACCGTGTCGGTGTTCTTCTCGATCAGTGCCAGGCCTTCCTCGTCGAGCACTTCATAGACGTTGATCTTGCGCTTGATGTAGGTGAGCTGGGTGCCGGGACCGCCGCCCGAACGCGCCGCCCGCCTTGCCGCCGCCCCGCCGCTGGCGCCGCGTCCACGTCGCGCGTTTGACGCTTCCTGGTCCACTGCCGCGTGTTCGCTCATGATCGTTCTTCCCTGAATTTGGACCGGCTTGATTAGCGCCCGGCCCGGAACCGTTGTGGCCGCCTATCGCGGCTTCCGGCGGATCGTAGCCATGCACCCTATTCGAAACGGCCCGTCCGCGCCAACGCCTGTCGCAAAATCGACAAGAAAACCGATAGATTTTTCAGTCGCTTTCCTTTTGCGGGAAGTCGCAAATCAGCTATGGATACCCGCCCCTCGCGGGTTAGGTATTGGCGCGTTGATTTTAAGCTGCCATGGTCGTTCCCGGCAGCAAGGAGCCTGAGAAACAATGTCCGACGACGAGATCATCCTCTCCGAGCTTTCCGACGACGAGTTGGTGCAGCAGATGCACGACGATCTCTATGACGGTCTGAAAGAAGAGATCGAGGAAGGCACCAACATCCTTCTCGAGCGCGGCTGGGCGCCTTACAAGGTGCTGACCGAGGCGCTGGTGGAGGGCATGCGCATCGTCGGCGAGGATTTTCGCGACGGCATCCTGTTCGTTCCCGAAGTGTTGTTGTCGGCCAATGCGATGAAGGCCGGCATGGCCATCCTGCGCCCGCTGCTCGCCGCCACCGGCGCGCCCAAGCAGGGCAAGATGGTGATCGGCACCGTCAAGGGCGACATCCACGACATCGGCAAGAACCTCGTCGGCATGATGATGGAAGGCGCCGGCTTCGACGTCATTGACCTTGGCATCAACAATGCGGTCGAGAAATATCTCGATGCCATCGAGCAGCACCAGCCGGACATTATCGGCATGTCGGCGCTGCTGACCACGACCATGCCCTACATGAAGGTCGTCATCGACACGATGAAGGAAAAGGGCATCCGCGACGACTACGTCGTCCTCGTCGGAGGCGCGCCGCTGAACGAGGAATTCGGCAAGGCGGTCGGCGCCGACGCCTATTGCCGCGATGCCGCTGTGGCGGTCGAGACGGCCAAGGACTACATGAAGCGCAAACACAATGTGCGCGCTTCCGCCTGATAGAAGGCAAGGCAGACGCTCGACAAAGGAAGAGCCGCGCCTTGCAGCGCGGCTTTTTTGTTCCCAGATGTTGGGAGCAGCGGCGGTCAGGGTTTCTTGACGGTATCGTCAACGGCCTTGGCGGTAGACTTGATATCCCTGCCGACGCCGCGAACGGTGTTGGCACAGGCCGAAAGGGCCAGGGCACAAGCCAGGATTGCGATTGGCGCAATGCGTAACAGTTTCATCGACGGTTTATCCCTCTCTCGGTAGATCGCCCCACAGCAACGAAAGCCGGCTCGGCTGGTTTCATGAAGATGCCCAGACCCCAGCAGAATCAAGCGGACAAGCTGCTCATCATCGCCTGCGGGATGATTGCGCGCGAGGTGTTGGCCGTCAAGGAACAGCTCGGGCTTCATCACCTCGAATTGACATGCCTTCCGGCCGAGTTTCATTTCTATCCGGACCGCATCGCGCCGGCGATGGACAAGGCCATCGAAAAGGCTAAGGCGGAAGGCTACAGCAACATCTTCGTCGGTTACGCCGATTGCGGCACCGGCGGCCTGCTCGATCGGGTCTGCGAGAAGCATGGCGTCGAACGCATGGCCGGTCCGCATTGCTTCGCCTTCTACCAGGGCATGGATGCCTATGCGAAGGTCGCCGACGACGACATGATGTCCTTCTACATGACCGATTTCCTCTGCCGCCAGTTCGACGCCTTCTTCATGAAGCCGCTCGGCCTCGACAGGCATCCGGAGCTGATCAAGGACTATTTCGGCAATTACGAGAAGCTGATCTACCTGGCCCAGACCGACGATCCGGAGCTCGACAAGGTCGCGGAAAAGGCCGCGAAACTGCTTGGCCTCGTCTATGAGCGGCGCGCAACAGGCTATGGAGACCTGACGGCCGGGCTAGCCAAGGCCGCGGCTGACATCTGACGCCGGCTGGGCTGCGGCCCTCCTGCGCGGCGATTGGCGATTATCGCCCTTCCCAAGGCAAAGACAGGACGGATCGCCGCCTCCTACTGGAGAATGGCCTTGATCTGTTCCCAGGCCAATTGCCTTAATTTGGATCGCAGCGTCGTTTCATTGCTAAGCACTGATGACAGCCTGCCGCGAATGGGTAAATTGCGCGCCAGCCATCTAAAGGCGCCGTCCAGCGGTCGGCTGCCGGACACCGACGAGGAATGCCGATGACCCTTCGCCCGATGCTTGCCGTTGCCGGCCTTCTCTGCTGCACCTTACCCGCCCTTGCCGACGGCGAGGTGCAGAAGCTGATCACCGCCGCCGACAAGGCGCGGCTGGACAAATATGGCGAGACGCGCAAGGCGGCTCTTGCCGAGGCGAAGGCGGGCAATCCTGGCGAGGTCAGGCAGCTCGATGCCTTGCTGGCCAAGCCGCTGGTTGCTTTCTCCGACAAGGACCTCACCGGCAAATGGCAATGCCGCACCATCAAGGTGGGCGGGCTGGGCCCGCTCGTTATCTATGGCTGGTTCAAATGCAGGGTGACCGACGACGGCTCCGGCTGGCGGCTGGAAAAGCTCACCGGCTCGCAGCGCACCAAGGGCCGCTTCTTCGACGACGGCGAAAAGCGCGCGATCTATCTCGGTTCCGGTTCCGTCAACAACGACCAGGCAAAACCCTATGGCAGCGGTCCTCGGACAGACCAGGTCGGCTACGCCTTCCGCAATAGCGACGGGGAATGGCGCATCGAGTTCCCCGCTCCCTATTACGAATCGAAGCTTGACATCATGGAGTTCAAGCGCTGAGCGGAGCCTTCCTGCCGGCTCCGGCATACCAAGGATTAACCCGCCTCGCCTAAGGTCCGGCCGTGGCAGTTGGTCCCAGGGGTGGCAAGATCAATGGCAATACCGGAAACCAATCCGAGACCGATCGTGGTCGTCACCGGGGGTGGCGCGCATGTATGGGCAATGGTCAACGCCATTGCCGACCGTGTCGGCCCTGTCAGCGTCATCCTGGAAGTCCCTGAATCGAAAAAGCGATTGCTGCTTGGCCGTGCCCGCCGCCAGGGCTGGTTGCAGGCCATCGGCCAGCTCGGCACGATGGTGCTGAGCAGGCTGGGCAAGCGGCTCTACGCCAGCCATGCCGCCCGGTTGATTGCGCAGGAGAAGCTCGAGACCGAGCCACGGCCGGGCCAGGAGATCATCCATGTTGCCTCGGCCAACGGCCCGGAGTGCCTCGCGGCGATCCGGAAGATCCAGCCCGGTGTTGTCCTGCTTAACGGCTGCCGGCTGTTGTCAAAGGACATGTTGGGCAGGATCCCATGCCCGGTGCTCAACTACCACGCCGGCATCACGCCGAAATATCGCGGCATGAATGGCGGCTATTGGGCGCTGGCATCGGGAGATGCCGCGAATTTCGGTACCACTGTGCATCTGGTCGATGCCGGCGTGGACACGGGCGGCGTGCTGAAGCAGGCGCGCGGCAAGCCCAAACAAGGCGACACGATCTCAAGCTATGCGCTGCGCCAGACGGCGTTTTCGCGCGACATCTGCGTCGAGGCGGTCAGCGATGCGCTTGCCGGAAAACTGACGACGTTCGATCCAGGCCTGCCGTCGAAGCAATGGTACCATCCGACGATCTGGTATTACCTCTGGACGGGGTTCAGAACCGGCATCTGGTAGCGCATTCCTCGTCCGGCGCCGCGTGCCGAAGGCAGGGCTATCCCAACGTCTCGAGCCTGCCGACGCGCAAGCCGGTACGAATAAACGCGCCTTTCATTTTACGACATCCAAATGCGTCGCTTTTGAATGCGCGCGCGTCGTCCCATAACAAGCGACCCAATTGCGCATGCGGCAATGCTCGCAGATCGAGGAGTGAGAATTCATGGCCGATCTGATCGTCGTCTACTGGCGCGATATCCCTGCCCAGGTCATCGTCAGGAAAGGCCGCCAGAACGCCAAGCGCGAACTGCCGTTGCGCTTTACCGAGGCGATCGACATGTGCGCCATGCGGACCGGCGCGGGCGGCACGGACGACTATCTGGCCGAATGGCGCAAGGCCGATCCGGTTCCGGTCGGCGACGACCTCGAAGCCGAGGTCGAGAAGGCATTCCAGGAGATCGACGCGAAATATGACCGCGAGCGGCTGGTCGCTCTGGTGAAGGCGGGCGGCAAAGAAAATGTCTGAAACCATTCCCGCCAAGGAGAGCCCGGCGGCGCTCCAGCCGGTCACCCAGGCCACCCTGGTCAAGAAGGCAGCACCGAAATCGGACTACAAGCCGGCCGACGTGTCGCCGCAGCGGCGCGTGCAGCGCTCCTTCGCGGTGAGATTGTGGTCGGTCCGGCACTCGCGCCTGCTCGAATGGTTCTATGCCCGCTTCGCCGACACGTTCCTTCTGCTGCATCCCTTGTGGAAAGGCATCGGCTACAGCCGTGTCGAGGCCCCGGTGAAATTTGTCGAAAAGCGCGTCAAGGGCTTCATGTTCGACTGCCGCATGTGCGGCCAGTGCATCCTGTCCTCGACCGGCATGTCGTGCCCCATGAACTGCCCAAAACAGCTGCGCAACGGCCCCTGCGGCGGCGTGCGCGCCAACGGCAATTGCGAGGTCGAGCCTGACATGCCTTGCGTCTGGGTCAAGGCCTGGGAAGGCTCGCGCAACATGGAGCACGGCGACAGGATTCTTGCGGTGCAGAAGCCGGTCGACCAGTCGCTGCGCGAAACGTCCGCCTGGCTGCGCGTCACCGCGCAGGCGGCAGCGGCCCGTGAAGCCGCCGCCGATGCGAAGACCGGAGCGACCGCATGATCGCCCGCCAGCGTGACGAGAACCCGGCCGGCATCCATCTGCCGCTCGACCCCTTGCCCGGCCACACCTCGCGCGGCCGGCTCGAACGCGTCCTGCGACGCGGTGAATTCGCGGTCACCACCGAGCTCAACCCGCCCGACAGCGCCGATCCCGAAGACGTCTACAACAGGGCGAAGATATTCGACGGCTGGGTCGACGCCATCAACGCCGTCGATGCGTCGGGCGCCAATTGCCACATGTCGTCGGTCGGCATCTGCGCGCTCCTGACCCGCATGGGCTATGCCCCGATCATGCAGATCGCCTGCCGGGACAAGAACCGCATCGCCATCCAAGGCGACGTGCTGGGCGGGGCTGCCATGGGCGTCGCCAACATGCTGTGCCTGACAGGCGATGGCGTACAGGCCGGCGACCAGCCCGGCGCCAAGCCGGTGTTCGACCTCGATTCCATGTCGCTGCTCGAAACCATCCGCATCATGCGCGACAACGGCAAGTTCCTGTCCGGCCGCAAGCTCACCACGCCGCCGCAGCTGTTCCTCGGCGCGGCCGTCAATCCGTTCGCACCGCCCTTCGACTTCCGCCCGATCCATCTCGGCAAGAAGATCGCCGCCGGCGCTCAGTTCGTTCAAACGCAGTATTGTTTTGACGTGCCGATGTTCAGGACCTTCATGCAGAAGGCACGCGATCTCGGCCACACGGAGAAAGTGTTCGTCCTGTGCGGTGTCGGACCGCTCGCCTCGGCCAAGACCGCCAAATGGATCCGCTCCAACGTGCCCGGAATCCATATTCCCGATACCGTCATCAAGCGGCTGGAAGGCGCCCAGGACCAGAAGAAGGAAGGCAAGCAGCTCTGCATCGACATCATCAACGAGGTGAAGGAAATCCCGGGCGTTTCGGGCATCCATGTGATGGCTTACCGCCAGGAGGAGTATGTCGCCGAGATCGTCGATGAATCGGGCGTGCTGAAGGGCCGGCAGCCCTGGAAGCGCGAGATCCGCCGCGACGACCAGATGGTCGCCGACCGGCTCGACCATATCCTGCACGACGATGTTACCGAAACCCAGGTGGACATGGTGAAGACCGCGCATTGACTTGCGCGGAGAACCACCATTCGCTTGATCGACAAGAGATAACGATATAAAGAACTCTTTATATCACGACGGAGAGATTTCATGACCCGGACCATCGTTGCCTCGGCGACACGAGAAATCATCATCGGCTTCGACCAGCCCTTCTGCGTGATTGGCGAGCGCATCAACCCGACCGGCCGCAAGAAACTCGCCGCCGAGATGGTCGCCGGTAATTTCGAAACCGTCATCAACGACGCGCTGGAACAGGCCGCTTGCGGCGCCACCATGCTCGACGTCAATGCCGGCGTCACCGCCGTCGACCCCAACGCGACCGAGCCGGCATTGCTGGTGCAGACGCTGGAGATCGTCCAGGGCCTGGTCGACCTGCCGCTGTCGATCGACTCCTCGGTTACGGCCGCTATCGAGGCGGCACTCAAGGTCGCCAAGGGCCGCCCGCTGGTCAACTCCGTCACCGGCGAGGAGGAAAAACTCGAAGCCATCCTGCCGCTGATCAAGAAATACAACGTGCCGGTCGTCGCCATCTCCAATGACGAGACCGGCATTTCGATGGATCCGGACGTTCGTTTCGCCGTCGCCAAGAAAATCGTGCAGCGCTGCGCCGATTTCGGCATTCCCGCCCATGACGTCGTCGTCGATCCGCTGGTCATGCCGATCGGCGCGCTGGGAGATGCCGGCCGCCAGGTGTTCGCGCTGCTGCGGCGCCTGCGCGAGGAACTGAAGGTCAACACCACATGCGGCCTGTCCAACATCTCCTTCGGCCTGCCGCACCGCCACGGCATCAACGCCGCCTTCATCCCGATGGTGATCGGCGCCGGCATGACATCGGCGATCATGAACCCGGTGCGCCCGCAGGAAATGGAGGCCGTGCGCGGCGCCAACGTTCTGAACGGCACCGACGAGAATTGCACCAACTGGATTCGCACCTATAAGGATTACAAGCCGGCCGAAGGCGGCCAGGCGGTCGCCGCACCGACGGCGGTCAATGCACCAGGCGAAGGCGGCGGCAATGGCGGTCGCCGTCGTGGCGGCCGTGAAGCCCGCATGGCAAGGGGATAAGCGCGCAATCGTGAATTCGCATACCAACATCACCGATCCGCTCGTGCTGTTCATGCCGTCGGGCAAGCGCGGGCGGTTTCCGGTCGGCACGCCGGTGCTCGACGCCGCGCGCCAGCTCGGCGTCTATGTCGAAAGCGTGTGCGGCGGGCGCGCCACTTGCGGGCGCTGCCAGGTCGAGGTTCAGGAAGGCAATTTCGCCAAGCACAAGATCGTCTCCTCCAACGACCACATCTCGCCCAAGGGCCCGAAGGAAGAGCGCTATGAGCGCGTGCGCGGCCTGCCGGAACGGCGCCGCCTCTCCTGCTCGGCGCAGATCCTCGGCGACCTCGTCATCGACGTGCCGCAGGACACGGTCATCAACGCACAGACCATCCGCAAGGATGCCGACACCAGGGTAATCGCGCGCGATACGGCGATCCGCATGTGCTATGTCGAGATCGAAGAACCCGACATGCACAATCCGTCAGGCGACCTCGACCGGCTCAAGATCGCGCTGATGAAGGACTGGAACTTCAAGAACCTCGAATTCGATTTCTATTTGCTGCCGCAGGTGCAGGGCATCTTGCGCAAGGGCAACTGGACCGCGACCGCCGCCATCCACAAGGATGCCGACAGCGACATCGCGCGCGTCATCGCTTTGTGGCCTGGCCTCAAGAACGAGGCCTATGGGCTGGCTTGCGATATCGGTTCGACCACCATCGCCATGCATCTGGTGTCGCTGCTGTCGGGCCGTGTCGCCGCCTCCTCCGGGACGTCCAACCCGCAGATCCGCTTCGGCGAGGATCTGATGAGCCGCGTCTCCTATGTGATGATGAACCCGGATGGCCGCGAGGGCATGACGGTCGCCGTGCGCGAGGCGATCTCCGGCCTTGTCGACAAGGTCTGCGCCGAAGGCAATGTCCAGCGCAACGACATCCTGGATTCCGTCTTCGTCGGCAATCCGATCATGCACCATCTGTTCCTCGGCATCGATCCGACCGAACTCGGCGGCGCCCCCTTCGCGCTCGCCGTCTCCGGCGCGGTGCGCATCAAGGCCTCGGATATCGGCCTCAAGCTCAACCCGGGCGCACGCCTCTACATGCTGCCCTGCATCGCCGGCCATGTCGGCGCCGACGCGGCGGCGGTGACGCTGTCGGAGGGCCCGCATCGCCAGGACGAGATGATGCTGATCGTCGACGTCGGCACCAATGCCGAGATCGTGCTCGGCAATCGTGCGCGGGTCGTGGCCGCTTCCTCGCCCACCGGTCCGGCCTTCGAAGGCGCCGAAATCTCCGGCGGCCAGCGCGCCGCGCCCGGCGCCATCGAGCGCGTGCGCATCGATCCCGAGACGCTGGAGCCGAAATACCGCGTCATCGGCTCTGAACTGTGGTCCGACGAGCCGGGGTTCCTCGACAGCGTGCAGGCGACCGGCGTCACCGGCATTTGCGGCTCCGGCATCATCGAGATCGTAGCGGAGATGTATCTGGCCGGCATCATTTCCGAAGACGGCGTCGTCGACGGATCACTCAGCATGCGCTCGCCGCGTATCATCGCCAACGGCCGCACCTTCTCCTACGTGCTGAAGGAAGGCGAGCCAAAGATCACCATCACCCAGACCGACGTGCGCGCCATCCAGCTCGCCAAGGCAGCGCTTTATGCCGGCACCAAGCTGTTGATGGAAAAGCAGAACACCGAGCATGTCGACCGCATCCACTTCGCCGGCGCCTTCGGCTCCTTCATCGATCCGAAATACGCTATGGTGCTGGGCCTGATCCCCGATTGCGACCTCGACAAGGTCTCGGCCGTCGGCAACGCCGCCGGCGCGGGTGCGCGCATGGCGCTGCTCAATCGCGGCTATCGTCGCGAGATCGAGGAGACGGTTAGCCAGATCGAGAAGATCGAGACCGCACTGGAGCCCAAATTCCAGGAGCACTTCGTCTATGCGATGGCGCTGCCGAACAAGGTCGATCCGTTCCCGAAACTGTCGGCGGCGGTGAAACTGCCGCCGCGCAAGACAGTGAGCGAAGACGGCATCGCCGGCGACGCCACCCCGCGCCGGCGCTCGCGCGAAGGCCACGCCGCGCGACGTGGCCGGGAATAGCATGGGCATGCGAGCAGGATGACAGGCACTATCTGACGCCCATCTTCCGCCGGCATCGAACGCCCATTTCATTTGTATGCAAATGTTTCCGGATTGACTGATCCGGAAACCAAATCACCGTTTTCGCGAAATCCGACCGATACATGGCAGGCGCATTTACCCGGCATCGAACGGCGGCCGAAGATAATCCTCGGCCGCCGCCGTTCTTCAAGGGAGATGAAAATGTCGATGTTTGAAAATCTCGGCCGCTACGGTGCGACCATCAGGCAGGCCCGTGCCAGGAACAAGGCCGTCCGCGCCCTGAACAGCCTGCCGGCGCACGTCCAGAAGGACATCGGCTGGCCGGCCTCGCCGCCCAGCGACCCGCAGGCGGCGCTTTCCGCTCTGCTTTTGGGCTTTGCGCGCTGATGACCTTCGCCGAAAAGTGCAAACTGCTCGGCACGCGCCGGAGCCCGCGCGGGGCTCCGGCCGTCACCAGCAACCGCCTGCGCGCAGCCCTTCTGCCGCAGCGCTGATCCCTCCCGCGAGAAATGCGGGGCCGATCACAGCGACGTGTGCACACAGCGCAAATCTTGACATCTTCGACCAGGGCACGATCTTCAAATATGAAGGGGACTTCTCTTAGTCGGCTGCCGCCGAAACCCGTGTATCCGCATGCCAAGTTTGAAAAGCCACGTCGTGTCCTTCGTGCTCAGGCACAGTCGCAAGAAGGCGTTTTCCAGCCCGGAAAACCTGCAGCGCTGGATCGCTGCGGCGCGCCGGACGGAGGACCATCACCCTCCGGCGTCAGTGCAGCAGCGCTTCAACATCGAGACACGCACCGTCGACGGCTTTCCCGTCTACGAGATCGCCCCAAAGGCCGGCGAGCGGAAGCGGATTCTCTATCTGCACGGCGGCGCCTATGTCTTTGAAATCACACCCTATCATTGGCACCTGATCGCCGACATGGCCGACCGGCTGGGCTATGCCTTTACGGTGCCCATCTATCCCATCGCGCCCGAGCATGACTTCCACGCCATGTTCGGCATGGTCGGCGACGTCTATCGCCGGATGCTCGGCGAGACGGAGGCGGAAGACATCATCTTCATGGGCGATTCCGCCGGCGGCAACATGGCCGTGGTGCTCACCATGATGGCCGCCGAAGAAGGCCTGCCCTTGCCGTCGCGCCATGTGCTGATCTCACCCGGGCTCGACGTCTCGCTTGCAAACCCCGAGGTGTTCGAGGCGGAGCGGAACGATCCCTGGCTCGGCATCGCGGGCGGACGGGAGGCTATCCGGCTCTACAGTGCCGGAATACATCCGACGGACTGGCATATCAGCCCCGTCTATGGCGACCTCTCGGTGCTGCCCAGGACATTGCTCCTGACGGGCTCTCGCGATCTTCTCACGCCCGACAATCTGATCTTCGCACAAAAGGCGCGGGCCGCCGGCGTCGAGGTAGAGCTCGTCCACGAGGAAGGCATGTTCCACGTCTGGCCGCTGATCGACATGCCGGAATCACGCCGCGCGCGCGAACGGATCGTGGCGTTTCTGACCGAGAACCCCTCGCCCCTTGTTGAAGGCGCCGGCGCAAGCTTCGAAGCGCCGTCCGCCGAGGCTTCGGGGCTGAGCCTCCAGTCGGAGCACCCTAGCTGATCAGAACTTGCCGGTTTCCCGGAAGACTTCGAACGTCGCGCGAATGTGGTCGGCCACCGCCTTGACCGGCGCGCTGGCATCCGGCGCTACCACCATGGCGAGGTTATAGGTGCCGATATCGGGCATGCCGTCCTTGGGGCAGAGCTCGACCATGTCGTTGCCGAGGAAAGACTTTGGCAGCGGCGCCACCGCCAGATCGGACATGATGGCGGCGCGCTGGCCGGCCGTATGTGCGCTCATATAAGCGATGCGGTAGTTGCGGCCCTCGCGGCTC
This sequence comes from Mesorhizobium sp. B2-3-2, assembly GCF_006442295.1. Classification (NCBI taxonomy): domain Bacteria; kingdom Pseudomonadati; phylum Pseudomonadota; class Alphaproteobacteria; order Hyphomicrobiales; family Phyllobacteriaceae; genus Mesorhizobium; species Mesorhizobium sp. B2-3-2. Next base: position 35,806 of record NZ_VFWA01000006.1, on the reverse strand, counting down.
AGCGCTTCGAGCGCCCCTGCCCGCCAGGCGCAGCCCTCCTCCCACAGCGACACCGGCAAGGGTTCGCGCAGATGCGCGCAGCCGCCCTTGGCGCCGGCCCAGACGATCGGCTCCGTCAACAGCACCTCGGCGCCGAGCGCGCTGGTCTTGTAGGAATTGGTGAGCAGCGTGATGTCGAGCGCCCGGTCATCCATGCGCCGGCGCAGATTGCTGCTCTGGTCGATGGTGACGTCGACGGCGATCGACGGATGCGACTGCGCAAAACGCTTCAGCACATGCGGCAGCACGCGCTCGCCATAATCATCCGGCGAGCCCAGCCGCACCACGCCGACAATGTCGGGAACGATGAACTTGGACACCACCTCGCGGTTGATCGACAGCAGACGGCGGGCATAGCCCAGCAGCATTTCCCCATCTGTGGTCAGCGTCACCGAGCGCGCATCGCGCGCGAACACCGAGCGGCCCAGAATATCCTCCAGCTTCTTGATCTGCATGGAGACCGCCGACGGCGTGCGGAAGACGGCATTGGCCGCGGTGGTGAAGCTGCCGGTTTCGGCAATCGCCACGAAAGTGCGCAGCACGTCGAGGTCCAGCAGCGGCAGCGGATGATTGAGTGGGGCGTTCATGACGATCGACCTTCAATTTTTCTGATGCAAACTATCATTCCATTTCGTTTGATTGAACATCAATTCAGGCGCATAGTCAACTCCATCGAAGCAGGATGCTGCCAAGGCAGCCACGAAACGATCACGACACAGACCTGCCTTCGACATGAAATGAAGCTGAAACAGACCTGACGTAACGCATTTCTGGGCACTTCCGCCCCGACATGAGGAGATCGAAATGTCTATCCTGTCATCCATCGGTCGGCTTGCGACCGAAATCAGCGCGGCCCGCGCCCGCTACCAGACCGAACGCGCCATCCGCTCCCTGCCGATCGAGCTGCAGAAGGATATTGGCTGGCCTGAAGCGGCCGACACGAAGGCCGGCACGCGTACCGGCGTCGGATCCTGGGCTGGAGCAAAGTAAACCGTGTGTATCATGCATTGAAGGCCTGCCGCGCAAACCGCCCGGCAGGTCTTCTTGTTTTACCGACCTGTTTTGCCGTTTTATTTGCGTTCACATGAATTTCGGAGCCATGCTACCGCTGCATGGCGCATATGAACAAGCCGCATAGCGGCTTGGTTTTGAGCTAACCATCTGTAAATTATCGAAAAATCCGGGAGCGCCTGAAAAGTCTCCCGCCTTGCGTGTCGCTTTTCATATCAAGTGCTTCGCTTTTGCGATTTAGTTTTTACTTACACAAGCCTATATCCACGCCAGCAAACGAGCTGCCCCACTCCATCAAGCGAAGGCGACCCGTCTGAGCAACCGATTGGAGATGAACATGAAGCTTTTTGCCCGCCTTTTCCCTCGCCGCGAAATGAACCTGACCACGGCCCTCGAGCGCCAGCGCCTTGCCAACACCATGCCCGGCCAGACCGGCGCCATGGCTGCCGCCCGCCTTGGCTTCGTCGCCTGAACCGATGCAGGCAGCGCTCCCTCGCGCTGCCTGAATAGATGACGTCGCCCGGTTCCGCCGAGGCGGCGTTTTGTTTGTACACTCTTTGCCAGCGCTTGCGCCATGACGGCGGTGCGGCGCGGCGGCGGATTGCCCATTTGCGACGCATGTCGCAAATTAAATCTTGCTAAAGCTCCTTAGCCGATTGACAAGGATGATTTTTCCTGTTGTCGCTATGCTATTCGCGACATTCTGTTCGCGCCATGGCTGCGTGAGGTTCCCGTGAACGCCGTTAAGCATCCGATCAAGCGATCGTTTGTATTTTTCCTCATCCCCGACTTCACCATGATCGCCTTTGCGACGGCCCTCGACCCGCTGCGCTCGGCCAATCGCATGCTCGGCTACGAGGCCTATCGATGGCGCCTCGCCAGCATCGACGGCAAGCCGGTGCGCGCTTCGAACGGTGTCGAATGCGCGGTCAACACCTCGCTGGAGGAGGAGCGCAGGAAGATGGGAGGGCCGGATCGCCCCAACATGGCCATCGTCTGTAGCGGCACCAATGTCGAGCGCTACCAGAACAAGTCCGCCTTTGCCTGGCTGCGCGAGGAATACAATCGCGGCGTCTCCGTCGGCGGCCTGTGCACCGGAGCGCATGTCCTGGCCGCTGCCGGCCTGTTGTCCAACAAGCGCTGCGCCATCCATTGGGAGAACCTGCCAGGCTTTTCCGAGGCATTCCCGAAAGCCAATGTCTTTGCCGACCTGTTCGAGATCGACCAGAACATCTACACCTGCGCCGGCGGCACCGCCGCGCTCGACATGATGCTGAAGCTGATCGGCGACGATTTCGACGAGAATCTCGTCAACCGCGTCTGCGAACAGGTGCTGACCGACCGCGTGCGCAGCCCCACCGACCGCCAGCGCCTGCCGCTGCGCGCCCGGCTCGGCGTACAGAACTCGAAAGTGCTGACCATCATCGAACTGATGGAAGGCAATCTGTCGGAGCCGCTGTCGCTGATCGAGATCGCCGACCATGTCGACCTGTCGCGTCGCCAGATCGAGCGGCTGTTCCGCACCGAGATGGGACGCTCGCCGGCCCGTTATTACCTCGAAATCCGCCTCGACCGTGCAAGGCATCTCTTGATCCAGTCCTCGATGCCGGTGGTCGAGGTGGCGGTCGCCTGCGGCTTCGTCTCGGCCTCGCATTTCTCGAAATGCTACCGCGAGCTCTACGCCCGCTCGCCGCAGCAGGAACGCGTCGACCGCAAGCAGCTGCTGGCGGCGTAGAGGCGCGCCTCAGAGCACTTCTGCCGTTCGCATCGCCTCGACGCGGATGTCCTCGGTCAGCCGCGCCTTCAACACGGAGAATTCCGGACTGGTCTTCAGCGTGTAGTGGCGCGGGTGCGGCAGGTCGATGGCGACATCCGACTTGATTCGGCCGGGCCTGGCCGTCATCACCACCACGCGCGACGCCATGAAGATCGCCTCTTCGATGTCGTGTGTGACGAACAGCACCGTCTTCTTGCGCCGTTCCCATATGCCAAGCAGCAGTTCCTGCATCAGCCCGCGCGTCTGGTTGTCGAGCGCGCCGAACGGCTCGTCCAGCAATAGGATCGCGGGGTCGTTGGCCAGCGCCCTGGCGATCGCCGTGCGCTGCTGCATGCCGCCCGAGAGTTGCTTCGGCCAGTGATTCTCGAAGCCCTTCAGCCCGACGAGGTCGATATAGGAGGCGACGATTTCGCCCCTCTCCCGCTCGGCCATGCCGCGTTCGCGCAGGCCGAAGGCGATGTTTTCGGCGACCGTCAGCCACGGAAACAGCGTATAGGACTGGAACACCATGCCGCGATCCGGCCCCGGCCGGGTCACCGCCTTGCCGTCGAGCAGCACGCGCCCTTCGCTCGGCGCCTCAAGCCCGGCGACGATGCGCAAGAGGGTCGACTTTCCGCATCCCGAAGGTCCCAGGATGGTGATGAAATCATTGGCCGCGACCGCCAGGTCGACAGGCATCAGCGCCTGGACCGGTGAGCCGCCGCGCACGCCGGCGAACGTGCGCGAGACGCCCTCGATGAGAAGCTTGCTCATGCCAGGCTCCATGGAAAGAGCCAGCGATTAAGCGCCTTGAAGGCAAGGTCGGACAACAGGCCGATCAACCCGATGACGATGATGCCGAAGATGATCTGGCCGGTTGCCAGTCGCGATTGGCTGTTGATGATCATGTAGCCGATGCCAGACGACGAGCCGATCAGCTCGGCGACGATGACATAGGTCCAAGCCCAGCCGAGCACCAGCCGCAGCGTCTCGGCGATCTCGGGCGCATTGGCGGGCATGATCACACGCTTGACGATGCCGTTGTCCGTGGAGCCGAGCGTGTAGGCCGCCTCGACGAGATCGCGGCGCGTGGAGCCGACCTTTACGGCGATGATCAGGATGATCTGGAACACGGAGCCGACGAAGATGACCAGCAGCTTCTCCAGTTCGCCTATGCCGGCCCAAAGGATGAGCAGCGGAATGAAGGCCGAGGCCGGCAGATAGCGGGCGAAGGAGACGAACGGCTCCAGGAACGCCTCGACTGGTTTCCACGCGCCCATCGCAATGCCCAGCGGCACGGCGACGGCCGATGCCAGCACGAAGCCGCCGAAGACCCTCCAGATGGTGATCAGTATGTCGAGCCAGAACCGGTCCTCGACCAGCAGCCGCCAGCCATCCCGCAGCATCGACAGCGGATCGGCGAGAAAGATGCGGTTGACGTGACCGCCAAGCGTGATCCACGCCCAGAAGACGACGAACAGCACGAAGAAGGAAATGCCGAGCACGGTTCGCGTGCCCGGCGAGATCGGATGCAGGGGGCGCGGCATTCACAACGGTCCTTGTGGAAGCGAAACGGCGGCGCGGGGCGCCGCCGCGAGACAGCGGCCGGTCAGTTCGCCACGGCGCTGGTATCGGCCAGCGTGGAGACGTCAGGCGCTTCCTTGATCAGCCCCATCTGCAGCAGAAGCTCGCCGGCGGTCTTGGAAAAATCCTGGAACTCCTTGGTGAAGAACTGCTTGTTCTCCGCCCGGTCGGCCCATTTCAGGTACTTCGCCGAATCCTCGAACTCCTTGGCCGACTGTTTTACGTCCGCGCCCATGATGCCGTAGGATTTCTGCGGGTCTTTCTTGATCAGGTCGAGCGCGTCGAAATAGCTGTCGGCAAGCGCTTTGGCGGCGTCCGGATTGGCTTTGAGGAATTCGGGCGTGCAGCCGACCGTGTCGAGAACCATCGGGTAGTCGAGCGTGGTCGCCAGAATGTGGCCCTGGTCGGCCTTGTCGCGCACCGCCGAGATGAACGGTTCATAGGTGACGGCGGCGTCGTTCTGGCCGGCAAGGAAGGCTTGCGCCGCCGCATCCGGCTCCAGGTTGACGACCGTGACATCCTTGGTCGACATGCCGTTCTTGTTCAGCACCCAGGCCAGCAGGAAATAGGGCGAGGTCCCCGGCGCCGAGGACGCGACAGTCTTGCCCTTGAGGTCGGCGACGGTCTTGATGTCGTTGCGCACGACGATGCCGTCGGCGCCGTAGGACTTGTCGAGCTGGAAGATCTGCTTGGTGGTCACGCCGCTGGCGTTCCACACCTGCCACGTCTCGACCGTGGTGGCGGCGCATTGCAGGTCGCCGCTGGCGATGGCGAGCGGCCGGCTGGCCTGCGGCACTTTCTTCAAGGTCACGTCGAGACCGTGCTTCTCGAAGAGCCCCGCCTGTTTGGCGAGCGTGAGCGGCGCGAAGCCGGTCCAGCCGCTGATGCCGATGGTGACCGAAGTGGCGGCCATCGCCGGCGCGGACAGGCCGGCGGCAAGCGCCAGCGTAAGGATAATCGTCCTGTTCATGTCAGTTCCCCTTTGTTTTCTCTGGGGGAATGTTCACGGACGCCGCCCGGCTGTCAATGAACAGGGCCGTGTTTGCCCACATCGTCTGCGACAAAGGTCCTCGGCCTTGCCGCGATAAAGCGGCAAGGCCGAGGACCTTGTCGTCAATACTGGTCGCAGTAGCACTCCGCGGACGAGATGCGGTCGTTCCAGTCGCTGCCGCCGAAATCGCGGACCCTGCGCCTGATCTCGATCGAACGGCCTCCCCTGCGCGAATCCTCATAGGCAACGAGAGTGCAGCCCCGGCGAACGATCACCGACGACACGCGGTCGTTCCAGAACTCGCGGCCGCGAAAATTGACCGAATCGTCGGCCCCGAGCGCGATCGACCGCCCGCGAAAATTCGCATTTTCGAACATGATGCAGGCGGCCTGATCATCGTATTGGGCGCTGGCGCCGTCGGCGTAAAGCATGGACGCGACCGCAGTCAGGATAGCTAGACGTCTCATCTGGTGTTTCCTCGGTTTGACCGCGTCACCCCGCCCGCCGGGTGGCGCGGCAAGTTCAGTTTGCCACTGCTTCTGCCGGACTGGCAAGCCTGGAGCGGTTCGGCATTTCACGGAACCGCCGAACCGCTTTAACTATTTTTTTCAATCACTTCCAAAGGGAAAGCGTTACGCGCGTACCGGCAAAGCGCTATGCGCTTTTTCTGGAATTTCTCAGCGGCTGTCGAGCATCCAGTTGCGGTTGCGCCACATCTTTTCGCCGACAAGGCAATCGCTGGCTCGTTCGGCCTGCACCAGCACCACCGGCGGACGATCGGCCTCTTCACCCGAGCGCGGCGAGGCCGAGCCGGCGAGCTCCAGCACAAGCTTGCGGCGGATGGCTTCGGGGAACTGCGTCCAGTCGTTGACCGGAACCATGAAGGCTCCGGGACCGCCAATGACGCAGTCGCTGTAATAGCGGTCGAGATCGTTGACGTCATAGGCGCTGGTGAAACCGCCGCGAGTCATCAGCGGCAAGCCGTTGATGACGATGCCTTGCTTGACCACCTCGTCGCGGATGATGTCGACCGGCGCGCCCTGGTTGTTGGGGCCATCGCCGGAAATATCGATGACCCGCTTCGTCCCTTGAAAGCCACTTTCGGCGAAAAGATCCGCGCCGAATTCCAGCGCGCCGGAGATCGACGTGCGCCGCGCGCTGTTGGGCGGCTGGGCGGACAGCCGCGCCACCACCCGCTCGGCGTCGGCGCGAGTGGCGATCACCGTCCACGGCACGATGACGTGCTGCGAGTTGGTGCCGGCCCATTCGACATAAGTGACGGCGATCCTGCCATAAGCGCCGGCGGCGATGGCTTGCAGCACATGATCGTGCGTCAATGCAGCCGCGTAACCGCGACGCTGGATCTCGAGCTCGTCAGCCGACATCGACAGCGAGACGTCGACCGCCAGCACCAGCTCGACGTCGACCGGCTCGTCCGCGAGCGACGCGGGCGCCAGCCACAGCATCAGCGCCAGGGCGGCGGCGCCTGAAAGCAGATGTCTTGCGCGAGCAAAAGCAGACATGCCGCAGGGTAAGCCAGAATCGCCAGCCGAAAAAGAGAAAAGCCCGACCATCGCCGCCGGGCTTATCCAAAATTTGCTCAGGAGCCCTGCTGGGAGGTTGCCTAGCTTCTCGGCTTCAGATTCTCCGGGTCGTAGAGCGGCTTGTAGCCGACCCCGGCGACCTCGACCGGATAGGTCTCGCCGAAATACTCCACCTTCAGCTTACGGCCCTCTTGGGCATAGGCCCAGGGCAGATAGGCGAGCGCGATGTTCTTGCCGATGGTCGGGCCGTAGGCGACCGACGTGGTGAAGGAACGGCGGCCGAGTTCATCGACCAGCGTCTCGCCGGTCTCGGGGTCCAGTACCGGCATCGTGCCCACCGGATAGCGCGCCACGCCCTTGGAATCGGTGTTTTCGGTCATCACCAGCGTGCACAGCATCGCCGGCTGGTGCTCGCGGGCGCGGTATTCCAGGTGCTTGGCCTTGCCGCAGAAGTCGTTCTCCTTGACTTTCGGGCGGGCAAGATCGGCCTCGAGCAGATTGTATTCGGTCAGGAGATCGGCGTTTTGTAGGCGCAGGCTCTTTTCCATGCGCCGCGTGTTGGCATAGGTCTCGACGCCGAACGGCATCACGCCGGTCGAACGCAGCGCGTCCCAGACGGCCAGGCCGTCCTCGTAGCGCATGTGCAGTTCCCAGCCCTGTTCGCCGACATAGGAAATGCGGAACGCGGTGACGTCCTTGCCGCCGATCCGGATCGGCTTGATCGCGGCGAAGGGGAAATTCTCCAGCGCGAGGCCCTCGGGTTTCTCGACCACCTTCTGCAGGGTTGCTCGCGCGTTCGGGCCCCAGATGCCGATGGTGACGAATTTTTCCGTCACATCGGTGATGGTGACATCGAAACCTTTATCCTGCGCGGTGCGGCGCATGTACTGGAAGTCGCGCGGGCCGGCGTCCGCGCCGTCGATCAAACGGCAGCGGTCGGCCATGCGGATGACGGTGAAATCGGCGCGCACCATGCCTTCCTCGTCGAGGAAGTGGGTGTAGATGCCCTTGCCGATATTGTTGTCGCCGCCGATCTTGGCCGCGCACAGCCACTCCAGCAGCGCGACGTGGTCGGGTCCCTCGACGTCATACATCGAGAAGTGCGACAGGTTGACGATGCCGCAGTCTTCGCTCATCGCCAGATGCTCTGCATTGGAGACGCGCCAGAAATGGCGGTTGTCCCATTCGTTCTCGCGCACCGGTACCCGGTTGGCGTATTTCTCCAGAAGATGCTCGTTGGCGGCATAGCCGTGCGCGCGCTCCCAGCCGCCGAGCTCCATGAAGTAGCCGCCGAGTTCCTTCTCGCGCTCCCAGAACGGCGAGCGCCTGATGTTGCGGCCCTTGGAGAAGGGCTCGCGCGGATGCACGGCGGGATTGTAGACCTTCATCGCCGTCTCGGTGCAGCGATCCCAGATGAACTGCTCCTTGGTCTGGTGCGGATAGAAGCGCGCATAGTCGATGGCGTGATGGTCGATCGAGGTGCGGCCGTCCGTCATCCAGTCGGCGATGAGCTTGCCCATGCCCGGGCCGTCCTTGACCCAGATGGCAACGGCATACCAGAGACCCCTCACCTTCTGGCTCTCGCCCATGGACGGGCCGCCATCCGCCGTCACCTGCAGCAGGCCGTTGAAGGAGTGGCTTTCGTTATAACCGAGTTCGCCCAGGATCGGCGTCAGTTCCATGGCGCGCTCCAGCGGCGCCAGGATCTGCTCCATGTCGAGGTCGCGCTGCGAAGGCGAAAGCCGGGCCTGGTCCTTCTCGAGCAGGTCGCGCGGATGGCAAAGGCGCGGATTGGTCTCTTCGTAATAACCCCACTCGATCTGCCCGCCCTCGGCGGTCTTGGGGTCGCCGGTGTCGCGCATATAGGCCGAGTTGCCCTGGTCGCGCAGCAACGGCCAGCCGATCTCCTTGCCCGTGCCGGCGAACTCGTTGTAGGGGCCGAAGAAGGTGAGCGGATGGTCGATCGGCATGACGGGCAGGTCCTCGCCCACCATCTCGGCGATGAGCCGGCCCCATATGCCGGCGCAGACGATGACGTAGTCGGCCTCGATGGTGCCGCGGTCGGTCACCACGGCGCTGATGCGGCCGTCCTTGACGACGAGCGACCGGGCCGGTGTGTTGGCGAAGGATTTGAGCTTGCCGGAGGCTTCAGCCTGGTCGACAAGCTTGCCGGCGACCGTCTGCGAGCGTGGGATGACCAGGCCGGCGTCGGGATCCCACAGGCCGCCCTGCACCATTCCCTCTTCGATGAGCGGGAATTTCTCCTTGATCTCGGCCGGTTCGATCAGCCGGGCGCGCGTGCCAAAGGCCTTGGCCGAGGCGATCTTGCGCTTGATTTCGTCCATGCGGCCGTCATCGCCGACGCGCGCGACTTCGAGACCGCCGATGCGTGCGTAATGGCCCATCTTCTCGTAGAAATCGATGGAGTAGAGCGTCGTCCAGCAGGACAGGAAATCGTGGCTGGTGGTGTAGCAGAAGTCGGAAGCGTGCGCCGTCGAGCCGATGTCGGTCGGGATCCCTGATTTGTCGATACCGACAATGTCGTCCCAGCCGCGTTCGATCAGGTGATGGGCGATCGATGCGCCGACAATGCCACCCAGGCCGATGATGACGACCTTCGCCTTTTTCGGAAACTCTGCCATTGCCCGCGACTCCAGGTGCTGTTGCGGGCGGCGTCGGCGCCCGTCGATCGGCGCACAATATGCAGAGGACGGTGAGCGCGCTACCGCCTGTTTGCGACACGCCGCGGATGCGCCGCGACCCGATTTGGATCAGGAAAATCGCTGCCGTCAGGCGAAGGCCCAGATGTCCTCGGCCTGGAAACCGACCTGGTAGCCGGCGGTCTTGAGCTTGACCACGACTTGGCCGATTTCCGCGGCGGGCAGTGCGCCGACCTCGACCTTGATCATCCCCGGACGGTAGCGTTGGAGATCGAGTTGCTCGAAGACCATCCAGTCTGCGCCCTCGCAATCGACGAGGAAGGCGTCGATATGGCTGATGCCGTTGCGGTCGAGCAATGTCTGCAAGGTCTCGGACGGCACTTCGATGTCCCTGAGATAGGGCGCGAACTTATTGAAATTCACGTCATCCTCGCCCCAGGCATTCTTGCCCGACATCAGGTTCGTGTCGGTGACCGAGGAGCAGCCGATAAACTCGATCGGCAGCGTGCCCGCCTCGAGGGCTGCGGCATCGAAGGTGTGGACGGTGATCGTCCCCCTTGTTTTCGTGACGGCAACCGGCTCGATGATGAAGCGGCTGGTATCGGGATAATTGGCGCGCAGGCGCTTCTGGTTATAGGGGATCGGCTCGACCAGCAGGGCACGGGCGCCGGATATGCGATGCAGCCACGGCGTGACGTCGTCGAACAGCGCGCCGTCGCAGGCGCCGATATTGACCATCTGGAAAGGCCGCCTTGTCCCGCCGAAGCGCGCTTTCAGTGCCGCCCCGGCCAGGAATTTCGTGCCGCGCAGCGACGGACCGCGGTCGAGCAAACCAGCCGGAAGGCCAAGCGACAGCGCGATGCGCGTCAGGCTTGATAGCGAACTCATGGCGTGTCTCCGGGAATGGCATGCAAGGCGGCGCGGTGCTGGCCACGGGCGATCGTCGCCCACAGCGCCATGAAAGGGGTGGCCAGCAGCAGGAATGGCGGGACCAGATGCGGGAAATAGATGCGCGTGTCATGGATCGGGAAGACGGTGAATTTAGCCAGCGCGCCGAGCACGAGCGCCGCGAACAGAATGCCGGCGCGTCGGTCGAGGCGGAAGCCGGCCCGGCCGGCCGCGTACCAGCCGGCCAGCGCCAGCACCGAGACGCCAATCCAGCTGTTCAGGCTGACGGCGCGCAGCAGCGATGCGGCAAACGCCTTGAGATAGGCAAGGACCGAGAAGGGCGGCTCGAACCCCTCCATATTGTAGTGCTGCGCGACGCTGGAGAACCACAGATGCGGCCACCAGCCAGGATGATGCGCCCAGTGCGAGATGGCGAAATAGGCGACGAAGGACGCCGCAAAACCGGCCAGCGCGCCCCATGCCTGCTGCCGGAAGGCGGTGAGCAGAACGGCGAAAACGGCAAGAAAGACAATATTGTCCGGCCGCACCATAAAGGCGAGGAAGAGCAGGATCGCCGTCGCCGCCTCGCGGCCGCGGACATAGGCATAGAGTCCTGCGAGTAGCAGTGCCGAAGTCAGCAGATCCGGCGTCGAGGCGCGCGCCGCATCGCCGAAATCGGCCATGATCAGCACCGCGCCGATCACCGGCGCCAGCGCCAAGGCCTTTTCCGAGCGCAGCCAGAGCAGCGTGGTCGCGCCGAACAGCAGCACCGAGGCCACCTGCACCAGGCGCATCGCTTCGACCGGCGACATGACCGCGCTCAGCGTCGACAGGAGCTCGGCGTAGAGGAACTTGATCCGGTACATGCCGAGCAGCGAATGGAAGTCGGCGGCATTCTGCGCCATGTGGCTGCGGAAGCCGCCGCCATCATCGGTCAGCGTCTTGTAGTCACCTGCCGATACTCCGGCCTTGACGGTGTTGTAGGCATAGTCATGCAGTGCCTGCGCATCGGGATAGGTGCCTTCCTCTGATATGGCGAGATAGGGCAGCATGTCCCAATTGGCATCGGGCATCACCCAGGCCGTCAGCGCCGTCAAAAGGATGTAGAGCGCGAAAGCCGCCGCGCCGATGGGTGCCGCCAGCCGCGCATAGGTCCCCTCACCCCACGCCAGGCCGGCCGCTGTGAGCCGGTCGAGCGGGTTTTGCGGAGCGGGCGACTTGGTCAGCATCGTGGTGGTGCTCAACGAACCTGGCTTTTGACGAAATCCTTCACGATTCCCACAATGCCGCGCGACAAAAGGCTGTCGAAAGCATCGACGAACCGGTCGACATGCTCGCGCCGGCAGATCAGCGGCGGCTCGAGCCGGATGACGTTGCGGTTGTACTCGGTGAAGGCGACCAGCACGTCGTAGTCACGCAGCAGCAGCGCTCCGACGAAGCCCGACAGTGAACCCTTCAGCTTGTCGTCAAGCACGCTGACCACCGGCCGCAACACCGTCGGCAAGGTCTGCGAAAAATCATGGAACTCGAGCCCGATCATGAGCCCCTTGCCGCGCACGTCCTTAATGATCTTCGGGTATCTGTCCTTCAGCGCCCGCAGGCGCTGCAAAAGGTACTCGCCGATGGCGGCGGCGTTGTCGATCAGGCTCTCGTCGTAGAGAACGTTGAGCGCTTCGATCGAGGTGACGCAGGCCTCGCCCATGCCGCCGAAAGTCGCCATGGCATGGATCATCGCCGTTTTCGGCGTGCCGTAGGCCTTCATATAGATCTCGCGCCGGGCGACCATCGCGCCGACCGCCGCCTTGCCGCCGCCGAGCGACTTGGCGAGCGCCGTCACGTCGGGAACGACGCCATAATGTTCGAAAGCATAGAAGCGGCCGGAGCGGCCATAGCCGCACTGCACTTCGTCGGCCACCCACAGCACACCGTACTGATCGCACAATGCGCGCAGCTTCTGCCAATATTCCGCGGGCGCCTGGATGATGCCGCCGCCGCCCTGGATGGTTTCCAGCACGATGACGCCGATCTCGGGATCGGCGCGGAATGCGCGCTCGGCCGCTTCGATGTCCGCGAACGGAATGCGGACCGCATTGTCGGCCACCTTGAAATCGGCGCGGTAGAGCTGGCCGTCGGTGATCGCCAGCACACCCTTGGTCTTGCCGTGGAAGGAATTCTCGGCATAGACGATTTTGGGCCGCTTCGGACCGGCGGCACGCTCGGCGAGTTTTACCGCCGCTTCCATCGCTTCCGAGCCGGACGAGCCCAGAAACACCATGTCGAGATCGCCCGGCGAACATTTGGCGATGTTGTGCGCCAACGCGGCCGCATATTGCGACATGAAGGCAATGGCGATCTCCTGGCGCTTCTCCTCCTGGAATTTCTTGCGCGCTTCGAGGATGCGCGGATGATTGTGGCCGAAGGCCAGCGAACCGAAGCCGCCGAAGAAATCCAGGATCTTGCGGCCGTTCTGGTCGATATAGAACATGCCTTCGGCGCGCTCGATCTTGATCTTGTGGAAGCCGAGCAGCTTCATGAAATGCAGCTGGCCCGGGTTGAGATGTGCCTTGAACAGGTCCGTCATCGCAGCGACGTCCATCGCCTTGGCCTGCTCGACGCTGATCAGGTCAGGCTTGGCGATGGTGGCTGGCGACAGCGCCGGCGCGCTGACCATGGTGCGCGCGCTCGCCTGATCGGGCTTGGCCATGACGGTCATTTTCAATCTCCTGTCCGCGCGCAGGATCGGGGATCGTGCGCAGATGAAACTGTTGGCGGGCTGCTATTCGGCGGGCACATGTTTGGTGGCGACGGCATGGCCGGCCTTCCTGGCGCGGTATTCGCTGTAGGCGGCGATTAGCATGTCCTCGTCGCGATGTTGCGGCACCCAACCGAGCTGGCGTCCCGCTTTGGAGACGTCGAGCACGCAGTCCTCGTCGGCGATCAGATATTGCTCCGGATCCATGATCGGCAGGTTCATGAGGTCGAGCAGGTCGAGCGTGCGCTTCACCGCCCAGCCCGGCGTCGGAATCAGGATCGATTTCGAACCGGCATGCCTGATCAGGTCGCCGAGCAATTTCCTGACCGGCGGCGGGTTGAGCGAACCCAGATTATAGGCCTCATCAGGTACGCCGGCTTTCCAGGCCGCGCGGGCAGCTTCCGCACAATCGAAAACAGAAATGAACTGGTATGGATTCCGGCCCGAGCCGATCATCGGCACTGGAAGGTTCCAGTCGATCAGCTTGAACAGCTTCTCAAGGATGCCGAGGCGGCCGGGACCGATGATCAGGCGAGGACGAAACAGCGAGATCGACATGCCGCGCTTGCGCCATTCGCCAGCCAGTTCCTCCGTCTTCTGCTTCGACCAGCCATATTCGCCGAGCGGCGCGACCGGATGCTCTTCGGTCATCGGCTGGGTGACCGTGTGGCCGTAGATCATGTCGGTCGTGTAATGCACGAGCCTGGGCGCGCCGGCCCTGTCCATCGCCTGCATGATATGCTCGGTGCCATGGAAGTTGACCGGAAAGAAGAAATCGTGGCGCTTTGCTCGCACCTGGATCGGCGACAGCATCTTGGCCGACAGATTATAGACCATGTCGTCCGCCTTCAGCCCAACCGCCACCACCGATGCTGGATCGGTCACGTCGCAATGGATGAAGCCGACGTTGCGGTAATGCGCCAGGTCGCTCTTCACGATGTCGGCAACGACAACCTCTTCGCCATCCGCCACGAGCTTCGGGGCAAGGTGGCGACCGACAAAGCCGTCGCCGCCGAAAATCACATGTCTCATCGAACGATCTCGCTGGTGCCGATCTTGTCGGGAGTGATGGAAACGGTCTGCTCGTCATGCCCGCGGGCACCCAAGTCTCGGCCGCTTTGGGCGATCAGCACCGTGCCCACGCAGATGCAGGCGATACCCGCGACGCGCCAGCCATTGAGGTCCTCTCGGAAGACGAAATAGGCGAAGACCGCGACGGCGACATAGGCGAGGCTAAGGAACGGATAGGCAAAGGAAAGCTCGACCTTCGACAGCACATAGAGATGCGAGGCCATGGAAATGACGAATGTGCACAGGCCGAGGAACACCCAGGGGCTGAAGACGATCTGCAAAAGCTTGATAAGCGGGTTGGCGCCTTCGAACGAGATCGGCCCAAGCGACATCATGCCTTGCTTCAGCATCAGCTGCGCGGCCGCATTGGTCATGACCGTAAAGAGAATGAAGACGATATATTTCATGTCAGCTCACCCACCCGTGAGGCCTTCTATTACAAACCCGAAAAGATTTCGTGAATTCACAAGGATATTTTGAGTAAATCTCCTCGTTAACCACTCGCTAACCAAGATCCATTTCAATTTTATCTATTCGGCGGCCTCGGCGCCCCGTCTTCGCAAGTCGATGTCTTTTGCGGTGCGCGCCCAGAAATTGGACATGAAGGCGGGATCGCGCTGCGCCTCCAGCCGTGACCACTCCGGAAAGGACGCGGCGAAGGTTGCGGCGCTCATGCGCGCATCCTTGTAGGGGTTGACCGCTCCGCCGGCTCCGATGGCGATGCGGTCAAGTTCGTCCAGCAACGCCAGGGTCGCGGCTCCCCTGTTGGGGAAATCCAGCGTCAGCGTGTAGCCAGGCCGCGGGAAGGAGAGCAGCGCCGGGGATCGGACGCCGCCGAAGCGTTTCAGGACAGTGAGGAACGAGCCCTGCCCGGCCCGCCTGGCAGCCGCGAGCAGCGTCGGCACCGCTTCACGCGCGGCTTCTTCCGGCACGACGCTCTGATGCTGGAACAGCCCGTTCGGGCCGTAAAGCCGGTTCCAATCGCGCACACCGTCCAGCGGGAAGAAGAAGCCCTGGTAACCGACCTGGCGCGGCGCGACAGAGCGGCCCTTCCTCCATCGGTAGGCCGCATTGAAGGCGCTCAGGAACGGTCGGCTGAGCACATTGAACGGCGGCTGGAACGGCACCGCGAAATTGCCGCCGGCGCGCGCGGCGGTATGCGAGCCATGCTCGGCGTGATTGCCCGTGAACAGCAGGCCGCGCCCGCTGCCCCGGCCGCCGGCGAGCTGATCGATCCAGGCGACCGCATATTCATTGGCCTGGTCCGCCGCCTCGGCCAGGTCGAAGAACTCGCCCAGGTCGCGAAACGGCGCCACCTTCTCGATGATGTCGAGGGAATGCACCCGCATCAGCCGGATCGAGGCCGACAGGATCAGGCCTGTCAGCCCCATGCCGCCGATCGTCGCCCGGAACAACCGCGGATTGTCCGTCGCGGAGCAGCGGTAGGTCCGTCCATCGGACCGCAGCAGCGTGAGGCTTTCGACATGGCAGCCGAACGTGCCGCGCCGGTGATGGTTCTTGCCGTGGACGTCGTTGGCGATGGCGCCGCCGAGCGTGACGAACTGCGTCCCCGGAACGACTGCCGGGAAGAAGCCGTAGGGCGCGGCGTGGGCAATGATGTCGGACAGAAGAACGCCCGTATCCGCTTCGAGAAGGCCGGTCTCGGCATTGAAGGCGCGGATGCGGTTCAACGGCCGCATGCCGACGACCGCGCCGGCCTCGTTCTGGCAGGAATCGCCATAGGATCTGCCATTGCCATAGGCAAGCAGCGAGGCGTGCCTGGCCTGGCCGCCCTTCAGCAGCACAATAGCATCATCGACGCCGATGGCGCGCCGCGCGGATGGCGTCGCGCGCCCGAAGCTGTCGAAGCGCTCGCCGGCCATATCTACCAGCCCCCGATCACCAGCAGCACGGCGCCGATCAGCACCACGATCTGGCTGCGCCAATCGCGGATGATGAACACGACCGGATCGTCATGCATCTCATCGCGACGCGCCAGGATCCAGACCCGCATGGTGAGATAAAGCACGATCGGCGGCAGCGGCCAGATCAGCCAGGGATGCGGGTAGAGCTCACGCACCGCGACACTGTCCATGTAGAGCGCCAGCACCAGTGCCGAGGAAAAGGCCGAAGCCATGCCGGCCTGGGCGACGATCTCCTGGTCCTCGGTGCGATATCCGCGCCCGGCAATGCGCTCGCCGGGTGGAATGGCCGTGGTGCGCAATTCGACGAAGCGCTTCACCAGCGCCAGCGACAGGAAGAAGAAGATCGAGAAGGCGAGCAGCCAGAACGAGACCTCGACGCCGGTCGCGGCCGCGCCCGCCAGAACGCGGATCGTGTAGAGGCCGGCCAGCGTCAGCACGTCGACCAGCAGCATGCGCTTGAATGACAGCGAATAAGCCGTGGTGACAGCCATGTAGCCGCCGAGCACGGCGAGGAATTCGGGCGACAGAAACAATCCTGTGCCGATGCCGATCGCCAGCAGCACCGCGATCGCGCCGATCCCGAACGGGATGGAGAGCGCGCCGCTGGCGAATGGCCTGTTGCGCTTGGTGGCATGCTTGCGGTCGAGCGCCAGGTCGAAGAAATCGTTGAGGATATAGATGGCCGACGCCACCGCGCTGAACGAGATGAACGCCAGCAGGCATTCCCAGATCATGCCGGTGTTGAAATATTCGTGCGACAGCACCATCGGCACCGCGATCAGCGAATTCTTCAGCCACTGATGCACGCGCAGCATCTTGACGATGGTCCGAAATGTCGGTTTCGGCGCCGACATGGTTTCGGCGCCATGCGCCGCCTGCCAGCGAGCGGCGTGGCGATCCGGCGCCACCACGATCGCGCTGCGTGCCGCATCGAAAACCTTGAGATCATGGCGGCTGTTGCCGGCATAGTCGAAGCCGCCATCGCCATAGGCCGCGATAAGCGAGGCACGCTTCTTGCCGGAAGTCAGATTGTCGACCCCGTCCGTCGCCAGCACCCGGTCGAAGACACCGAGGTGGCGAGCGATGGCGTCGGCGAATTTGCGCGGCGTGCCTGTCGCCAGCACGATCTTGCGGCCTTCGGCATGCTCGGCCCGGATGCGGTCGAGCAATGGCGCGCGGTAAGGCAGCGACGCGGGATCGATATCGACGCGCTGGGCGATGGCCTGCTTCAGCCGGGCCGGCCCGGCGGCGGCCCAGAAAGGCACGAGGAAAATGTAGAGCGGGTTCTTCTTGAGAAGGATGAACAGCCCTTCCCATAGCAGGTCGGTCGCGATCAGCGTGCCGTCGAGATCGACCGCAAGCGGTATTGCGTTTCCGTCCGACCGCGCGTCCATGTCGTCCTGCCCTGCCTCGAACCCGTCGCGCCGTTTGTCGGCGTCTTGGCGAAGACGTATAGCGGGGAGATGGCGTAACGAACGTTAAAACGCCCGGTTGTGGGCGGCTGTCGCCGCGGTATTTCCCGCGTCATTGTTAAACAACCGCTACGGGAAACAATAAAAGGCCGGACAAATGTCCGGCCTTTCAAGGCATGCCGTCGAAATTACTTGATGCGGGCGACGCCGCCCGAGATCTCGACCGTTTCCGATCCGGTCAGGGCTTCGAGGTCGCCATTGGGCAAGGTGACGAAGCAGCCATTCGGGCAGAATTCCACGGTTTCACCCGCGGCCAGCGCCAGGTCGGTCTTGCTGCCACCTTCCGTCACGATCAGCGTGCGGGTCTCGGCGTCCTTGTTGACCGCGCTGGCGGAATGGGCCGGGCCGCTCACGGCGAGCAAGGCGACGGCGGCGACGAGCGACTTCCACATGTGCAGTATCGGTGTTCCCACCGCCTCTGTTGCATTTCGCAAGGCATCCTCGCCTTTGCATGGGAGCTTATATGAGATGGAAGCTGAACCGCAACTGAATGCCGCATTCATGCCGCAATTGGTTTGACCGCCTGAAACCTTCCGATCGCCAATCTAATCCGGGTCAGGCTTCTTCGCCTTGCGTCCCGATCTGGCTAGACGTTTGGCCTCGGCCGCGGCCTCCAGCTTCGCTTGTTCCTGTTCGGCGAAATCGGCCTCGATCTTGTCGTCGTCGGTCGGCCAGGCCTTCGCATGCTTGGGCTCGACGACCGCGCGTGGCGTCGAGGGTATCTCGATATGCTGGTCGCTGAATGTTTCCAGCACGGTGAAGCGGATATCGTTCTGCACGATGTTGCCGTTCATCACATCCGCCAGGAAAATCCGGATCTCGAATTCCAGCGCGGCAGGCCCGAAATTGGAAAACAGCACGAAGGGTTCGGGGTTCTTCAGCACCAGCGGATGACCGCGGGCGATCTCGAGCAGCACCGCGTGCACCTGCTTGACGTCGCTGCCATAGGCGACGCCGACCTTGATGTCGATGCGGCCGAGCTTGTTGCGGTGCGTCCAGTTGCCGACGGCGTTGTTGATCAGGTTCGAATTGGGCAGGATCACCGACTGCCGCTGGAAGGTCTCGATCTCGGTGGCGCGCACGCTGATCTTCTTGACGGTGCCGCTGATGTCGCCGGCGACGATCCAGTCGCCGACCTTGAACGGCCGCTCGGCCAGCAGGATCAGGCCCGAGACGAAGTTCGACACCACGTTCTGCAGGCCAAAGCCGATGCCGAGGGAAAGGGCGCCGGCGACCAGCGCGAGGCTGGACAGGTCGATGCCCGCCGCCGAGATGCCGATCAGTGCCGCAAGTGCCACGCCGGCATAGCCGACGGCCAGCCGAATCGAGTTGCGCACCCCCGTGTCGACCTTGCCGCGCGCCATCACCGAACCGTCGAGCCAGCCCTGGAACCAGCGCGTCAGGAAATAGCCGATGATGAAGACGACGATGCCCGACAGGATGCCGGTGACCGAAATTGTCACCGAACCGATATTGATCCCGGTCGCCAGCTTGTAGGCCCAGGCCTGGATGTCGCCCAGTTGGAAGCCCCACATCAACAGGATCAGCGGCAGAAAGACCAGCACGATCATCACATTGATGGCCACGCTGACGACAAGGCCGAGCTGGTCGAGCGCGGTGTCCTCGTAGCTGGAATTGGCCGACAGCCAGCGTCCGACCGATGTGTTGGCGAAGGCGCCCTCGTCGCCGATCGCTTGTGCCGACAGGAAGCCGATATAGGCAGTGACCAGGGCGGTGCCCGTGACCACGACCTGCAGCGACACGAAGAGCGCAAGGCCGATATAGCCGAGCAGCGCCGCGATGATGGTGAAGAACCCCAAAGCCAGCGCCAGGTAGCGCAGCCATGCGGGCCAAGGCCGCCAGCTGCCGTCACGGGCCTTGAACGGCCGCAGCATCGCCATCAGGATCAGGATGATGCCGACGACGATGGTGGCCACGAAACTGCGCGCGATCGTCAGCGACAGCGGCGATCCCATCTTGTCGTTGATGACGGACAGGAAGGTGTTGACGCTGATGACCACGGCCATGGCGGTGGTGAGCCGCACCAGCCAGCGCGCCGGCCCGGTTTCGACCGGGATCAGGCGCCAGTTCGGCAGCCGCGGCTCGAGCGCCGCATTGGCCAGCCGGTTGACGCAGAACACCACCCCGATGACGGTCGCCAGCGCATTGAGGAAGAGGCCAATGTCGCCGCGCAAAACGTTGTAATAGTTGAAAAAGAAAATCGTCGATCCAAGAAAAGCGCCGACCGCCAGCGTCGGCAGCAATGTCGACCAGAAAGCCACCGACAGACGGCTGAGATAGGACGGATCCTCGTTGGACGGATCGGCTTCGAACACGCGCCCGAACAACCGCCTGCCGCCGACCAGAAGCACCAGGGCCAGCCCGAGCGCCACGAAGGTAGCCGCCAGAACGGCCTGGAACTTGAACCTGAAGGCGAAGCTCAGCCAGGACGAGACCGCCTTGTAGAAATTGCCGAATTCGTCGCGGGCGTCGGAAAAGACCTGTGGGCTCAGCGCATCCGACAGCACATAGCGCTTGGTCAGGAGATTGCGGAAGAGCGCGCTGCGCATATTGCCGATCTTGTCGATCAGCCCGCTGATGCGGATCGACAGCGTCTGCGCCTGCGCGATGACGGCGTTGATCTCGGCCTTTTCGGAGACCAGCGCCTGGCGCTCGGCGCTGACGATGTCGGGTTCCGGCGGCTGGCCGGCGGCGGGTGCCGGACCAAGCTGCTCGAGCCGGCTGTTGATCTCGCTAAGGCGCGTGCGGAAGGCCAGCGCGCTGTTCAGCGATTGCCGCGACAGTTCCTCGAGCTGCAGGCGGATATCGACGAGCGTGGCGTCGTCACCGCCATCCTGCTGGATCTTCTTGTCGAGATTGTCGGTCTTGGTCGTCAGGTCCTGGAGGATTTTCTGCTGGTCGGCGACCAGTCCGGCAGGCGCCTGGCCAAGCCCCTGCGCCGACGCGTCGAAGGAGAGCGGCGCCGAAACGACAAGCGTCAGGATCAGAACGAGGCGAAGCAATTTGAAAAACATGATTTGTCGGCGACTCAAGGCGGCAATAGCAATGAATTTGCCTGTCCTTGATAAAGACGGCCATATCATGGGGCAAGCCGTCGCATCCGACCGCCAGGGCTCCGAACTCGGGGCAACCAAGACCTGACGACGGCCAGTCCCTCTGCGCCGGCAGCTTTTACGATAGGAATTTTTTCTTGACTGGGTGAAGGCAGCTATGGTAGATATTCAGCCATGGTGCTGACTCGCGCCAGCGACCCGTCGCACAGGCGGGTTTTTTCGTTCAAGGCTCCATCGACAGCGCACCGTCGAAGGAACCCGTTAACCCGGATTCGTTTGCCCTGAGCCGACCCACCTGCGCTGATCTGGCGGTGGCCGGAGCGTCGGCCAGTCGAAAGGCGATGGCGCAATATTGGCTTTGCGCGTGCGGCCTGCTCTATAGTCTGCCGCATCGCCCGAAACGGACATCATATCCATGGCAGAGTACTCGGCCCTTTCGTTGCTCGCGAACGCGCTCAAGGGAAACAAGGACTGGAAGCCGGCCTGGCGCAAGCCGGACCCGAAGGCATCCTACGACGTCATCATCATCGGCGGCGGCGGACACGGACTGTCGACCGCCTATTATCTCGCCAAGGAACACGGCATCACCAACGTCGCGGTGCTGGAAAAAGGCTGGCTCGGCTCCGGAAATGTCGGCCGCAACACCACCGCCGTGCGCTCCAACTATCTGCTGCCCGCCAACACCCGCTTCTACGAGCATTCGATGAAGCTGTGGGAGAACCTGTCGCACGATCTCAACTACAACGTCATGTTCTCTCAGCGCGGCTGCCTGAACCTGGCGCACACGCCGGCCCAGTTCGACGACTATGCACGGCGCGGCAACGCCATGCGCCATCTCGGCGTTGACGCCGAACTGATGACGCCGGCGCAAATCAAGCGCCTGATCCCCGCGCTCGACATTTCCAATGATGCACGCTTCCCTGTGGTCGGCGGCCTGATGCAGCGGCGCGCCGGCACCGCCCGCCACGACGCCGTGGCCTGGGGCTATGCGCGGGGCGCCGACCGGCGCGGCGTCGACATCATCGAGAATTGCGAGGTCACCGGCTTCCTGCGCGACGGCGACCGCGTCACCGGCGTCACCACATCACGCGGCGACATCCGCGCCAAGAAGGTGGCGGTCGCGGTGGCCGGCAGCACCGGTCGAGTGATGCAGCTTGCCGGCATCGAGACGATGCCGATCGAGAGCCATGTGCTGCAGGCCTTCGTCACCGAATCGCTGAAGCCCTTCATCGATACGGTCGTCACGTTCGGCATGGGCCATTTCTACATGTCGCAGTCGGACAAGGGTGGCCTTGTCTACGGCGGCGACATCGACGGCTACAACAGTTACGCCCAGCGCGGCAACCTGCCCATCGTCGACGAGGTGATGAGCGAGATGCTGGCGCTGTTCCCGGGGCTTGCCCGCGTGCGCATGCTGCGCTCCTGGGGCGGCGTCTGCGACATGTCGATGGACGGCTCGCCCATCATCACCACCGGCCCGCTGCCGGGCATGTATCTCAACTGCGGCTGGTGCTATGGCGGCTTCAAGGCGACGCCTGCCTCCGGCTGGTGCTTTGCCTGGACCATCGCCAAGGACGAGCCGCACGACCTTAACGCCCCCTTCACGCTCGACCGCTTCCATCGCGGCCTGGTGATCGACGACAAGGGCCAGGGCGCCAACCCCAGACTGCACTGAACAAAATCTCACTAAGGCTCCGTTGAGCAAGGCTGCACCAGGAATATCCGATGTTGATCACTTGTCCCTATTGCGGCCCGCGCGACGTCATCGAGTTCACCTACCAGGGTGACGGCAACCGCGAGCGTCCCGATCCCGCATCGCAAAATTTCGAAGCCTGGAATGCCTATGTCTATGACCGGCTGAACCCGGCCGGAGACCACAACGAGATCTGGCAGCATTCCGGCGGCTGCCGCGTGCATCTCAGGGTCGTGCGCAACACGTTGACGCACGAGATTTCCAGCGTCGCCTTCGCACGCGGCGATCACGGCTCGGTCGCGCGTCGCAAGGCGGAGGGCAAATCGTGAGCCCGCGCCGCACCGAGACCGGCGGCCGCATAGACCGGCTGAAAACCATCCGCTTCACCTTTGATGGCGAGCCCTACACCGGCCATGCCGGCGATACGCTGGCTTCGGCGCTGCTGGCCAACGGCGTCACGCTTTACGGGCGCTCGTTCAAATACCACCGCCCGCGCGGTCTCCTGACATCAGGCGTGGAAGAGCCGAACGCGCTGGTGACGGTGCTGAAGGGCGAGGTTCGCGAGCCCAACATTGCGGCGACCATGGTCGAGCTTCATGACGGGTTGGTCGCCGTCAGCCAGAACCGTTTTCCCTCGCTGGCCTGGGACGTCAGCGCCGTCAACCAGCTCGGCGGCAAGCTCCTGTCGGCCGGCTTCTACTACAAGACCTTCATGGGTCCGGTGATCGGGCCGCTGAAGGGCACGCGCTTCTGGATGTTCTGCGAGCATTTCATCCGCCGCGCCGCCGGGCTCGGCCGTGCCGGCTCCGCAGCCGACCCGGCGCGCTATGAGCGCATGAACGCCTTTTGCGACGTGCTGGTGGTCGGCTCCGGCCCCGCCGGCCTGATGGCAGCCAAGGCCGCCGCTGACCAGGGAGCGCGTGTCATACTTGCCGAACTCGATCCGCGTTTCGGCGGCTCGGCCAACTGGTCGAACGAGACGATCGATGACCTGCCGGCGGCCGACTGGGCCAGGCGAACCGTGGCCCAGCTCGAGGGTTACGACAATGTCCGGCTTCTGCCGCGCACCACGGTCTGGGGCTACTACGACAGCAATACGCTCGCCGCCCTTGAGCGGGTCACCGATCACAAGGAGACACCTGGCAAGGGCGAACCGCGCCATCGCTATTGGGCGATCCGCGCCCGATCGGTGGTGCTGGCCACCGGCGCTTTCGAACGGCCGCTTGTATTCCCGGGCAACGACCGCCCGGGCGTGATGCTGGCGCATGCCGCGGAGCGCTACGCCAACGAATTCGGCGTGCTGGCGGGGCAGACGGTCGCGCTGTTCACCAACAATGACAGCGCCTATCGCTGCGCCCTGGCGCTGAAGAAGGCCGGCGCAAGAATTGCCGCGATTGTCGATGTCCGCCCCGAGCTTTCGGGCGAAATGCGCGAGCTGGCCGAGGAAACCGAAGCCGAGATCTTTCCCGGCCATGCCGTGATCGCCACCGAGGGGGGCAAGGCGCTCTCGGGCGTCAAGCTGCAGCGCTTCGACATGGCCAACGGCGCGCTCACCGGCGACGCCCGCAGCATCCATGCCGATTGCCTCTTGATGTCGGGCGGCTGGTCGCCAACCATCCATCTGGCCAGCCAGGCCGGCGCCAAGGCGGAGTGGAATGCCGCCCGGCAAGCCTTCCTGCCGCCGAAGCCGACGCAAAACTGGATTGGCGCAGGCGCCTTCACCGGCAGCTTTTCCACCGCCGAAGCGGTGAGCGAGGGCCGCGCCGCGGGCCTTGCCGCGGCAGGCGCGCAAGCCACGCCGGCCGCGCTGCCCTCGGTCGAAGCCGTACCTTGCGATCCCGATCCGGCGCCGGTGTTCGAGATCAAGGCCAGCGGCAAGAGCTTCGTCGACTTCCAGCACGACGTGACGTCGGAGGACGTGCGGCTGGCGCACCGCGAAGGCTTCGTCTCGGTCGAGCATCTGAAACGCTACACCACGCTCGGCATGGCGACCGACCAGGGCAAGAATTCCAACGTTGCCGGCCTTGCCATCATGGCCGAGGCGCTGGGCAAGCCGATCCCGGAAGTCGGCACGACGCGCTTCCGGCCGCCTTTTGCGCCGGTTTCGATCGGATCGCTGGCGGCGGAGCGCTTCGGCGACCTGAAGCCCGAACGGCTGACGCCGATGCATGACTGGCATGTCGCCAATGGCGCGACCATGTATTCCGCCGGCCTGTGGTACCGGCCGATGATCTATGGCCTTGCCGGCGAGACGGTCGAACAGGCCTATGTGCGCGAGGCCAGGGCGACGCGCGAAAGCGCCGGCATCGTCGATGTTTCGACGCTGGGCAAGATCGCCGTGCAAGGTCCGGACGCCGCCGAATTCCTCGACCGTGTCTACACCAATATGTTTTCCACGCTGGCCGTCGGCAAGGCCCGCTACGGGTTGATGCTGCGCGAGGACGGGCTGGCCTTCGACGACGGCACCACATGGCGGCTTGGCGAACAGGATTTCCTGATGACCACCACCACGGCCAATGCCGGCAAGGTGATGCAGCATCTGGAATATTTCCTCGATGTGATCTGGCCGGAGCTCAAGGTTCATGTCACCTCCGTGACCGACCAGTGGGCGGGTGCAGCGATCGGCGGGCCTAAAGCCAGGCAGATCCTGGCCAGTTGCGTCGCCGGCACCCCTGTCGACAACGCGGCGCTGCCGTTCATGGGCATCGTGCATGGCCAGATCGCTGGCGTGCCGGTGATGATCTGCCGGCTGTCCTTCTCCGGCGAAATGGCGTTCGAGGTTTATTGCGGCGCCGACCATGGCACCCATGTCTGGGAAGCGCTTGTCGAGGCCGGCAAGCCGTTCGGCCTGGTAACCTACGGACTGGAAGCCCTGGGCACGATGCGCATCGAGAAAGGCCATGTAACGGGCGCCGAGATCGACGGCCGCACCACGGCGCGCGACCTGCATCTCGACTGGATGCTGTCGAAGAAGAAGCCGTTTATCGGCTCGGCGATGATGGACCGCGAGGGCCTCATCTCCCCCGACCGGCTGGAACTTGTCGGCCTGGTCGCGCTCGACAACAGGCCGCTCAACGGCGGCGCGCATATCGTCGAGGAGCTTGACGAGTCCAACCCGCACGGCTCCATCGGCCACATCACGGCCTGCTGCTATTCGCCGGCGCTCGGCAAGCACATCGCATTGGCGCTGGTCAAAGGCGGCAAGGCCAGGCACGGCTCGCGCGCCCATGTCTCCGATCCGCTGCGCAACCGGTTCGGGCCGGTCGAGATCGTTTCCAACCACTTCTACGATCCGGACGGGAGCCGCATGCATGGTTGAGCGTCTTTCACCGCTGGAGCCGGAATTCCATGTCGGCTCGCACGGCGATTTCGAACATGGTGTCGAAGTCATCCTGACCGAGACGCGGCCGGGCTCGATCGTGCAGCTCGCTGCCTGGCCGGGCGAAGAGAAGAAACTGATATCGGGCATCCGCGCCGTCACCGGGCTTACGTTGCCCGACGGTGCCGGCGGCGGCGCCACCAATGGCGTTAAATCGGCATTCGGTTTTGCACCGGGAAAGTTCACCGTAGCCGACGAAGCCGAGGGGCTGGCCGCGGCTTTCGCGGGCGTGGTGACCCCCGCCATCGGCACGGTGACCGATCTTTCGCATGGCCGCAGCGTGATCCGCATCGCCGGACCGAAGGCCGAGTGGGTGCTGGCGAAGTTCTTCGCCATCGATTTCGCGCTGCCGGCCTTCCCGCTCGGCGCCGGCCGCTCGACCACCCATCACGATGTCTTCGCCCAGATCCAGCGCACCGGTGGCGACCAGTTCGACATCTACGTCTTCCGTTCGTTCGCGCGCTCATTCTGGAAGGCGCTGTGTCACGCCAGCGAGGAAGTCGGTTACGAGGTGCAGTAGGCGCGCCTCGACGGATTCTGGCATCAAGGCCGGCCGGCTCTGACGCTACAGCAATGCGCCGGCGGCCGTCATACTGGCAGGATACGACCGTCAAGCCGGTCCGAAGGGTAACAAAACCCGTCTCAAAAGTCCGCGCATCCGTTTGGTTCGAACATCTCCATGACCGCAGAAATATCCGCCGGCGCCACCGATCGCGCCGATGTGTCGGCCAGGGCCACGCTCCTGCTGCCGCTGACGGTTGCGTGCGGCGTGTTCATGACCAGCCTCGACCAGAACGTCGTGGTGACCGCGCTGCCCGGCATCAGCGAAAGCCTTGGCCGTCCACCAAGCCAGCTTGGCCTGCTGATCACGGTCTATGTCGCCAGCCTGATCATCTCGATGCCGCTCGGCGGCTGGGCCGCCGACCGCTTCGGCCTGCGCAACGTCTACTGCTTTGCGCTGCTGGTCTTCGCCGCCTCGTCGGCGCTGTGCGGCCTGTCGAACAATATCTGGACGCTGGTCGGCGCCCGCGCGCTGCAGGGGTTCGGCGGCGCGCTGATGGGCACGCTCGGCCAGGTCGTCATCCTGTCGACCTTCCCTCGAAGCCGGACGCTTAAGATCAATATGTACATCTCGCTGGCCGGCCAGTCCGGCCCGCTGGTCGGTCCGCTCGTCGGCGGCGCGCTGACCACCTACATCTCCTGGCGCTGGATCTTCTTCATCAACGTGCCCTTCGCGCTGGCGGCGGCTGTCCTTGCCGCCTCGCTGTTTCCGACGGTGACCAAACCCGTGCGCACGCCGTTCGATTTCCCGGGCTTCCTGCTGGTCGGCAGCGGCATGGTCCTGCTGGTCTTCGGCATGGATTCGCTGGCGGCGAAAGATGCGGCCGCCGGCGTGATCGCGGCCGAGCTTGCCCTGGGGCTGGTCGTCCTGACGGTCGCCTCGTTCTATTGCCTGCGCGTGCGCAACCCCCTGCTCGACCTCAAGCTCCTGCGCATCCGAACCTTCCGCATCTCCTTCCTCACCGGCGGCGGTCTGGACACGATCGGCCTCAGCTCCGTCGTCTTCCTGCTGCCGCTGATGTTCCAGCTCGGCTTCGGCATGAGCGCGGTGCAGGCGGGCTCGCTGACATTCGTCGCCGCGGTCGGATCGGTGGTCATGCGTGTCTTCATGCCGCGCCTCCTCAACCGCTTCGGCTTCCGCCGCGTGCTGGTCTTCAATACCCCAGTCGTTGCCGCGATGGTTGCGGGCTTTGCCCTGATGCAGGCGACCACACCGGTGTGGATCGTGCTTGCCTATATCTTCATCTTCGGCGTCTTCCGTTCCGCGCAATGGGCGTCGACCGGCAACCTTGCCTATTCCGATATCGCGCCCGAGCAGCTCGCCCGCTTCAGCGCGCTCTATTACATATTGTGGCAACTGGCGGTGGCGATCAGCGTCGGCCTCGCCGCCGCGGCACTATCGTTTCTGGCCGGCGGCGGTCCGGCCGTCGCCAATGACTTCCGGATACTGTTCGTGATCGAGGGTGTCATCACGCTGTGCGCGCTATCAGCCTATCTCAAGCTGACGCCGCAGGATGGCGCCCATGTCAGCGGCCATGGCGCCCAGATGAACACGGAATAGCGGATGTCGCAGCGCAGGCACAATCGGCCTACTCGCTGAACGTCACCCATTCCTCCAGCGGCACGCGGTCGGTGCGAAAGGCGTTTTCGGGCTTCGACGTATCTTCATAACCGAGCGCCATGCCGCAGACGACGATCTCTTCGTCGGGGATGCCGAGCACCGGCCTGATCTGCCGGTGATAGGGCGCGAACGCCGCCTGCGGACAGGTGTGCAAGCCCCTGCCCCGCGCGGCAACCATGATGTTCTGCAGGAACATGCCGTAGTCGATCCAGGAACCCTGGTTGAGGCGGCGGTCGATGGTGAAGATCATGCCGACCGGCGCGTCGAAGAAGACGAAGTTGCGGTCATGCTGGGCGCGCATCTTGTCGACCTCGCGGCGGCCGATGCCGAGTGCGCCGTAGAGCCCGAAACCGTTGGCGCGGCGGCGGGTCAGATAGGGTTCGAAGAACTGCGTGGGATAATAGCGATATTCGTCCCAGTCGGCCTTTTCGGCGCGGATGCCGGAATTCAGGATGGCATCCGATATGCGCTGCTTGGTGTCGCCCTTGGTGACATAGACCCGCCATGGCTGCATGTTGGTGCCGGAGGGCGCGCGCGCCGCAACCGCCAGTATGTCGCGGATCGTATCGTCGTCGACCATGTCGGGCAGAAAAGCGCGCACCGACCGGCGCGATACGATCGCGTCGTCGACGATATCGGCATCGTCAGCGATTCGAGCCTTCTTTTCCAGCATGGGCCGTCCCTTACCCTGTGTCCCGATCGGACGTCCCCACTCGCCGTTCGCGGCCGAGCCTTTGCATGAACCGCCAAAATCGCGCAAGCAAATCTTGTGCACCCGTGAAAATCCGCTTGATTTTTTCACCGCTCCGGCATCTCATGAAATTTGATTGGATTTTTTCACGAGAGCACGATTTGCCTCCAGCTACAGCGAAAGCATTGCAGGGAAATTACGAACGATTGCTGGCCGGCGATATCAGGGCGCTGCGCAAGGCGCGCGGCCTGACGCTTGCCGAGATCGCCCTGAAACTCGGTCGGTCGGTCGGCTGGGTCAGCCAGGTCGAACGCGGCTTGTCGACACCGTCGCTCAGTGACCTCAGGGCCTTCGGCGAACTGTTCGGCGTGCCGGTCAGCCTGTTCTTCGGCCACGACGTGCCCGTCGAAAGCGAGCGCGGCGCGGTCGTGCGCGCCGGCAGCCGCCGCACCCTTGGCACAAGCGAATCCGGCCTCATGGAGGAGCTTCTGTCGCCCGATCTCGGCGGTAGCTTCGAGATGCTGCGTTCGGTCTTCGCCCCGGGCGCCGAACTCAGGACGGAGGCGCGCCGGCCAACCGAAGAGGCTGGATATGTCGTGTCGGGGACGTTCGACATCGAAATATCGGGGACATGGCATCGCCTCGGCGAAGGCGATTCCTTTCGCTTCGAGGGCAAGCCTTTCCGCTGGCGTAATCCGGGAATGGAGCCGGCGGTCGTCATCTGGGTGGTTTCGCCGCCGGTTTATTGAATGAAATTGGACCAAGGGTTGGAGAAGAACATGGCCGGTTTGCCGAGCACGGCACGCGTGGTGATCATCGGAGGCGGTGTCGTCGGCGCCTCCTCGCTTTACCATCTCGCCAAGGCGGGCTGGACCGACTGCGTTCTCCTGGAAAAGAACGAACTCACCTCCGGCTCGACCTGGCATGCCGCCGGCAATGTGCCGACCTTCTCCTCGTCCTGGTCGCTGATGAACATGCAGCGCTATTCGACCGAGCTCTATCGCGGGCTGGCCGAGGCCGTCGACTATCCCATGAACTACCATGTCACCGGCTCGCTGCGTCTTGCCCACACGCAAGAGCGCATGCAGGAGTTCCAGCGCGCCAAGGGCATGGGCCGCTACCAGGGCATGGACATCGAGATTGTCGGCCCGGACGAGATCAAGCGCCGGTATCCCTTCATCGAGACGCATGAGCTGAAAGGCGCCCTCTACGACCCGAGCGACGGCGACATAGACCCGGCGCAGCTGACCCAGGCTCTGGCCAAGGGCGCGCGCGACATGGGTGCCCGGATCATACGCTTCTGCCCGGTGACAGGCGTGCGCCGCGACAAGGACGAGTGGGTGGTTGCAACAGCGCAAGGCGAGATCCGCTGCGAGATCGTCGTCAACGCCGCCGGCTACCGTGCCGCCGAAGTCGGAAAAATGTTCGGCCGCGAAGTGCCGATGATGGTGATGAGCCATCAGTACATCTTGTTCGAGGAGATCCCCGAACTCGCCGCATGGTCGAAGGAACAGGGCAGGAAGCTGCCGCTGCTGCGCGACGTCGACACCTCCTACTATCTGCGCCAGGAAAAGAACGGCATGAATCTGGGCCCCTATGAGCGCAATTGCCGTGCGCACTGGGCAACCCACAACGATCCGATGCCGGAGGATTTTTCCTTCCAGCTTTTCCCCGACGATCTCGACCGGCTGGAGCATTATCTGGCAGATGCCGTTGCCCGCGTGCCGATCCTGGGTACCGCCGGCCTGTCCAAGGTCATCAACGGCCCGATTCCCTATGCGCCGGACGGCAATCCGCTGATCGGGCCGATGCCGGGAGTCCCCAACGCCTTCGAGGCCTGCGTCTTCACCTTCGGCATCGCGCAAGGCGGCGGTGCAGGCAAGGTGCTGGCCGAATGGGTCACTGAGGGCCAGACCGAATGGGACATGTGGTCCTGCGACCCGCGCCGCTTCACATCCTTCGCTTCGGCGCCGGATTATTGCGTTGCCAAAGGCATGGAGATCTACGGCAACGAATACGCCATCCAGTTTCCGCGCCATGCCTGGCCGGCGGGACGCGACAGGAAATTGTCGCCGATCCATGAGCGCATCAAGGCGTTCGGCGCCCGCTTCGACGCCTATAATGGCTGGGAGCGCGCCACCTGGTATGCGCAGGATGGCGACGACGTCTCCGAAGAAGGAACGCTCACCTTCCGTCGCGACGGGCCGTGGCAGCACCGCGTGCGCGAGGAATGCCTGGCCGTTCGCGACGCCGCCGGCATACTCGACCTGCCGGGTTTTTCGCGCTTCAACCTCGAAGGTCCGGGCGCCGCCGAATGGCTGAGCCGGCAAGTGACCGGCCTCGTGCCGAAGCCCGGCCGCATCGGTCTCGTCTATTTCTCCGACGACAAGGGCCGCATCGTCACCGAAATGTCGGTGGTGCGCCATGGCGAGGAGTCCATGACGCTGATCACTGCGGCAGTAGCGCAATGGCATGACTTCGAATGGCTGAAATCGCACATGCCCAAGGATGCGACTTTCAAGCTGATCGACCGGACCGAGGAATTCTCCACCCAAATCCTGGCCGGACCCAAGTCGCGGGAAATCCTCGCCACCGTCTGTGAGGCCGACCTGACCTTGCCGTGGCTGACGCATCAGGAAACTGATATCGCCGGACGCTGGGCGAAGCTGGTACGCGTCTCCTTCGCCGGCGAACTCGGCTGGGAAATCCACACCAGGGTTGACGACACCGCCGCCGTTTTCGACACCATCTGCGGGGCGGGACAGCCGCACGGCCTGAAACCGTTCGGCATGTACGCGCTGGATTCGTTGCGGCTTGAAAAGGGCTACCGCACCTGGAAAGGCGACCTCTCGACCGACTACTCGATCCTGCAAGGCGGGCTCGAGCGCTTCGTCAAATGGGACAAGCCCGATTTCCGCGGCAAGGCGGCGCTGCAGAACGAGAAGCAGCAGGGCGTCAGGAAGCGCTTCGTCACGCTGGTGGTCGAAAACCCCGGCGATTGCGACGCACCCTACATGTCGACGCTGTGGCATGACGGCCAGATCGTCGGCGAGACGACGTCAGGCGGCTGGGGCCACCGCGTCGGCAAGTCGATCGCGCTCGGCATGCTGCGCGCCGACCTGGCGGAGCCCGGCACATCGGTCGAAGTCGAGATCTTCGGCGACCGCTTCAAGGCGGTCGTGCAGAAGGACGAGCCCTTGTGGGATCCGAAGAACGAAAGGTTGAGAGCCTGATGCCAAAACCATCATCGCGCATTTCAGGCATCGTGCCGTCGGGCAAGGATGGCTGGGAAGTCCACTTCGCCGCATGGGCCCGCAAGGAGGCCGGCGAGGACATCATCATGCTGTCGGTCGGCGATCACGATTTCGATACGCCTTCCGAGACGATCGAGGCCTGCGTGACCGCGGTTCGCGGCAGCAATCACCACTACACCCCCCTGCCCGGCCTGCCGCGCTTGCGCAAGGCCATGGCGGCCGCCTCGGGCGCCTGCACGGGAATCGAGACGACGCCGGACCAGGTCATCGCCACGCCGGGCGGCCAGGCGGCGCTCTACGCCGCCGTGCAGGCCGTGCTCGACCCGGGCGACCACGCCATCGTGGTTGCGCCATACTACGCGACCTACCCCAACACCTTCAGCGCCGCGGGCGCGACCTTCACGGTTGTCGAGACGCCGGCCGAGGATGGTTTCCAGCCCCGCGCCGACATGATCCGCGCGGCATTGCGGCCGAATACGCGCGCCATCCTGATCAACACGCCGAACAATCCGACCGGAGCCGTCTATTCGCGGGAACGGCTGGAACAGCTGGCCGAGGTCTGCCGCGAGCACGATTTGTGGCTGCTGTCAGACGAAGTCTATTGGACGCTCGGCGGCGGCGAGCACATCTCGCCGCGTTCCCTGCCCGGCATGGCCGAGCGCACGCTGGTCGTCAATTCCATGTCCAAGAGCCACGGCATGACCGGCTGGCGCATGGGCTGGCTGACCGGTCCCAGCGAGATGATCTCGCTGCTGACCAACCTCAATCTGGTGACGACCTACGGCCTGCCGGCCTTCATCTCGATCGCCTGCACCGAGGCGCTGGAGAAGGGTTATGGCGTGAAGGAAATCGCCGAACGCTATGCGGCGCGACGCGCCGTCCTGCTCGACGCCGTGCGCGGCATGAACGATGTCGGCGTGCGCGGCTCCGAAGGCGGCATGTATGTCATGCTCGACATATCGGCCGTCGAATCCGACGACGAGAAGTTCGCCTTCGCCTTCCTCGACAAGGAGAAGGTCGGCGTCATGCCCGGCTCCAGCTTCGGCGAGGCCGCAGCCGGCCATATCCGCGTCAGCCTGTGCCAGCCGGAACCGGTCCTGCGGGAAGCAGCACTCCGGCTGCGCCGCTTTGTCTCCAGCTACCGCCGCGAGGCCGCATGAACATCCCTTCCCCTCGGACCATTCCCGCCAAAGCCCGCGCGGTCATCATCGGCGGCGGCGTTTCCGGCTGCTCGGTCGCCTACCACCTGGCCAAGCTCGGCTGGACCGACATCGTGCTTCTGGAGCGCAAGCAACTGACCTCGGGCACGACATGGCACGCCGCCGGCCTGATCGGCCAGTTGCGCGGCTCGCAGAACATGACGCGGCTGGCGAAATATTCGGCCGACCTCTACGTCAAGCTGGAAGCCGAGACCGAGGTCGGTACCGGCATGCGCCAGGTCGGCTCGATCACCGTCGCGCTGACCGAGGAGCGCAAGCACGAGATCTACCGGCAGGCTTCACTCGCCCGCGCCTTCGATGTCGACGTGCGCGAGATTTCGCCCAGGGAAGTCAAGGAGATGTACCCGCATCTCAACGTGTCCGACGTCGTCGGCGCCGTGCACCTGCCGCTCGACGGCCAGTGCGACCCGGCCAACATCGCCATGGCATTGGCCAAGGGCGCGCGCCAGCGCGGCGCCACCATCGTGGAGAATGTGAAGGTCACCAAGGTCCACACCAGGAACGGCCGCGTCACCGGTGTGTCCTGGGCCCAGGGCGAGGAGCAAGGCACGATCGAGGCCGACATCGTCGTCAACTGCGCCGGCATGTGGGCGCGCGAACTGGGCGCCCAGAACGGCGTCACCATCCCGCTGCACGCCTGCGAGCATTTTTACCTCGTCACCGAGCCGATCCCGGGGCTGAGCCGCCTGCCGGTGCTGCGCGTGCCCGACGAGTGCGCCTACTACAAGGAAGATGCCGGCAAGATGATGCTCGGCGCCTTCGAGCCGGTGGCCAAGCCGTGGGGCATGGACGGCATAAGCGAGGATTTCTGCTTCGACCAGTTGCCCGAGGACATGGACCATTTCGAGCCGATCCTGGAAATGGGCGTAAACCGCATGCCGATGCTGGCGACAGCCGGCATCCACACCTTCTTCAACGGTCCGGAGAGTTTCACCCCCGACGACCGCTATTATCTCGGCGAGGCGCCGGAACTGCGGGGCTACTGGATGGCGACCGGCTACAATTCGATCGGCATCGTCTCGTCAGGCGGCGCCGGCATGGCGCTGGCGCAGTGGATCAACGACGGTGAGGCACCGTTCGACCTGTGGGAAGTCGACATCCGCCGCGCCCAGCCTTTCCAGAAGAACCGCCGCTACCTCAAGGAGCGTGTCTCCGAAACGCTCGGCCTGCTCTATGCCGATCATTTCCCCTATCGCCAGGTGGTAACGTCGCGCGGCGTGCGCCGTTCGCCCCTGCACGACCATCTGAAGGCGCGCGGCGCCGTGTTCGGCGAAGTCGCCGGCTGGGAGCGCGCCAACTGGTTCGCGCGCGAAGGCCAGGAGCGCGAATACCGCTATTCCTGGAAGCGGCAGAACTGGTTCGACAACCAGCGCGAGGAGCACCTCGCCGTCCGCAACAAGGTAGGCCTGTTCGACATGACCTCGTTCGGCAAGATCCGCGTCGAGGGCCGCGACGCCTGCGCCTTCCTGCAAAAACTGTGCGCCAACGACATGGACGTGGCGCCCGGCAGGATCGTCTACACGCAGATGCTCAACCGGCGCGGCGGCATCGAGAGCGATCTCACGGTGTCGCGCCTGTCGGACACCGCCTATTTCCTCGTCGTGCCTGGTGCGACGCTGCAGCGCGACCTCGCCTGGCTGCGCAAGCACCTTACGGACGAGTTCGTCGTCATCACCGATGTCACCGCTGCCGAAAGCGTGCTCTGCCTGATGGGTCCGGATGCGCGAAAATTGATCCAGAAGGTCAGCCCCAACGACTTCTCCAACGAGAACAACCCGTTTGGCACCTTCCAGGAGATCGAGATCGGCATGGGCCTCGCCCGCGCCCACCGTGTCACTTATGTCGGCGAACTTGGCTGGGAGCTCTATGTTTCGACCGACCAGGCGGCCCATGTCTTCGAGGCAATCGATGCGGCCGGTGCCGATGTCGGGCTGAAGCTGTGCGGCCTGCATACACTCGATTCCTGCCGCATCGAAAAAGCCTTCCGCCATTTCGGCCACGACATCACCGACGAGGATAACGTGCTGGAAGCCGGTCTCGGCTTCGCGGTGAAGACGGCCAAAGGCGATTTCATCGGCCGCGATGCGGTGTTGAAGAAGAAAGAAAGCGGATTGAACCGCCGGCTGGTCCAGTTCCGGCTGAAGGACCCGCAGCCGCTGCTCTTCCACAATGAGGCGATCCTGCGCGACGGCAAGATCGTCGGCCCGATCACCTCAGGCAATTACGGCCACCACCTCGGCGGCGCGATCGGGCTGGGCTATGTGCCCTGCCAGGGCGAGAGCGAGGCGGATGTGCTGGCCTCGTCCTATGAGATCGAGATCGCCGGCGAGCGCTTCGCGGCGGAGGCGTCGCTGAAGCCGATGTATGACCCGAAGGCGGAGCGGGTGATGTAGCGGCGCTTTTTCCTTCTCCCCTTGTGGGAGAAGGTGGATCGGCGCGCAGCGCCGAGACGGTTGAGGGGTGTTCCAGCGGAGTGAGACGCTGGCGTTCCCTGGAACACCCCTCATCCGACCTCGCTGCGCGAGGCCACCTTCTCCCACAAGGGGCCTGTTGCGTTATTAGGGTCGGAGCGCAAGAGGAGAAGTAAGGGCCAATGCGGGGTGCCCTTCGGCGCGGGTTT
>NZ_VFWA01000005.1:0-440435 GCF_006442295.1 Mesorhizobium sp. B2-3-2 | reverse complement strand
GCCAAGGTCAATCCCGACGCGCCCTTCGACAAGATCTGCTACATCGGCTGCGGGGTGACCACCGGCGTCGGTGCCGTCATCAACACGGCAAAGGTCGAGCAAGGCGCGACCGCGGTGGTCTTCGGCCTCGGCGGCATCGGGCTGAATGTCATCCAGGGGCTGAGGCTTGCCGGCGCCGACATGATCATCGGCGTCGATCTCAACAACGACAGGCGAGCCTGGGGCGAAAAATTCGGCATGACGCATTTCGTCAATCCGAAGGAGATCGACGGCGACATCGTGCCTTACCTGGTCAACATGACCAAGCGCGGCGCCGACCAGATCGGCGGCGCCGACTACACGTTCGACTGCACCGGCAACACCAAGGTGATGCGCCAGGCGCTGGAGACTTCGCATCGCGGCTGGGGCAAGTCGGTGGTCATCGGCGTCGCCGGCGCCGGCCAGGAGATTGCGACCCGGCCGTTCCAGCTGGTCACCGGGCGGACCTGGATGGGCACCGCCTTCGGCGGCGCGCGCGGCCGCACCGACGTGCCCAGGATCGTCGACTGGTACATGGACGGCAAGATCGAGATCGACCCGATGATCACCCACACGCTCAAGCTCGAGGACATCAACAAGGGTTTCGACCTCATGCATGAGGGCAAGTCGATCAGGAGTGTCGTGGTTTACTGAGAAAGCCACACGCCGCGGGCCCGAGGACATCCCCACTTGGACCGACAGGAGTCCTGTCGGGTTGAGGAGGCGGGTCACAGGAACGCCCGGACTTTTCGCTACCTCCAGCCTCCCGGCCAGGTCGGCGTGTTCCCAAAGTCCGGCGTCGACCGGCGGCGTAACCGAGGTGAACCTCGGTCACGCCGCCGGTGCTGTTTGCAGGGCTGAAGGTTGCGGGCGCGGCGGCCGGCAGTTATGTCGGACCGAAAGGCCATGACGAAAAGGCAGAGTTGATGAAAGTCGTTTCCACGTCCAAGTCGCATGGCGGCGTCCAGGGTGTTTATTCGCACGCTTCAGAGGTCTGCGCCTGCGACATGACCTTTGCCGTCTTCGTGCCGCCGCAGGCCAAGGATGGGCCGGTGCCGGTGCTGTGGTATCTTTCGGGTCTCACCTGCACCCATGCCAACGTCATGGACAAGGGCGAGTACCGGCGCCTGGCGGCCGAGCTTGGTCTCATCGTGGTCTGCCCCGACACCAGCCCGCGCGGTGCCGATGTGCCGGACGAGAAGGATAATTGGCAGTTCGGCTGCGGCGCCGGTTTCTATGTCGATGCGACGCAGCAGCCTTACGCCAGGAACTACCGTATGTATTCCTACGTTCTCGACGAACTGCCGGGATTAATCGCCGCGAACTTCCCTGCCGACACGGCGCGCCAGGGCATATCGGGTCATTCGATGGGCGGACACGGCGCGTTGACGATCGCGCTGAAGAACCCCGACCGCTTCAGGAGTTGCTCGGCCTTCGCGCCGATCGTTCAGCCGACGACAGCTGGCTGGTCGCGGCCTGCGCTCGAGAAATATCTCGGCGCCGACGACAGGCACTGGCGCGCCTATGACGCCACGCTGCTTATCGAGGACGGCCGCCGTTTTGGCGAGTTCCTGGTTGATCAGGGCACGGCCGATGGGTTCCTTGACGAAGGCCTCCGTCCGTGGCTGCTCGATGAAGCCTGCAAGAAGGCCGGCATCGACCTCACCTTGCGCATGCAGGAAGGCTACGATCATTCCTACAACTTCATCTCGACCTTCATGGACGATCACCTGAAGTGGCACGCCGCGCGGCTAGGCTGAAGAACCGCCGGGCATTATCAGCGGTAGGGCTTCGGCTCGCCGCCTTTGAAGAACGTCCAGAAGCTTTCATAGATCAGGTCGGGACGGTGCTCGGCCGGGTAGTGGCCCGTCGGAATGGCCCAGCCTCTAAGGTCCGGCGCCCAAGGGGCCCATGCCTCGATAGGCGTGAGATGGCGTCCGACATGACTGTTGCTGCCCCAGATCACCATGACCGGGCATCCGATCTTCTTCTTGCCGAAATCGGCTGTGTCCATGGCAAGGTCGAGTGTCACGGTCGCCCGGTAGTCCTCGCACACCGCGTGGATCTGCTCAGGCGTCGTGCAGCGGGCATATTCCTTGAAGGCTTCCGGCGTGAATATCTCCAGCCCCACGCCCTTCTTGTTGAGCTTGTACTGGATGTAATAGTCGAGGTCTGCGCAGATCAGCTTTTCCGGAAACGGCGCCTTCTGCGCCATGAAGAACCAGTGATAGCTTTCCAGCCCCCAGCCTAGGGTGACGTTGGTGAGAAGATGATAGGTCGGGATGATATCGAGCGCGCAGAAGCGCGTGATCCTGTCAGGCCGATCGAGCGCCATGCGGAAACCGACGCGCGCGCCGCGGTCATGGCCGGCAAGCGCGAATTTTTCAAAGCCGAGTTCGCTCATCACGTCGAAGGCATCTTCGCCCATGGCGCGGAAGCTGTATGCGGCATGGTCAGGGCCGCCGTCGGGCTTCGAACTGTCGCCGTACCCGCGCAGGTCGATGGCAACCACCGTGAAGGATTTCGCCAGCGAAGGCGCGATCCGGTGCCAACTGACATGCGTCAACGGATTGCCGTGGACCAGCAGCAATGCCGGGCCTGAGCCCGCGATCGCGACATTGATCTCGGCTCCCCTGGTCTTGATCCTCCTGTAGGAAAATCCCTCCATCAGGCTCCGATGCTCCTTCTCCAGAGGGGGCATGAGGGATGCGGCGGCGACGTCCGAGGCGTTTTGACTGGCCATAAGGTTCTCCAGAGCTCTGTCCCCTAAACCTCGCCTTCAAATTGAATACTGTCAACAATTTTCAGTTGACTTTTTTTGGATGCAGCGCAACATCGCACCGAGGTCGCCAAGCGAGGCTTGCGCGGCCACCATCGGGTGGCCTTGCCACCGCCGAGCCGAAGGGGCGTGTCCATGCCAGATTCAGATAAGTCCTCGCCCAAAGCCGCTTCGCTCCCTTGCCTGGCCCTCTTGCCGGGCGATATGACCGGCATCGGCCCGGAACTCGTTGCGCGCGTGCTGTCGGATGGCCGACTTTCCGATGCTGCGCGCATCGTCGTTCTCGGCGACCGGCGTGTCCTGGAGATGGGGGCGCGCGATGCCGGTGTGTCTCTCTCCATCAAGACCGTGCCGGACGTCGCCTCGATCGACTGGAACGCGGTGCAGACGCCCGTCATCGATCTCGGCAACATCGACCCCGCGGCCTTGCCGCGCGGCGTGGTTTCTGCCGAGTCCGGAAGGCTGACCGGAGACACGTTGGCCGCCGCCGTGCGGCTGGCGATGAAGGGCGAAGTGGACGGCATCACCTTCGCACCGCTGAACAAGGCGGCGCTTCATGCCGGCGGCTGGAAATTTCCGGACGAGCACAAGATGTTTGCCCATTTGCTGGAACACAAAGGATATTTCTCCGAGATGAACGTTCTCGACGGCCAATGGATGTCGCGCGTCACCTCGCACGTCTCCATGCGCACGGCTCTCGACCAGATCACCCATGACAGCATCATCGAAGCAATCCAACTTGTTGACCGCACCATGCAACGCGCCGGCATGAAGAAGCCGCGCATCGCCGTCGCTGCCCTCAACCCGCATGCCGGCGAGAACGGGCTGTTCGGGCGCGAGGAGATCGATCTGATCGGTCCGGCGGTAAAGGTCGCCGCGGCAACGGGCATCGATTGCAGCGGGCCTTTCCCCGCCGACACCATCTACATCAAGGCCTTCGCCGGCGAATATGACAGTGTGGTCGCCATGTACCATGATCAGGGGCAGATCGCGACCAAGCTGCGCGGCTTCAATCGCGGCGTGACCGTCACGGCCGGCCTCGAAACCGTCTTCACCACGCCGGCGCACGGAACCGCCTTCGACATCGTCGGCAAAGGCGTCGCCTCGACAGGTGCGCTGGAGAGTGCGGTTCGACTTGCGGCCCAGCTTGCGCGCCGCAAAAACACAGAGCGCCAGGTTGCAGCCTGACCGATGTCAGCCAACCGGCCTTGAAACCAACTGGAAGCCAAATGACGAAATCCAACAGTTTCCGCATCGCGGTCATCCCCGGCGATGGCATCGGCAAGGAGGTCGTGCCGGAGGGCGTACGCGTCCTGGAAAAGGTCGCTTCGCGCTTCGGCATCGGCCTGTCGTTCGACTGGTTCGATTTCGCCTCCTACGATTATTATGCCCGTCACGGCCGGATGCTGCCTGAGGACTGGAAGGCAAGGATCGGATCGCATGACGCGATCTTCTTTGGCGCCGTCGGCTGGCCTGCCGGCGTGCCCGACCACGTGTCGCTGTGGGGGTCGCTTCTCCAGTTCAGGCGCGAGTTCGATCAATACGTCAACCTGCGGCCGGTGCGCCTTATGCCGGGTGTGCCGAGCCCGCTCGCCGGGCGCGGCCCAGGCGATATCGATTTCTGGGTGGTGCGCGAAAACACCGAAGGCGAGTATTCGTCGATAGGCGGCCGCATCTTCCCGGGCACCGAGCGCGAAGTGGTGGTGCAGGAAACAGTCATGACGCGCATTGGCGTCGATCGTGTGCTGAGGTTCGCGTTCGAGCTTGCCGCCAAGAGCAAGCGCAAACACCTGACCTCGGCCACCAAGTCGAACGGCATCTCGATCAGCATGCCCTACTGGGACGAGCGCGTGGAGGAAATGGCCAAGGCTTTTCCCGATGTGCGCTGGGACAAATACCACATCGATATCCTGACGGCCCAGTTCGTGCTTCATCCCGACTGGTTCGACGTGGTCGTCGCCTCCAACCTTTTCGGCGACATTCTGTCCGATCTCGGCCCGGCCTGCACGGGAACGATCGGCATCGCGCCGAGCGCCAATATCAATCCCGACCGCAATTTTCCGTCCCTGTTCGAGCCGGTTCACGGCTCGGCGCCGGATATTGCGGGGCAAGGGATTGCAAATCCCGTCGGGCAGATCTGGTCGGCCGCGATGATGCTCGACCATCTCGGGCAGAC
This sequence comes from Mesorhizobium sp. B2-3-2, assembly GCF_006442295.1. NCBI lineage: Bacteria > Pseudomonadati > Pseudomonadota > Alphaproteobacteria > Hyphomicrobiales > Phyllobacteriaceae > Mesorhizobium > Mesorhizobium sp. B2-3-2. Next base: position 435,462 of record NZ_VFWA01000005.1, on the reverse strand, counting down.
TGAGGCGGCCGCCGGGATCGTTTCGGCCATCGAGACCATTCTCGCCGAGCCTTCGCTGCGCACGCGCGACCTTGGCGGCGCCGCAAACACCGTCGAGTGCGGCAAGGCGATCGCCGCAGCACTTTGACCTTCAGATCGTCGGCACCAAGGCAGAGAGGGTGTTTGCGTCGGCGAGATCGACCGCCGCTGCATGAGAACCGTTCAGCCCACGGGGGTTGCGGCGCGGGCGATGGCGGCGGCGTCTTCGAGCGTCTCTATCTCCCAGCACAGATCCCGCAGGCGCGCCGTTGCCGTGGCGCCCAGAACCGCTTCGGCAAGCCCGCCGAATTTTGCGTTCAGATCGTCGTCGGTCATCGGCCGCGCCAGGCTGCCGATCGCGTGCTCGACATGTTTCCTCAGGACGCGGCCGTCCTTGAGCCTGATCGTCACGTGACATTCGTCTTCGGCGACGCTTTGCGATGCCGCTGCACTCACGCGGTCGCGCAGCGCAATCACCTCCGGGTCGCGCACGCTCGCATCGCTGTATTCCTCCTCGCCGGCGCGGCCTTCGATGATGGCCACCGCTGCCGAATGGTAGACGCTGAACTTGCCCTCGAGACCGACCTTCGGCGTCTTCTTGCCGGTCAGCTCAAGCACCAGCGGATCGACTTCCAGTTCGATGCCCTCGATCTGCGCGGCCGTCAGTCCGAACTCGTTGCGCAATTGCACGCAGCCGTCGATGATCGGGTGGATGACGATGCCGCAGGCAAACGGCTTGTAGGTGTTCAGCGCGATCTCGAAGCTCTCGCCCAGACCTTTGGTGATCTCGTCGAAATTGCGTTCGGTCGACATGACGTGGGCGAAACCGCGCGGCGCCTCGAGCACGCGATTTGACGAGGTGAAATCGCGTTGCGCCATGAAGGCGGAGAGCAGTCCATTTTGCGCTGCGCGGCCCGGATGGAAGCTCTTGCACATGGTGCCGAACATCTCGCGGAAACCCGAAGACTGCGTTCCGGCGATGCCGAGCGCCCAGATCATCTGCTGTTCGGTGAGGCCAAGCAGCCGCCCCGCTGCGGCGGCGGCGCCAAAGACGCCGGCTGTTCCGGTGATGTGCCAGCCGATGTCGTAGTGAGCGGGGTATACCGCGTTGCCGATACGGCATTCGACCTCGACGCCGAGGATAAAGGCATGCAGCAGATCACGGCCGCTTACCGGCCGCAACTGAGCAAGGCTCAGGATCGCGGAGGCGACCGGCCCGGCGGGATGGATGATGGTGCGCAGATGCGTGTCGTCGAAGTCGAAAACATGGCTGGCGATGCCGTTGAGAAGCGCGGCGTTGAGTGCGTCCAGCCGTTCGCCGCGGCCCAATATGGAAGCCTGATCCCTGCCGGCAAACGGCGACACGGCCGCGAGCGCAATATCGACGCTCGCATGTTGCGAGCCGCCCACCGCGCAGCCTGTCCAGTTGAGGAAGGAGCGTACCGCTTCGCGCCGGACATTACCGGGCACGCTGTCTGCGGATGCCGACACGACATAGCGGGCCAGTGTGGCGGTGACGTCAATCATTTTATCCCCTGGATTGCTGTTGCACAGGACTGCCTGCCGGCGTGCTTTGCTGGTGATTGGCGCGGATCACGCCATGAAGGCGCCGCCGTTGACGTGAACGGTCTGGCCGGTGATGTAGCGGGCCGCGGGGCCGCAGAGATAGCGCACAAGCAAGGCGACTTCCTGCGGCGTTCCAAGCCGGCCGACCGGCGGCAGTTTCCCGACATGGTGAGAGGGTTCTCCGCCTGCCCGCACTGTGTCGATCATGCCGGGCGAAACGCAATTGACGGTAATGCCGTCGCCGGCAAGGTCATGGGCGAGCGCGCGCGTGAAGCCGGATAGGCCCGCCTTCGCGGTCACGACATGAGCGCGTCCGCCAGCGCCGGTATGCGCCGACAAGCCACCGATATTGATCACTGCTCCCTGTCCTGACTTCTTGAGGTGCGGGAGCGCCGCATGGGCGGTCAGGAACGCGCCGTCGAGGATGATCGAAAGCACGTCGCGCCATTCGGTGAAGCTCATATCCTCGAACGCGGTTTCATGTCGTACGGCGGCGCTGTTGACGAGAATGTCTATGCCGCCGAACTCCCGAACGGTCGCGCCGATCAAGGCATCGACGGCACGTGGGTCGACGACATCCGCCAGGACGGCCTTGGCCTTTCCTCCGGCGGCTGCGATTTCATTGACGACGGACTGGGCTTCAGCCTGGGAGTTGCGTGCGTTCACGACCACGGCGGCCCCGGCGCCGGCAAGCTCCAGCGCCATGATGCGTCCGATATTGCGGGCGGCTCCCGTTACAATGGCGACGCGGCCTTCCAATTCCCGTCCGCCGTTCATGCCAAGCTCCCGTTGGACCGGTCCGGGCCGGCCACTACCATTGAAGGCATCTCTCGAGACCGATCGGTGCGGCTCATGCGAGATTCCCGGTGTCGGGCGCGTTGCCGCTCGAATGTCCAGGGACGGCCGCTGCCGGCAGGGTCATACGGCTCTTGCCGCTTTGCACATGCAGGAAGGCTGCCTCCATGGCGGCTGTCGCGTCGCCGTTTCGCAATGCCGCAACGATGCGGCGATGCTCAATATTGGACACGGAGAGGCCGCCGCCTTGCAGCAGCGCGCGCTCCCGAAACAGGTGCAGTTCCTTGACGAGTTCGGAATAGGCCTTGTGCAGCCGGCCGTTCCCCGCGAAGCGCAGGATCGAATCGTGGAATTCCAGATTGAGCGGGTAGTAGGCATCGAGCGAATGCATGGCGACCGCCTCCTCCATGCCATCGAGCAAGCGCTCTAGTTCCGAAATATGCGCCGCCGTGACCTTCGTGGCCAGGAGGCGCGCCGCCGACGCGAACAACCCCGCACGCACGTCGTAAAGCTCGGCGGCCTGGTCCTCGCCGATCCTGCGCATGAACACGCCCCGGTTGGGGACAAGCTCGAGCAGGCCTTTCTCGGCAAGCCCGCGGCAGACTTCGCGGATGGGACCGCGGCTCACCGAAAAGCGGGTCGCCAGCGAATTCTCGTTCAGTCTCTCACCCGGGGCGAATTCTCCCGACAGGATGAGACTCTCCAACTCGCGCCGCAGGACGCTTGTCAGGGAGTGGTTCTGAAGAAACTCAAGCTCGGCCCTCATGAGATCGTGATCTACTATTTACTGCAAACTGTCAACAGAATACAGTGTGGCTGACAGGCAGGATCGTTGCTGGCCGAAAAGCTGGAGAACCGGAGTTTCATGCCTCAGGCGGACATCCCGCTGGTGAAGGATGCGTTGCCTTCGCCAAGCCTTTTCGAACTCTTCCTGGCGTTTGCCAAGCTCGGCATCACGAGCATTGGCGGGGGCGTGAACGGCATGATGCACACGGAATTCGTAGTGAATCGGGGCTGGTTCACCGACCGGCAGTTTCTGTCCGGCCTGGCTCTTGCCCAGTCCTTGCCCGGTGTCAACGTTGCAAACCTGGCGCTCTGGCTCGGATATCAACTCAGAGGTTTCCTCGGAGCCTTCGTGGCGCTGTTGGCAGTGGTGCTGCCCCCGGCCATCGCGATCATCCTGATAGGAAATGTCGTGCTGAGGCTCAGCGCCGATCCCGCGATCGGCGCGCTGCTTGCGGGCCTCGCCGTCGCGGCAGCCGGACTGTCGCTTTCCGTCGGCTATCTTGCCATGCGGTATGCCTGCGTCGACGTCATTTCAACGGTCCTGTTTGCCTGCACGCTGGTCGGTGCATCGGTCTTTCATCTTTCTGCTCTCGCCATCGTTGCGGTGCTGGCGCCCATCGGCATCGGCATCGGCTTTGTAAGAAAACGGCATGAAAGACGATAATCTGCTTCTTACCCTGTGTCTGGTGTTCGCGCCTTTGTCATTGATGGCCATCGGCGGCGGATCCTCCATTCTGGGCGAATTGCAGCACAGCGTCGTCGATGACAGGCACTGGCTGACCAACAAGGCTTTCCTCGACATGTTCGCCATCTCCCGCGTCGCACCCGGACCGGGAACCCTGATCGTCACGCTGATGGGATGGCACCTTGCCGGATGGGCGGGGGCTATCGTTTCGACGATCGCGATCTTTGCGCCGTCCTCGCTGATGGTGATCGTGATCGCGCATTTCTGGCACAGCCGTCCGGATGCGGCGTGGCAAGGCGCCCTGGTCTATGGTTTGGCGCCGCTCGCCGCGGGGCTGGTGCTGTCCAGCGTCTTGGCTCTCCTGAGCAACGCGAAAGGCGGCTGGATCGCTTGGTGCGTGGCCATCATGGTCGCCGTTGCGGCGCGTAGGGTTCGTTTGAGCCCCTTGACGCTGATGGTCGTCGGATCGGTCCTCTTTTGCGGCCTGCTGATGGCTGTAGGATAACGCATGTCGCCCAAATTTTGGGACAGTGACAAGGCATGGAGAAGAGCTGAAGCGCGTCGCACGGATCCGTTTCCACGCGAAGCGCCCGGCAATTCCGGCCGACAAATGCCGCTGCTCTTAACGGCAATGCAGATAGTCGTCAGTTAATTGTTGACAATTAACAAAATTAGACCGACCTTGGGGAAGAGGCACAGGCACATCGCTTGTGAGTGAGTGTTCGGGAGGACCCATGGCCTTTGTGGAACTCGACAATCTGACCAAGCGCTACGGGAAGTTGACCGTCGTCAATCAGGTCGACCTCTCTATCGAGAAGGGCAAGCTGGTGTGCCTGCTCGGGCCGTCGGGCTGTGGCAAGACCACCACCTTGCGCCTGGTCGCCGGGTTCGTTCAGCCGTCGGATGGTCAGATCCGCGTCGGCGGCCGTGTCGTGTCGTCGCCGCATGCCAGCGAGCCTCCGGAAGCCCGCAACATGTCGATGATCTTCCAAAGCTATGCGCTCTGGCCGCATATGACGGTGTTCGAGAACATCGCCTACGGCCTGCGGCTCCGCCGTATGGGCAAGAGCGACATTCAGGCAAAGGCCGGTCGCATCCTCCAGGCGACCAAGCTTGAAAAACTGGCTGAGCGCTATCCAGGCGAACTGTCGGGCGGTCAGCAGCAGCGTGTTTCCCTTGCCAGGGCCCTTGTCATCGAGCCGGAGACGCTGCTGCTCGACGAGCCGCTTTCCAATCTCGACGCCAATCTTCGCGAGGAGATGCGGTTTGAAATCCGTCGGCTTCACGACGAGTTCCGCTACACGACCGTCTACGTCACTCACGATCAGACCGAGGCTATGACCGCCGCCGATGTCATCGTGGTGATGAACCAGGGCAATGTCGAGCAGGCTGGTTCTCCCGAGGACATCTACGAACGACCGCGCTCGGAATTCGTCGCGCAGTTCATCGGCGGCACCAACATCTTCAAGGGCAAGCGGATCGGAACGGACACCGTCGATTGCGGCAATGGTTTGGTGCTGCGCTGCGGCAGCGGCGACTACGCCTCCAACGGCCAGACCGCGGTGTCGGTGCGGCATCACGACCTGCACCTCACGAACGAGAAGCCGAAAGGCGATCCGAGCAACTGGGCCACCGGAAAGGTGCTGCGCCAGGTCTATCTCGGGTCGCATCGCGACTATCTCGTCAATCTATCAGGTGGCGAAACCGTGCGGGCGATTGCGCCCGTCGATGTCGCGGTCCCGGAAAACCAGCAAATCTGGCTTCATTGCCCACCTGATCGCTGCCGGGCGCTCGCGCACTAAAGGGAGAGAGAAATGTCGAACACGAAAGTCGCAGCAGGCGCGCTTTTGGCAGCCTTGGCGTGGAGCCAGGTGGCCTGGGCCGCACCGCCGGAGCCCTATCATGTGACGGACGAGCTGGTTGCCGCGGCAACCAAGGAGGGCTCGGTCGTCTACTACACCTCCACCGACGTGCAGGTTGCCGAGAAACTGGGCTCCGCCTTCGAGGCGCATTATCCGGGCATCAAGGTCCAGGTGGAGAGGGCCGGTTCCGAGCGCGTCTTTCAGCGCATAGGGCAGGAATATTCGAGCGGCATCCACAATGCCGATGTCATCGAGACCTCCGACGCATCCCACTTCCTCACATTCAAGGATCAGAACTGGCTGACGCCGGCCGTTCCCGAGGACGTGGCCAAGATGTGGCCGGAAAAGGATCGTGACCCCGACGGGCTCTATGCGGCTTTCCGCGCCACGCTGACCGTCATCGCCTACCGGACCGACTTGGTGAAGGAAGAGGACGCACCAAAGACCTGGACCGATCTGCTCGATCCCAAATACAAGGACAAGCTGGTCAAGTCGCATCCTGGCTACAGCGGCAACGTGATGACCGCGACCTATGCCCTCAGCCAGCTTCTCGGTTGGGACTATTTCGAGAAACTGGGCAAGCAGGGCGTCATGCAGGTCCAGTCCTCGACGGAGCCGCCGAAGGTCCTTGCCCAGGGCGAGCGCCCGATCCAGGCTGATGGCAATGAGTACAACGTGTTCATCCTCCAGGACAAAGGCGTGCCGATCAAGGCGGTCTATCCGGCGGAAGGAACCTCCATCGCCTACGGCAACGCCGCCATCCTGGCTTACGCTCCTCATCCAAACGCAGCCAAGCTTTTCTATTCCTTCATGTTCTCGCAGGAAGCCCAGCAATTGAACGACGATTTCGGTGGTCTGCGTTCGGTTCGGCCGGACGTGAAGGAAAAGTCCAACCGCACGCCGCTTTCCCAGATCAAGCTGCTTGAGTCCGACCCGGCGAACGTTCGCGACGCCATCGAAGAGATCAAGCAGAAATACGAAGAGTATTTTGGCACGTGAGTAGCGGTTCGCCGTCAAGTTGGACCGGTGGCAGAATGAAATGATTTTGCGATGTCGTCACAGGCGACATCGTAAGATCCCGGGTCGGGCCGGGGGTGTTCTGCCGATATCAGATCAAGCTCAGAGGTGACCAGGTGACCATCGCTGCATTGTCCCCCGATTCCGCCACAAGGCGGCGCCTCGGCAGGTTCGATTTGTCGACACCTCTTTTCGTGCTGCTGGCCGGCATCCTGTGCGTGCTGGTGCTGCTGCCATTGTTCTGGCTGGGCTACTACAGCATCACCAACAAGGCGGGTTCCCTGACCCTGGCGAATTTCGCCCGCCTCTTTACCGACGCCACAATTCGCAGGGCGTTCCTCATCGCACTTGGCATGGCTGGCTGCGTCGGACTGTTCTCGTGTCTCGTCGCCACGCCGCTGGCCTGGCTTGTCGCGCGCACCGACATGCCGGGGCAGCGCCTGGTCCGCAGTCTGGTGACGGCATCGTTCGTGACGCCGCCCTTTCTGGGCGCCATTGCCTGGGCAATGCTGGCCGCGCCGAACAGCGGTATTCTCAACAATATCTACCGCTGGGCCTTCGGTCTCGACCAGTCGCAAAGCCTGTTCGATATCTACACCTTCACCGGGCTGGTCTTCGCGGTCACCTGCTATTCGTTTCCCTTCGTCTTCACGCTGGTGGCCAACGCCTTCGACAAGGTGCCGTCCGACCTGGAGGAAGCATCGGCGATTCTCGGCGGCAAGCCCGGCACGACGCTGCGGCGGGTGACGCTGCCCATGGTGCTGCCTGCCATGCTCGCCGGGTCCCTGGTCGCCATCGTCCAGGCTTTCACCATGTTCGGCTCGCCGGCGATCCTGGCGCTGCCGGCCGGCTTCCACGTCATCACCACCAAGATCTGGAGCTATTTCCAGTTTCCGCCGCGGCTCGATCTCGCCGCGGCCAGTGCCGTGCCCCTGCTCGTGGTCACCATGCTCCTGCTCTGGGGGCAGAGATGGCTGCTCGGGCGCCGCGGCTATACCGTGCTCGGCGGCAAGAGCGGCACGCCGCGGCGCGTGAAGCTGGGCAACTGGAAATGGCTGGCCGGCGCATATGTGTTGTTCATCCTGTGCGTTACGGTCCTGTTTCCCTATCTGGCCCTGCTCAAAGTGGCTCTGACGCACAATATTTCCGAGCCGCTGAGCTGGAGTTCGTTGACGCTCCATAATTTCCATTTCGTGCTCTTCGAATTTTCCAGCACGCGGCTGGCCATCTGGAACACCTTGATCCTTGGTTTGTCGACGGCAACGATCGCGACCGGCATCGCGCTTGTGGTGTCGTATCTGGTTGCGCGCCGCGCCGCGCCGGGCGCGGCATTTCTGGGCGTGCTGGCAACCGCGCCGATAGCCATTCCGGGCATCGTGCTCGGCGTCGGGCTTTTCCTCGCCTATGCCAACCCGACATTCGGTCTCTACGGTACCTTGTGGATCCTGCTGATCGCCTTCCTGACGATCGAGCTTCCGGCCGGTTATCAGCAATTGTCATCGGCATTCCATGGCGTGCATCCGGAACTGGAGGAAGCCAGCCGCATTCTCGGCGCCACCCGCCTGAAGACCTTGTGGCAGATCACGGCGCCGTTGCTGCGCACCAGCCTGATCGCGGCCTGGTGCTTCGTCTTCATCGGCACCATCCGGGAATTGTCGGCGACCGTGCTTCTGACGACGGCGCAGACCAAGCTGGTCTCGGTCATCATCTACGACCTCAACGAGAGCGGCGACTACGGAGCGATTGCGGTACTCGGCATCTTGCTGTTGGTGGTTTCGTTCACCGTTGTTTTTATTGCGAACAAGGTCCCGGTTCTCGGCGGAGCGCCTCCCAGGAGCGGTGGCTGAGGTGGATGCCGGTCTTGATTCCACAGCAATTGTCCGCGTTTCGCTTGACAAGAGGAAGTATGTCTCAGTCATGGTCCTGCTTGGATGCCGTCGGCATCAATTGGACGAAGGAGATCAAACCGTGGATGATGCCCAGGCAAAGTGTTCGCGGCCAGCGAGGCCGGATCAGGCAAATCGTGTCGTCCGCGGGGCATTGAACGGAATTCGGGCTCATGGCTAACGAAACCGAAAACATGTCGGGATTTTCGCCCATCGACTTTTTGCGCACGCGCTCGCTCGCCAATGTCGTGCAGCACGAAATAGAGCGAATGATCGTCGAGGGAGAATTCACGCCCAACGAACGGATCAACGAAAACGCGCTGGCCCAGCAGCTCAAGGTCAGTCGGGGGCCGATCCGGGAAGCTTGCAGCGCGCTTGCGGCTCTGGGGCTGATCCAGGTGATCCCCAACCGGGGCTTTTTCGTGCGCGAGCTCAGCGAAGATGAAGCCCGCGATGTGTCGGAAGCACGCGCCTGCATCTTCGCGTGCATGACCATGAGCGTCGCGGAGAAGATCACCGATCCCGAAATTGCCAAATTGCGTGCGCTCGTCGACCGCATGGACGAACTGGCGAAGATCGGCGAGGTGAGCCAGTATTATCCGGTCAATCTGGAGTTCCATTCGGAACTGGCGAGGATGTGCGGCAACGGCCGCCTGGCGCAGATCTATCTCGGCCTTGCACGGGAACTCCACATCCAGCGCTACCGCGCACTGGCGAGTGGCGACGTGCTCGACATATCCAATCGCGAGCACCGGGCCATCGTGGAAGCCGTTGCCGCACGTGATCCGCAGCGGGCCTTCGCGGCCGGGCGCGAGCACATCGTCAACGGCACCTCGCGCACGCGCCGGGCAACCGTGGCTTTGCGACACGCTTCGGACTGACCGCCGTAGAGACGCTTCTCGGAAGAAGGCGAATTCGCCGCTGAAGCGCCGGAATGCGCCGTTTATGGCCTGCGCTCGTCATTTCCGTCCCACAGATCCAGTCCGGACGGTCCTCATTTTGTCGACAAAAAATTGTTGACAGTTTACCAAAACTGCTTTCTAGTCCTGCTCGCAACCCTGGCAAGCAAGGGCCCGCGCGAGCGGGTTCTTGGTTCGAGACACGGTCGACAAAGAGGATTTTCAATGCACGACATGGCACAGGCAGGTCTCACGAAATACGTGGCGGAGTTCGTCGCAGCAGCCACTCCGCAGGATCTGCCGGATGACGTCATCGCTCTCGGCAAGAAGTCGATACTGGACGGCATCGGGCTTGCTCTTTCGGGCTCCGTCGCGCAAAGCGGCGACCTCGTCCGCCGCCATCTCGACGAACTCGGGCTGATGCTTGGCGCCGCGACGGTGATTGGCGCGGGCCGCAAGGTTGCGCCGCGCTTTGCCGCGTTTGCGAACGGCGTCGGCATCCATGCCGATGATTATGACGACACCCAGCTGGCCGTCGCTTCCGATCGCGTCTATGGCTTGCTGACCCATCCGACTGCGCCGGCATTGCCCGCGGCACTGGCCGTCGGCGAACTGGTGGGCGCCTCGGGCAGGGACGTCATGCTGGCCTACCATCTCGGGGTCGAGGTCGAGTGCAAGATCGCCGAAGCGATCGCGCCTCGCCACTATCAGACTGGATTTCACGCGACCGCCACTTGCGGCACGTTCGCCGCCGCCTCGGCCGCGGCCTCGCTGCTTCGCTTCGATGCCAAGACCACGGCGCGCGCTCTTTCGATCGCCGGCAGCCAGTCGGCCGGCCTGCGCGAGAATTTCGGCACGATGACCAAGCCGTTCCATGCAGGGCGCGCATCGGAAAGCGGCGTCGCCGCCGCGCAGTTCGCCGCCCATGGATGGACTGCCACCGACAAGATTCTGGAGGCCCCGCGCGGCTTCTTCCAGGCCGCCGGCGGCGGTTACGACGAGAACGCCATCCGTGGACGCCTCGGCGCGCCGTGGACGTTCGTCGAGCCGGGCATCTCGATCAAGCCGCATCCCTCGGGGTCGTTGACCCATCCCGGCATGACCGAGATGGCGCGCCTTATCCGCGAGAACGATATCAAGGCCGCTGACGTGAAGCGCGTGCGGGTCGGCACCAACTCGAACATGCCGAATGCCCTGATCCATCACAATCCGCATGACGAGCTCCAGGCCAAGTTCTCGATGGAGTTCTGCATGGCCATCCTGCTGCTCGACGGCAAGGCCGGACTTGGCGAGTTCACCGACGCGACGACGCAGCGGGCCGATGTCAAAGCCATGATCGACAAAGTGGATTTCGTAATCGATGAAAAGGCCGAGAAGGCCGGCTATCACAAGATGACGACGATCATCGATGTCACGCTGAATGACGGCCGTGTCATTCACGGCGAAGCCGACTTCGGAAAGGGCAGTCCGGCCAACCCGATGAGCTACGAGGAGGTTGCCGACAAGTTCAGGGACAATGCGGCTCATGCCCGTCTTGCCCGTTCGGCGGCGGACGAGGTCGTCGCGCTGGTGCGCGACCTGGAGCGGCAGCCCTCGCTGGAGCGGCTGATGAGCCTCGTCGCCAAGGCCGGCTGACAGATCTCAAAGACGCCGCGGCGGCAGAGCCGCGGCCGGCAATTCAGAAAGGTCGGCCGATGGCCCATCTCACGATCGGTATCCTCAACGGCGACGACATCGGACACGAAATCGTGCCTGCCGCCGTGCGCATCGCCAGGGCCGCCGCCGCGCGCAGCGGCCTCGACATCGACTGGCGCCCGATGCCGATCGGCCGCGCGGCGCTCGACACTCACGGATCGACCATGCCCGACGGCACGCTCGAGACGCTTTCGACATTGGACGGCTTCATACTCGGGCCGATCGGACATCGGGCCTATCCAAAGGTGACTGGCGCCATCAATCCGCATCCGATCCTGCGCAAGCATTTCGGCCTTTTTGCCAATGTCCGGCCGACGCGCTCCTTTCCCGGTCTCGGCGCGCTGTTCGACGACGTCGATCTCGTCATCGTGCGGGAAAACAACGAGGGCTTTCAGCCTGATCGCAATGTCGTTGCCGGTTCCGGAGAATTCCGGCCAACGCACGACACGACCATTTCGGTTCGCGTCATCACCCGCGCCGGCAGCTACCGTGTCGCCAAGGCGGCGCTCGAACTTGCCAGAACCAGGCGCAAGAAGTTGACGATCGTTCACAAGGACACCGTGTTCAAGCTCGGCTGCGGCATGTTCGTGGAGGAGTGCTATCGGGCCGCCGAGCAATTCCCCGATGTCGCTGTCGACGAGGTGATCGTGGATACCTTCGCCATGCGGCTGTTGCGGGATCCACAGACATTCGATGTCGTCGTCACCACCAACATGTTCGGCGACATCCTGAGCGACGAGGCCGCCGGCCTCGTCGGCGGCCTCGGCATGGCGCCCGGCCTGTGTATCGGCGAAGGCGATATAGCCATGGCGCAGGCGGCGCACGGGTCCGCGCCCGATATCGCCGGCAAGGGCGTCGTCAATCCCTATGCGATGATCGAATCCACCCGCATGCTGCTGCAATGGCTTGGCCACAACCGCGGCGTTCCCGAGGCGCTTCGGGCGGCTTCCATGATGGCGGGGGCCACTGTTGCGGCGCTCGCGCGGCCCGAGACGCGGACCGGCGACATACGCGGAACCACCAACACCGAGGGAATGACCAGCGCCATCGTCGCTGCCATCGAGAAGGAAACTGAAAATGTCCTCGCATAGGATCGCTGTCATCGGTGGTGACGGTATCGGGCCTGAGGTCGTCGAAGCCGGCGTGAAGGTGCTGGAAGCCCTGGCCGCTGTCGAGCCGGGTCTGGCCTTCGACTTCAAGCGCTTCGACTGGGGCTCCGACTATTACCGCCGCAACGGCCGCATGATGCCGCAGGACGGCCTCGAGCAATTGGAGGGTTTCGACGCGATCTATTTCGGCGCGGTCGGCGATCCGAACCTTCCCGACGACGTCACCCTCTGGGGTCTGCGCCTGGCCATCTGCCAGGGGTTCGACCAGTATGCCAATGTACGGCCGACGCGTCTCTTGCCCGGGCTGACCGGCCCGTTGCGGCCCGATCTCGGCAAGCAGATAGACTGGGTGATCGTGCGCGAAAACAGTGAAGGCGAATATGCCGGCGTCGGTGGTCGCGCCCATCGCGGACTGCCTATCGAGGTCGGCATGGATGTCGCCGTCTTTACCCGCGCCGGGATAGAACGCATCGCCCGTTTCGCCTGCGAGCTTGCGCTGTCGCGCCCCCGCAAGCTTCTGACCGTCGTCACCAAATCGAATGCGCAGCGCCATGGCATGGTGCTGTGGGACGAAGTCGTGCGCGGCGTGCTTCGCGACTACCCCGGTCTCAGCGTCGACTGGATGCTGGTGGACGCCATGACCCAGCGCATGGTCAACAAACCCGGCAGCATCGACACGGTTTTGGCGACCAACCTGCACGCCGACATCCTCTCCGACCTGGCCGCCGCCTTAGGCGGATCGCTTGGCATCGGCTCTACGTCGAACATCGATCCCTCGCGCAGCCGGCCGTCCATGTTCGAACCCATCCATGGTTCGGCCTTCGACATTACCGGCAAGGGGGTCGCCAATCCGCTCGGATCGTTCTGGACGGCGAGCCTGATGCTTGAGCATCTCGGCGAGCAGGCCGCCGCGCGGCGCCTCATGGTTGCGATCGAGATTGTCACGGACCGGGCGGAATATCTCAGCCCGGATCTCGGCGGTACCGCGAGCACCGCCGAAGTTACCGCCGCGGTGATTGCGGCCCTTCGCGCCAATTAGCGCGGCACGGACAGGCAAGCCCGTCATCGAGAGCGGTTGGCCTCAGGGAGTTTGCGCGCCTTCGGCGTCCGTTCCCCGATATTTCACATGCTCGATGAACGCGCGCAGCTTGGGCAGGACCTGGCGTTTGTCGGGATAGTACAGAAAAACTCCCGGCGTTGTGACGGCGAAGGGCGTGAGCAACGCTTGTAACCGGCCGTCGGCAATCGGGGCCTCGGTGAGAGGGCCGGGGACCTGTGCAAGTCCCACTCCTTGGATCGCGGCGCCAAGCAGTGTCGGGTAGTCATGCGCGACCAGCGGCCCGGAGACGATTGCCTCGACGGTCTTGTTGCCGTCGATGAAGGGCCAGGGCGCGATCGATCCGTTCGAGCGGCGCATGCGCAGGCAGGCATGGCCGCGCAGATCGTTGATGCGCTCCGGCCGCTTCTGCCGGCGCAGATAGCCAGGGCTGCCGACGACCACGAGCGGGAACGGCGGCGTCAGCCGAACCGCGACCATGTCGGCGGCGATGAACTGGCCGAGCCGGATGCCGGCGTCGAACCCGTCGGCCGCCAGGTCGACCAACTCACCGCTTGCGGCGATCTCCACCTCTACTTCGGGATAGGCCTGGCAAAAGGATGCCACCAACGGCTCCAGCAGGATCGGCACCACGGCGCGCGGCACAGAGAGGCGCAACAGCCCGGTCGGCCGCTGCCCAAGCTCACGTGCGACCTCGCTTGCGGCGACCAGTTCCTCGAAAGCGGGCTTTGCGCGCGAAAGGAACCGTTCCCCGGCTTCGGTCAGGCCGACGCTGCGCGTCGTGCGCATGAAGAGCGCCGCGCCGACGCGCGCCTCGAGCGCGCGCACCGCCTGGCTGATCGCCGATGGCGTGACGCCGAGCTCCGCGGCCGCTTTTCGGAAGCTGCGGTGCTGCGCGACGCCGAGGAACGCCTCCACACCGTCGAGCGCACCTTTCCGGACCGTGAAGTTCTGCTTCATGCCCCATCAACATTATCGCGAATAGTCGACCGCTGGAAGCGGGCGTAGATTGCACCTTGCAAATCAGGAGGCGCACCGATGTCGAGCCGCAGGATACTGGACAACGATCTTGGGAGACCCCTTGCCGACGCGCTTGATGGCGTGCGCGACCACTACCGCGCGACGGGCCTGACCGAGCGGCTCAAGGCGGCGCTCGCCGCCTTCGGGCCGGAGGATCAGCGGCTGATGCCCCGGCAACTGGCCGCTCTCGACCAGTTTCACACCCGGGGACTTGCCGCGACTGCCGAGCTTGCCGCCTTGACCGGGATCACGGCCGACATGTCGGTTCTGGATGTCGGCTCCGGCGTCGGCGGGCCGGCGCGTTTTCTTGCCGCGACCTATGGCTGCCGGGTTACGGGCGTTGACCTCAGCGAGCCGTTCGTGGCCGCAGCGCGCTATCTGACGGAACGCACTGGGCAGAGCGAACAGGTGTCGTTCCAGATTGGCAGCGCATTGCAACTGCCACTTGACGACGGCCGTTTCGATGTCGTGCTGCTGCAGCATGTGGCCATGAACATCGCCGACCGGGCGCGGCTCTATCGCGAGATCCGTCGGGTGCTGAAACCGGGCGGCAGGTTCGCGACCTTCGACGTCGTGTCGAACGGCGGCGAGCCGCATTATCCCGTCCCCTGGGCGCGGCTGCCCGCAACCAGCTTTCTCCTGACGGCCACGGCGACCCGCAGCGCAATTGAAACGGCCGGTTTTCGCCCGCTGGCCTGGCAGGACGACACCGAAGCCGCCAAGGCCTGGATCGCCCAACTGCGCGCGTCGGGGCCGCCGCCGTCGCCGAACCTTGGCGTGGTCATGGGGCCGGACATGTCGGAGCTGGCGGCCAACCTCGGACGGAATCTCATGGAAGGCCGGCTCGGCATCCTGACGGCCGTGTTCGAGGCCGCGTGAATCAGCATCTCTTGGGAGGCCATATGTCGCCTGCAACCATTTTCCTGCTACACCTCGCTCTAGGCTACGTCCCTTGGCTGCTCTGCGTCGGCGTGTATATCTTGCCCCGGCTCAGATCCTTGAACGGCGTCGAGGCGCAACGCGCTATCGCCACGCTGCACAGCTTCCGCTTCTTCGGGCTTGTCTTCATCATTCCAGGCGTCGTCGGGCCCAATTTGCCGGCTGATTTCGCCACCTTCGCCGCCTATGGCGACTTCGCAACCGGCGTGTTGGCCATGCTGGCGCTTCTGACGATAAGGATACGTCCGCTGTTCTGGTTGTTCGTCGTCGCCTTCAATCTCGTTGGAACGATCGATATCGGCGTCGACTACTATCACGGGAGCCAGGCCGGTCTTCCTGCGGTGGCGGGGGAGTTAGGCGCCACATACGCGATCCCCGTAATCTATGTCCCACTGCTGATGATCACGCACGCCGTCGCGCTCTGCCTGATGCTGCGCCCCCAGCTCCAGGCAACTCGAGTCTTCGCCGGCGACGCGGCCGCATCTCCGTGACGCAGCAAGTGCCGGTGTACCGGCGCGCCGCACGGCGAAGAGGGTTTCGCCCGTATTCGATTAATAGGTCGTGCGCCCGCCCGACAGGTCGAAGGTCGAGGCGGTGGTGAAGCTGTTTTCCTTTGAGACGAGCCAGGCGACCATGGCGGCGGCCTCGTCGACCTCCAGCAGACGGCCGCGTGGGATGCGCGAGCGCATGTATTCGATGTGCTCGGGCGTGAGCTGTTCGAGGATTCGGGTCTGCGCGGTGGCCGGCGAGATGCAGTTGACCGCAATGTCATACTGAGCGAGCTCCTTGCCGAGCGACTTGGTCATGCCGATGACCGCCGCCTTCGAAGCGGAATAGGCGGCGGCGTTGGGATTGCCCTCCTTGCCGGCGACGGAAGCGATGTTGACGATCCGCCCGTAATTGCGCGACTTCATCCCGGGCACCACGGCGCGGTTGACATAGAAAGTGCCGTTGACGTTGATGTCGATGATCTTCTTCCACGTCTCTATGTCGTAGCTGTCGAGCGGGGCGGCGGGACCGGCAACGCCGGCGGAATTGACCAGGATGGAGATTTTGCCGGCGCTCTCCTCGGTTTTTGCCCGCGCGGCGTCCACCGTCTCCCAATCCGCAATGTCGACGACCAGGGTCGTGGCGGCTTTGCCAAGGTCGCGCTTGGCCGTTTCGAGGCGCGCCTCGTCGACGTCCCACAAGGTGACGGTCGCGCCGGAGGCGACGAAGCGTTTGGCCATCGCGAAGCCGAGGCCTTGCGCGCCTCCGGTGACCACGGCGTGTTGGCCGTCGAGATCGATCTTGTTCATGCCGAGCGTTCTTTCTGGTTGAGAGAATTGAGGTTGCCTGTTGCGAGCGGGCGATGTCGCTACATGGTAGCGCCGAGGTTCCAGGGCACGAACTCATTATCGCCGTAGCCCAGCGATTCCGATTTGGTACGCCCGCCCGAAGCCACGCGCAGGAGCTCTGCGAAGATCTCTTGGCCTTTGTCGTCCAGCGTGACGCCGTCGAGGATGTCCCCGCAATTGATGTCCATGTCTTCGCGCATCTGCTCGAAAATGAAGGAATTGGAGGCAAGCTTGATCGAGGGCGTCGGCTTGCAGCCGAAGGCCGAGCCCCGCCCCGTGGTAAAGCACAATATGTTCGCGCCGCCGGCGACCTGGCCGGTGGCCGAAACCGGATCGTAGCCCGGCGTGTCCATGAAGACGAGGCCGCGTTCGTTGATCGGTTCGGCATATTCCAGCACCGCGCGCAGATTGGTCGTCCCGCCCTTGGCGGACGCGCCGAGCGACTTCTCCAGGATCGTCGTCAACCCGCCGAGCTTGTTGCCGGGAGACGGGTTGTTGTTCATTTCCATGTCGTGCTTGGCGGTGTAGTCCTCCCACCAGCGGATGCGCTCGACCAGCTTCTCACCGACCGCGCGGCTCTCCGCACGCATGGTCAGCAAATGCTCGGCGCCGTAGATCTCCGGCGTCTCGGACAGCACCGCCGTTCCGCCTTGCGCGACAAGCAGGTCCACCGCGGCCCCAAGCGCCGGATTGGCGCTGATGCCGGAATAACCGTCCGACCCGCCGCATTGCAGCGCGAGCACCAGTTCGGAGGCTGGTTGTGGCGTCCTTTGCGCGGCGTTGACGGTGGGCAGCATATCGAGGATCGCCTTCACCCCGGCCTCGACCGTCTTGCGTGTGCCGCCGGTCTCCTGGATGGTCATCGTGCGGAAGGTCGTGCTCTCCTCGATATTGTAGGACTGCATCCAGCGCGGAATCTGGAACGCTTCGCAGCCAAGCCCGACCATAAGCACGCCGCCGACATTGGGATTCGTGGCAAAACCCCACTGCGTGCGCTTCAGGAGGTCGTAAGCAGGGCCCTTGGTGTCGATGCCGCAGCCGGTGCCATGGACGAGTGAGATCACGCCGTCGACATTGGGATAGTCGCGCAGGACACCGCGGCGGTTGATCTCTTCCACGATGAAGCGGGCGACGCTGGCCGAACAATTCACCGAGGTCAGGACAGCGATGAAGTTGCGCGTCCCGATTTTACCGCTCGGCCTGCGGTAACCCATGAAGGTCGCGCGCTCGGCTTCAGGGACGACGGGCGTTTGCCTGGCGTTGGTGCCGAACAGATAGTCGCGTTCGAAGTTGCGCAAATACACATTGTGCTCGTGAACCCAATCGCCGGCGGCGATCGGCCCGCGGGCAAATCCGATGGTCTGTCCGTATTTCACGACCGGCTCATCCGGCCCGATGTCGCACAACGCCATCTTGTGTCCGCGCGGTATGCGCGCCTTGGCGGGCACGTCGCCTGCCTTGTCGCCGATCTTCAACGGATCGACCGCCAGAAGGATGTTGTCGGCATGCGAAAGCTGGATGAACCGCGCCATTACGAACTCTGAAAAAGCCCCCGCCGGCACAATGCCGCCGAATGGATCGGAATACTAATATAATAGATTGTCTACGGTCAAGCTGCGAACACGGCTCACGGAGCCTCGGCAAACCGGCCGGATGGCAGGTCACAGGCCGACGCTGAATGGACCTGGAACCTGCGCCGCCCGTCTCAGCGCTCAGTCGAGGTCGTCAGTCGAGGAGCTCGGCGGCGACCTCGAGCGTGTTGCGAAATGACGTCTCGAGGTGATGCTCCATCGCCTGTGCGGCGCCCTCGGCGTCGTGACGCTTCAGCGCGTCCAGAATGGCCTCGTGCTGCTCGATCGTCTGCTCGCCATAGCCGGGCTTCGGAATGGCGAGATAGCGGCCGCGGTCCATCTGCGCCTTGGAGATATCGACGGCGCGCCAGATCATCGGCAAGCCGCATATTTCGGCGATGGTGCGGTGAAAGACATCGTCGAGCTGAATCGCTGTGGCATACCTGCCGC
Source organism: Mesorhizobium sp. B2-3-2 (assembly GCF_006442295.1). Lineage (NCBI taxonomy): Bacteria > Pseudomonadati > Pseudomonadota > Alphaproteobacteria > Hyphomicrobiales > Phyllobacteriaceae > Mesorhizobium > Mesorhizobium sp. B2-3-2. The sequence goes on along the minus strand of NZ_VFWA01000005.1, from coordinate 416,770 downwards.
GCGCTATGGCGAGCTTATGCGCGGCCATATTGTCTTCCAGCAATTCACTGGCAGCCGGCGTCAGCTTGGCGGCGGCGCGCCTGGCGCTCTCCATCTCCAATGCGCGCCGGATGACATAGGCTTCCTCGAGGTCGGCCCGGCTGATGGGAGCAACGTAGGTGCCGGTCTGCGCCAGGATCTTGACGAGCCCTTCGTCGCTGATGCGCTTGACCGCTTCGCGCACCGGCGTGCGCGAGACGCCCAGCGCTTCGGCGATGGCGACCTCGTTGATGACCTCACCCGGTTTCAGCCGTCCGACGACTATCATGTTGCGGATCTTGTTGTAGATCTGGTCGCGCAGCGGGAGGGCTCGATTGAGGGTCGAAGGATCTAGATCCATGGAAAATCCCATCGTTCGTCCACCTGAAATGGCAAAATTATTCGAATGTCAACGGAATGCACCTGCATGCGACGCGGGGCTCGTTGCGATCCGACGCCAGTGACGGAGCGGTCAGATCCAGCTTGCCAGAACTATTATATTAGTGCAATAGTGCCGCGCGTTGCGTGATTTCAGTCTATGATGAAGTGCCTGGTGCGGATGCGCTGAAGGGGGCCTTCGGGCCGGCTCGATGTGGGCCGAACCGTGCCTGGAAGTCCATTATACTAACATAACGCTACTGGCCGCATGCTACCAGGGAGGACCAAGCCTAGATGAGTGCCGCCGTTTGTGCCCTGGACATGAGAGGCATCTCCAAGACTTTTCCCGGCGTGAAGGCCCTGTCGAACGTCAATTTCGCCGTCCGGTTCGGCACCGTCCATGCGGTCGTAGGCGAGAATGGCGCCGGCAAGTCGACGCTGATGAAGGTGCTCAACGGATCCTATGCTCCGACCGCCGGCACAATCCTCGTCGGCGGCGCCGAAGTGCGCATGCGGCGTCCCGCCGACGCCCAGGCGCTCGGCATCCGCATGGTGCATCAGGAGATCAATCTTGTTCCCGACCTGACCGTCGCGGAGAACGTTTATCTCGGCCGCATGCCCGGCAGATGCAGCTGGCTGCGCAAGGGCGAAATGGTCAGGAAGGCCGCCGCCGTCCTCGACGAGCTGGGCGCGGCCATCAACCCGCGCGAGCGGCTCGGCGACCTGTCGATCAGCCAGCAGCAACTGGTCGAGATCGCCAAGGCCTATGCGGCGCAGCCCAGGATCATCGTGCTGGACGAGCCGACGTCGAGCCTGAGCGAGCACGAAACCGCGTCGCTGTTCCGGATCCTTCGCAAGATGCGCGATGACGGCATCGCCATCGTCTACATCAGCCATAGGCTGAAGGAGGTTCTTGAGATCGCCGACGAGGTGACCGTGCTGCGCGACGGCTCAATGATCGAGACCCGCCCGATAGACGGCATAACCGCGGCCGAAATGATCAGGCTGATGGTTGGCCGCGAGGTCAGCAACGTGTTCCCGAAAAGCCCAGCCGCGATCGGCAAGTCCGTGCTGCGTGTCGAACGCATCGGCGACGGGTCGCATTTCCGCGAGGTCAGCTTCGACGTGCGCGCTGGCGAGATACTGGGCTTGACCGGACTGGTCGGGGCGGGCCGCACCGAGGTAGCGCGCGCCATCTTCGGCCTGTCGCGGCTGGTGGAGGGAACGGTCAGCGTCAACGGGCGCAAGGTCGCCATCAACTCTCCTTCCGAAGCGGTGCGAGCCGGGATCGCCTACGTCCCCGAGGACCGCAAGGGCGACGGCATCGTTCCGGGCATGTCGGTCCGCGAGAACATCAGCCTGCCGATATTGCGGCGTCTGACCAGCTTCGGCCGCATCAGGCGCATCGCCGACCGCTCGCTGGCGGCGACCTATGTGAAGCAGTTTTCCATTTCGCCGCCCGACGGGGAGCGGCGCATCAACCTGTTGTCGGGGGGCAACCAGCAGAAGGCGGTTATCGCCAAATGGCTCGCGGCCAAGCCCTCCGTACTTATTCTCGACGAGCCGACGCGCGGCGTCGACGTCGGCGCCAAGGCCGAAATCCACAGCATCATCGGCCGGCTCGTGGCCGACGGCATGGCGGTGGTGATGATCTCGTCGGAACTGCCCGAAATCCTCGGCGTCTGCGATCGCGTCGTGGTGATGCGCGACGGCCGTGCATCGGAGCCGCTCGCCCGCGCCGAACTGAGCGAGGAGCGCATCATGGCGCTGGCGACGGGGGAGGAGGCGGCATGACTGATGCGGCCATGGAGACCAGCGCGGCGACCCGCAATGACCGCTTCACGCGTGGCAGCAGGCTTGCCGATGTCCTGTCCAAGGCGGGGCTTGGCTTTGCCATCCTTGCAGTGATGCTCTACGGCTCGTTCGTCAGCCCCGCCTTCTTCACCACAGGCAATCTGCTCAACGTCCTGACCTCGATGTCCATTGTCGGCATCGTCGTCGTCGGCATGACTTTCGTGCTCGTGGCCGGCGGCTTGGCCGACCTGTCGGTGCCGGCCGCCATCGCCTGCGGGGCCATCCTTTCGCTCGGGCTGCAGCCAATGATCGGGCCGGTTCCTGCCTTCGTCCTGGCGGTGGCGCTTGCGGGCCTTATCGGCCTGCTCAACGGCGTGCTGGTCGGCTATGTCGGTATCAATCCCATCATCGCCACGCTCGGCATCGGCACCATCGGGCTGGGCATCGTGCAGGCGGCCGTCGGCGGCGTCATCGTCTATGGCAACAATCCCGCTTCGGCCGAATTCGCCAAGGGCCGGCTCTTTGGCGTCCCGGTCGTGGTGTTGATTTTCCTGCTGATCGCTCTCATAGGCCATTTCGTCCTCTCGCGCTCTTTCTGGGGCAGGTGGACGCTCGCCACGGGCGGCAATTACCGCGCCGCCGAGGCGAGCGCGGTGCCGGTGGAGGCGGTGAAGGCCGGTGCGTTCGTGATCACGGCGTTGGCTTCGGGCGTCAGCGGCGGCCTGCTGGGCCTGACCTTGCAAAGCGCGCGGCCGCTGATCGGCGCCGGCTACGAGTTCAGCGCCATCACCGCGGTCGTGGTCGGCGGCGTGTCGATCATCGGCGGTTTCGGCTCGGTGCCGAGGGCGATCGCGGGCCTGATCTTCGTGCAGCTTCTGACCAACGTCATGGTGCTCGACGGCGTGCGCACGCCGATCCAGGGTTTTGTCCTCGGCATCCTCATCGTCGGCGCCGTCGGCATGGATGTGGCATTGCGCAAGCGGGGGGTGGCGTGATGCGCTTCCTGGCGCTTGCCTCGCGGCACAGGGTGGTGATCATCCTCGGCCTGACGCTGATTATTTCCGCCCTGGTGGTTCCGGGTTATTTCTCCGCATCGACCCTCGGACTCGGCCTCGACCGGGCGGCGACGATCGGCCTGATCGCCATTGGACTTACGGTGCTTCTGGTCGCCGGCCAGATCGACCTCTCCGGCGGCGCGGTGTTCGCGCTGGCGGGAATCATGTCGGTAATCCTGCAGCGCGAGATCGGCATCCTGCCCGCCGCACTTGTCGGTATCCTGGTCGGCATGCTGGCAGGCGCCATCAACGGCGCGCTGGTCGTCAGGCTGAAGGTGAACTCGCTGGTGCTGACCCTGGCGACGATGCTGATCTTCCGCTCGCTCGCGCATTGGATCACCGACAGCCAGCCGGTGACCGGCACCGACATCATGCTTTCGCTGGCGCTCGCCAAGATCCATCTCGAAATCTTCACTATCCGCAGTGCGCTGTTCATCGTTCTGATCGTGCTGCTGCATGTCTGGTTGACGCGTACCATACCGGGCCGAAATGTCTTTGCGGTGGGGTCCAATCCGGCGGCAGCCAAGGAGAGCGGCATCGCCTCCGATCGCATCGTTTTTCTGGGCTTCGTCTTCGCCGGCACGCTCGCCGGTCTCGCAGGCGTTCTCCAGAGCCTCGTCACGAACACCGGTTCGCCCGTCTTCGGCTCGGAACTGACGGTCGCCGTCATTGCCGCGGTCGTGGTCGGCGGAACCCGCCTCGAAGGCGGCAAGGGATCCGCGCTCGGCACGCTTGGCGGCGTGCTGACGATCGGCTCGCTGACCATCGCGATGGAGTTCCAATCCGTTCCCGCATACGTCCAGCAGGTCGTGTCGGGGCTTATCCTGATCCTGCTCGTCGTGCTCGATCGGGCCGTGACTACAAAGGGGAGGGCGTCGGGCACAGGCCCCGCGCTCATTCGCGACAATCCAATCACTCAAGGAGGAAATACATGATCGGGAGGAAACCTATGGTTGGCAAGAAAAGCATGCTCCACATCACCGCCATGGCGGTAATATTGGCCTCGACGGGCTGGGCCGGTGCAAAGACGGTCTGCTACGTCACGGCAGCGGATTCGCATGCCTATGCGACGCCGGCCAACAAGGCGCTCCAGGCGCGCGCCAGCGAACTCGGCATCGAGATCCTGAGCCTCAGCCAGGATTTCGATGTCCAGAAGGGCACCGAGCAGCTCAACACCTGCGTTGCGCGCAAAGTTGACGGCATCATCCTGTGGCCGCTCGACCCGCAGGCCTACATACCGGGCCTCGCCCGCGCGCAGCAGGCGAACATTCCCGCGATCCTCATCAACTCGCCGATGAGCGACGATGCCAAGCCGTTCATCAAGTCGTTCACCGGGCCCGACGTCTACGAGGAAGGCAAGCTTGCGGCCGACTCGCTCGGCAAGGCGCTGGGTGGCAAGGGTTCCGTCGTCATCATCGCCGGCCAGGCCGGCAACGGCACGACGATCGGCCGCGTCGGCGGCTTCACCGACCGTCTCAAGGAAACCAATGCCGACATCAAGGTGCTCGACACGGTCAATGCCGATTTCGACCAGCAGAAGGCGCTGGTGGTCAGCCGCGACCTGATCACCCGTTTCGGCGACCAGATCAGCGGCGTCTACGCCAACGACGACACCATGGCGCGCGGCTTCATCGACGCCTGGAAGGAGGCCAATCCGTCCAAGGCGGCACCGCCGATCGTCGGCATCAACGGCCAGAAGGATGCGTTCGAATCTATCCGCACCAACGAAATGTACTCCACCATCGTGCAGTCGCCGGTCGAGGACGGCCGCCTGGCCATCAACACCATGGCGGAGATCATGGACGGCAAGGAGGTCAAGAACCGTTTGCCGATCCCGCTAACGGTCGTCACCAAGGACAATGTCAACGCGGTCGAGCCGGCGTTCTGATCCCCTGGGGCCGGCTCGACAGAACCGGGCCGGCTCCTTCATCTTCTGGAACGGACGATCCGGCTGCGCTGCTCGTTACAGGAAGGCCTGCCAGCCAAGGCTGCCCGGCACAGTTGGAACTTCCGTTTGCGCCCCGGATTATCCATCCGGGAGAACGCCAATGCCTTCTACGGCCATCCGCAGCACACAGTACCATCCCGCCACCAGGGTGCTTTCGGTCTGGTTCGTGCCGAGCGGAAATCGCTATGACTACGAAGACGTGGAGCCAGAGACCTACGCTGCCTTCAAAGCCGCCTCTTCCAAGGGGCGCTTCTTCAATGAATTCATACGGGATCGCTACAGGTTTCGTCTGGTCGAACGCGCCCCTGAACGCTGACGCACGCCAGCAACAAAGCGCGGGGTCGCGGGACTGTTCGTCGGTCACGAATTCGTGCTGACAGGCATACGCCGAACAAGATCAGCAACTTAATTGCCGGATATTCGTTTCATGATGTCCTCGAGGCCATGAAATGTCTCAAGTTTACGATCTTGCATCCGGTCTGGTGCGGCGGATCTACGAAAAGCGCATCGACGCGCCGGCGATCCTCGATACCGCCAGCGAATTTCCAAACGCCACCAAGTTCACGGCCGCCTGGCAGGCCATTCGCGACGAAGCGCTTGCCGTGGGCAAGGCGCCCCGCTTCCACGACATCATGCCTGAACAGGCCGACATCTCGGCCAATGACGGTCGCGACTGGCGTATGTTCGTGCTGAAGGCCTACGATATCGCGGTTCCGCAAAACCTCGCGCGGATGCCTGTCCTCGACCGGCTGCTTGCGGAATGCCCTGAAGTGAAGTCGGCGGCGATCTCTTTCCTGGCTCCGGGCAAGCACATCCCCAGCCATCGCGGCCCTTTCAGGGGTATAGTGAGGTTCCATCTCGGCCTTGTGATCCCTCGGCAGGCAGATGGCCGTCCGGCAACGGTCATGATGATCAATCATCAGGAGAGGCGGATCGCCGACGGCGAATGCCTGTTGTGGGACGACACGTTCCCTCACGAAGTGACGAACAACGCCGACAAGCCTCGTGTGGCCCTGCTTTTGGATATCTGGCGTCCACGAATGCCGCCCGACATGGAAATCCTGTCACGGCTGATCGTCCACGGCGTGCAGGCAGGCATGCGCCGCAGGGGCGTGTCCTTTTCTGCGTGAAGGGAGCCGCGGGCCACGGGGCTCGCCGAGCGCCTTGGCGCGTCAGTTGCGTGGGCCCGCCACCATCAGTGCGATCCGTGTCATGTCCGTGCTCATTTCGCGGTCATCGTCAAGCGGGCTGACAAGGGAGCGCACGGCGGCGAAGGTGCGCTGCGGTCCCTCGCCCATGCTGTCGACGACACCGCGCAATTCCACCCCCGTAGCCGCAAAGATCAGTTCCATCGCAACGAGATAACGCAGGCGCTCGACGATCTCGGCGGTCTTGGCCACCACGCGCGGGGCCATCGACGACTGATCCTCGATGCCGTCCGAAACGGCAAGCGGGCTGAGCGACATCGGGTTGGCGAGGTGCCGGATCTCGACTTCCAGCGCGGCAAGCGGTTTCTGCAGCTCCGCATAGCCCTGGCGGCTCCCACCCCTGGCCGACAGGAAGCGCGGCAGCTCCGCCGTTATCGGCGACATCAGCTTCATGCAACGGTTGGCGGTGCCGACCGCGCAATGCGCAAGCGCCTGGCCGAGCTGTTCCCAGGCCAGCGTCATCGCCGTCAGGTCGAAGTTGCCGTTCGAGATAACCCGCTCGATCTCCGGCAGGATAACCGGGTTGTCGCCTGAGTGGGCCAGTTCGATCTCCGTCGCCAGCTTCGCCTGTTCGAACGCATGCAGCAGGCCGCCCCACACCTGCGGCACGCAGCGGTAGCTGAGCGGGTCCTGGAGACGCCGCGCGGCGTTGTCCTCCCACAAGCCGCTTCCCGCCAGTTCCGCCCGCAGACGCGTGCCGATCTCGCGCTGGCCGAATGCCGGGCGGGCTGACAGCGCCTCCTCGCTGATTGCGCTGACGGATGAGCGGAATGCCTCATAATTGAGGGCCACGGCCGCCAGAGACCAGTCGATGAGATGGTCGACGTCTTCCAGGCACAGACATGCCGTTCCGGTCGAAAGGCTGTTCGCGACGATGATGGCGTGGCCGTCCTTTTCGCGCAGGTTGAGTGGTTCGAGCCCGGCGAGGGCCAGCGCCTCGGCGGACGGCATGATCTTGCCCTGGAACTCCGCTTCGCCGTCGCCGCGCAGTGCCCTCGCCATATGCCCGAGAGCGGCAAGGTCCGCCGCCCCGATCGATCCCCAACTGGGGATCACCGGATGAACCCCGGCGTTGAGCGCCGCCACGAGGCCCATGACCACACGTTCGGAGGTGCCGGTGCCGCCGGCCGCCATGCCTGAAATCCTTGCGGCCATAAGCGCCCGCACGGCCTCCGTCGGAAGGGCGGGGCCGATGCCCATACTGTGGCTGAGCGGTACGCTGTGCTGGAACGCGATCAGATCGGCCTGCGCAAGCGGAGTATCCACGCACGCACCGAGACCGGTGGTGACGCCATACATGGGCTTGCCAAGTTCCGTGAGATGCTCGATGAGCGCACGGCTCTCGCGGATGCGGCGCATCGCCTGACCGCCCAACTCAAGGCGGGCGTTGCGCCGTGCGACCTTGGCCACATCAGCCGCACTGAGCGGCTTGCCGTCAAGCACTACCATTCTGAGTGTCATATCCTGCCCCCATGATCGCTGCCGCCAATGCCGCGCCGGCCTGACCGCATGCGGCCGGCGGTTGCCAGTTTTGCTGTTTCCGCGGGCCAAACTGCAAGCCATTCCCGTTCCGAAGGATTTCGCCGCGGGATCCCGCGTCGATGCCGCCGCATCGCGGCCGGCTTGCCACTCTTCTCTTACACATCTCGTACACATGGATACCTATATCCGAGAATGAAGCTTTCCCCTAAGCTGACGATGCGTGGAATGGGAGCATGGATTGCGCGGATTTGGCGAAGGCTTGATCGAGAGGCCGCAAACGGTTGCCGAGCAGGTCGCCAATGTCTTGCGCGAGGCCATTGCCAGCGGGACCCTGAAGGCCGGCACGACGTTGCGCCAGGATGATCTGGCCGAGCAGTTTGGCTTCAGCCGGATGCCAATCCGGGACGCCCTTCGTCAGCTCGAGGCCGAAGGCATCGTATCCATCCACCCGACAAAGGGTGCGCACGTCGCCAGAATGGACGGCGACGAGATCCGCGAAATCTATGCCGTGCGCGAACTGCTCGAGTGCGAGGCGCTGCGGCTCTCCATCCTCGGCCTGCCCGGCGGCAAGCTGGACGAGGCCGAACAGGTGCTCGATCAGATCGATGCCGAGCGCAATGTCGGCAGGTGGGGCGTGCTGAACCGGGCCTTTCATCTGGCGCTTTATGACGCCTGCGGCAATCGCCGGTTGCTCGGCCTGATCGAGGCGCACCATAATGCCGCCGACCGCTACGTCCGTATCCTGTTGTCGAACCTCGACTACCGCGCCCGCTCGCAGACGGAGCATCGCGACCTCTTGGCCGCTTGCCGGCGACGCGACGCCGGCAAGGCCGTCAGCGTTTTGACGCAGCATCTGCGCCAAGGCAGCGAGACATTGGTCAACGCCATAGAAGGCGACGGTCTGTCGCGAAAACCTTAGAACTTGTCCAACCCAATAGATGCGTGACGGTCTGTACGCCTTGCGCCTGGCAGCTGCCGTCAACCACGCTGCTTTTCAGTTGTGCTCAGATTTGATCAAATAGACGAATTGGTTCTAGATTTTTTCCCAGAAATGGGTTTTGAAGGGCATTCCGACGAGAAGAATGATCAAATTGGAAAGGCTGGGCCATTGACGGTGCAAAAGGAAGAGATCGACATCCAGAATGCGCTGGCTCTTGCTGAGCGCTTCACGATGGCCGGCCGGCGCGCCTTGGTGACCGGCGGCAGCGTCAGCATCGGTCGTGAGATCGTGCGGGTTTTTGCCGAGGCGGGCGCCGATGTGGCCGTCCATTTCGCTCGCGACGCCGACGTGGCATTCGGGCAGCCGGATGCGGCCGCCGAAGCTGTCCGTGAAATTCTCGGGAAGGGCAGGCGCGGCGTCGCCATCGATGCTGATTTCGCTCGGGCCGGGGAGGCGGCCCGCTGTGTCCAGGCGGCGATCGAGGCGTTGGGTGGTGTGGACGTGCTTGTCGTCTGCGCCTCGATCCAGTACCGCACACCGTTCCTCGACCTTCCCGCCGAGCAGATCGAGCGCCAGATCCAGATCAACTTCAAGGCGACGATCGAACTGCTGCAGGCCGCCTTGCCCGGCATGAAGGACAATGGCTGGGGCCGTGTGCTGACGATCGGCAGCATCAACCAGACGCGGCCCGAATCCGATCTCGCCGTCTATGCCGCGCTGAAGAGCGCGCAGCACAATCTGTCGTTCAACCTTGCCAAGGATTATGCGCCGCACGGGGTGACGATCAACAATTTGTCGCCGGGACTTGTCATTACCGAGCGCAATCGCTGGCGCCGCGAGGACGCGGCCAAATGGGCCGAGATCCAGAAGGGGTCCGCCCCGATGCAGCGCGCCGGCGAGGCGCGCGAGATGGCGGGAGCGGCGTTGCTGCTTTGCTCCGACGCCGGCAGCTTCATCACCGGAGCGGACCTGCAGGCGACGGGTGGCCGCCATCTCGGCTGGCAATAACAGAGGCTAACCGGCGAAAGCCGGCTCCGGCAGTCCGGCCACGCCGACATCGAGCACAAGCAGGCAACCCGCCAGGGGCTCCTTGGCCAGTTGAGCCTCCGTCAGCTTTTGCGTCGAGGTGGTCACGTACAGTGTCTTCATGTCCGGGCCGCCGAAGGCGCAGGAGGTCGGCTGGGTGACTGGCAGAGGGACCAGCCTGTCGAGCCGGCCGTCGGGCGCGAACCGCGCCAGCGAGCCGCCTTGGTAGCGCGCATTCCAGAGGAAGCCGTCCGCATCGACGGTGGCGCCGTCGGGCTTTCCAGGCGCCGCGTGCCGGTCGGCGAACAGGGACCACGGCCCCACAAATCCGGTCGCCGGGTCGAAATCCGCCCGCTCTATGTCGCCTTGCCGTGTATCCGTGAAGTAGACGGTGCGGCCATCCGGGGCAAAGGCGATCGCATTGGGCACGGCGATCCCGTCGCGGATCCGGCTCGAACTTCCGGCGGCGTTGATCCGGTAAAGCGCCCCGGACGCATGCAGCCCATAGTCCCACATGCTGCCGCAGACTATGCCGCCGCCGGGATCGCACTTCATGTCGTTCAGCCGATGCTCGGGCGGCCCGTCCTCCACGCGCGCCAACAGGCTCAGTGCGCCGCTGGCGGGATCGAATGCGTGAAGACCTTGCCGCAAGGCCACGACGACACCGCCCGATGCTCGTGGAACCACCGAGCCGATGACCTCAGGCATCGGCCACGACGTCACCGCTCCTGTCTCGGGTCGCAGCCTGTGCAGGCAAGGACGCCGCAGGTCGACCCAGAACAACTCTCCGCCCCGCGCCAGCCATGTCGGCGATTCGCCGAGCGTATCGCCCGTCGACGCCGCGACCTCGAACCGGGCCGTCATTGCCGGCCGATATCGGGTTTGGGATCGACGGCGATGCGCGCCAGGAGGTCGTGTTTGGCCTTTTCGATATGCGCGCCCATCAAGGTCGCCGCCGAGCCGGCATCCTGGCGCTCTATGGCCCGGATGATATGGCGATGATCGTCGATGACGCCATGGAAGCGCCCCTCGTCATAGCCGTAGCGTTGCCAGATCGCCGCCACCAGCAGCCAGTTGCGGTCCACCATCGACAGCGCGCCCGGATTGCCCGCCGCCTCGTTGATGACGCCATGAAAGATGTTGTTGGCATGCGGGACGGCAAGGAAGTCGTCGCTGGCCACCCTTTGCTCCAGCATGTCCTGCGCGGCTTTCAGATCGCGCAGATGCTCGGCGGTGCGCCGTTCGCTGGCGCGGCGCGCCAGCATCGTTTCGACGGCGCTGCGGATATCGAACAGGTCGATCACAAACGACATGTGGACCGTCCTGACGCTGGCGCCGCGATTGGGTTCCAGCACGACCAGTCCGGTGCCGCTCAAGGCGCGCAAGGCCTCGCGCACCGGCATGTGGCTCACGCCATAACGGCCGGCGAGATCGTCGATCCTCAGCCTTGCCCCGAATGGAATGGCTCCGGAAACGATGTCGTCACGAAGAAGCTTCTGAACGTCGGGAATACGCGCCATGCATCCAAGCCTACCCTGATTTGAGCAAATATTGCTCGCACGGCGATCGAAAGAAGTCAATTTTGCCCTTGCCAAGGCGATATTTGATCAAATATTGAGATTTAAAGAGATCGCCACGCTCGCGACGGTTGGAAACGCCAATGCCACTGCCTGCCTCCGGTGCCGGGAAAATCGACGGCCTGCCGCCATTCAGTGGCTACAGGCGGGCCGACGGCCGCGCCGGAATCCGCAATTATGTGCTGATCTTGTGCATCAATGGTTTGGCGCTGCGTGTCAGCGAGCGGATCGCGGCGGGTCTCGAAGGCGCGCTTCTGGCCGCGACGAGCGCGGGCAGGGGGCACATCGAGCCGGACCTCGGCCTGCATCTTGATCAACTTGTCGGTCTCGGCCGCAATCCGAACGCCGCCGCCGTTCTGGTGGTCGGAGTGGATTCGGCGACGACCGAGATGGTCGCGGCCCGCATTTCGGCTTGCGGCAAGCCGGTCGCCAGCGTTTCCTTCGCCGAGCAGCATGAGGACATGCTGTCGGTCATGGGCGAGGGCATCAGGCGCGGCGCGGCGTTGCTGCGCGAGGCTTCGCGGATCCGGCGCGAGACCTTGCCCGGCGCGCAGCTGGTGGTCGGCATCGAGTGTGGCCATTCCGACGCGACCTCGGGTCTGGTCAGCAATCCGGTCGTGGGGGCCGCGGTCGATCTTCTGGTTTCGCATGGCGGCACCGTCATTGTCGGTGAGACCGTCGAGTGGCTGGGGGCAGAACATATACTCGCGGCGCGCGCCCGCGATGCAACGGTGGCACGACAGATCCTGCAGGCTGTGGAGCGCAAGGAAGGCTTCGCCGCCGCGTCCGGCCACAGCCTGACCGGCAACAATCCGGGCGAGGAGAATATACGCGGCGGGTTGAGCACGATCGAGGAGAAGTCGCTCGGCGCCCTGGCCAAGACGGGAACTTGCCGGATCGACGGCGTGCTCGGCATGGCCGAGCCGGTCACCGCCGGCGGCCTCTACCTCATGGACGGCCCGTCCTTCTCGCCGGAATCGATGACAGGCTTCGCCGCGGCCGGTGCCCAGATCATGCTGTTCACAACCGGACCAGGCAACAGCACCGCGAGCGCGCTCGCGCCGACGATCAAGATCACGGCGCGGCGCGAGACGGCCCGCCGGCTGCCTGAGCAGATCGATTTCGACGCCAGCCCGGTTTCGGAGGGGACCGAAACCGTCACCGAAGCGGCAAACCGGCTGCTGGCGACCATCCTCGATATCGCCGGTGGAACGCTCACCTTCGGCGAGATTTTGGGAGAAGGGCTCGAAGTTCCGACCCGCGTGCGAGGCTCGTTGTGACGGCTATCTCCTCGAACGACGCCGGCCAAGGGACACTGCGCTTTGCGCGCCTGGCCAGCCTGTTCGTGTATTTGCGCACGATGGGCCTGTTCGTGATCGCTTGGTATGTCGCATCGTTCTTCGTGCCTTCGAAGCTGCTCTTGCCGTCGCCGGTCGCGGTTGCGCTTGCGCTGCGCGATACGGCCCTCAACGGCGAACTGCTCGGCAATGCAGGGATCAGCCTTGTCCGGCTGCTGGCAAGCGTCGCGGCGGCCGCCGCGATGGCGGTGCCGCTCGGACTGCTGATGGGCCGCAGCCGGCTCTGGAACGATCTGCTCGAACTGCCGGTGGAGATCCTGCGGCCGATAGCCGGCATCGCCTGGATACCGCTTGCGCTCTACATCTTCGGCATCGGCCATCGGCTGCCGCTGTTCATCATGTTCTATACCGCCTTCTTCCCGCTGCTGGTCGGCACCGCCGCGGGCGCCGCCTCCGTCGACAGGCGGCTCGTCGCGGCGGCCAGCACGATGGGCCTGTCCGGACCGGCGATCATGCGGCGCGTCATCGTTCCGGCGGCGCTGCCGGCGATCCTGGTCTCGGCCCGGCTTGCCGTGGCGGCGGCGTGGACCGCCGTCGTCGCCGCCGAACTGGTAGGGGCGCCGAACGGCCTCGGCTACGCCATCGAATACTACCGCAGCATGCTGTCGACGCCGACGGTGATGGCTTTCATCGTCACCATCGGCCTGCTCGGCTTCCTGACGGACAAGGGATTGCGCTGGCTCTCGGATGTCTTGACCCCATGGGCGCGGACGGAGGCAGCGCGATGAAAAGGCTTGCGCTTCGCCTCGTCGTTCCCGTGCTGCTGCTGGTCGTCTGGGAAGCTCTCGCCTCCGGCTCCGCCCAGGCGCCACGTCCCAGCACGGTCGCCGAAACGGCCATTTCCATGCTGCGCGACGGCGATCTCGCGGCCGGTCTCGCCACCAGCCTCGGACGGGTCTTCGCCGGCTTCGCGGCAGCCGCGCTGCTGGCGATCCCGCTTGGCATCGCCATGGGCAGCATCCCGGCCGTCGAGCGCAATCTCGATCCGCTGGTCGAGACCTTCCGGCCGATAGCGGCACTTGCCATCTTGCCCCTGGTTATCCTCTGGTTGGGCTCGGGTTCCGGGGCAGCGGTCGCCATCGTTGCCTATGCCGCCTTCTTCCCGATCCTGATCAACACCATCTCGGGCGTGAAGCGTATCGAGCCCAGCCTGATGCGCGCCGCGCTGACCATGGGGCTGGCGCCGCTGACGCGGATGCGGGTGGTGCTGCTGCCGGCCGCCTTGCCATCCATTCTGGTCGGCATGCGCATCGGCCTCGGCATCGCCTGGACGGCGATCATTGCCGCCGAACTTGCGGTCGGCGCCAAGTCCGGCAGCAGCGGCGGCATCGGCCAGATGATGTTCGTCTTCTACGCCTACTCGATCAACCTCAACGGCATGGTGGTCTGCATGATCGCGGTCGGCATCGTAGCCTTCGCGCTCGACCGCATCCTGCGTGCCGCACTCGCCTTCGCCGTGCCGTGGAGCCAGCCATGAGCGATGCCAAGATCCGCCTCGACGGCGTCAGCAAATCCTTCGGGGGATCTGCCTCCGTGGTGGCGGTCGACAGCCTGTCGCTGGACATCAGGGCCGGCGAGTTCATGGCTATCGTCGGCCCGTCCGGATGCGGCAAGACGACCGTTCTCAACATGCTCGCCGGCCTCGACAGGCCGACGTCGGGCACGATGAGCCTGAACGGCAGGCCGATCGAAGGACCGGGGGCCGAACGCGGCGTGATGTTCCAGGACTATGCCCTGTTTCCCTGGCGCACCGTGCGCGGCAATGTCGAGTTCGGATTGATCTATGGGCCGGCCGGGCGAGGGCTTTCGCCCACGCAGCGCGCCGACCGCGTCAACCGCACCGTCGAAATGGTCGGCCTGACCGGCTCCGAGGACAAATACCCGCACCAGCTATCGGGCGGCATGCGGCAGCGCGTGGCACTGGCGCGCCTGATGGCGAACGAGCCGGAAATCCTGCTGATGGACGAGCCGCTGGCGGCGCTGGACGCGCAGACCCGCGTCATCCTGCAAGACGAATTGCTGCGCATCTGGGGGCAGGACCGCCCCGCCGCCGAGCGGCGGACGGTCGTCTTCATCACGCACGCCATAGACGAGGCGGTGTTCCTGGCCGACCGGGTCGCGGTGCTCAGCAGCCATCCGGGCCGCCTGAAGCAGGTCATCGACATCGACCTGCCTAGGCCGCGCGGCGACGAGACGCGGCGCTCCGGCGATTTCGCCAGGCTCAGCCAATCGATCTGGGAACTGATCCGCGAAGAGGCTTACCGCGCAACGATGAACTGAAGCGACAACAGGGAGAGGATTGTCATGAGGAAACTTCTGGAAACCGAATTCAACCGACGCGCAGTCCTGAGTGGTGCCGCGGCTGCCGCGCTGGCCATGCCATCGATCGTGCGGGCGCAGGATCGCAAGCCGGCCAAGGTCTCAATCGGCCGCCAGCCTTACGCGGCCGGCAACTCGCCGCTGACGCAACGTATGATCAACGAAAAGCTGCTGGAGAAGGCGGCTGCCGAACTCGGCTACGACCTGACAGTCGACTGGCGCGACTATCCCTCCGCGCTGCCGATGGTGGAAGCTTTCGTCTCCGGCGACCTCGACATCGGCATGTGGGGCAACACGCCGATCGTGCGGCTGCTTTCGCAGGCGCAGCCGATCA
The DNA here is from genome assembly GCF_006442295.1 of Mesorhizobium sp. B2-3-2. Classification (NCBI taxonomy): domain Bacteria; kingdom Pseudomonadati; phylum Pseudomonadota; class Alphaproteobacteria; order Hyphomicrobiales; family Phyllobacteriaceae; genus Mesorhizobium; species Mesorhizobium sp. B2-3-2. The sequence goes on along the minus strand of NZ_VFWA01000005.1, from coordinate 401,333 downwards.
ACATTCTCACCGTCGGCGAGGGCCACATGCGCATGGTGCTGGCGACCCGCAAGGGCTCCGCCATCAAGAACATCGGTGACCTCAAGGGCAAGACCGTCGGCGCGCTTGTCGGCGGCGATCCCTACAACGCGCTCTCGCAAATGCTGCTGCAGGAACTGGGCGACGCCGACCCGCGCGCCTTCGGCATCAACATCGTCAACACGCCGACCCAGGCCGTTGCCGCGTCCCTGCCGGAGGGCATGGACGCGTCGGTGGTGATCTACCCGGCCTTCCTGAAGGCGAATGCCGAAACCGGCCTCACCGGGATCATGAATTCGTTCGGCTATACCGAGGCCGGCTACAGCGGACCCGCGGGCGAGGGCGAGGGTCACATGCTGCCCGGTGTCAAGAAGTCGAAATTCTACCCCGACGGCTACTACCTGCATCGCTCCTTCTGGATCTGCAGCGATCGAATCGTCGGCGACGATGCCGCGCTCGGCCAAGCCTTCCTGACGGCCGCGCAACGCGCGCTCGCCGATCTCCAGAAGATCGACCCGCGGGAGATCTCGCAGTCGGTTGTCAAATATTGGGGGCTCGATCCCGCGCTGGGCGCCAAGGTCATCGGCGACGAGGTGCTTTTCCAGCGCGGCTGGATCTGGCCGACCGAAGGCGATGCAGCGGCGATCAGCCAGATCTCCCAGTTCATGGTTGCCGGCAAGATGATTCCTGAGGCGCTGAGCTGGGACCAGGTCAAGGCGGCCTTCGGCAAAGCGGCGCCGCTGCTTCAGAAAGCCTATGAGGGCACGGGCAAGGTCCCGGACGAAAGCGGCTTCACCGACAAGAATGCCAAGGATCTGCGTGGCTTGCCGGCATGGCAGCTCGACCAGTGGAAAGTGCCGTCCTGAGGAGTTCGGGCGGCACGCGCATTCGCAGTAGAGTCATTCAGGGAAGGAAGTTGATCCATGACGTCAGTCGGTTTTGTCGGACTTGGAACCATGGGCGCACCGATGGCCCGCAACGTGCTCAAGGCGGGGCACCCACTGACGGTCTTCGACCTCAATCCCGTGGCGGTGAAAAAACTGGTCGACGCCGGCGCCCGGGCGGCGGCGTCGCCGCGCGAGGTTGCGCAGCAATCGGAAATCGTCATCACCATGCTACCGGATGCGCCTGATGTGGAGGCCGCCGTGCTCGGTGCCGACGGCATCGGTCAGGGCCTCAAGGCCGGCAGCCTCTATATCGACATGAGCACGATCGACCCGCAGACCACCCAGCGCATCGGAGCATGGCTGGCGCAGCGCGGCGTCGATATGATCGACAGCCCGGTCGGCAAGACGGTGGAGCACGCCATCGCCGGAACCTCGACGCTGATGATCGGCGGCGATGCCGCCGTGCTGGAGCGCGCCCGCCCGATCCTGTCGAGCATGGGGGCCGACCTCATCCATTGCGGCGGGCTCGGCATGGGGCAGGCAATGAAGCTCACCAACAACCTGCTGGCCAGCGTGCTGATCACGGCCAGCTCCGAGGCGCTGGTCGCCGGCGCCAAGGCGGGCCTGACGCTCGACACCATGATCAGCGTGCTGAAGACGACGATGGCCTGGAACCAGCAATTGGCGGTGGCGATGCACAACCGCGCGCTCAAGGGCGACTTCGAGCCAGGCTTCATGGTCAAGCTTGCCCACAAGGATTGCCGGCTTGCCTTGGCGATGAACGATGCGCTCGGCGTCGAGACGCCGGTCGGGGGCGCCACGCTCGCCGTGCTCAGGGAGGCGATGGACGCCGGCATGTCCGGCAAGGACGTCGGCGCCGTGCTGAAGCTGCGCGAAGACGCGACCGGCGTCCAGGTCCGGCTTGCCGGCGCATGACCAAGCCTGGAGCCATAGTGCTGCACGCTGACGACGACGTGGCTGTCCTCGTCGAACCAGTCGAGGCAGGCGCCGAAGTGACGACGCGAGGCGCCCGCGAGGGGCTTGTCCTCAAGGCCGGCGCCGCGCTGCAAGCCGGCCATAAGCTGGCGTTGCATGACTTGGCCGCCGGCTCCATCATACGCAAATACGGCGAGGCGATCGGCCGCCTGACGGCTGCCGTGGCGGCCGGCGACCACGTCCACGTGCACAATCTGCAAAGCCTGCGCGGACGCTGACGCCGGACCAGCATCCCGAACAGGCCGGACCTTATCGATCGGCCATGGCCACGCCGTCCTTGCGGTTGCCTCCTGGCCGGTTCACTGCCACATATTGCAACATCATTCGTTCGATATGAGGCTCTTCATGTCCCCCGACAGCCGTCTGCCGGCACGTGCCCTTGCTCCCCGCCGCCATGACGAGATCCTGAGGCGCCTGGGCGTCCAGGGCTCCGTCAGCGTCGCCGAACTGGCCGGTTTCTTCGACGTCTCGCGCGAGACCATCCGCCGCGACCTGAAGCTGCTTTCCGACCAGGGACGGCTCGGCATCGTGCATGGCGGCGCCGCTCGCTTCGAGCCGAGCGAGCCGGCGATGGAGCGCATCACCGCCCGCGCCACGGGATCGTAGCGCCGCCTCAGCCGGGTTTGCGTTCGACGATGTAGATGTGGTCCGCGGCCAGCACCACTTCATCGCGCTGGTTGATCACCTCGCAGCGCTCGATCACCCGACCCGCGGCCGGCCGCTTCGGATCGTCCTCTTTGGCTGCGATGGTGGTGCGCGTGCGGATCGTATCGCCGATGAACACCGGCTTGATGAAACGCAGCCGGTCATATCCATAGGAGAAGGCAACCGGGTTGACGACGCTCGCCGTCAGTCCGATGCCGACCGAGAACACCAGCGTGCCGTGCGCGATGCGCTGGCCGAACGGCGTCGTCTTCATGAACTCGGCGTCCATATGGTGTGGGAAGAAATCGCCGGTGTGTCCGGCATGGACGATGAAGTCGGTCTCGGTAATGGTGCGGCCGCTGGTCAGCCGCGAGGAGCCGATTTCGTAGTCTTCGAAATAAATTATCTGTTCCATGTCCTGCCCTCCGGCCTTTCGGCCAGCGGCGTCGCCGACGCCGCGCTCGATTTATAGGCGGCTTCCACCAGCGCCATCGTGCTCCAGGCGTCCTCGACCGAGCTGACCAACTCGTCGTCTTCCCCGCAAGAAAAGCGTTGGACATTGGCCATGCGCCCGACAAAGGCATCGGGGAACCATTCGCCGGCGAGTGGCACGGCAATCCAATCCGTCCCGCCTTTCGGGTATATTTCCAGGACATCCGGTTCGCCGCGGGGATAGTCGAGATTGAGGCCGAGTTTGAGATAGGCCGCGCCCTCGGTGCCGCAGATGCGGAATTCGCAGGCCTGGTGCCGGCGCCCGAACTTGTGGTCATGATTGATCGACAGCGCACAGCGCACGGTGTCGCCATAATCGAGGATGGCGCTGGTGCGCGTCTGAGCCACGCTACGGTTGGGGTGGCCGAGTGTCTTGGCGTGCACCCCTTTGGGATCGCCCAGCAATTGCCTGACGAGGTCGAGATAGTGGATCGAATGCATGGCGATCTCGACACGCGGCGCCTTGAGCAGGAATTCCCACAATTCCCAAGGCGTCGCCAGCGCCAGCCAGGCGTCGAAGTCGACGACCTCTCCGAGCCATCCCTTGGCGATGGCATCCTTGAGCGCCAGCACCATCGGCGCGAAACGCAATTGGAAATTCACCGCAGCCTTGAGCTTCCTGGCGCGGCAGATTTCGAGGATTTCGGTTGCCTCGCCGAGATAGTTGCCCATCGGCTTCTGGATCAGTGCGACCGCCCCCTCGGGAAGCGCCTTCAGGATCTCGGCATGCCGACCGGGCGGTGTCGCGAGATCGAAGATCGCATCGTTGATTCCGGCGGCTTCTTCCACGGAGCGGAATGCGGTGACCCCCCATTTCTCGGCCAGCGTCCGCGCCTTGGCCTGGTCCGGATCATAGAGGCCGGCAATCGGAAACTTGGCCTTCCGGTAGGCGGGAAAATGGGCATCGCCGACAATCGAACCTGCGCCAAAGGTGACGATCGGCCGGGGCTTTGTAGGCTTAGGCCAGGACTGGATGAGTGAGGCAGGGTCGAAACCGCCATCAGTCATGATGGAAGACCTCGTCCATCGAAGCCCACCATTCGCCCTCCTTGCGGGTCGCCAGCGGCTCCTGGCAAGGCATGCAGAGGGCCCACCATTCCTGCGTTTTCGGGTCTGCCGCCATCTTGGCCATGTCGGCGGCATAGTCGGTGCCATGGTATTCGAAATAGGCAAACAGCAGGTTCTCCGGCCGCTTCAGGTAGATCGAATAGTTCTTGATGTTGCAGGCCGAGATCATGGTCAGCACGTCGGGCCAGACGGCGGCATGGAGGCGGATATACTCCTCGACCTTTTCCGGCTTCAGTCCCAGCACCATTCCCATCCGCTGCATATCAGTTCTCCTATTTGGTGATCGCCGTGGTGAATTCGGCGATGCTCATGGCCTTGACCGCGTCCCAGTCCCAATCGATGCCGATGCCGGGCTCGTCGGGTGCCAGCGCCTGCCCATCCTCGATGCGCATGCGCTTGCCGGTCAACTGGTCAAGCTGCGGAATGTACTCGACATACCGGCCGTTCTGAACAGCGCAGGTGAGGCTGACATGCAATTCCATAAGGAAATGCGGGCAGACCGGGATGTCGAAGGCCTCCGCCGCGTGCGCCACTTTTAGCCAGGGCGTGATGCCGCCAATGCGACCGACATCGACCTGCACGATCGAACAGGCGCCTTTCTGCATGTATTCGCGGAAATGCCTGATGGAATAGAGCGACTCGCCGATGGCGATCGGCGTCGGCGTCGAGTTCGACAGCCTGACATGCCCATCGATGTCGTCCGCCGGCAGCGGCTCCTCGATCCAGGCGAGATCGAGTTCACGCAGCCTCGCCGCGCGGCGGATCGCCTCATCGACCGAAAATCCCTGATTGGCGTCGGTCATGATCTCGTAGCCGTCGCCCACCGCCTTGCGCACCGCCGCCAGCCGCGCCAGATCTTCCGATCCGTGTGGTTTTCCGATCTTCACCTTCGAGCCGCGAAAGCCCTTGGCCTTGGCGGCCAGCGCGTCATCGACCAGCGCCTGCGTCTCGATGTGCAGCCAGCCGCCCTCCGTCGTGTAGAGCGGGCAGCGGTCCTTGGCGCCGCCGGCGAGCTTCCACAGCGGCAGGCCCTGTTTCTTCGCCCTGAGATCCCACAGCGCCGTGTCGATCGCGGCTATGGCTATGGCGGTGATCGCGCCGATGGTCGTTGCGTGGGTGGCGAATTCGAGATCGTGCCAGATCGCCTCGATCATGTCGGGGTCGCGGCCGATCAGGCGCGGCGCCAGATGGTCGGACAAGAGCCGCATCACCGACGAGCCGCCGGTGCCGATCGTGTAGCTGTAGCCGGTGCCGACGGCGCCGTCGGAATCGGTGATCGTGACGAGAGGCGTTTCCTGGCTGACGAAACTCTGGATCGCGTCCGTGCGCTTGACCTTGGGCACAAGGTCCACCATCCGCAGTTCTATTTTTTCGATCTTGGCCATGTCTCAGCTCCGCAATGACTTTCCGGTGTCGGCGGCAAACAGATGCGCCTGCGACAGGTCGAGGCTCATGGCCACCCGCTCGCCCGATCCAAGCGGTCGTGGGTTCAGCATCCGCGACACCCAGTCTTGGCGGTTGAATTCGACGAACACCAGGGTCTCGTTGCCAAGCGGCTCGGTGACCGTGATCGGCAGTTCGATCCGGTGGACGTCGGCCGCGCCGCCGGAACTGATACCATGGCCGGTCGGATAGATGTCGTCGGGCCGCAGCCCGAACACCACCTTGTCACCCCGGGCGACATTGGGTTTGAACTGGTTGGGCAGTGGCAGCTTCTCGCCGCTGGCGAAAACCAGTTGGCCGTCATCGATCGTCGCCTCGTGCAAATTCATCGGCGGCGAGCCGATGAAGCCCGCGACGAACCGTGTCGCCGGCCGCCGGAACACCTCGTCTGGGGTGCCGACCTGTTCGATATGGCCGTCGCGCATGATCACGATGCGGTCGGCAAGCGTCATCGCCTCGACCTGGTCATGGGTGACATAGATCACCGTCGACCGCACCTTGGCGTGCAGCTTCTTGATTTCGGTCCGCATCTGCGTGCGCAGTTTGGCGTCGAGATTGGAAAGCGGCTCGTCGAACAGGAACACGTCGGGATCGCGTACGATGGCGCGGCCCATGGCGACACGCTGGCGCTGGCCGCCGGAAAGCTGCGACGGGCGACGGTCGAGGAGCGTGTCGAGGCCGAGGATGGCCGAGGCTTCGGCGACGCGGCGCTCCATGTCCTCCTTGGCGGCCCCGGCGATCTTCAGGGAGAAGCCGAGGTTCTCGCGCACCGTCATGTGCGGATAAAGCGCGTAGGACTGGAACACCATCGAGATGTTGCGCGAACGCGGCGGCAAATCGTTGACGACACGGCCGCCGATCTCGATCGAGCCGGCGCTGATCTCTTCCAGCCCGGCGATCATCCGGAGCGTCGTCGACTTGCCGCAGCCGGACGGACCGACCAGCGCGATGAATTCGCGGTCCGCGATGTCGAGGTCGATGCCGTGCACGATCCCGACATTGCCGTAGCGCTTGGTCAGCTTTTGGAGGGAAACCGTTGCCATGGGATCAGCCTTTCACCGCGCCGGAGGTCAAGCCGCCGACGAGGTGTTTCTGGACGATGTAAGTGAGGGTGAGCGCCGGGATGATCATCACCACGGCGAGCGCGCACATGCCGCGCCAGTCGATGGTGAACTCGGCCGTGTAGTCGAGCAGGCCGACCGGCAGCGTCTTGGCGCTGACCGAACGGGTCAGCTGCGAGGCCAGCGCAAACTCGTTCCAGCAGGTCAGGAAAGCAAAGATCGCGGCCGACGCGATGCCGGGTCCCGCAAGCGGGAACTCGACCTGCCAGAAGGCCTGCCAGCGGGTGCAGCCGTCGATCTGGGCGGCTTCGGCGAGGTCCTTCGGCACTTGGCGGAAGAAGCCGTCGATCAGCCAGATCGTGAACGGCACGTTGAGCGCGACATAGGCCAGGATCAGCCCGAAATGCGTGTCGATGATGCCGAGCCGCACGTAGAGGAAGAACAGTGGCAGCGACAGTGCGATGCCCGGCACCGTGCGCGTCAGCATCAGGCCGAGGAAGACGCCCGACTTGCCGCGGAAACGGTAGCGCGCGAAGGCATAGCCGCCGGCCATGCCGATGGCCACCGCGATCACCGTCGAGGTCACCGAGATGATCAGCGAGTTGCGGAAATATTCGATGACCGGGATGCCGCCCTTGCCGATGCCTGAGAACATCGCGACATAGGCGTCGAACGAGATCTGCTGGGGGATCCACACCGGCGGCTTGGCCATGATCTCCACCGTCGGCCGCAGCGACGAAAACACGATCCACAGGCCGGGCAGGCAGATGGTCAGCATCGCCAGGAACAGGCCGATGCGATAGGCGATGCCCAGCAGCCGGCGCTTGAGGCGGGCGGAAGAATTCTCGTCCATCACCACTCCGCACCGATCTGCGTGCGCGCCGCGGCGAGCTTGTTGAAGAAGTAGACGGTGAAGGCGATCGACAGCAGGATCGAGAAATAGGCCATGGCGTTGGCCATGCCCATGCGCCCGTCGCTGTAGGCGGTGCGCGCCACCAGCGTCCACAAAAGCTCGGTGCGGCCGGCCGGTCCGCCATCGGTCATGATCTTGACGATGTCATAGGCGCGCGCGACGTCGAGCGAGCGTATGGTCATGGCGATATAGGCGAAAGGCATGACGAACGGCCACGTCACATAACGGAATGTCTGCCACGGCGTGCAGCCGTCGACGCGCGCCGCCTCGATCGGCTCCTTGGGCATGGCGAGCAGGCCGGCGAGGATCAGGATGGCGAAGATCGCCGTCGACGACCAGATCTCGGCGATCGAGATGGCGATGAAGGCGAGATGGCCTTCGATCAGCCACGGGATGGCATCCCTGGTGATGCCGAGCGATTGCAGGGCGTTGTTCACCAGGCCGATATTGTCGTTGAACATGAACTTGAACTGGAAGCCGACGAGGATCGGCGAGAACATCATCGGAAACATCATCAGCGTGCGCAGGATGCGCTGGCCGCGGGTCGCCTTCTCGACCAGCATGGCGAGGCCGAGGCCCAGCAGCATTTCGAGATTGAGCGCTATGGTCAGCAGCAGAACCGTGCGCCCGAACGCCCACCAGAAATCGGCGTTCGCCAGGATCGAGAGATAATTGCGGAAGCCGACAAAGACGAAGAACGTTTCGGGCTTGGTCAGCCGGAACGGCGTGAAGCTGGAATAGAGCGACAAAAGCAACGGCACCATGACCACCGCCGCCAGCACGATGATCGCCGGAAGCAGCAGCAGGAATGGCGCGGATGGCTTGAAGCCCTTCATTGGGACCCTGTGAGTTGCATTCGATTGCCGCCTGTCGAGCCCGGCGGGGCAGGCGTCGTCATCGTGGAACACCCGAGGCAGTGCGCGCCTTAAGACGCGAGCGCCTCCCCCATGACTGATGGGGGAGGCGGCCTTGGGAGCGGTTCTACAGCTTGCCGGCGTCTTCGAGGATTTGCGTCGCCTTGGCGGCGGCTTCGTCGAGCGCCTGCTTGGACGTCTTGTCGCCGAGAATCGCCGCCTGCAATTCGGGATAGACGGCGTTCGAGATCTCGATCCATTCAGGCGTCTGCGGCACGGCGAAGGCGTGCTTGGCTTCTTCCTGGAAGGCGGAGAGAACCTCCTTCTTGTACGGATCGTTTTCGGCCTGCTTCAGGTCCCAGTCCCAGACCGCGCTGCGGGTCGGCAGCGGGCCCGCGGCGGCTTCCAGCTTCTGGCTGTCCTCATTGGTGAGCCACCACACCAGCGATGCCGCGGCCTCCTTGTTCGGGCAGTTCTCGGTCACCGAGAAGCCATGGAAACCGGACCAGCCGGTGCGCTTGCCGGACGAGCCTTTCGGCGCGACCTTGACGCCGACATTGCCGGCGACCTTCGACGATTTCGGATCGTTGAAGAAGCCGGCCCAGCCCGGCCAGTCCAAGTTGATGGCAACGGTGCCGGAGGCAAAACCCTGGCCGAGATCATCCCAGAGATAATTGGTGGTTCCGGCCGGCACGGCCTTGGCCTTGTAGAGGTTGACGAACCAGTCGAGCGCCCGCACGCCGGCTTCGGAGTTGAAGACCGGCTTGCCGTCCTTGTCGAGATACTCGCCGCCCTCGGCCACCACCATCTCGTAGAAGCGGCCGTTGATCGCCTCTTCCTTGCCGGCGAACTGTGTGCCGTAGAAATTGGGCGGGTTGGCGAAGAACTCGGCCTGGTCGGTGACCTCTTTCCAGGTGTCCGGGGGCACCAGATCATAGCCGTATTTCGCCTTGAACTTGGCCTTGTTGTCGGCATTCTCGTAGAGGCTCTTCTGGTAATAGAGGGCGGAGACGTCGAACTGCGCGCGCGGCAGCATCTCCAGCTTGCCATCGATGGTCGCCGCCTTGATCGTCGACGGCACGAAGGCGTCGATCTCTTCCTTGGGCAGCAATTTGCTGAGGTCGGTATAGAGGCCGGTATATTGCGGCGCGAAGGAGGAGTGATTCCAGCCGACGCACCAGTTGGTGCTGCCCGAGGCAATGTCGGACTTCAACTCCTTATCGATGTCGAAGCCGTTCTTCTTGGTCAGGATGTTGACCTTGGCGCCGGTCGCCTTCTCCCATTCGGGGATGCGCTCGTAGAGCTTTTCATATTGCTGGCCGCCGATCAGCTTCACGTCGACGGTAATGCCTTCGAACTTGCCGGGCAGCTCCGCGGCAAGGGCTGCGCCTGCGCCTGACGCAAGCAACAATGCGCCGGCGCACACGCCGGAAAGCAGTCTGTTCATTGGTATCCTCCCTGGGTGCGCCTCAGCGGCGACCGCAACTCGTCTGATGACAAGAAGCGCTACATTCATATACAAACAAAACATTCATGGATACGTCAAGGCGAAATTTGTTTCCGCCGGCCGCGTTCCTGCGTATATGAAGAATCGATTTCACTGGAGGGACGGTCGATGGATGATAGCGAAGACGAGCGGTATCGCGCGCCTGCGCTCGACAAGGGGCTCGACATCCTGGAACTGCTGGCCGGCGTCGACGGCGGCCTGACGCAGGCGGAAATCGCCAAGAAGCTCGACCGCAGCCCCAACGAGTTCTACCGCATGCTGGACCGGCTGGTGCGGCGCGGCTATGTCACGCGGCTCGACGGTGACCGCTATTCACTGACGCTCAAGCTGTTCGGTCTGGCGCAACTGCACGCGCCGGTGCGGCGGCTGGTTTCCTATGCGACGCCCTTGATGCGGGAGCTGGCGGAGACATCGCAGCAGGCCAACCAACTTGTTGTTTTTGATCGCGGTTCCGCCGTGGTGATCGGCCAGCAGGAGGCGCCGAACTACTGGGGCATCTCGATCCGGGTCGGTGCCCACATCAGCCTGTTCGACACCGGTTCGGGACATGTGCTGCTCGCCTTCCGTTCGCAGGAGGAGCGCCAGATGATGATCTCCGAACATGTCCGCAGCACCGACAATACGGCGCAGCCGCCCGAGTTCTTTGCCCGTCTCGACCAGATCAGGGAACGGGGATATGAGATGATGGCCTCGATGCAGACCGCCGGGGTCTACAATCTGTCGGCACCGGTGCGCGGCTCCGACGGCAAGGCCATCGCGGCGCTTTCGATTCCTTACATCACCGTCGTCAACGCACCGTCCGCGCCGGACATGACCCGCACCATCGAACTGCTGCTGGCGACATGTGAAAAGCTGTCGCGTCTGGCCGGGTCGGCCGTCGGCTCATCGGTGTAATTCTTATTTGAATGAAGAATTCCTCCGTGAGATGATGTGAAAGACATAGGGAGGAGCCTTGCCATGATCGTCGACACCCACCTGCATCTCATCGATCGCTCGGCCCTGCGCTACCCGTGGCTTGCCGGCGTGCCGGCACTCGATCGCGACTTCTCCTATGAGGAGTACGCCGTGGAAGCCCAGCGTGTCGGCGTCGAGCGCGTGCTGCATATGGAGGTCGATGTCGATCCGGCCGACATCGAGGCCGAGACCCAACGTATCGAAGGCCTGTCGAGACAGGCCGGCAGCATGCTGGCCGGGGCGATCGCCTCCTGCCGTCCGGAAGAGGCCGGCTTTGCGGCCTATCTGGAGCGCCAGCGAGCAAAGCCGTTCGTCAAGGGTTTTCGCCGCGTCCTCCACGTCATGCCCGACGAACTCTCGGAAGGCGCGCTGTTCCGGGACAACATCCGGCGGCTTGGCGGCACCGGGCTCACCTTCGATCTCGTCGTGCTGCCGCACCAGATTCCCAAGGCGATCGCGCTCGCCGACCTGGCGCCTGACGTCCAGTTCGTGCTCGACCATTGCGGCGTTCCGGACATCAAGGGCAATGGCGAGCACCCGTGGCGCGAACACATGAGCGACATCGCGCGGCGTCCGAACGTCGTGGCCAAGATTTCCGGCGTCGTCGCCTATGCAGATCCCGGCAGTTGGACGGTCGAGACGTTGCAGCCCTATGTCGAACACACGATCGGTTCGTTCGGCTGGGATCGTGTCGTCTGGGGCAGCGATTGGCCTGTCTGCACGCTGGGTGGCGGTCTGTCGACCTGGGTGGCGGCGACCCATGCGCTGCTTGCCGGCTGCAGCGTTGCGGAACGCGACAAGCTCTTGTCGGCGAACGCCCGCAAGCTCTGGCGGCTTTAACCGGCTCTGCTTGGGGTTCTTCAGATCGTCGCCGAAACGTGCCGTTCGCGGCCGTAGAGCGAAACCAGCAGCACGATGATGAAGCCGAGTGCTGCCTGCACCGCCGAGGGTTGGAAGCCGAGCCCGATCAGCAGCGTGTTGATCTCGGTCAGCACCAGCACGCCGGCGATGGTCCCGAGATAGCTGCCGCGCCCGCCGACCAGCGCGGCGCCACCGACGACCACGGCCGCGATGGTCTGGAACAGATAGGGCTGGCCGACATCCCCATAGGCCGAGCCGGTGAAGCCGAGCAGCAGCACGCCCGCCACCGCGGCGAAGAAGGCGCTTGCCGCATAGGTGATCACCCACATGCGGACGGGATCAATCAGCGCCAGCGGCGCGGCACCCGGATTGCTGCCGAGTGCGTAGAGCCGGCGTCCATAGGGCGTCCGCTCCAGCACCAGGACGACGAGCGCCGCCAGCACGACGAGGCAGGGCACCAGCCATGGAACCGGCAGCGGCCCGGCCGATCCGCCGATCGACACGAAGCTCGAAACCGCTTGCGGCGCGGAGCCTGAAGGGAAGCCGGCTGTCCACAAGAGCACCAGCCCTTGCACGACCATGCCTATGCCGAGCGTGACGATGAGCGGCTGGATGTCGAGGCTGCGCGCGATCAGCCCGTTGAGGCCGCCGATAAGGATCGCCAGCACGCCGACGAGGCCGCAGACCAGGACAAAATTCCAGCCATCGCCGTAGAGTTGCGCGGCCACGACATTGGCAAAGCCGATGACGAAGGGGATCGACAGGTCGATGCCGCCCATGATGACGACCAGCGTCTGCCCGATCGAGGCGACGGCGAGCAGCGAGGCAAGCACCAGCATGGCGCGCACCGCAAACGGGCTGGAGTAACCCGGAATGAGGATGGTGCCGGCAAGGTGCAGAAGGGCGGCAACACAGAAGGCGCCGACGACACGGGCATTGGTTGTCGCGAATAGATTTCGGCCAGCCATGTCAGCGCCTCCCGATGGCAAAGCGTTCCTGCAGCGCGGTCAGCATCACCGCCAGCACCAGTATTGCGCCGTAGGCGATCTGCAGCACGAAGGTCGAGACGTTGAACGTCGTCAGCACGCTCTGCAGCAGGAAGATGTCGACAGCGCCGATCGCAGCACCCGCAACGCCACCACGGCCGCCGGCAAGACTGACACCGCCAAGCGCGACAGCCGCAATGGCGATCAGCGTGTAGGTCGGGCCGATGTTGGGATCGGCCGACCCGATCAGCGCGGTCAGCATCAGTCCGGCGCAGCCGGCAAGGATGCCGGTCATGACATAGGCGATGAAGCGCACGAGCGTGACGTCGACGCCGGCGGTGTAGGCGGCGCGATCATCGCTGCCGACAGCCATCAGTTGGTCGTAATAGGGGCTGCGCCGCACCAGCCACCAGAAAAGGAACATCAAGGCCAGCGGCAGAAGCGAGAACGGGCCTGCCAGGGCTTTCAGCCAGGCCGGCGCCGGGCCGATCGGCGCCGGCAGGATGGTCAGCGTCACCCCGGTCAGGATCAGATAGGTGCCGAGCGTGGCTACGATCGGCTGGATGCGCACGATTGTCGCCAGGAACCCGTTCGCCGCCCCGACCAGCGCCCCGATGAGCAGCGCCGCCGGAACAAGCATCAGCGGCGAGGATATTCCGGCGCGCAGAAACAGCACCTGGATCACGATGGCGTTGACGAAGCCCATCAGCGGCCCGACCGAAATATCGATGCCGCCGCGCCCGGCGAGGATCACCGGGGTCGAGGCGATGGCCGCGCCGATCAGCGGCGCCGCCAGCCCAACCAGCGCACCCCAGGAGCCCGTCTGGAACCGTGCCGGGCTAAGGATCAGATTGACCGCCAGCAGGACGATCAGCAGCACGACGGCGAAGCCGACGCTTCGCCCGAAGGACAACAGGCGTGCAAAGGGTCTCATGCTGCGCGTCCGAACATGGCTGCGATCACGTTCTCGGTGGTCATCGCCAGACCGGCGATTTCCGCCGCGACTTCATTTTCGCGGAACACCAGCACGCGATGGCAGAGAAGAAGGATCTCCTCGATCTCGCTGGACAGGATGACGAGCCCCATGCCGTCGGAAGCCAGCCCGCGAAAGACGTCGTAGAGAACATGCCGGGTCGCCACGTCGACGCCGCGCGTCGGGTCGTTGAGAAGCAACATTGCGGGGTCCAGCGCCAGGGCTCGCGCCAAAAGCACCTTCTGCTGGTTGCCGCCAGACAGGGTTGTGATCGGTGCCTCGGGCCGGGGCGCTGATATCGACAGGCTTTCGCGATAGGCCTCGTAGCGCGCCTTGCGCGCCGCCGGGCTGATCAGGCCGAGGCGGGTGTCGCGCGACAGCGTCGAAACGGCGAAATTGTCGAGTACCGACTGGGTCGGGAAAATGCCATTGGCACGCCCGCGCGGAAGATAGGCGATGCCGCTCGATACGGCCTTGCGAAAGCCGGTGATGGCGCGGGATGCGCCGGGCAGATCGAGGGTGATCGAACCGCCGAGCGGCGCGACAAGGCCGGCGAGCATTTCGAGGAAAAGCTCCTGGCCATGGCCATCCAGGCCGGCGAGCCCAACGATCTCCCCGGGAGCTATTCGCTGCATGATCGGGCTGGCGCCCGGTGCGATGACGAGGTCGCGGATGGTGAGGGCGGCGCGATCAGCCATGCGCCAGCTCCGCGGCGGTGCGTGGCGCCATCGCCTTGAGAAGTTCCGCCGGCGTCGAGGCGCCGCGCTCCTCGGTGCGCACCACGCTGCCGCCGCGAAGGATGGAGATGCGGTCCGAAAGCGACGTCACCTCGTCCATGCGGTGCGTGATGAACAGGATCAGGCAGCCATCGCCGGCAAGCGTGCGCATCAGCGAAAAAACCGATTCGCGGTCGGCGAAGTCGAGTGCTGCCGTCACTTCGTCGAGGATCAGGATCTTTGGATTGCGCACGACCGCACGGGCAAGAACGACGAGTTGCTGCGCTGCGAGCGGCAACTGCCCGGCGGGCATGTCGAGCGGCACGTCGGTGACGGCGAAACGTTTGAGCGCGGCGGCTGCCCTGTCGCGCCGCTCGTTGCGGGGAACCGCGCGCCGGACCAGGCCGTCGAGGCCAAGCAGGATGTTGTCGGTGACGCTGCGGTCCGGCGCGATCAGCACTTCCTGGAAGACCGTGGCGAAGCCTTGCGCCTGGAAGGCCGAGGGGATTCCGCCCGAAAACGGCCTGCCTTGCAGCAGGACCGCGCCGCTGTCTGGCTGAACGATGCCGGACAACAGCTTGACCATGGTGCTCTTGCCCGAGCCGTTCTCGCCCAGGATGGTGTGGATCGTCCCCGCCCGGAACGCGATCGAAGCGTCCGCAAGCGCGACCGTCTCGCCATAACGTTTGGATATGTTTCTGATTTCAAGCATGTCGCGTTTCAAAGCTGGCAAGCCGGCCCTCCGAAAGAGCCGGCTTGTCGAGGTCCTATCTGGCCCAGGCGTCACTTCGCGCAGGCGTCAGGTACTTTCGAGTAATCCCATCCCTTGGTCGGCGCCGGGTTGGAGAAATAGGCGTCGAGCCATTCTTCCGGCATCGGATCCTTGGGCGGCACCGGGAAGATCGATACGGCATCCGTCGTCATGCAGTCCTTGTACCATTGGCCGAGATCGGCGTTGTGGACCGGCGGAATCGGAATGAGCAGCGTGTTCAACTTCGGCTTCTGGCCGTCGAGCATGCGTTCGCCGACGCGAAACAACGTTTCGGCGGTCCAGTGCGGCAGCACGGCATGGCCTTCGAAGCGGTACTTGTCGGGGTTGGCCTTCCAGTAGCCCAGGGCATCGCCGGTGATCGAACCGGTGATCAGCGGCGCCGGCCGGCCGGCTTCGGCGAAGGCTTCCGCGACGACGCGGCTTTCGCTGCCTGTCGTCCATACCGCATCGATCGGGGCCGGGTTGGTGGCGATCGCCTGCAGCACGACCGTCTTGGTGACATTGGCCGTCCAATTGCCGTTGACCGTGCGCGAGACCTTCAGCTTGGGGTTCTCCGCCAACGCCTTGTCGGCGCCCTGGCGCTCCTGAACCACGATCGGGTGGCCGGCGATGCCCTCGACCAGCAGGATGCTGGCGCCATCAGGCTCGGCCTTGCCGATCGCCGTCATCATGTCGTAGCCCCAGCGCGCATAGTTGGAATCGACATTGATCGCGTTCGGGCTGGTCACCGAACCGGCGGCGGTGATGAATGGGATGCCGGCCTTGGCGGCGGCATCGATGGCGTCGTCGAGCGCTGTTGCCGAGCCCGGAATCGAGGTGATGATCGAGCACTTCTTGTCGATGAAGGCGCGGATCTGGTTGATCTGCTGGCTGGCGTCGTTGTTGGAATCCGACACTTCGAAGCTGGAGACGGTGCCGTCGGCGATCAGTCCGTTCACCAGGCGCTTCAGCTCCTTGGTGACGGTGACCCGCCAGGGGTTGCCCTGGTAGGATTCCGAATGGCACCATTTCCATGGCTTGGGCGGCGGGGTGAAATTGTCCCAGGCCGATGGCAGAACCTTCTGCGGCGCGCCGTCATATTGCGCCTTGAGTTCATCGGGCAGCCCGCTGATGACGCCTTGCACGTCTTCGGCAAGCGCAGTCGTTGCGAGTGAGGCGAAGGCGGTTGCGGCCACAAGGCCGCGGATCAGGCTTTTCATTTGTCTCCTCCGTTCGATTTCTTCAGGCTCCTCCACCGGCAGTGCCGGTCGCCTGCGTCGGGGCGCTCTGCCGAAACAGGCGATTGAGATCGGCAATGACCTGGCTGGAACGATGCCCTGAGGTGATGCCGGAATTGACGCGGTCGGACGCGGCCTGCTGGAACGCCATGTAACCATCATGGCGAGGCCGCACCCATGCGCCCTCCAGGGTCGCGCGCGTATCGCGATAGAAATTGCCGGTTGCCGCATTGACGGCCTGATCCTCCCAGGCCGCGGCATGGCCGGGCTGGCCGCCGGCCGCAGCATAGGGGCCACGCTGGACCTCGCCGCTGGCGAGCCAGTAGGCGAAATCGGTTGCCGCTTCTTTCGCCTTCGTGAAGGCCGACACCGCTATGCCTGTGCCGCCAAGCGCCGTGCCAACCGGGCCGCTGGCGCCGACAACAGGGATGTCGCCAAAAGCCAGGCGATGTGGGCGAAACCCGGCCATCGCATAGGAAACGTAGCCATAGATCAGCGGCGAGCAGGCGATCAGGGATCCGGCCTCACCCATCCGCTCCGAGACGGCGATCGGGTCCATCTCGAGGCAGGCGGGGTCGACCAGCGCGGCAATCTCTCGCATTGTCTCGAAGACCTCGCTGCCGGCCTCGCCGTCGATGAGATCGCAGGACGGGTCGGTCGCGCAAGCATGCCCGAGATTGCCTGCGAGCGTGAAGAACACCATCATCGAATGCGGTGGCCGCAACGGCAGAAGCACGCGGCCCTGCCGGGCGAGATCGAGCACTTCGCTCCATCGCGATGGCGGTGCGTCGAGCGCATCGGGTCGCCATGCCTGCACCTGCGTCGCCGCATCGATGGGAAACGCCCACTGCCGTCCTTGCCATGTATAACTCGGATAGGACTGGCCGACGCTACCGGAGGAAAGGGCTGCGCGTTCCGCCTCACGGCCGGCGACATCGAGCGGCTCCAGGCAGCGTTCGGCGGTGATCTGGCCGACATGCGGATGATCGATGACGATCAGGTCATAGGCGCGTGCCAGTTCCTCGACCGGGAAGGACTCGAAGTCCTGCAGCGAACGCTTGTCCCATTCGACGGCAATGCCGGTTTTCTGCTTCCACAGCGACGAGCAGGCGACCATCGGATCATAGCCGCGCGGATGGTTCCAGGTCATGCCCCTGAGCGTGGGCTTGATGAAGCGCGTGGTCACAGGCCGAACTCCGCGCGGATCGCGGCACTGTGCTCGCCGATGCGGGGTGCTGCCCGATCGACCTTGGCCCTGATGCCGTCGACCCTGAGCGGCGAGCTGGTGGTGAGGATCGAGACATCGTCCTCGCGCGTCACCGTCTGCAGCATGTCGAGCGACTGGAACCCTCCGCTTGCCAACAATTCCGGCCAGGTCAGCACCTTGGCGCACCAGATGTCGGCGGGTTCGAGAACATCAAGCCACTCGTCGACCGTCCCGGTGGCGATCCTCTGCGCGATGATCGCCTTGATGTCGTCGCGCGCGGTGAACCACGATGCCGGCTTGTCGCGGTAGGGTGCCAGTTCCTCCAGCGACAGCAGGTCGGCGAGTTTCGGGATCGGCGTCATGGCGATGGCGAGGTAACCGTCCTTGGCGGGATAGACGCCGTAAGGTGCCGACAGATAGGCATGCGCGCTGCGGAAGCTGGAGCGGCGCGGCAGTCGCCGGCCGTCATTGAGATGCGTGGTCAGCACCTCGAACTGGAAGTCGACCAACGCCTCCAGCAGGCTGGTTTCGATATGGCTGCCCTGGCCGGTGATGCCGCGCCGCACAAGGGCGGCCAGTATGCCTTGCGCGCATGCCGCGCCCGCCAGCATGTCGCCGATGGCAAGCCCGAACGGCACCGGCCCCTGGTCCTCGTCGCCGTTCAGCCACATCACCCCGGAGCGCGCCTGCGCCAGGAGGTCCTGGCCGGGCCGCTTGACCCATGGGCCTTCCTCGCCATAGCCGCTGATCGAGGCATAGACCAGGCGCGGGTTGATCTTGCGGACGGCCTCGTAGTCGAGGCCGAGCCGTTCGATGACACCCGGCCTGAAATTCTGGATCAGCACGTCGGCCTTGCCCAGCAGGCCGTGCAGCGCCTTGAGATCCGCCTTGTCCTTGAGGTCGATGGCGAGGCTTTCCTTGGCCCGGTTGATGGCATGGAAAATGGTGGAATCGCCGCCGATCTCGGTGTCGCTGAGATAGAGCCGGCGCGACAGGTCGCCGCCGTCCGGACGCTCGATCTTGATGACGCGGGCGCCGAGATCGAGCAGCCTGAGCGAGCAATAAGGCCCGGACAGGAACTGGCTCATGTCGACGACGACGAGACCGGCAAGCGGCAATTCGGCTGCTGCCGGCATTTCTACTTCTCCGTTTTGCCGACGAAATCGGCAGGGTTGCGGTACTTCACCGTCTGCAGATGCTCGCAATAGAGAACGAGTTCGCCTTCGCCCTTGAACACCTCGTAACTGGCGCGGATCAGCCCCATTTCCTT
The DNA here is from genome assembly GCF_006442295.1 of Mesorhizobium sp. B2-3-2. Taxonomy (NCBI): domain Bacteria; kingdom Pseudomonadati; phylum Pseudomonadota; class Alphaproteobacteria; order Hyphomicrobiales; family Phyllobacteriaceae; genus Mesorhizobium; species Mesorhizobium sp. B2-3-2. Next base: position 382,493 of record NZ_VFWA01000005.1, on the reverse strand, counting down.
GTAGCGCGGCGTCTTGTCGAGGTTGGAGCGGATCGAATAGATCGTATCGCCGATGAAGACGGGCTTTATGAAGCGGAGCTTGTCGTAGCCATAGGAAAACGCATTGACGCAGTTGGTTGCGACGAGCCCCAAGCCAGCCGAGAAGACGAAGGCGCCCGCCACCAGCCTCTTGCCGAAAATGCCCTCTGTCTCAGCAAACATCTGGTCCTGCACGTAAGGATGGATGTCGAGCACCAGCGTGTTGAAGAGGTGGCTGTCGCCCTCCGCCATGGTGCGGCGCAAAGAGCGGATCTTCTGGCCAACCGGCCAGTCCTCGTAGAACCAGTTCTCGGCGTTCCAAACCGGCAGGGCGGCATGCGCCTCGGGCATGTTGGCCGGGTGCGTCGAGGCGACGCCGACAGTCGGTGCGAAGTCGTTCATCGCTGGCTCCGGAAGCCCTGCGCGAGGCACGGCACAAGTTTCGGAACACGCGTCAAGGCGCCAGATTGCACGACGTCTCCTCCCGTCAATCTTCTTTTGTAAATAGTATTTTCACATATGGGGTTGCGTTGCAAGCGAGGACAGGCGAAATTTTGGCTGTTTCCGCTGCGCTCGAGCGCGAGCGGACAGGGAGGAAAACATGCGCGATGCCTGTCTGGTCTTTGTCGGCAGCCTGAACCGGGAGGCGCCCTATTTCCAAGGCGCACGCGGCGTCGGTCTCGGCGTCTACAGCTTCGACGAGGAGACGCTGGAAACACGCAAACTGGCCGAGACCAGTGACATCGACAATCCGACCTTCCTGTCGGTGACGCCGGACGGTTCGCGCCTCTACGCCAATTCGGAAGTGTTCGCCTGGCGCGAAGGAACGGTTTCGGCCTACGGCTTCGACCGCGCCTCGGGTACGCTCACTTACCTGAACAAGCAGCCGTCGCTCGGCAGCATCACCGCGCATAACACCATCAGCCGCGACGGCACGAAGCTGCTGGTCGCCAATTACGGCATGGGCGAGGGCGGTCCGGATCGCGCAGTCGCGGTCTATGGCTTCGACAGGGATGGCGCCTTGTCGGCTCCTCTGGCCAGCGTTTCGCACAACGGCACCGGCCCGAACGCGGCCCGGCAGGAGCGCTCGCATGCCCATAGCGTCACCGAAACCATCGCCGGCGGAACGGCCATCGTCGCCGATCTCGGCATCGACCGGCTGGTGTCCTACCGGATCGAGCACGATGGCAATCTGACCAAACTGGCCGAATCCGCTTTGCCGCCGGGCGCCGGTCCGCGCCATCTCGCCTTGCATCCGAATGGCCGTTTCGTCTTCGTCATGAACGAGCTGGATTCGACCATCGTGTCGATGGCGCTGGACGAGGCAAGCGGCAAGCTCTCGATCATCGACGCCAGGCCGGCCGTGCCGGCCGAGGCGCGCCAGGCCAATCACTGCGCCGATATCCAGATCTCGCCCGACGGCCGCTTCCTCTACGGCTCCAACCGAGGCCATGACAGCGTGGTCATCATGGCCGTCGACCAGCAAAGTGGCGCGCTGAGCCTCCTCGGCTATGTCCCTTGCGGGGGCGCCACGCCGCGCAACCTGGCGCTTACGCCGTCAGGCGGCCATCTGTTCTCGGCCAACCAGAATGCAGACCGCATTTCGATTTTCGCCCGCGATGCCGAGAGCGGCGGGCTGACCGACACCGGCCGTGCCATCGAGATCGGCACACCGATGTGCGTCAAGATCGTGCGGTGAATCGTGCGCAACATCGGCATCGAAGCCTCGGACTGAAACGGGCCGGAGCTCAGGCCAAGGCAACAAATCCGAGCTGATGGATCGCTCGGACCCTTCGCCGGAGCTGTTGACGGAGCCTTGAACGAAAAAACCCGCCTGCGCGGCGGGTTCCTGGCGCAACTCAGCACCATAGATAAATATCTACCATAGCTGCCTGCATCTAGTCAAGAAAAAATTCCTATCTTGAGCAGTTGCGGGCTATGGAAGGCTGCTGGCACAGCCGGACCGGCCGTCGTCAGGCCGCCTTTGTCAACTCGAGTTCACACTCTGGAGCTCAGGCCTGTTGTATTGCCGAGAGCTTCCAGCTCGAGCCATTCTGACGCGTGAAGGTCCACAGCTCCGTCGTCTCCGTGGGATGATCCTCGTCGCCCTCGACGACCTTGCCGCTGGCCCGGTCGCGCATCACGTCGCGCGATTCGTAACGCAGTGCGGCCGTTGCATAGTCACGGTCATCCTCGCGCCAGCTTTCCGCGATGTCGGCCTGCAGGAGGGTGACGTCGGACACCTCGTTCCTGAGGCCCTTCTTCGCATTGTCGGCCAGCTCTTCCGACAAATAGGACACCATTTCGGGCGTCAGCGCACGCCGCAAGGCGGCATGATCTTCACGCCCGAACGCTTCCTGGACATCGCTCAACAGCTGCTGGAATGCGTCGAGGTCGGCCTGGGCGAGCCGGATCTCATCGGAACCGGCCGCCGCGGAGCCTCCTCCTGAACCGCCACCAAAGCCGGGAATCGTGAAGGAACGCGCATTGTCCGCATCGCTCTGTCCGGCGGCGCGGTTTTCGAATCGCGAGGCATTGCCGGCGCCGGCGAGCGCAGGGGCGGGGCCACGCGCGGATTGCGACCGGAAGAACCTGATTGCCAGCATGATGGCGCCACCGATCAGCACGGCCTGCAGCAGGAAACCGAACATGCCGGCCAGCCCGCCGAAGCCCTGGCCCAGGAGCAGCCCGATCAGGCCGCCAATCAGCAGGCCGCGCATCATTGTCCCACCGAAGCCGCTCATGAAGCCGGGCCTCTGTGGGCCGGCCTGAGGCTGCCGGGCCGCGGTGTTCACGCCGGTGTTGGGTGTCATCGAACGCTCGACCGGAGCGGTCGGCGCCGGAGCGGTCCTGGTCGGCGGCGCCGATTGGAACGTGCGCATGCCGCGGCTGCCGAAACTGCCGCCGCGACGGGCCTCGGCATGGTCGATCGCGACCATTGAGAATGCCAGGAACAGTCCGGCAAACAGGGCGGCAAATCGGCTTGTGCGGGAAGTCATCTGGACGGACCTTTTATCGATGTGGTTTCGGAAATTCTCGGCGGACGCCGACCCGGCTAACCGGGCGTCGTGCGGTCAATCGAACAGCTCTTCGAAGAACGATTTCTTCCGTTTCGGATAGCGGTGGCCCTGCGAGCGCGCATAGTCGTCATCGCGGTCCCGGCCATGCTGGGGCTGGGAGAACGCGGCCGGCTGTGGCGCGGGCGAGGCCTCCTTGGCCGATCGCTCGATGATCTTGTCGAGTTCGCCTCGGTCAAGCCAGACGCCACGGCACTGCGGGCAATAATCGATCTCGATACCCTGGCGTTCGCTCATCACGAGCGCGACGCGGCAGGAGGGGCAAACCAAGCCAAGAAGGGAAGAAGATGTCATATGGGGCTCCAAACCAAAAGAGATGAGCCCGCTTGACCGAAAGGGTGGAAACGGGCCCGTTAAAGCGGTCCGACATCACGGTCGCGAGATGCGACAGTCAGAGGGGCCCGGCCCGCATGCGAGAATTAGGAACGCAGAGCGGCGCCTTCAAGGGCGACATTGTCCGCAAGGATCGAATTTGTTCCCCATCGCTGACGTCATTGCGCGTCGAGCGCTGGGTACCGCGCCTGCGCCCACGACCCCGGCGTCCCTGCTCAGACCGTCACCACGATCTCAGATCGTCACCACGATCTCAGATCGTCACCACGATCTTGCCGAACTGCTCGTTCGATTCGAGATAGCGATGCGCCTCGACGATGTGCTCGAACGGGAAGGTCCTGTCGATGATCGGCTTCAGCGCGCCGGCCTCCAGCCCTTCGAGGATGAACGCCTTGGCGGCTTCCAGCTTTGCTGGGTCGCCGGTGATCTCGTGGACGAGGTAGCCGCGCAGCGTCAATGTCTTGCCAAGCACGGCGGGCAAGGGAAACGGCGTCGGCTCGGGGCTCAACCCGCCATATTCGATGAGAATGCCACCACGGGACATCGCCGCCGCGAGCGGCTCGAAGATCGGGCCGCCGATCGCGTCCAGAACCACGCGCACGCCTTGCGGTCCGGCGATTGCTTCCAGTCTTGCGGCAAGATCCTCTTCGGCCAGAACCACGACATGTGGCGCGCCGGCGTCGAGCAGGGCCTGTTTCTTCGTCGAGGTCCGTGTCACCGCGATCGCCGTCGCGCCGACGCTGTTGACGATCTGGATCGCGGCAAGCCCGACGCTGCTCGAGGCTGCCGTGATGACGACGAAGTCCTCGTTGCGCAGCCTGGCGATGTCGATCAGCGCGCCATAGGCGGTGAGGTACGCCATCCACATCGCGGCCGCGGTCTGCCAGTCGAGTGATGTCGGGTTTTTGACGACGAGCCCGGCGGGATAGGTAACTAGCTCTCCATAAGCCGGCCAGCGGATCATCGATTGCGGCGGGATGACGCTGACGGCATCACCCGGCGCCAGACCCGTCACAGCTTCACCGACCGCGTCGATGAGGCCTGCGGCCTCCAGGCCAAGCCCGGACGGCAGGGTGGGCGTCTCGATATAGGTGCCCGCGCGCAGCAGCGCCTCGGCGCGATTGAGGCCGAGCGCCTTGACGCGGATCTGAACCTCGCCCGGGCCGGGTTGGAGAGGGTCCACATTTTCGATCCGCAAGACCTCGGGCCCACCATGCTGGTGAAAGCGAACGACGCGCGCCATTGGGTTACTCCAAATTGTCTGAACCGAAAGGAGCTATGCCGGTAAGACGAACTTGGATAAATGGCATCGGGAGCAGGACAGTAGAAACCAGGAGTTTCGAATATGGATCGGCTTGAGAGCATGGCCGTGTTCGTCAGGGCGGTCGACCTCGGCTCGTTCGCGGCGGCCGCGGCCGCGCTCGATCTGTCAGGACCGATGGTCGGCAAACACGTCCGGTTTCTGGAGGAGCGCCTCGGCATGCGCCTGCTCAACCGCACCACGCGCCGGCAGAGCCTCACCGAGTTCGGACGCGCCTATTACGACCGCTGTCGGCTGGTTCTGGCCGAGGCCGAAGCGGCCGATCAACTCGCCGCCGGCCAGCTTTCGGAACCGCGCGGCAAGCTGCGCGTCACCATGCCGGCGCATTTCGGCCGCCACTGCGTAACACCGGTGCTGCTGAACTTGGCGCGGCAATATCCGATGCTGGAACTCGACCTGTCGCTCAGCGACCGCTTCGCCGATCTTGCCGAGGACGGCTACGATCTTGCCATCCGAACCGGCGATCTGGAGGACAGGGCAGGCGTGATCGCGCGCCGCGTCGCTCGCCAGGGCATGGTTGTCTGTGCGGCGCCGTCCTATCTGAAAACTCAGGGCGAGCCACGGCGGATCGAAGACCTCGCCAATCATCATGCCATCGTATACCGCCGGCTCGGCCAAGCCGTTCAGCCTTGGCTGTTCCCGCGCGAGGGACAACCAGCACAGGAGATCATGCCCGGCGGCCGGCTGCGGCTCGACGATCTCGATGCCATCGCCGACGCTTCGGCCGAGGGCATGGGGCTCGCCTGGTTGCCCTGGTGGCTGGTTCGCGAGCGCATTCAGGCCGGCGCGCTGGTCGAGCTCCTGCCGGACCAGCCGCGATGTCTCTATGACTGCCACGCCCTTTGGCTGCAGACGCCCCATTTGCCGCTGAAAGTTCGGCTGGCCGTCGATGCGTTGGCGGCCGCCTTGCCGAAACGGATGGCTTGATCGCCAGCGCCCGCGACCACTCTCGTTTGGGATCGCGCGGACATTCCGTGAAGAGGCGCCTCGGCTCTTTGAGGCATCGCTTTCCAGTGCCATATCAGGCAAAGCTGGCGGCATGCGGGCACATTGCAGGAGAGACGGTTGATGACCAAAGGTTCGGATCTGTTCGTGGCGGCCCTCGAGAACGAAGGGGTCGACCGGATATTCGGCATTCCGGGCGAGGAGAATCTCGACATCGTCGAATCCATCCGCCGCTCCTCGATCCAGCTCGTCCTGACCCGTCACGAGCAGGCGGCCGCCTTCATGGCAGCCACGTATGGCCGGCTCACCGGCAAGCCAGGTGTGTGCATCACCACGCTCGGCCCCGGCGCGCTCAATCTGACGACCGGCTCGGCCTATGCGCTGCTCGGCGCCATGCCGATGATCATGATCACCGGCCAGAAGGGAATCCTGTCGTCCAGGCAGGCGCGGTTCCAGATCGTCGACATCGTCGCGGCGATGAAACCGCTGACCAAGCTGTCGCGCCAGATCGTCTCGCCCAAAATGATCCCCTCGCTGGTGCGCGAAGCCTTCCGCGTCGCCCAGGAAGAGCGGCCAGGCCCCGTGCATCTGGAACTGCCGGAAGACATTGCGGCGGCGGAGTGCGATCCGGTTCCGCTGGTGCCGACGCATCCGGTCGAACTGCCGTTGGCCGGTGCGGGCGCGCTCGACCGCGCCGCCCGCATGATCATCGAGGCCAAACGTCCCCTGCTGATGTTCGGCGCCGCGGCGTCGCGGCCACGCGTCACGCCTGATGTCGCCCAGTTCGTGCTGCGCACCCAAATTCCCTATTTCACCACGCAGATGGGCAAGGGCACCGTGCCTGGCGGCACCGAACTCTACATGGGCACGGCGGCCCTTTCGGAACGCGACTACGTGCACGAGGCCATAGAACAGGCCGACCTGATCGTCACCATCGGTCACGATACGGTCGAGAAGCCGCCCTTCATCATGGGCGCCAACGGGCCGAAGGTCATCCATGTCGGCTATCAAACCGCCGATGTCGAGCAGGTCTATTTCCCGCAGACCGAGATCGTTGGCGACCTCGGCCCTTCGCTGGCGCTGCTGGCGGATCGCATCGAGGGCAAGATCCCCAACGCGCAGGCCCTGCTGCCGCTGCGCGAAGGCATTCTGAGCCGCATCGCCGCGCGCGCCACCGAGGACCGCTTCACGCCGCAACGCATCGTGCATGACGTGCGTTCCGTGATGCCGGCCGACGGTATCCTTGCCCTCGACAACGGCATGTACAAGATCTGGTTCGCGCGCAACTACCGCACGCGCATGGCAAATACGCTGCTGCTCGACAATGCGCTGGCCACAATGGGCGCGGGGCTGCCGTCGGCGATGATGGCGGCACTGCTCTATCCGCAGCGCCGCGTCATGGCCATCTGCGGCGACGGCGGCTTCATGATGAACAGCCAGGAACTGGAGACCGCCGTCCGCCTCAAGCTCAACCTTGTCGTCCTGCTGCTCGAGGACCACGCCTATGGCATGATCCGCTGGAAACAGGCGGTCGACGAGTTTCCGGATTTCGGCATGACCTTCGGCAATCCCGACTTCGTCAAATACGCCGAGGCCTATGGCGCCAAGGGAACCAGGGTCGGCGCGATCGCCGAATTCCGGCCGGCGCTGGAACAGGCCTTCACCGGCGGCGGCGTCCATCTCGTCGTCGTGCCCATCGACTATTCCGAAAACATCAGGGTGCTTGTCGACGAATTGCGAGAGCGGCTGCCGGCGGTGCAGGCGAACTGACGGCGGTCGGCGCCAAGGCGTTGCCGGCAAAGACCAGATTCGGTGCGATGGCTGCGCGGCTGGGGCAAACCCGTATGCCGCGCAGCCGGGACTCCTACAGCTTGCAGTAGGGCGTTACCGGAGCAATGGTGCCAAAGTCCTTGACGATCTCGTAGCTGATGCCATCGGCCGCCGCCTTGCCGACATAGGAATGGCAGAGCGTGTGGTTGTTGCTGGCGTCGACGCGGATCTTGCCCTGAGGCGCGTCGAACTCGATGGTCGGCAGTGCCTTGAGCACGTCGTCGTCCTTCAGCGACCCTGCTTTTTCGGCGGCAAGCGCGTAAAGGTGCAGGCCGTTGTAGCCGGCCTCGCCGATCCCGTTGACCATCTTCTCCTGGCCGAACTTTTCGCGGAAGCTCGAAATGAACTTCTTGTTGACCGGGTTGTCGAGCGCCATCCAATAGGGTTGCGGCGCATAGGTTCCGGCCGCCACGCCGGGCGGCAGCGCGTCCTTGTTGAACACCTCGTCGAGCGGCGCGATCAACGGCTGCTTGACGTCGAAGCTGCGGTACTGCTTGAGCTGCGTGACCGCGTCGTTGCCGACCACCATCGACCACACGACATCGGGCTTCAGCGACTTGATTTTCTGGAAGGCGGGACCGAAATCCGTCGTGCCGAACGGATAGTAGTCTGCGCCGATGATTTTGCCGCCCGCCTTTTCATAGGCGGCCGTGATCGCCTCGGTCATCTTCTGCGGCCAGGCGTAGTCTGAAGCCATGATGTAGATCGTCTTGCCGAGATTCTCCGCCACCCATGGCATCATCGGGTCGACCTGCTGCATCGGGATCGGACCGGTGGCGACGAAGTAGCGGTTGCACTCGCCGCCCTCGAAATTGGTCGGATAGAAGAACAGCTTCTTGGCCTTCGATGTCACCGACAGCGTGGCACTTCGCTCGGGCGAAATGATCGTGCCCATGATCACGTCGACCTTGTCTTCGTTGAGGAGCTTGCGCGCCTTGTCGATCGAGCCCTTGGTCGTGGTCTGGTTGTCCTCGACGAACAGTTCGACTTGGCGCCCGCCGATGCCATTGGCGGCGTTGAGCTCCGCGGCGGCGAGCTTGTAGCAATTGAGCAGCGTCTCGCCGAGTATCGCCTGCAAGCCGGTGATCGGGATCGACAGGCCGATCTTGACGGTGTCGGCCGCGCGCAGGATGCCCGGAGCGCCGACTATGGCGAAGGCAGCCGCGGCGCCGCCGGATTTCAAGACAGTTCTTCTGCTTATCATTGTTGTGTTCCCTTCCAGTCCAGGCGCGCCCCATGCACGCCTTACAAAGTCAACAGGTTCCAGGCGCTTCAGGCGCGCCCTATAAGGCCAACAAATCCTTGAGCAGGCTCTCGTCGGCGAATGACTCCGGCGGGCCTTCGTGCACGATCCTGCCTTTCTCCATCACCAGACAGCGGTCCGCCGCCTTGAGGACGAGATCGAGATTCTGCTCGACCAGGACGATCGCGATGCCGCGCTCGCGCGCGATGCGCGGCACCAGTTCGGCGATCGTCTGGACGATGTTCGGCTGAATGCCTTCCGAGGGCTCGTCGAGCAGCAGCACCGATGGCAGGCCGCACAGCGCACGGCCGATCGCCAGCATCTGCTGCTGTCCGCCCGAGAGCGTGCCGGCGATTTGCGCCTCGCGTTCGCGCAGGATCGGAAAATAGCCGAAAATGTCGGCCGGAATGCCGCCGTCGCCACGATCTTTGGCGGCACGGGTGCCGACTTCAAGGTTCTGTCGCACAGTGAGCTGGTTGAAGATGCCGCGCCCTTGGGGCACATGCGCGATGCCGGCGCGCGCGCGGCGGAAGGCCGGCGCACTGGTAAGGTCCTGGTCACCGAGAACCACCGCGCCGCCGCTCGCCTTCAAACCGCCGGCGATGACGCGCAGCAGCGTCGTCTTGCCGGCGCCGTTGCGGCCGAGCAGGCCGACGACTTCGCCCGCCGCGACGCCGAGATCGATGCCGTTCAGCACCGGGAGCAGGCCATAGCCAGCCGAGACGGCAAGTGTCCGCAGCATGCTCAGCGCCTCCCAAGATAGACGTCGCGGACCATCTCGTCGGCTTCGATGTCGTGGAAGGGGCCGCTGCGCAACCGACGCCCCTGGTGCAGCACCAGCGTCTCGCAATTCAGCGCCCGCACGAAACGGATGTCGTGCTCGACCGCGACGATCGAGAACTCGCCCTTGAGCCGCAAAAGCATCTGCGCCGTCGCCAGCGTCTCCTGCGGCGTCATGCCGGCGGTCGGCTCGTCGAGCAGCAGCAGGCGCGGCTCGATCGCCAGCGCCATGCCGATCTCCAGCCACTGCTTCTGGCCATGCGCAAGTTCGCCGGCCAGCGTGGCGGAGCGGTTGCCGAGCGCGACCAGCTCCATCAACTCGCCGACCGGGCGCGCCGGGGAGGGGGCGCCCCAGCGCGCCACCTTCAGATTGTCTTCCACCGACAGGCTGGGGAACACCGACGGGATCTGGAATTTGCGGGCGATGCCGAGCCGGGCGATACGGTGCAGCGGCAGGCCGGCTATGTCGTGGCCGAGGAAACGCACGCTGCCGGTGGTCGGGCGCAGCGTGCCGGTCAGAACGTTGAGGAACGTGCTCTTGCCGGCTCCGTTCGGCCCGATGATGCAGCAGAGTTCCTTGTCGCGCACGGTAAGGTTCAATCCTTCCAGCGCTTGCAGCCCGCCAAAGCGGATGCCGACATTCTCGGCCTCGAGCAGGACGTCGCTCATTGCGTGCGCCTCCGGGCCCTGAACAGGTTTTTCAGCCGTGCATAGATCGACAGGATGCCGTCCGGCAGCACGAAGACGATGATGACGAAGACGCAGCCGAGCAGCAGCGGCCACAGGCTCGGGTTGAAGCTGCTGATCTGCTGCTGCGCGCGCTGGATGAAGATTGCGCCGAGCACCGGCCCAAGCAGCGTGCCGCGCCCGCCGACCGCCACCCAGACGATGACTTCCGTCGACAGAAGCAGTCCGGAGAGGTCCGGTGCCACCAGCCCGGCCATGCAGACGTAAAGCGCGCCGGCGAGCCCGGCGATTGCCGCCGATGCGATGAAGGTCACCAGCAGCCGCAGCGGAGCGTTGTGGCCCAGTGCTGCTGCCCGAACCTCATTGTCCTGGATCGCGGTCAGCACCGTGCCCCAGCGGCCACGGCCGATCGACCACAGCGTCAGCACGGCCACCGCCGCGATGGCCGCGACGAAGATATAGCTCGGCAGGTCCTGGCTGAGATCGACATGCAGACCGCCAAGATCGAATTCGATCGGCGGGATGCCTATCAGGCCGCTGTCGCCGCCCGTGACCGAACTCCAGGAGATGGCCGCCTGCTGGCAGATGACGCCCATGGCCAGCGTGACGATGGTGAAGTAGCTGCCACGGATGCCGCCGAAGAACAGGAAGTAGCCGATGATGGCGGCGACGAAGGCCGCGCCCGCGACCGCGCCTGTGATGCCGACAAGGCTGGCGAAGGGGATCGCGTCATTGAGCGTGACCAATGCCATGATGTAGCCGCCGATGCCGAAGAAGGCGGCGTGGCCGAAACATAGGATTCCGGTGCGGCCCCAGAAGAAGTCGAGGCTCGCCGCGAACAGGCCGAAGATCAGCGCGTCGCGGATCACCGTCAGCTGGTAGCCGTCGGCGAAGAAGGGATAGACGATGGCAAGCGCCACGCAGACGCCGAAGATCAGCAGCCAGTTGCGGTCCCGGGCGATCATCGAGAAGCCCCGTTGAACAGGCCGTTGGGTCGCACGCGCACGGCGACGATGGCCGCCAGCAGCACGACCGCCTGCGCCAGCGATGGCGAGATCTGGTAGTTGAGGATGCTGGTCAAGCCACCGACGAAGACGCTGCCGGCGACGAGGCCGCCGATCGAGCCGACGCCACCGACGATGACGACGAAGAAGGCGTTGGCGAGATAGTTCACCCCCATCTGCGGCAGCACGATCGCCAGCGGCGCGACCAATCCGCCGGCCAGCCCCGCGATTGCCGCGCCGAAGGTGAAGGCGATGGCATAGGTGCGCCGCGTGTTGATGCCGACGCCCTCCGCCATTTCGCGATTCTGGATGACGGTGCGGATGTCGAGCCCGAACGACGTCCGGCTGATCAGCAGGATGACACCGAGCAGGGTCAGCATGGCGATGGCAATCAGGATCAGCCGGTAGGCCGGATAGACTGTGAAGAAGAGGTCGAGCGTTCCCTCGACCGGCGGCGTCACGGGCTTGGCGCCGAGGCCAAAGGTCAGTTCCAGCCCCTGCTGGAGGATGAGGCTGACGCCCCAGGTGGCAAGCACCGTCGACACCGGCCGCGAATAGAGGTGGCGAATGATGGCGAATTCCAGGATGCAGCCGACCACGGCGCCGGCGATGGGTGCGGCCGCCAGGCCCAGCCAGAACGAGCCGCCCATGCTCTGGATGAAGTAGACCGCGAAGGCGCCGACGCTGACGAACTCGCCATGCGCCAGATTGGTCACGTTCATCAGGCCGAAGCTGATGGCGAGTCCGAGCCCGACCAGCATAAGGATGCTGATCAGCGTCAGCGCATTGAGCAATGTCGTGATGGCGAAATCCATCGCTTCAGGCCGCGCTGGCGAGGCGTTGGCGCAAGCCCGCGAGCAGGCCTTCGGCCGCATCGATCACCGCCGCCTGATGCGGCTGCAGGTCCTGCCCCGCCCAGTCGTCGATATGGTCCGACAGCGGGTCGACCACCTCGGTGCGGTGATTGGCTAGCGTCTCGATGACGGCGTGGCCGCAGAATGGCACATAGCCTTCGGAATAGCCGCCTTCATGGCTCATCATCAGCCGTCCGTTCGAGACTTCGGCGGCGAGGGCCACCATGCGTGCGGCAAGGCGGCGAAAACATTCGCTGTTGAGCATCATGCGGCCGAGCGGGTCGAAGCCGGACGCATCGAAACCGGAAGCGACGATGACGAGGTCCGGCTTGAACGCGCGCAAGGCAGGGCCGATGACGCGGTCGAACGTGGCTTCATAGGCGCCGGTGCCGCTGCCGGCCGGCAGCGGGACGTTGATGTTATAGCCTTCGCCGGGCCCCTTGCCGTTGTCGCGGAGCGCGCCGCGTCCGGTCGGATAGAGATTGTCCTGATGCACGGAAATGGTCAGCACCGAGGGGTCGGAATAGAAAACCGTCTCGGTGCCATTGCCATGATGCACATCCCAGTCGACCACGGCGGCGCGGCCGAGCAGGCCCTCATGCTGCAGCCGGCGGACGGACACGCCGATGTTGGAGAACAGGCAATTGCCTATGGCCTGGTCGGGCTCGGCATGGTGGCCCGGCGGCCGCGCCAGCGCGTAGGCGTTGTCGACGCGGCCGGTCAGCACGGCGCGCATGGCGGCATAGGTCGTGCCGGCGGACAAAAGGGCGATGTCGAAACTGTTGAGCCCGATCGGGGCCTGCGGCCCGGCGAAGCCGGAACCGCGTTCGCTGAGCATCCTGATGTCGTCGACATGGCGACGCGTATGCACGCGCAGCAGATCCTCGACCGAAACCGGCTCCGCGATGATCGGCACGAGATGGCGGGACAGGCCGCTGACCTGGATGAGATTGTTGAGCCGGCGCTTCGAGCCGGGTGACTCCAGGTGCCGGCCGGGCTCCACGAAACGGCCGGGAGGCATCATGTCGGCGCTGGAGCCGGTGTCATGCCACATCAGCTGTTCGTGAAAAACGTAACCTGTCGCCATCCGCAGCGTCCTCCAAACGATTTTGAGGCTAACAGGCCTGAGCAGGCTTCGCCCGACCCGAAAGGATGGGTTGGCCCGTTGCCTATCCCCCTCCTTTCGGAGGGGTATGCCGGCGATCGGCGGCCTGGGCCGCGCGCACCGCCTGGACGCGGTTGGTGACGGCCAGCTTGCCGAAGATGTTCTTCAGGTGCCATTTCACCGTGGTTTCGCTTACCGACAGGGCAACCGCTATATCGCGATTGGACATGCCTTCGGTCAGGCAGTGCAGCAGTTCGGACTCGCGCTGCGTGAGTTGCTCCTTCTCCGCGGCCGGCGCGGCTGGCTTGCGCGTCCCGAGGGGCATCGTCTGCGCCGCATCGATGATGCGCGTGGCATAGGCCGACAGTGCCGGATCCGACTTTGCCTGCGCCGCACGCAGCCGCATCAAGCCTTCGATGACGAGCTTTCCCTCGTCGACGAAGGAGCGGATGAAGCCGGACGGTCGGGCAAGCCGCAGCGCATCGAGCAGATAACGGTCGGCTTCGCGCATGTCATGGCTGGCACTGGCCGTCTTGGCGCGCAGGATCAGCGCCAGTATGTGCCGGCGGATGCGTCCGCCGCTTCCGGTCCGCGCCAGAAGAGCATCGAAAATCCCGGCCGCTTCGGCATGGGCTTTCTCGGCTGTCAGCAGGCGGCCTTCGGCAAAGAACTCGAACTCGTTGGCGGTGGTGATGGCCATCGGGGCTACGGCGTCACCGCGGTGCTCGGTCAGCAGTGCGCGCGCTTCGGCATTGCGGTTCTGGTCGAGCAGCATCCGTATGCGGTCATGCAGGACCATCGATGCCAGGCGACGGTACACGGTGCCGCGCACGCGCTGGTAGACGCGGTCGAGCATGTCGAGCGCGGCCTCCGGGCGGCCGGTCAATTGCAGCACGCGGGCATATGTCGGCACGCTGGCCAAGGGATAGACGATGACCGCCGCGCCCTCGATCAGCGGTCCGAGGTTCTCCACCAGCGCCAGGGCTTCGCCCGAGGAATTGGTCTCATAGGCGAGTTCGGCAAGCAGCGTTCCGGCGAGCGCCTCGGCATAGGAATTGGCGCCGATCCGGGCCCTCGCCTCGATGATGGCGTTGCGCAGCAGCCGTTCGGCGGCGGGCAGCCGTCCGGCCGAACGCTCGATGACAGCCATGTAGCAGTTGGCGATGGTAACGCCGAGCAGGCTGCCGCTTCGTTCATGCGCCAGCCGCGCGGCATCAATCGCGGCGCGTGCGCCATCGAGATCGCCCAGCGCATAGAGATTGTAGCCGATGACGTTGGCGGTGGCGCCCTCCATGAACCAGGCGTCGGGCGCGATGATGCGCAGGGCCGCCAATGCGGTGTCGCGCGCGTCCTCGAACTGCTCCAGAGTGCTGTGCACCGCGGCATCGAGCACCGCGAGTTCGGCTTCGATCGTGGTGCCGGCCAGCGTGCCCGGATCCTTGCCGTCAGCAGGCCCGCTTTCGACGAGCTTGCGCGAGGAGGCGAGTGTCTGCTTGGCAATCTCCGGTTGGCTGCTGTGCACCGCCAGCCACAGCACGACCAATTGCAGCCGGATGCGCTGGTCGATCAGTTTTTTTGGCAGCAGCGCCAGCAGCTGGCGCACATAGAGCAGCTGGCATTGGGCGATGAGATCGAGCGCGTTGTTCTCGACGAACACCGCCGCGCGGGCCTGGTCGCCGGCGGCCAGCGCGTGGCCGATCGCCTCGGTCAGCATCTTGCGTTCGCCGAACCATTCCGAGGCCGCCAGATGCAGCGGCGCGATCATTTCCGGTTCGCGCCGCTCCATTTCGCGGCTGAGGAAATCGCGGAACAGATGATGGTAGCGGAACCAGCGCCGCTCGTCGTCGAGCGGCACCAGGAACAGATTGCGCGTTTCGATTTCCGTGATCGCCGCCTCCGCGTCCGCAGCGCGCATCACCGCGCGGCAGGCGTCGGCGCAGAAGCGTTCGAAGATCGAGCTGTAGAGCAGGAATTTTGCAATGTCGGGCGGCAGTTCCCCGAACACTTCGCCCATCAGGAAGTCGGCCACGTTGCGGCTGGCGCCGGTGAAATTGCCGATGACGGTTTCAGGCGCACGCGCGGCGCTCAGCGACAACGAAGCGAGCTGCAGGCCGGCTGCCCAGCCTTCCGCGCGGGAACACAAGGTTTCCACCGTGGTGGCGCTGACGCTCAGGCCGAGTTTGTCGTTGAAGAACGCCTCGGCTTCGGATGAGGCGAAACGCAGATCGTCGGGCCCGATCTCGAACACGTCGCCGAGCACCCTGAGCTTGCCGAGCTGCAGGTCGGGCAAGCTGCGCGAACCGATGACGAAGGCGACATTGGCAGGCGCCTGCCGCGTCAGCCGTTCCATGAAGCGCTTCACGGCCGGCGCTTCGACGGCGTGATAGTCGTCGAAGAACAGGGTGATGTCGGCCTCACGGGCGGCAAAGCCCGCGACCAGTGCGGCAAGCACGACATCGAGCTGCGGGATCGGGCTCGACTGGAACGCAAGATCGAGCTCAGCCGGATTTTGCACGAGATGACGAAGCGCCCCCACCAGGTGGGCGAGGAAAGCGCCTTCGTCATTGTCGCTCGCCTCGCAGGACAGCCATGCCGTCAGCCGGCCGAGGCGTGCCGTTTCAGCCATCCATTGGGCCATCGTGGTCGATTTGCCAAAGCCGGCGGGCGCCGAAAACAGCACGATGCGGGTGTCGACATGCCGGTCCAGCGTCGACAGGATGCTCTCGCGCCGTACCCATCGGCGGTGGTGGAGCGATGCCTGGCTGGCTGGTTGCGAAGGCGTTTTCATCTGGCGTGGGGACACCATTCCGTCTCGATCAAGGGAATCTGCGGCGCCGCGTCACGCGGCAATGTTCCCTTGATCCTGGGATCGTCGGCGATTTCGAAGCCGGTCGCAAAGGGCTCGAATCCGCAGGCCCTGTAAAAACCGATGACGCTGTGATGGTCGAAGCTGCTGGTGTGCAGCCAGATGCGGCTGGGCTTGAGGCGCCATGCCAGGTCGAGCGCGCCGGCCATCAGCCGCTTGCCGAAACCACGGCCGGTCACGGAGGGGAACAGGCCGAAATAGGTGATCTCGATCTCGTCGTCGGCCACCGAAAATTCGACCATGCCGACATGGGCGCCGCTTTCATCATGGCCGTGATAGAGGTGCTGGCGCGGATCGGCGAAATGCGTGGCGATCTCGGCATCCGACATTTCGGCAGCGCGATCCCAGAGCCAGGGTGCACCGATCTCCAGGAAGATCGTGCGGTAGGAAGCACTGTCGGGTTTCGTGATCCTTGTCATGGTCAACGGCCGCGCGAGATCCGGCACCGGTGCGAGCGCTTCCATCCATGTCACCGCATTGACGATCTTGCCGGCCGGCACGCGCCGATAGCCGACCGTCAGATTGGTGTTTTCATCAGGCAACCTGCCTTCGGTGACCAACATCTGTCCTCGACCTTTCGCCGCATCGCGACACCGGCATGCGGAAAGCTGATGCCAACTCTGCGCTCACCTGCCAAGGGGTTCTCGGGGTGGGTCAAGATTTTTTGGCCCGCCTGTTCCTTGCATTTCACAGAGATGGCATATGAGATATGATACACCATCGAAGGGAAAGCGGAATATTATGCCTGAGCGAATTGCGGACGAGGCCATTTTGAACGCGGTCGACGACGGCTTCGCGCGGCAGGTGGAATTCCTTGCGGACCTCGTGCGCTTTCCCTCGCAACGGGGCGAAGAACACGCGGCGCAATCGTTCATGGCAGCCGCGTATGAAGCGGATGGCTATACGGTGGACATGTGGCGTGTCGATGTCGATGCGATTCGCGACCTGCCGGGCTTTTCGCCCGTCGCCGTCTCCTATGACGACGCCTTCAACGTCGTCGCCACCCACACGCCGCGAAACGCGACCGGCCGCTCGCTGATCCTCAACGGCCATATCGACGTCGTGCCGACGGGGCCGCTCGATCGCTGGCTGCGCGATCCCTATGACCCGGTCATCGAGGATGGCTGGATGCATGGCCGCGGCGCCGGCGACATGAAGGCCGGCCTCTCGGCCTGCCTTTACGCGCTGGCCGCATTGCGCAGCCTGGGCTATCAGCCGGCCGCGAAGGTCTTCCTGCAATCGGTGGTCGAGGAAGAATGCACCGGCAATGGCGCGCTCGCTTGTCTGCAGCGCGGCTACCGCGCCGACGCCGCCTTCATCCCCGAACCCCTGGAGCCGAAGCTGATGCGGGCGCAGGTCGGCCCGATCTGGTTTAGGGTCGAGGTCGACGGCGATCCCCAGCATGCGTCGGGCGCTTTCTCGGCCGGCGCCAACGCCATCGAAAAGGCTTTCCTCATCATCCAGGCGTTGAAGCAGCTCGAAATCGTCTGGAACGCGCGCAAGGTCGACGACAGGCATTTCTGCGATCACCCGCATCCGATCCGTTTCAATCTCGGCAAGATCGAAGGCGGCGAATGGACATCGAGCGTCCCCGCGCGCTGCGTGTTCGAGATGCGTGTCGCCACCTATCCCGGCCAGAAGCTGGAGGATGCGAGAGCCGAGCTCGAGGCCTGCATCGCCGATGCGGCCCGCGCCGATCCGTTCCTGGCCAACCGCCCGCCCAGGATGACCTACAATGGCTTCATGGCCGAGGGCTATGTGCTGGAGGGCGCCGACGAGATGGAAGCCGTGCTGCGCCGTAGCCATACCGCCGTCTGGGGTGAGCCGCTGCAGGAACACGTCACCTCGGCCACCACGGATGCGCGCTTCTTCGGCCTTTACGCCGACACGCCGGCCATCGTCTACGGCCCGATCTGCCGCATGCCGCATGGCTATGATGAAGCGGTGGACCTCGATTCCGTGCGCAAGGTGACCCAGACGATCGCGCTGTTCATCGCCGACTGGTGTGGGCTGGAGCCTGTCGACCCCGAGGCGAGGCCATGACCGGCGCCGTGACGGACGCATTCGGCGAGACACTGGCCGAGGACGCGCCCGATGTCTCGATCGCCGATGCGCTTGCCATCCTGAGCCGGCACTACGGCCTTGTCGGCACCGCTCAGCCCTTGCCTGGCGAGCGCGACCACAATTTCCACATCCGCACCGATGGCAATGGCGAGTTTGTCCTGAAAATCTCGCATCCGGCGGAAGAGGCCGGCTTCACCGATTTCCAGAACAAGGCGCTGGACCACATCCTTGCGGTCGACCCTGCTTTGCCGGTCCCTTCAGTGCGCAAAAGCCTCGATGGCGATGCGCAGTTCACCGTCAGCATCGGCGGTTCGCAGCCGCGTATCGTCCGCCTGGTCACCTATTTGCCCGGCCAGTTGCTGTCGCGCTCGCCGGTATCGGCTGCGCAAGATCGCAATCTCGGCATCTTCCTCGCTCGTCTTGCCCGGGCACTGCGCGGCTTTTTCCATCCGGCCGCCGGCAGCGACCTTTTGTGGGACATCCGCAAGGTCGCCAAGACGCGGCCCATGCTGGGGCATATCGCCGATGCCAGGCATCGGGCCATGGTCGAGCGCGTCATCAATGCCTTCGAGGAGCACGCCGCGCCCCTCATCCCCAGCCTGCGCGCCCAGATCGTCCACAACGACATGAATTCCTACAATGTGGTGATGGACGCATCGCGGCCGGAGGTCATCAGCGGCATCCTCGACTTCGGCGACATGATCCATTCGCCGCTGATCTGCGATCTCGCCATCGGCGCCGTCTACCGCTGGCCGGCCGACGGCCACCCGCTGGCGCCCGCCGCGCGCTTCGTCGCCGGTTATCAATCGGTGCAGCTGCTCGAGGCCGAGGAGATCGGCATCCTGTTCGACCTGATCCGTGCCCGCCTGGCGCTCATCGCCAACATCGCCACCTGGCAGGCGGAGCGCTTCCCGGCCAAGCGCGATTACGTGCTGCGCCTCATCACCGAGGTCTGGGCCTCGCTCGAGCGGCTGGACGGACTGTCACATGGTGACGCCCGTCGCTATTTCCTCGATCATTCCAATCCGGAGTAGACGCTCGTGTCCCAATCCTCGCCCGCAAATGCCTCCGCCGACGCCGGCGCATCAGCATCCGAACGTGCTTTGCTCGAGCGTCGCGCCAGGCTGCTCGGCCCGACCTATCGCGCCTTCTACCGCAATCCGATCCATCTCGTGCGTGGCAGCGGCGTCTGGCTCTACGATGCTCAGGGACGCAAGTTTCTCGATGCCTACAACAACGTCGCCTCGGTCGGGCACTGCCACCCGCGCGTCGTCGAGGCGCTGTCGGGGCAGGCGGCCACGCTCAACACCCACACGCGTTATCTCAGCGAAATCATCCTCGACTACGCGGAAAGACTTCTCGGCACGCTTCCGCCCCATCTCGGTCATGCCATGTTCACCTGCACCGGCAGCGAGGCCAACGATCTCGCCATCCGCATCGCCCAGCATTCCAGCGGCAATACCGGCGTGATCATCACCGATTTTGCCTATCATGGCGCCACCATCGCCACCGCGCAGCTGTCGCCGGCCGCGGTCGGGGCAAAGGGCGTGCCCGCGCAGCACAGGACCGTGGCCGCCCCGGATACGTTTCGCGATCAGGGCCGGGCCGCGCGCGATTTCGCCAGGAACGTCGCCGCCGCCATCGAGGACATGCGCGCGCAAGGCATCCGTCCGGCGGCGCTGTTGCTCGACTCCGCCTTTTCCAGCGACGGAATTTTCTTCCCCGATGCGTCGGTGATGCGCGAGGCGGCCGATCACATCAGGAAGGCGGGCGGCATCGTCATTGCCGACGAGGTCCAGTCCGGCTTCGGCAGGCTTGGCCAGGGCATGTGGGGTTTCGCCAATTACGGCCTCGAGCCCGACATCGTGACCATGGGCAAGCCGATCGGTGACGGGCATCCGATGGCCGCGGTCATCGTGCGGCCGCAGCTTGTTGCCTCCTTCGGCTCCAACACCGGCTACTTCAACACATTCGGCGGCAATCCGGTCGCGGCCGCCGTTGGCATCGCGGTGCTCGACGTGATCGAAGGCGAGGGACTGATCGAGAATGCCCGCATGGTTGGGGCCTATACGGGCGAGCTGCTGCGCGCCTTGCAGGGTCGCCACGGCATGGTCGCCGATGTCAGGCATAACGGTCTCTATTTCGGCGTCGAGTTGACGGCGGAGGGAGACGAGGCGCTGGCATCCACCAGGACGTCGGCGGTCGTCGAAGCCATGCGCGAGGATGGCGTGCTGATCTCGTCGTGCGGTCCGCGCGGCAACGTGCTGAAGATCAGACCGCCGCTGCCCTTCGCCAGGGACAATGCCGAGCAACTGGTCGAAACGCTCGATCGCACCCTGTCGCGCTGGGGATAGGAAAGGGGCGGCGATCGACATGCTGAAGCTCGAACATCAGACCCTGAACGACCGCGCCTATGGCGCGCTCAAGCAGGAGCTGATTTCGGGCGGCTTCAGCCCGGGCCAGACATTGGTCATCCGCAAGCTTGCCGAGACGTTCGGCATTTCGACGACGCCGATCCGCGAGGCGCTGCAACGGCTCGTCGCCGAGCGGCTTCTGGAGTTGCAAAACAACCGCTCGATCATCGTGCCCTTGCTGTCTGCGCCCGCCTTCGAGGAACTGACGCGCATCCGCGTCGCGGTGGAGGGACTGGCGGGTGAGATGGCCGCCTCGCGCATCACCGAAGACGGGCTGGTCGACATACAGGCCACGCTGGCGGGCATGCAGCGCGCGATCGAGGCGGGCGACGCCGGGGCCTATCTCTCGCTCAACGAGGCTTTCCACTTCGCCATCTACCGGCATGCCGGCGCGCCGATCCTGCTCAACATGATCCGTGACCTCTGGGGTCGGGTCGGGCCCTATCTCAAGCTCCTGATGCAGGCCGAGCGCTATATACCCCAGTCGAACGAGGCGCATCGCAAGATCGTCGCCGCGTTGGCGCAGCGCAATGGCGCCGGCGTCAGGACCTTCATAGAACAGGACATCGCCACGGCGGCAGCGGTGCTGGCAGGAAATCTTCGCGCGGCCGAATGACGACGCGATCCCGTCGCGGCCCGGCGTTCGGCTATCCGGTCCTGTCCAGCCGGTCGCGAAGCATGCTCCACGGCAGCAGCGCGTTCGGCGCGAAGCGCAGCAGGCCGTGGAACGGCATCGGCGACGGCGGCGCAAAGGGCAGCGGCAGATCGCGGGCATCGGTTCCTCCAGCCCAATCCGCAAGCACCTTGCCCATGGCCGTGGTCATGGCGATCCCGCGACCGTTGCAGGCGCGACCGGCGATCAGCCCCGGTCCGAGATCGATGAGGTGGGGCAGGAAATCAGGTTCGACCGCTGCCATCCCCGACCAGGCATAAGCGAGTGGCGGCAGGTCCGGGAGCTCGAGATGCCGGGCCAGCCGCCGCCGGATCGTCTGCGGCAGGCGTCGGTCGGCACCGAGGCCGAAGACATGCATGCCGCCGCTGATCAGCCTGTTCTCGGCATCGAAGCGGTAGGTGAAGAGATTGCGTCTCGTGTCGCCGACGCCTTGCCCGCCGGGCAACAGGCGGCTGCGCACCTCGCGCGGCAGCGGCGCCGTCGCGATCTGGAAGATCTTCAGCGGGAAATAACTTTTCCGAAGCCCCGGATTGAGCTGTCCGCCATAGGCATTGGTGGCGATCAGCACCTTTCCGGTGCGCACCGAACCCATTTGCGTCCTCAGCGACCAGCCGTCCGCGATGGGGTCGATCGCGGCGACGCGCGTGTGCTCGAACAGGCGCGCCCCGGCTTTTTCAGCCATATCGGCCAGCCCGCGCGCATAGGCGACCGGATTGATCACGCCGCCGGAGCGGTCCATCCAGCCGCCGGCATAGCCGCGCGCGCCGGTCAGCGCCCCGACTTCTTGGCGGTCCAAGACGACGGCCGGCCGGCCGCGCTGCGCCCATTGCCCTGCGCGTGATTTGACCTTCTCGAGCGCGGCGGGGGAATGCGCGGGCTGGATCCATCCGCTCTGTACCGCGTCGCACTCGATGCCGTGCCGCCTGATCAGGCCGAAGACCAGATCGGCGCTGCCGGCGGCAAAATCGATCAGCCTCTCGCCGCGCGCGGGTCCGAGATGGGCTTTTATCGCATCCGGATCCATTTTGGCGAAGTTCGGCACGACGAAGCCGGCATTCCTGCCGGTAGCGCCCCAGGCGATGGTCTCGGCCTCGAGAACGGCGACCGAAAGACCTCTGGCCGCGGCATGCAGGGCGGTCGAAAGCCCGGTGAAGCCGCCACCGACGATGGCAAGGTCGACGTCAATCTCGCCCTCCAACGCCGGGCGGAGGCGGGTCTCAGGGCTGACCGCATGCCACAGCGAAAGCGCTTCCTGCCGGGCCATTGCGGTCACGAGCCGCTCTTGCCGGCGGCAACCTTCGCCCGCTTGCCGAGCCGTGCCCGGCGCGGCCGTTCCCCGAACAGGCCGTTGGGGCGGACCAGGAGGATGACGCACAGCATGACGCCGATTGCGACGATCTGCAGGGATGCGGCGCGCGCCTGTTGCTCCGGCGGGAACAGCGCGCTGGTCAGCGTGCCAGATCCGGCCCAGATCCCCCAGACCAGGATGCTGCCGATGACGGCGCCGGGATTACTGCCCGAGCCGCCGACGATGAGCATCACCCAGACCTGGAACGTCAGGATCGGCAGGTAATTGTCCGGCGCTATGAAGCCGGTGAAATGCGCCTGCAACGCGCCTGCCAGCGCCATGATGGCGCCGCCGACGGCGAAGGCCTGGACACGGTAGAAGCGCGCGCTCTTGCCCAGAGAGATCGCCGCCCGTTCATCCTCCCGCAGCGCCTTCAGCACCCGGCCCCACGGGCTCCGCGACAGGTGCTCCAGCGCCAGATAGGCGACCAGCGTGACCGCTGAAACGACGGCAAGGTTCGACAGGTTGAACAGCAGCGGCGTCTCGGCGAGGCTGCCGAAAGGGCGCGGGATGAAGCCGATGCCGAACGGCCCACCGGTCAGTTTCTGAGCGTTGAGCGCGACCAGTTGCACGACCACGGCGACGCCGAAGGTGGTGATGGCCAGGTAGTCCGATCTTAGCCGCAGCGTGGCGATGCCGGTCAGTGCCGCGGCGATGCCGCCGACGACCATGGCGCCGACCCAGCCGGCCAGGATCGGTAGCCCGAAACCGCCCAGACGCGCGGCATCGTCCGGCGTCGTCAGCAGCGCCGAGGTGTAGGCGCCGATGGCGACGAAGCCGGCGAGCCCGACATTGAAGAGCCCGGTCAGCCCCCATTGCAGATTGAGCCCCAGCGTGACCAGCGAAAAGATCAGCGCCGTGGTCAGGAAGAATGCGCCGTAGCCGACGAGGTCGATCATCTTTCCCGAACTCCGAAAAGGCCGATCGGCCGCACGAACAGCACCGCCATCAAGATGATGAAGGAGACAGCGGCGCGCCATTCGGCGCCGATCAGTTGCACGGCGCCCGCTTCAGCGAGCCCGATGATCAGCCCGCCGAGCACGGCGCCGGGGATGCTGCCGATACCGCCGAGAATGGCCGCAGCGAACATCGGCAGCAGCATGTCGAAACCCATGAACGGGCGGATCTGCACCAGGATGCCGATCATCACGCCGGCGACGCAGGCAAGTGCTGCGCCGATGATCCAGGTGACACGCACCACCTTGGCGACGTCGATGCCGACGATGCGGGCAAGTGCCGCATTCTGGCTCAGGGCCTGCATGGAACGGCCGGTCTGGGTGCGCGTCATCAACAGATGCACACCCAGCACCAGAACCGCCGTCAGCAGCAAAAGCGCGATCTGGTCCGGCGTGATGCGGATGCCGAAGCCGACCGGCATGGCGATCTGGATGGCGCGGCTGAAATAGGTCGGCCGTGAGGTGAAGGTGAACTCGAGCAGGCTGCGCAGCGCCATCGAGGCGCCGAAGCTTGCCATCACCACGATGATGGCCTGGCCTTGAGAGCGCAGCCGCGCGAACAGCACCTTGTCCAGCAGCAGCGCCAGCAGGGCGGTGAATGCCATGCCGACAACCAGCGCGACAATGAGCGGCCAGCCAAAGGAAAGCGGGGCGATCGGCGCCACCTTGCCGACCGTTGCGCCGATGGCGCCGACGACGGCCAGCGTCGCATAGGTGCCCCAGGCCATGAAGTCGCCATGGGCGAAGTTCGAAAAGCGCAGGATCGAATAGGTCAGCGTCACGCCGATGGCGCCGAGGCCGATCATCGAGCCCGTCAGCAATCCGTCGACGATGAATTGCAGGTTCATGCCGCACTTCCCTTTCCTGAAGGCGCGGCCTTGCCGGCGCTGTTGGGGCGCCGGCCGAGATAGAGTTCGGCGACCACCGGATCGCTCCACAGTTCAGAGGAAATGCCCTCGTGCCGGTCCTTGCCTTCGACCAGCACATAGGCGCGGTCGCCGATGGCGAGCGCCGCCTTGGCGTTCTGTTCGACCAGCAGGATGGTGACGCCTGACTTGCGGATGCCGGCCAGCATCTCGAACACCATCGAGACGAATTTCGGCGACAGGCCGGCCGACGGCTCGTCCAGCACCAGCACCTTGGGATGGACGATCAGCGCCCGTGCTACGGCCAGCATCTGGCGCTGCCCGCCCGACAGATTGCCGGCGGCGATGCGGCGCTGGCGCGCAAGGTCCGGGAAGGTCGCGTACATCTCGTCGATGCGGGCGGGAACCTCGCGGCGCTCGATGATGCCGCAGGCAACCCTGAGATTGTCATCGACCGACATCAGTGGAAATACGTTCTCCGTCTGTGGCACGAAGGCGAGCCCAAGCCGCACCATGGTGTAGGCCGGCGCGGTGGTGATATCCTTGCCGTCGAGGAGAACCGTACCGCCGGTGACCGGGACGAGACCGGCAATTGCCTTGATCAGGCTCGACTTGCCGGCACCGTTGGGGCCGAGAACGACGACGATTTCGCCCTTCCTCACCGTGATCGAGGCGCCGCGCACGATCGGCACGCCGGGTTCGTAACCGGCTTCGAGGTTGCGGACGTCAAGCACGGTCCCGCTCATGCCGTGCCCCCGAGATAAGCCTCGATGACGCGCGGATCGCGCGCCACTTCGTCGGCCGTGCCCTCGCACAGAAGCTCGCCGCCGGCCATCACCAGGACGCGATGGCAGAGCCGCGTCACCATGTCGATGTTGTGCTCGATCAGAAGAAAGGTGATGCCGCTTTTGTTGATGTCATGGATGCGGTCGATGATGACTTCGAGCAGCGTGGCGTTGACTCCGGCCGCGGGCTCGTCGAGCAGGATGATGGCCGGGTCGGCCATCATCACACGGGCAAGTTCGAGCAGTTTGCGCTGGCCGCCGGAAAGCACCCGCGCCGGCTCGTGCGCCAGCCGGGTGAGCGACACCAGTTCAAGCAGTTCGGCGGCCTTCTCTGCGGCTGCCCTCTCTTCGGCGGCGACCCGCCACGGAATCAGGAAATTGGCGAGCAGCCGCTCTCCGGCCTGACCTTGCGCGGCGAGCATGACGTTTTCGATCAGCGTGAGATTGGGCAAGGGCCGCGGAATTTGGAAGGTGCGCCCGAGACCCCGGCCAATGCGCAGATGCGCTGCTTCGCCGGAGACGAGCGCCCCGTTGAGACGGATCTCGCCGCTTGTCGGCAGGATGCTGCCGGCAAGCAGGTCGAACATCGTCGTCTTGCCAGCGCCGTTGGGGCCGATCAGGCCGAGGATCTCGCCCGGGCGGACCTCGAACGAGACGTTGTTGACGGCGACGAGGCCGCCGAAACGCCGCACGACGTTCTTCGCTGCCAGAACCGGCGCCTGGGTCTCCGTCCCATGCCGTTTCGCCGTGTCGTTCATCAAGCCCTCTGGCCGAAGCGATCTTTGCCGCTTTCCGATTTTTTGATTTGTGATCACACTTGCTTTGATCACGCTAATCAGCTTTAATTTTCTCCGCAAGCCGAAAACAGGCCAGGCCGACGAAAAGGCCGAGATCGGGAACGCCATGCAAAGGGCTGCTGTCGAGCGCAACAACGAGGTCATCGCCGCGCAACTCGCGCCGGTCGGCCGCGAGACGGTGCAGGACCGCGTCTATTCCGAATTGCGCCGGGCGCTCATCGGCGGTCTGTTCGAGCCGAGCCAGGTTCTGACCATACGCGGCCTTGCCGATGCGCTGGTCACGTCCACCATGCCGGTGCGCGAGGCGCTCGGGCGGCTAATCACGGAAAAGGCGCTGGAAGCGCTTCCCAACCGGTCGGTGCGGGTGCCGCCGATCACGCTGGAACGCATCGACGACCTCCTGCGCGCCCGTGCCCTGATCGAAGGCGAGGCGATCGCGCTTGCCGCCACGCGTATGGATCCGCGCCAGATTGCCACCATCGAAACCATTCTCGGTGAATGGGATGAGATGCGGGCGCTGAAGCACAAGAAGGATGTCGATCGCGAGGTGACGCTCAATCAGAGTTTTCATTTCGAGATCTATCGCGCCTGCGGTTCCGCCGTGCTGATCCCGATGATCGAGAGCCTCTGGCTGCAGTCGGGGCCATGCATCCGCGTTGCGATCTATGCCTTTTCCGAGGCCGGCGAGGTCGACACCGCTCACTATCATCGCAGCATCGTCGCCGCGCTTGCCGCGCAGGACGGCCAGGCCGCGCGCGAGGCGCTGGTGGCCGACATCAGCCGTCCCTTCGCTTTCCTGCGCGACAAGCTGAAGTTGACAGCGAAGGCGGAGTGAATGACCGATATGACCAGACGTGCCATCAGGATCACCGAGCCGCGTTCCGAGCTGTCGGTGACGGCGCAGTTGCTGCCGGAAAAAGCACCCGAGAACGCCGCGTTCCTGTGGTCTTACCTGGCCGAGCCGCGCGTCGTCGCGGGCATTCATGCCATGTGGACCGGCCCGGAAATCTCCTGTCCGATCCCCACGGCACATCTGAAGGGCGAGGCCTTTGCCCAGACTTTGCCGGCGGAGAACGCGACGCTGACGCCGCAGCCCGGTGATATCGTGCTTTCCTACGTGCCGCCGCGCATGTGGGGCGGCAACCCGTATGCGATCTTCGACATCGGCCTGTTCTACGGGCAAGGCGCGCGCCTGTTGTTTCCGATCGGCTGGCTGGCGGGAAGCGTCGTTGCGCAGGTGCTGCCCGAAGAACGCGATCAGTTCGCTTCTGCCTGCGGCATCATTCGCCGCAACGGCGCCTGCGATGTCACCTTCACGCGGCTGGAGAGCTGAAATGGCTGAACGCGACGACAGCTTCGAACTTTTCGACCTCCGCGTCGAGGCCGTCGTCCCCCAAGGCAAGCCGGTTTATTGCGGCGCCAGGCCCGGCGACTATTTCGAGCTGAAGGGCGAGATGCTGTCGATGCCGGCGGGCCAGGGATTTTCGATCTATTCCATAGCGGCCGTGCTGCCGCTGCTGGCGGCAAAGCAGCGCCCCACCCATGCCAATGACTGGATGACCTCGGATGCCGAGATCGCCTGTCCCGATCCCAATTGTGCCAGCAGGCTCAGGATCGTCAGGACCGGCAAACGGCGGTTCAGCCACGCCGAGACCACGGCTGTGCCGCTGCCGAAGGAGAGTGGAGAGAGATGACCGCCAAGACTTTCGAACTCAGCCCCGGCTACACCATCTCGCGCGTCATTCGCGGTGGCTGGCAGTTGGCCGGCGGCCACGGCGCGGTCGACCGTCAGCAGGCGGTGGCCGATCTGGTCGCCACTTTCGACGCCGGCATCTGGACCTATGACTGCGCCGATATCTACACCGGCGTCGAGGAGCTTATCGGAGCGGCGCGGCTGCGTCTGGCCAACGAACGTGGTCTCGATGCCGCGGCCAGGATGAGAGTCCACACCAAGCTGGTGCCGGACCTCGAGCGGCTCGCCGGCATCGGTCGCGATTACATCAGAGGCATCGTCGACCAGTCTCTGCGGCGGCTGAAGACCGAGCGGCTCGACCTCGTGCAGTTCCACTGGTGGGACTATTCGGTGCCTCGCTATGTCGACGCGATGGGCTGGCTCGACGAGCTCCGGCTCGAAGGCAAGGTGCGCAATGTCGGCACCACCAATTTCGATACGCAGCGTCTCGGCGAGATCCTGTCGGCCGGCGTGCCAGTCGTCAGCCAGCAACTGCAATACTCGGTCCTCGACCAGCGCCCCGCGGCGAGCCTCGCCGCGCTCGCCGCACGCAGCGGCGTCAGCTTTCTCTGCTATGGTTCGGTGGCCGGCGGCTTTCTCGGCGACAGATGGCTCGGCGTCGCCGAGCCGGACATGCCGCTCGAAAACCGCTCGCTGGTCAAATATAAGCTGATCATCGATGACTTCGGCGGCTGGGAGCTCTTCCAATCCCTGCTCAATGTGCTGAAGCGGATCGGCGATCGCCACGGCGTCGACATCGCCACTGTCGCCAGCGCCTGGGTGCTCGAGCAGCCGCAGGTGGCGGCCGTCATCGTCGGCGCCCGCAACCAGGCGCATGCGCTGGCCAATGCGAAGATCATGGATGTGGCGCTCGGGGCCGAAGACCGGGCAGAGATCGGCGCCGTAATCGCCCAGAGCCGCGGTCCCCTCGGCGACGTCTACACGCTGGAACGCGACCGTCACGGCCGCCACGGTTCGATCATGCACTACAATCTCAACGCGGCCCGGCCATGAGCGCCACCACCGAAAGCCTGCTTTCGCCGGCCAGCACCGAAATCGTCGAGTTGCATCGCTTCTTCGTCGACTGGTTCGTCGCATCGCGCGCCGGCAAGGCCGATTTCAGCCGCTTCGAAAGCGTCATGGGCGAAGGCTTCGCCATGGTCACGCCTGACGGCAAGGTCCTCGATCGCGATGCGGTCGTCGACCATGTCCGCACGAGCCGCGCTTCCTGCGACGAAGCCTTCGCCATCTCGATCGAGGACATCCGGCCGGGCTGGCAAACCGGCGACGCGATCGTCGTGCTCTATGTCGAGGCGCAGTTGCGGGGCGGCAAGCACAGCCGTCGTCAGTCGAGTGCGCTCTTCACCACCAATCCATCGGCGCCCAACGGCGTCGAATGGCGACATCTGCATGAAACCTGGCTGCAGGTGCCGGAAAGCTGAACAGGCTCAGACGTGAAATTTGGTTCGTGTAACTCAATTCGTGTAGCTCAAGGGGAACAACAATGAGAAAGACGATACTCCAACTCACCACCGCGCTCGCTCTCGTGACGCTCGCCGGCGCGGCCCATGCCGCAGACTGCAAGATCACGGTCGGCCTCGTCATGGAATTGACCGGACCGGCCGGTGAATACGGCCAGGCCGGCGCAAAATCGGTCGAGATGGCCTTCCGCGACATCAACGACGCCGGCGGCGTTCGCGGCTGCGATCTGGTGACCGACACGCGCGACAGCCAGAGCCAGGGCAATATCGCCGTCGATGCGGCGACCCAGCTGGTTCAGGTCAAGAAGGTGCCGGTGATCATCGGCGGCATCATCTCCTCGGTGTCGATCCCGATCCTGACCTCGGTCACCGCACCGGCCAAGATCGTCCAGGTCTCGCCGGCGTCCTCCTCGCCGACGCTGACCGCACTCGGGCGCGATGGCAAGACCAACGGCATCTTCTTCCGCACCATCACCTCCGATGCACTGCAAGGCGTGGCCGCTGCCAAATACGCCATCGACAAGGGCTTCAAGAAGCTGTCGATCATCCATGTCAACAATGATTTCGGGGTCAATATGGTGGCCGAATTCTCGCGCGCCTACAAAGCGCTCGGCGGCACCGTCGTCTCCGACACGCCCTACAACGAGAAGCAGTCGAGCTATGCCTCGGAAGTCACGGCGGCCATGGCCGGCGAGCCTGACGGGCTTTACCTCGTCAGCACGCCGGTTGACGGCGCCACCGTCGCCCGTACCTGGATTTCGCAAGGCGGCGTGCAGAAATTCCTGCTCAATGACGGCATGAACAGCCCTGATTTCATCGAGTCCGTCGGCGCCGATTATCTCAAGGAGGCCTATGGCACCTCGTCCGGCACCAGCCCGACCGCCTCCACCGACTACTTCACCAAGAACTACAAGGCGTTTTCAGGCATCGAACCCTCCAATCCCGCGGCCGACCGTTCCTATGATGCCGGCGCCATTGTCGGTCTGGCAATCGCCATCGCCGGCTCAGAGGATCCGGCCAAGATCAAGGACGCCATGTACAAGGCGGTCGATCCGGCGGGCACGCCGATCTTTGCCGGCAAGGAAGAATTCGCCAAGGCGCTCGGATTGATCAAGGACGGCAAGCCGATCCGCTACGAAGGTGTCATCGGCCCGGTTGCCTTCGACAAATATGGCGACATCACCGGTCCGTTCCGCTTGTGGAAGATCGTCGACGGCAAGGTGACGACCGACGGTGAAATGACCACCGACGACGTCAATGCCCTGCAGGCGAAGCTCCAGTAGGCCGTCGCTTCTCTCCAGTCCGGCATCGATCGCTCGATGCCGGATTGCTCGCAATGCCGCTCCTGCGGTCTAAAGCGCGTCGCGTTGAAACGGATTCATGCGACGCGCTTTAGGTCTTTGTTTTTATGCATGTCGTTTTCCCAAAACCGAGGTCACGGCGACATGCATAAACTCCATGCCGCCACGGCAACGGCGTCCAGGCTCATTCTCCGGATTCGCGTGACAACCAGCGCCTGCGCGCTTCGCGCTGTTCGGCGAGCTCGGCCTCGTCCCAGTAGCCGATCAGCACGCCGGGCTCGATCAATGGATCGAAGTGCCGCATCTTGTCGTCGTTTCCCGTCAGCCATTCGTCGGCGGCGGTGATGCGGTTGTTGGGCAGCGCCAGCCAGCGGAACAGCGCCTGCCGCAAGCGTTCGATGTCGGCCGCCGCCGATGCTTCGGTGCCGATGTCGTTGAGTTCGTGCGGATCGCTGTGCAGGTCGAAGAACATCGGCGCCAGGCCCTCGCCATGGACCAGTTTGAAGCGGCCGTCGGTGATCATGTAGAGCTTGCAGTCGACGACCGGCATGGCGAGCTTCAGCCGCGCGGCATCGCCGCCAAAGTCGTACTCGCTCACCGCGTGGCGGCGCCAGTTCACGTCCTGGCCGGCCAGCAGCGGCAACAGCGATCGGCCCTCGAGAATATGCGGCTTCGCCTTGCCGCCGAAGAAGTCGAGGAAGGTAGGCGCGAGGTCGATCATCTCCACCAGCGCCTCCGACGTCGTGCCGCGCGTCGCGTCGGCCTGCCGGCGCGGATCGTAGACGATCATCGGTACCTTGGCCGCGACGTCGTGGAACAGGTATTTTTCGCCCAGCCAATGGTCGCCGAGATAGTCGCCGTGGTCGGAGGTGAACACGATCAACGTGTTGTCGAACAGGCCGCGCTCCTCCATGAACTCGAACAATCCGCCCAACTGATCGTCGATCTGCCTGATCAGGCCCATATAGCAGGGAACGACCCTTTCGCGGACCTCGTCGCGGGAGAAATTCCTGGAATAGCGTTCCTGCTGGAAGGCTTCGAAGATCGGGTGAGGCGAGACGCGTTCTGCTTCGCTGCGCACGACCGGCTTTATGTCGGCCTTGCCGTACATGTCGTGATAGGGCGCCGGCACGATGTAGGGCCAGTGCGGCTTGATATAGGAGAGATGCGCGCACCAGGCCTCGCCCTTTGCCTCGGCCTCCTCGATGAAGCGCATGGCGCGGCGCGTCATGTAGGGTGTTTCCGAATGCTCCTCGGGGATGCGCGCCGGCTTGTCGGCATGGAGGAGCAGCCAGCCGTTGAAATTCTCGCCATCCTCACCTTCACCGGAATTGGCCCAGTGTTCCCACGGATTGGCGGCGTCGAAGCCGTGCTCGCGCAGATAGGCGTCGTAGGCCGGGTCGGGATCGTAGGCGGATGACGGATGCAGCCCGTCATCGCGCTCGAACGGTTCGAAGCCGCATTCGGCGACGCGCACGCCGATGACGGACGTCTTGTCGATGCCGAGGCGCTCCATGCCTTCCTCGTCGGCCCTCATATGCGTCTTGCCGATCAGCGCGCAGCGCACGCCGATCTCGCGCAGATGCTCGCCGAGCGTAGGCTCGCCGACCCTGAGCGGCACGCCGTTATGCGTCGATCCATGCGAGCGGACATAGCGGCCTGTATAGGCGCTCATGCGCGAGGGCCCGCACACGGTCGATTGCACATAGGCGTTGGTGAAGCGCACCCCCAGTCTGGCCAGCCGGTCGATGTTCGGCGTGTGCAGGGTCTTGTGTCCGGCGCAGCTCAGATAGTCGAAGCGCAACTGGTCGCACATTATGAAAAGGACATTGCGGCGGTCTGTCATTGGTTGTCCGTCATTGTGGTCTCGCAAGACCGGTGTGGCAGAACGGCGGATGTCCTTCAACGATGCCTCAAAATATCATTTTACCGAACCAAATGCCTCATGCACTGTGGGAGCCGGAGGGTCGAAATCGTGCCATTCGTCACCATTGGCGGCCTTGCGCTGCACCATCGTTACATCGAGGCGACCGGCACCGCGCGGCCGGTGGTGTTCATCAATTCCCTGGGTACCGATTTGCGCATCTGGGACGATGTCATCTCGCAATTAAGCGGTGACAGGCCTCTGCTGGTCTACGACAAGCGCGGCCACGGACTGTCCGACATCGGCGGCGGCATCCGGTCGATCGATGATCATGT
This sequence comes from Mesorhizobium sp. B2-3-2, assembly GCF_006442295.1. Lineage (NCBI taxonomy): Bacteria > Pseudomonadati > Pseudomonadota > Alphaproteobacteria > Hyphomicrobiales > Phyllobacteriaceae > Mesorhizobium > Mesorhizobium sp. B2-3-2. Next base: position 349,814 of record NZ_VFWA01000005.1, on the reverse strand, counting down.
CGACGACCTCCTGGGCCTCATCGATCATTTCGATCTCGGCAGGGTCGTGCTGTTCGGCCTGTCGGTCGGCGGCTTGATCGCACAGCGGCTCTATACCCGTCATCCCAGCTGTGTGGAGGCTCTGATCCTGTCCGACACGGCGCACAAGATCGGCACGGACGAGAGCTGGAACACGCGCATCGCCACCGTCGAGCGCGATGGGATCGAGGCGATAGCCGACGGCGTGATGAAAGCATGGTTCACGCCGGATTTCCATGCCGCGCGCGCTGCCGACCTTGCCGGTTGCCGCAATATGCTGACCAGGCAGGCGCTGCCGGGTTATATCGGGACATGCAAGGCGGTCCGCGACGCCGACCTCACCGAGGCCGCGCGGCGCATCGCGGTGCCCACGCTCTGTATCGTCGGCGACCAGGACGGCTCGACACCGCCCGATCTCGTCCGCTCGCTGGCAGCGCTGATCCCCGGCGCCCGCTTCGAGATCATCCCTAACGCCGGCCACATTCCCTGCATCGAACAGCCGGAGGCGGTGGTCGCATTGATCCGCGATTTTGTCGCGTCGCTTCCTCCGGAGCAGAAACCTTTGAGCGCGGCTACCCCTTGATCGCCGAGCCGACGATGGAATCGACGAAGAAGCGCTGCAGCAGGACGAAGAGGATTAGCGGCGGCAGCACGGCAAGCGTCGCGCCTGCCATCACCAGCCCGGTGTTGACGGCGCCTCTGTTGTAGCTCAAGAGCCGGCTGAGGCTGATGACGATCGGATAGGCGTCGGCATTGTCTTGCAGCACGGTCAGCGGCCACAGATAGCTGTTCCAGTGATAGACGAAGGCAAACAGCGCCAACGCCGCGATTGCCGGCGCCACGCTGGGCGCCACGATCTTGAACAGGATCAGCAGTTCGGATGTGCGGTCCATGCGTGCGGCGTCGATCAGATCGTCGGGCACGCCCGCAATGAACTGGCGCATCAGGAAGATGCCGAAGCCATTGGCGAGGTTGGGCACGATGATGCCGGCGAGGCTGGCATTGAGGCCGATCGAGCCGACGGGGAATGGCGCTGCGAGTTCCATTCCCCGGCGCATCTCCTGCAGCCGCCCGGCGTGCCGGGCATGGAGGCGGCCGGCATCATCGAAGCCCGTCGCACGACGGGAGGCGCTGGTTCTGGCGCCGGTGTAGCGTCTTCCCCATTCGGGGCCATCTCCCTCGGGTTGCTTCGAAGCTACGGTGTTTTTAAGCGTAAAAAATAATTTGACGCGCGTAATAATTGTGCCTTGTATGGGAACCGTTAAAACTTGACTGGACAAGTTCAGTCGAGCATTGCTGCTTCCAGGCAACGGTCGCATGACTGGTGTCGGCTGGAGCGATTGACCCGACGGGCGAGGGCAAGGGACCCTGAAATATCGATGGCGGAAAAGACGCACCGCACGATGGATGACTTCGCCCGGGCGTGCGGCGTGTCACGGCCGACCCTGTCCAAATATTTCGATGATCCGGCGAGCGTCAAGCCGGCGACGCGGGCCCGCATCGAGGCCGCGCTTCGCTCCTCGGACTATCAGCCGAACCTCTTCGCCCGCAATCTCAACCGCAAGCGCACCCGCAATGTCGGCATCGTCGTGCCGGCGATCACCGATCCGTTCTATGCCGAGATGGTCAGCCGCATTGAACTGCGCTGCCGCGACGAGGGTTTTTGGCCGATCGTCATCTCCTCGCACGGTTCGCCCAGGCTTGAGTCGGAATCGGTCAAGACGCTCACCTCGCTGAAGGTGGCCGGCGCCATCGTGGCCCCGCTGGGATCGGTCTCCGAGCCGGGCGTGTTCGAACGGATGGGCGAGGACATCCCGATCGTCTATTTCGACACCTATATCGAGGGCGACACGCCCTTCGTCGGCAACGACAACCACCAGAGCACGTCGATCATGGTCGATTATCTCTGCCGGTCCGGCGAGCCGCCGGTGTATGTCGACATCCCGCACGTCAACCACAATTCGGGCGAGCGGCTGCAAAGCTACATCGAGACGATGCGGGCCGCCGGCCTTGAGCCTGTCGTCATCGACGCGGCGCGTGATTACACCTGGGACTTCGAGCGGATCGGCCATGAATGGATGGAAAGGACGCTCGACAAGGGAGGCCTGCCTGGCCGCACGATCCTGTGCGCCAATGACCGTCTCGCTTTCGGTATCATGTCGGCTGCGTTCACGCGCGGGCTGAAGATCGGCCGCAAGCCCGATTGCGACTTCCGTGTCGCCGCCCATGACGACCACCCGTTGAGCCGCTACACTTGCCCGCCGCTCACCACCATGGCGCAGGACTTCGCGGCAATGGCCGGCCGCAGCGTAGAGATCTTGCTGGCCTTGCTCGACGAGGCCGGCCCGCCCGCGCATGACATCGTGCGAAACGTCAAGCTCGGCGCGACCCTGGTGATGCGTCAGTCGGCCTGAGCGCGCGTCTGCAATTCGAACCAGGCCGCGGCCTCGCTCATCGCTTGCCGCGCGGCGAGAATATAGCGGCCCATCGACACGAAGCCGTGGATCTGGCCCGGCCAGTGCCGCAGGACCAGCGGCACCCCCTCGGCGAGCAGGCGTTCGCCATAGGCGGTCCCTTCATCGACCAGGATATCGTGACCGGCGGTCACGACAAACGCCGGCGCCGCGCCTGCAAGGCTCGGTGCCAGCAGCGGCGAAACGCGCCAGTCCTTGATGTCGTCCGGGGTGCGCACATAGTGGTCGCGGAACCAGGCCATGGTGGCGGCGGTCAGTCCAAACCCATTGCCGAAACGGCGGTAGCTGTCCGCCGCCTGGCGGGCATCGGTGTTGGGATAAATCAAGATCTGGGCGGCAAGCGGCGGTGCTTGCCCATCGCGGGCGAGCAGTGCCAGCACGGCGGCAAGATTGCCGCCGGCGCTGTCGCCGGCAACGGCGATGCGGGCCGGGTCGATGCAGAGCTCCCCGGCGTCTTGCGCCATGAAGCGAAGCGCTGCCGCGCAGTCCTCGAGCCCGGCGGGGAATTTGTGCTCCGGTGCCAGTCGGTAGTCGGGGCAGACGACGACGGCATTGGCCAGATTGGCCAGCCAGCGGCAGATCTCGTCATGCGAATCGAGATTGCCGATGACCCACCCGCCGCCATGCAGATAAAGCACGGCGCGCGCCCCGGTTCGCGGTGCGCCGATGCCGCGATGCACGCGGATCGAAACCGGGCCGTTCGGTCCGTCGATCTGCCGCTGCGAGGTCGCCGCGACCGGCTCATGTTCGCCCTGCTGCGTCGGGAACGAAGCGTTGTAGGCGGCCCGCGCCGCCGCCACGCTGCCGTTCTCGAACGGCTCACCACCGGCCGCGCGGCCGATTTCCAGGGCACGCAGAGCATCCGGGTCTAGCGTCATTGCCACCTCCGTCATGATCGCATCTAGGCGAGCAGGCCGCGGGCCTCGTCCTCCGAGAGTAGGGCCGGCTGCACGACATCGCCAGCAATGGCGACGGAGCTTTTCGTTTCGCCCGAGAGCAGGATCGCCTCCATGATCTCCAGCACGTGCAGCGCCAGATTGCCGGACGCGCGGGGCATGGCACCTGTCGCGAGCGAACGCACGAGGTCGGCGACGCCGAGCATGCGGTAATTGGCGCGGTCGGGCGCGGCATAGGGCCAGTTGCGGGCGCCGTAGAGTTCGCCCTCGCTGGCGAAATCCTTCCAGTCGGCGCCGCGCTCGGACAGCGACACGGTGCCGCCGAACGTGTCGGGGTCGGGCAGGCGCAGCGAGCCCTCCGTGCCATGCAGCTCGATCGGATGATTGGAGTGCTTGAACACGTCCCATGAGGCGCCGAAGGTGACTGTCGCTCCTGACCGGAATTCGAGCAGCGACAGCACGTTGGTCGGTGTGCCGACCTTGAAGGTCGTGTTCTTGAACGGTCCCTCGGCCGATATCAGCCGCTCCTGCTGGCCCCGCGTCGCCATCGCCATGACGCGGCTGACCGGGCCGAGCAGATTGACCAGCATGGTCAGATAGTAGGGCCCCATGTCGAACACCGGGCCGCCGCCCGGCTGGTAGTAGAATTGCGGGTTGGGGTGCCAGTGCTCCATGCCGCGCCCCATCATGAAGGCGGTGCCGGTGACCGGCCGGCCAATGGCGCCTTCATCCATCAGGCGCCGCGCCCGCCGCCCGGCGGCGCCGAGGAAGGTGTCGGGGGCCGAGCCGAGCAGCAGCCCCCGCTTGGCCGCCTCCGATACCAGGCGGCGCCCATCGCTGGCCGAGGTCGCCAGCGGCTTTTCGGTAAACACATGCTTGCCCGCCGAGAGCGCCGAAAGCGAAACGTCGAAATGTGCTGCCGGGATGGTCAGATTGAGGACGAGATCGATCTCGGGATCGGCCAGCATGGCGTCGACGCCGAGCGCACGGATGCCATATTCCTTCGCCCGCAGCGCCGCTATGTCGGCCGAGATGTCGGCGCAGGCGCGCAGCTCGATGCCGCCGAAAAGCGCGGCATTGCGCAGATAGGTCATCGAGATGTTGCCGCATCCGACGACGCCGATCCCAAGCTTCGTCTTCGATCTTCCGTGCATTTTCTTGTCGCTCCTCCGATGCATGGCCTGCCCAATCCGTTGCGCCGGCAGCCGATCACGTCTGGGAAACCGCTATACAGCATTTTGAATATTGACGCGCGTAAAATTTTTATAGAACATGCGAAAAAGCTGGCGATATCGGGAGGCTGCCAGCCCTAGGAGGAGAAAATGACAGATATGAAAAAACGGCCAATCGCCGCATCTGAGCCTGTGGGTCATGTAACGATTGCCGACCGCCGGCAATTTCTTATCGGTTCCGCCGGCCTTCTGGGCGCGGCGGCGTTCGGGGCAGGGACCTCTCTCGGCATTGGACGTGCCCGCGCCCAGTCGCGCGCCGAAATAAGCTTCGCCAGCGCTGCCTTCTTCGGCAAGGAGACCTTCGGCGACCTGATCAAGGCCTTCAACGAATCGCAGGACCGCGTCCTGGTCAAGAACATCGAACTGCCCCCGCCGAGCTCCTCGACGGAAGTCTACCAGGGGCTGGTGCAACAGCTTGCCCGCCGCAGCGGCACGCCGGACGTTTTCAGCCAGGACGTGATCTGGATCGCCGGCTTCGCCGCCGCCGGCTGGGCGCTGCCGCTCGACGAGTATTTCCCAGCCGACAAGCGCACTGCTTACTTCACCGGAACGCTCAACGCCTGTACCTATGGCGGCAAGCTCACAGCACTGCCGTGGTTCATGGATTCGGGCATGTTCTATTACCGCAAGGACGTGCTGGACAAGCACGGCGACAAGGTGCCGGACAACTGGGCCGACATGGCGACGCTCGCCGCCGCCGCGCAGAAGGCCGGCGACGTCGATTTCGGCTATCTCTGGCAGGGCAAGCAGGCCGAGGTTCTGGTCTGCGACGCGGTCGAGATCATCACCTCCAACAACGGCGCTATCCTGGCGCCCGACGGCAAGTCGTCGCTGATCAACCAGAAGGGCGCGGTGGAAGCGATCCAGTTCCTGCACGACACCATCGCCACGACCAAGATCAGCCCGCAGGACGTGCTGTCCTGGGATGAGGAGCCGTCGCGCCAGCCCTTCACCTCCGGCAAGGCGATGTTCATGCGCAACTGGTCCTATGTCTATCCTATCGCGCAGGACCCCAAGGCCTCGCAGGTGGTCGACAAGGTCGGCGTTGCGCCGCTGCCCGCCTTCCCTGGCGGCAAGAGCTCGGCCTGCCTCGGCGGCTATCAGCTCGGCGTCAACGCCAACTCGAAGCAGCGCGAGGCCGCGATCGAGCTTTTGACCTGGCTATCGTCGACCGAGACCCAGCACCGCATCGCGCTGAACTTCGGCCTGGCGCCAACACGGCCGGCGCTGTTCCAGGATGAGCAGATCAAGAAGGAACAGCCGTTCATGGCGAGCCTGGAGAAAGTCTTCACCGGCGCCACGGCGCGACCGATCACGCCTGAATATGCCAAGGTGACGCTGGCGCTGCAGTCCGGCATCTCCAAGGCGCTGGTCTCCGGCAAGGTCCAGGCCGAGATGGACGCGCTCGCCGACCAGATCAACAAGATCGTCGCCTGATCATGGCCGCGGCCGCCACCGTTTCGCGCGCCGGCCGGCCGCGGCGGCTTGGCAAGGCGCTTCCCGGCGCCTTCTGGGCCCTCATCCTGCTGACGCCGGCCTTCGTGTCGCTGGCGTCGGTTTCCTTCTACCCGATCGTCAACGGGCTCTATCTCTCGCTGACCAACACCTCGCTGATCACGCAGGATCAGGATTTCACCGGCTTCGCCAATTACGTCCAGCTCTGGGGCGATCCGCAGTTCTGGAATGCCTGGTGGCATACGATGTGGTTCACCGCTGCCTCGACGGTGCTGGAGACGGTGATCGGGCTCTGCATGGCGCTCATCCTGTGCGAGGCCTTCAAAGGGCGCGGGCTCGTCCGCGCGGCCATGCTGGTGCCATGGGCGATGCCCACCGTCGTCACCTCGAAAATGTTCGGCTGGCTGTTCGACGGCCAGAACGGCATCATCAATTACATCCTCCTGCATGCCGGCCTGATCGACCACAACATCAACTGGTACGGTTCCCCCGATACGGCGATGACCACCATCATCATCGCCGATGTCTGGAAGACGACGCCATTCATGGCGCTGCTGCTTTTGACAGGGTTGCAGACCGTGCCCAATTCGCTGATCGAGGCGGCGCGCATGGACGGCGCCAGGGGCTGGACCACCTTCTGGCATATTCGCCTGCCGCTATTGATGCCGACCTTGCTGATTGCCGGCCTGTTCCGGGCGCTCGACGCCTTTCGCGTCTTCGACCTTGTGTACGTGCTGACCGGCGGCGGCCCGGCCGATTCGACCGAAACGCTGTCGACGCTGTCCTACAAGGTACTGTTCTCGACGCTGCAATTCGGCTACGGCTCGGCCGTGTCGACGGCGATGTTCATCACCGAAGGCATCATTGCGCTGGCCTTCGTCCTCTACCTCGTCAGGCAGATCAGGAGGGCGCAATGAACCGGACGCGCCCGCCGCTGCAAAGCCTCGCCATCTATGCCGGCGCCGTGCTGATCCTGGTCTGGTCGGCCGGACCGTTCATCTGGCAGTTCTCGACCTCGTTCCAGCTCGACAAGATGCTGACGTCGGGCTCGCCGTCGCTGATCCCGCACCCTTTCACGCTGGAGCACTACTACAACGCCTTCGTCGAGAAAGAGCTTCACCGTTATGTCTGGAACTCGCTGGTGGTGTCGCTGGCGACGACATTCCTGTGCCTCTTCGTCGGCTCGCTGGCCGCCTTCGCGCTGTCGCGGCTCAACGTCAAGGGCCGCTTCGGCATCCTGATGGTCATCCTGTCGGTGTCGATGTTCCCGCAGATCGCGCTGGTCGGACCGCTCTATCTGGTGGCTACCAATCTCGGCCTGCTCGACACCTACACGGCTCTGATCATCACCTATCTGGCGCTCGGCCTGCCTTTGGTGACCTGGGTGCTGTTCGGCTATTTCGAGACGCTTCCGCGCGAGATCGACGAGGCGGCGCGCATGGACGGTGTCAGCGTTCCCGGCCTGCTCTGGCGCATCATCCTGCCGATGTCGCTGCCCAGCCTGGTGACGACAGGCCTGCTCGCCTTCATCACCGCGTGGAACGAATTCCTGTTCGCGCTTGCCTTCACCTCCAACATCGACCGGCAGACGATCCCGGTCGGCATCGCCAATTTCACCAACCTCTATTACGTCCCCTGGGGCGACATCGCCGCGGCCTCCGCCGTGGTCACCGTGCCGCTGATCCTCCTGGTGCTGTTCTTCCAGCGCCACATCATCGAGGGATTGACCCAAGGCGGCGTCAAGGAATGAACGACATGACGAAGACGAAGCTCAAGGTCGGCTGCCAGACCTTCACCTGGGAGATGCTCGGCAAGGCCTGGACCGGCGGCCCCGACGATCTCCTCAAGGCGATCGCCGATGGCGGCTATGCCGGCATCGAGATCACCGACACCATGATCGGCCGCTATGCAGGCAAGCCGGTCGAGTTTGCCGCGGCGCTGGAGTCATCCGGCCTGATCCTGGTCTCCTTCGCCTTCGGTTCGAAAAGCGGCTTCACGCTGAAGGACGAGATCGGCGCCGACCTCGACACCGCAAAGCGCTGGATCGACTTCGCCGCCGCCTTCCCCGGCGCGCTGGTGTCGATGGGCTCGGCGACCGTCGTCTCCGACGGTTCGCGCGACGACAAATTCGCCATCGCCGCGGAGGTCTATAACAGGGCCGGCGAACTCGGGCGTAAGGCCGGTGTCCAGGTCGCCGTGCATCCGAGTTCCCACCACAACACGCTGCTCTTCGACCGCGCCGACTACGACGCGATCTTTGCCTTGCTCGACCCCGACCTGGTCGGCTGGGTGCCGGATACCGGCCACATCCTTCGCGGCCACAAGGACATGTCTGATACGCTCACCACCTACCGCGACCGTATCCGCTACATCCATCTGAAGGACGTCGACGCCAAGGGCGATTGGGCGATGCTGGGTGAAGGCGTCTGCGACACGCCTGAAGTGATCGAGATCATCGGTGCGGCGCCGCGCTTCAACGGCTGGCTGGTGCTTGAGGAAGAATCCGACACGGCCGCTGCCGATCCTGCCGGCGCGGTCAAGACCAACCGTCGGACGATGCGCGGCTACGGGGCCTGAGACGATGATCAGGAAACAAGACAGGCGCCTCAGGGTCGGCGTGCTCGGCTGCGGCCCCATCGCGCAGTTCGCGCATCTGGAATCCTGCGTCAAGGCCGGGAATGCCGACCTTTACGCCATTTGCGACGCCGCACCCGACCTGCTCGCCCGCATGGGCGCCACCTACGAGCCGCAGAAGATGTATGCCGACTACGACGCGATGCTCGCCGATCCCGAACTGGAAGCGGTCATCGTCGCCACGTCGGACGCCTATCACGTGCCGATGTCGGTCAAGGCGCTCGACGCGGGCAAGCATGTGCTGTGCGAAAAGCCGATCGGCACTTCGGTCGAGGAGGGCGAGGCGCTGGCGGCGGCAGTGAAGCGCTCCGGCAGGATCCTGCAGGTCGGCCACATGAAACGCTTCGATCCGGCGCTGGAGGCGGCGCGCGACTTCGTGCGCGACGAAATGGGCGAGGTGCTGGCGCTGAAGGCCTGGTATTGCGATTCCACCCACCGCTACACCAACACCGATGCGGTGCAGCCGCTGCCTGTCACCAGCAAGCTGGCGAAGAAACCGGCGGGCAATCCGAAGGCGGATCTCCGGCAGTATTTCATGCTGGCGCACGGCTCGCATTTGGTCGACACCGCGCGCTTCCTCTGCGGCGAGATCACGGCCGTACGCGCGCGCCTCAACGAGCGCTTCGGCGCCTATTGCTGGTTCGTCGAGACCGAGTTCGCCAGCGGCGCGCTTGGCCATCTCGATCTCACCGTCGCCGTACGCATGGACTGGCACGAGGGTTTCCAGCTCTATGGCGAGAACGGCTCCGTCATCGCCAAGACGTTCAATCCCTGGTACTTCCGCGCCAGCGAGGTCGATATCTTCCATGAGAAGGACGCGACCTCGCGAAAACCGCTCGGCGCCGACGGCCATTTCTTCCGCCGCCAACTGGAAGGTCTCGCCGACACGGTGCTGAACGGCGCGCCGATGCGCGGCGCCAATGTCGAGGACGGCATCGCCTCGATCCGCGCCATGGTCGCCATTGCCCGCTCCGTCGAGACCGGCGAGCGGATTGAGCTCGCCTCGGTCTCGGGTGCGGTCTGATGCGTCTCGGCATCTTCGCCAAGACCTTTGCGGGCACCGAGCCGGCTGCTGTGCTGAAAGCCGTGCGGCAGGCGGGTTATGAGACGACGCAGTTCAATCTCGCTTGCGCCGGCCTGCCGTCGATGCCCGATGCCGTGCCTGACGCAGCCATTCCTGCCATCCGCGCCGCCGCCCGATCGTCAGGCATATCGCTCGCCGCCCTGTCGGGCACCTACAACATGGCGCATCCCGACAAGGCGGTTCGCGACGATGGTCTTCGCCGTCTTGCCGTCGTCATCGGTACGGCGGCCGCCCTCGACATTCCGCTGGTCACGCTCTGCACCGGCTCGCGCAATGCAGCCGACCAATGGGCTTACCATCCCGAGAACGCCACACCGGCCGCCTGGTCCGACATGGCCGCCGAGATGGAAAAGGCGCTGGCGCTGGCCGAAGAGGCCGGCGTCGATCTCGGCATCGAGCCCGAGCAGGCCAACATCGTCACCTCTGCGAAGGATGCCACCCGCTTGATCGCCGACATGGGCTCGAAGCATCTGAAGGTCGTGCTCGATCCGGCGAACCTGTTCGAACATGCGACGCAGGAGGAGGCGCGCGCCATCGTCGCGGCGGCGGTCGACGAGGCCGCCGGCCATATAGCCATGGCGCATGCCAAGGACCGCTTTGCCGACGGACGCTTCGCCACCGCCGGCCGGGGCGTTGTCGACTTTCCGGATTTCGTCGGGCGGTTGAAGGCTGCCGGGTTCGACGGCCCGCTCGTCACGCACGGACTATCCGCCGAAGAGGCGCCTGGCGTCGCCGCCTTTCTGCGCGGGCTGCTCTGATGGTTGCCGCGCCGACGATCATCCTTCGCGACGATGCCGCGCTTCGCATCTTCGACACGGGGCAGGGAAGGCTTCCCGTCGTCTTCCAGCACGGTCTCGGCGGTGACGCCGCCCAGGTGGCGCAGAATTTTCCCGACGGCCCGTCGCGACGCCGGCTCACCGTCGAATGCCGTGCGCAAGGCGGCTCCGGCGCCGGCCACAAGCGCCCCTTTTCGATCGCCATGTTCGCCGACGACGTGCTGGCCGCCGCCGATGCGGCCGGCATCGAACGCTTCGTCGCCGGCGGCATCTCGATGGGTGCGGCGATCGCGCTGCGCCTGGCCGTCCGGCATCCCGAGCGCGTCACCGGCCTGGTGCTGGTCCGTCCGGCATGGGCCTTCGACGCGGCCCCCGAAAATATGCGTCCCTATGCGGAAGTGGCCGAGCTCATCCGAAACCGTCCGCCGAACGAGGCGCGCGCCGTCTTTGCCGCTTCCGTCACGGCGGCCCGATTCCGCGCCGAGGCACCCGACAATCTGGCGTCCTTGCTCGGTTTCTTCGAGCGCGACAACACAGCGGTCTTCGCCGAGGTAATGCAGGCAATCGCCGCCGATGGGCCGGGCGTCTCGCGTGGCGTGGCCGGCTCGCTCGCTGTCCCCACACTGGTCATCGGCAGCGGTACCGATCTCGTCCATCCCTTGGCGACTGCCCGCGAACTGGCGAAGACAATCCCCGACGCGGTCTTCGCCGAAGTGACCCCGAAGGCCACCGACAAGGATCGCCACTTCGCCGAAATCCGTGCCGCGATCGGCGACTTTCTCGATAAAAATTTCAACAACCAGGACCAGTCATGATCTCGAAACCCCTTTCAGGCCCAGCCGCCATCGCCGCCTTGCCGCGCGATCGTCTGATCGCCGAATTCTCGCTCTGGTCGGCCGATCTTGCCAATTTCGAGAGCGACCTCCGGCGCATTGAACCCTATGTCGATCTGCATCACATCGACGTAGCCGACGGTCTCTTCGCCCCGTCCTTCCTGTTCTTTCCCGATCTCGTCGCCCGCATCGCCAAACTGACGGCCAAGCCCATCCACGTGCACCTCATGGTCGACGCAGGGATTGTCGAGGCGCAGACGCGCCAGTTCATCGAGGCCGGGGCCGACATGATCAGCGTCCATGCCGAAAACGGCGAGGCGGGTCTGCGCGCGGTTCGGCTGGCACGACAACTCGGCGCCGAGGCTGGCGTCGTGCTGAGACTTGAAACGCCGGTCAAGACGGTGGCGCCTTTCGTCTCCGAAGTCGCGTTCGTCACGCTTCTGGGAACCGCGATCGGCGTCAAGGGGCAGGGCCTTTCGGAGAAAGCCTGCGACAGGTTGGTTGAGGCCCGCGCCATCCTGCGCAAGACCGGCCGCGAGGCGGCCGTCGTTTTGGCAGCCGACGGCGGCATCCGCCATGAGACGGTGCCGCGGCTTCGCGCCGCAGGCGCCGAGACCGTGGTGCTCGGCTCGCTCGCCTTCGGCGACAAGGATCTGGCCGGCCGCATCGGCTGGCTGCATGGGCTGAAAGTCGCGGCATGAGCAACGAAGCCGCTCTCGCGATCGATCTGGGCGGCACCGAGCTTCGTGCAGCCCTGGTCGACCGCGAGGGCAAGATACTGGCATTCGCGGCGGTGCCGACACAGGCGCAGGCTGGTCCCGAAGTGGTGATCGGCCAGATCGAGGCTCTCGCCGCGACCATCCATGCCGAGGCACCGGCGCTCGCCATTCTTGGCGTCGGCGTCGGCGCGCCGGGACCGCTCGATCCGCTGGCCGGCATCGCGGTCGGGCCGCCGACGCTTGCCGGCTGGCTGGACGTGCCGCTGGCCGACATCCTCGAGCGGCGACTCGGCTTGCCGGTGCGGCTGGAGAACGATGCCAATGCCGCGGCACTTGGCGAGTGGCGCTTCGGCGCCGGCCACGGCGCCCGTTCGCTCGTCTTCGTCACTGTTTCGACCGGCATTGGCGGCGGCGTCGTCGTCGACGGGCGCATCCTGCATGGCCGCCGCGGCCTTGCCGCCGAGATCGGCCATATGACCATCACCAATGAAGGCGAGCGCTGCATGTGCGGTGTCGTCGGCTGTTTCGAGGCCATCGCCTCGGGCACCGCGCTCGGCCGCCGCGCCAATGCCGCGACTTCAGCCTTCGACGGCTCGACGCTGCGCCGCCTCTCGGCCAACGGCGAGGTTACTGGCCGTCATGTCGTCGATGCGGCGCGGCTGCAGGACGATCTCGCCCTGGCCTTGCTCGAGGAGGAGGCGCGCTGGCTGGGCGTCGGCTTCACCAACCTCCTGCATCTCTATTCGCCCGACGTGCTGGTCGTCGGCGGCGGCATCGCCAATGGCCTCGATCTAATGGCTCCGGCAATAGAGGCGACCATCCGCCAGCGCGCCATGCGCGCCTATCGCGACGTGCCGGTGGTTCAGGCCCAACTCGGCCGCCACGCCGGGCTGGTCGGCGCGGCAAGCCTTGTCCTGTTCGACGACGGCACGGCCCGCGTGCCTGTCGAAGGGCCGAGCAGATATCCCGGACATGGGGAGGGACACTGATGGCCGAGCTGCGCGGCGTGCGCAAGTCCTGCCGCCTCACACGGTGAACACACGAAAAATGGCCGGAGGCAGCGATGCCTCCGGCCATTTACTATCGCTGTGCGACCGTGCGGGCTACTCGGCTGGAACGATGTCCGCCGGCAGGCTATCGTCGGCGGTACCCGCCAGCGCCCTGGCCAGTTTGGCCTCGTCGAGTTCGCCTTCCCAGCGCGCCACCACCAGCGTCGCCACCGCATTGCCGACGAAGTTTGTCAGCGCCCGGCATTCCGACATGAAGCGATCTACGCCGAGGATAAGCGCCATGCCGGCGACAGGCACGGCCGGCACCACCGAAAGCGTGGCGGCAAGGGTGATGAAACCGGCGCCGGTGATGCCGGCCGCCCCCTTGGAGGAAAGCATCGCCACCAAGAGCAGCAGGATCTGGTCGCCGAAGGAGAGGTGGATGTTCGTAGCCTGCGCGATGAACAGCGCGGCCAGCGTCATGTAGATGTTGGTGCCGTCGAGGTTGAAGGAATAGCCGGTCGGGATGACCAGGCCGACCACCGAGCGCTTGGCGCCGGCCTTCTCCATCTTCTCCATCAGCGAGGGCAGTGCCGCTTCCGAAGACGAGGTGCCCAGCACCAGAAGCAGTTCCTCCTTGATGTAGCGGATCAGCGACAGAATGGAGAAGCCGTTGTAGCGGCAGACGGCGCCCAGCACGATGAACACGAACAGGAAAGCGGTCACGTAGAAGGTGCCGACCAGCATGGCGAGGTTGATGACCGAGCCGATGCCGTATTTGCCAATGGTGAAGGCCATGGCGCCGAAAGCGCCGATCGGGGCTGCCTTCATCAGCACGCTGACCAGCTTGAACATCGGCGCCATCAGCGCCTGCAGGAAATTGAGCACCGGCGCGCCCTTGTCGCCGACCAGCGCCAGCGCGATGCCGAACAGCACCGAAAAGAACAGCACCTGCAATATGTCGCCGTCGGCGAAGGCGCCGACGATGGTCGCAGGGATGATGTTCATCAGGAAGCCGGTGACCGACTGGTCGTGCGCCTTGGCGGCGTAGCTGTTGACGGTCGCGGCGTCGAGCGTCGCCGGGTCGATGTTGAAGCCGGCGCCGGGCTGCACGACATTGGCCACGATCAGGCCGATGATGAGCGCCAGTGTCGAGAAGGTGAGGAAATAGAGCATCGCCTTGCCGGCGACACGCCCGACCTTCTGCAGGTCGCTCATGCCGGCGATGCCGGTCGCGACCGTCAGGAAGATGACCGGGGCGATGATCATCTTCACCAGCTTGATGAAGGCGTCGCCGAGCGGCTTCATGCTTTCGCCGAGCGACGGATAGAAATGGCCGAGCAGGATGCCGACGGTGATCGCGACGAGCACCTGCACGTAGAGCTGGGCGTAGAAAGGCTTGCGCTGCGCGGCAGGCGCGCGTGATTGGTTTGCCATCTGCATCTGCTATCTCCCTGGCCGGAGGGGACGGTACGCGCCGCCCCGCAAGACTTCTCCCATCGCGGCACTCCGGTCGCTCGCCGCTGTTGAGAGTTTTGCAAGCGCCGTGCCAGATCGAGAAAACGCCGGAACCCCGGATTTCCGGCAGTTTTGTCCCGTTTCGATGGAGGCCTGTGCGGATTTCCGCACTCACTCTTGTTTGCCTGGGCGGAGTTTCGCATTACAGTGGCTGCTGAACAGCGAACGGTGGAGAGGTCAGACGCCACAGGCAGGCACCGATAGCGGATATCAGGAGTTTGCCGGCCGCGACCTGCTGCGCGAAGCGATGGCCAGGCTGCGTGACGGCCGCTGGCTCATTCTCCTGATCGCCCTGGCAATGCTGGCGGGAGCGGTCGCGATTGCCGGGCGCCTTGCCGCCAACCAGGCCGCCGGCGATCTGCGCGACGGAGCACTGGCAGCCTTGCCGCTGGCGGCGGGCACCCTGACCGGCGAAATCGAAAAGCAGCGTCTCGTTCCCTTGGTGCTGGCACGCGACGATGCGGTGCGCGACGCGTTGCGCCGGGCCGGCAAAACGCAAGAGACAGCGCTCGATAACAAGCTCCGGGCCATTGCCGCGGACGCCTCGGCATCCGCCATCTATGTCATCGACACGGCAGGCATCGCAATATCCGCCAGCAACGCCGGCGAGCCGGGCAGCTTCGTCGGTATCGACTACAACTTTCGACACTATTTTACCGATGCCATGGTCAAGGGCGCCGCCAGCCAGTATGGCCTCGGCACCATCAGCGGCAGGCCGGGACTTTATCTCGCCAGCCGCGTCGACGACGGCAACACGCCGCTCGGCGTCGCGGTGCTGAAAGTCGAGCTCGACGGCGTCGAAGCCAATTGGCGCTCCAGCGGCTTTGTCGTCTTCGTCACCGACGAGCGCGGTGTCGTGCTGGCGACCAGCCGGCCCGAGTGGCGGTTCCACGCGCTTGCTCCGCTGTCCGCCGCGGACGCCGCGACAGCCCACGAGCAGCTTCAACTCGCCGAAGCCCGCTTCGAACCGCTGCCCATACGACGCGGTGCCGGCGACGGCCTGGCGACGATCGACGATGCCGGAAAGCCGCGCCGGTTCGTCGAGGTGGTGCAGGACCTGCCCGGCGCGGTTCCTGGCTGGCGTCTGTGGCTGCTCACGCCTGCCGATGCCGCCTTGACGTCGGCCGCCAACACGGCGCGCCTGACCACGCTGCTGGCGCTGCTGCTGACGGGTTTGCTTGCCTATGTGCTTCTCAGGCGCCGCCGTGCCCGCCGCCTGAGGCAGGAAGCGCTGGCGCGCATGAATGCCGAACTGGAGAGCAGGGTAAGCACACGAACGGCGGAACTGACCCGCTCCAACGCGGCCCTCGCCGGCGAGATCGCCGAGCGCGAAAACGCCGAGGCCAAGGTCCGTCGGCTGCGCGACGATCTCGCCCAGGCCAACCGGCTTTCCATCCTCGGCCAGATCGCCGCCGGCGTCGCGCATGAGATCAACCAGCCGGTGGCGGCGATACGCACCTATGCCGAGAATGCCGGCCGCTTTCTGCATGGCGGCAAGGTCGAATCCGTTTCCGGCAACCTGACATCGATCGTGTCGATGACCGAACGCATCGGCGCCATCACCGGCACGCTGCGCACCTTCGCGCGGCGGCCAGGCGTCGCCGCCTCGCCATTGCCGGTGCGCGAAGCGATCGACGGCGCGCTGTCGCTCCTGTCCGGCCGCATCCGCGATTCCGGCGTGACCATCGTCAAGCCGCGCGGCACTGCCTCGCCGATGGTCATGGCCAGCCGCATCCGGTTGGAGCAGATCCTGGTCAATCTCTTGCAGAATGCGTTGGATGCCCTGAAGGACCGGCCCGATCCGCGCATCGAGATCGAGCTTGCCGAGCGCGACGACAGGGTGCTGGTTTCGGTGCGCGACAACGGCCCTGGTCTCGGGCCGGAAGCGGCCGGCAATCTGTTCATGCCGTTCCAGACCACCAAGGAGAAGGGGCTTGGCCTCGGCCTGGTGATCTCGCAGGAGATCGCCCAGGAACTGGGTGGCACACTGCGCCTCGATCCGGACAGTACAAAAGGCGCGTCCTTCACCATAGATCTGAGGCGAATTGAATGACGCAGGGATCAGGGCTGGTCGCGCTTGTCGAAGACGACGCGGATCTGCTTCACGCCACCACGCAATTGCTCGAGCTTGCCGGCTTCAACGTGATCGCGTTAAAGGCCGCGGAGGCAGCGCTTGCCGCCGTCGACCGGGATTTCCAGGGCGTGGTTGTCAGCGATATCCGTATGCCCGGCATGAATGGCTTGCAGCTGTTCGATCGGATCAGGGCGATCGACATCGACATACCGGTCATCCTGGTCACCGGGCATGGCGATATCGACCTCGCGGTGGCCGCGCTCAAGGATGGCGTCTACGACTTCATCCCGAAACCCTATGCCGGCGAGCGCCTTGTCGAGGCGCTGAAGCGGGCAAGCGAAAAGCGGCGGCTGGTGATGGAGAACCGGCGGCTGCACGAGGCCGCCGCGCAGGCCGCCGACGGCCTGCCGCTGATCGGCGAGGCGCCCGCCATCCGCCGCCTTCGCGAGACCTTGCGCCAGATCGCCGACATGGATGTCGACGTGCTGGTGGAAGGGGAGACCGGCACCGGCAAGGAGGTGGTGGCGGACCTCCTGCACCGATGGGGGCGGCGCCGCGCAAAGCCGTTCGTGGCGCTGAATTGCGGCGCCCTGCCGGAGACCGTCATCGAGAGCGAGCTGTTCGGCCACGAGCCGGGCGCGTTCACGGGGGCGCAGCGGCGGCGGATCGGCCGCATCGAGCATTCCAGCGGCGGCACGCTTTTCCTCGACGAGATCGAATCCATGCCGGCGCCGCTCCAGGTCAAGCTGCTGCGGGTGCTGGAGACGCGCAGCCTCACACCGCTCGGCTCCAACGAAACGCGCCGCCTCGATCTGCGGGTCGTGGCGGCAACGAAAATCGACCTCGGTCGGCCAGACCAGCGCGGCGATTTCCGCGAGGATCTCTATTTCCGCCTCAACGTGGTGACACTGCGCATCCCGCCGCTGCGCGAGCGGCGCGGCGACATCCCGATGCTGTTCGGGCATTTCCTGGGCAAGGCCTCGCAGCGTTTCGGCCGTCCTGTCGCGGCCGTGAATGCCGCGGTGAGCGACCATCTCCAGTCGCATGACTGGCCGGGCAATCTGCGCGAGCTGGCCCATTTCGCCGACCGCGTCGCGCTTGGCCTGGGGCCTGACGAGGAGGCCGGGGCGACGTCCGCGCGCTCGTCGGAGCCCGCGGCGGCGCTGCCCGAACGGGTCGGCCGCTACGAGGCGCAACTCATCCGCGAGGCCTTGCGCGATCACGCCGGAGACGTGCGCGGCGCCATCGATGCACTCGGCGTCCCGCGCAAGACTTTCTACGACAAGCTTAAGCGCTACGGCATCGTCGCGTCCGAATACCGCAATAGCGACCCGGATACGCCCGGTTCGAGCACGGGCGTAAAACTTGCCCGCCCTTCGTAACGCTTCATTCCCAGCCAACTGCGCACTCCGGAAAGAGCCATGAACACGACACTGGAAACAACGGCAAACCCCTTGCCGGAAGAACTCGCCTTTCTCGGCGAGCGCCTGGCGGCGTTCAACGACGGCGATGTCGGAGCATCCGAAAGGAAGGCCCTGGCGGTGTTCGCACGCGACGAGCATGGCGCGGTCGTCGCCGGCATTTCCGGCTACACCGCCTGGGGCTGGCTCTACGTGCAGTGGCTGTGGGTCGACGAAAGGCTGCGCGGCCGGCACATGGCCGGCAGGATGCTGGACGCCGCCGAGAAGGAGGCGGTGGCGCGCGGCTGCCAGAACGCCTGGATCGACACCTTCAACCCGAATGCCGCCAGGGTCTATCAGCGCCAGGGATACCGGCCGTTCGGAACGCTTGCCGATTTCCCCGTCGGCCGCAGCCGCGTCTTCCTGCAGAAAAAGCTTGGCGACTGATCAACCGGCCAGCCGTCCGCCGCGCATCGGCTGCGGTGCGCCCGTCGTGCTGGGGAAACTGATCGGTAGGCCGCGCAGCACGCGCACCGCCAAAAAGGCAAAACACTCCGCCTCCACCGCGTCGCCGCTCCAGCCGAGGCTTTCGGCCTGCACCACCTCGACACCGGCGCGGCTGGCGATCATTGCCATCATCGTCGGGTTGTGGCGGCCGCCGCCGCTGACCACCAGTCTTTTCGGCCGGCTCGGCAGAAGATCGAGTGCCTTGCCGACCGCGGCGGCGGTGAAGGCGGTCAAAAGCGCGGCGCCGTCTTCCGCGTTCAGGCCATCCGCCATGGCGGCGCCGAAATCGAAGCGGTCGAGCGATTTCGGATAGGCCTTGGTCAGGTAGGGGTGCTGCAACAGCTTGGCGAGCCGGGCTTCGTCGACCTTGCCGGCACGGCCAAGCGCGCCGTCGCGGTCCATTTCGCCGAGCCCCTTCGACTTGATGAAGTCGTTGAGTGGCGCGTTGGCGGGGCCAGTGTCGAAGGCAACGACATTGTCGCCGCCGTCCCACCAGGTGATGTTGGCGACGCCGCCGAGGTTGAGCACGGCCACCTCGCCGCTGGCGCCGGCGCTGCGCATCAGCGCGGTGTGATAGGCGGCGGCCAAGGGCGCGCCTTGTCCGCCAGCACGCATGTCGGCAGAGCGGAAATCATAGGCAACCTTGGTGCCGAGGAGCGCATGCATCAACTCGCCGTCGCCGAGCTGGCGGGTCTGGCCGAGCCGCCCGACCTGCGGTGCGCGATGCAGCACGGTCTGGCCGTGGAAGCCGACCACGCCGATGTCCGCCATCCTCATCCCATAGCCTTCGACAAGCTCCCTGACCGCCGCCGATTGCGCGCGCGTCAGCGCTTCCTCGGCCTCGCGGAAGATAGCCGGCTCCGGTCCGGTGAAATTCCAGGCCCGCGCCTGCTTCAGCGTCTCCTCGAGCAGTGAGCGGATCGACGGGGGGTAGGGCATCAGCCGGTAGGTGCCGAAATCGTCGATGCGCTCGCCATCGGTCTTGATCAGGGCGACATCGATGTTGCCGTCCAGCACGGTGCCGGTCATCAGGCCGACGGCCCAGATGGATTCCATTATCGAACTCCATTGATGAGATCGCCGACCGCTTGGCGAAGCGCGACGATTCCGCTGTCGAAATGACGTGTCGGATGGATCCGGTTGGTAAGCAAGGTCCAGGCCTTGCCCCTGTCGAAGTCGATCCACAGCCCCGTGCCGGTAAAACCGGTATGGCCTATCGTTCCCGGGCTGCACAAGGCGCCGCCGGACCAGCCGTCATAGGGACGCTCCCAGCCATGAGTGCGGGTGGCGGACAAGGGCTGCCGCATCAGCGCGGTCGAGCATTCGGATGCGCCGGTCAGCAGCACTTGGGCGAAATCGAGCACCGAGGCCGCCGTGCCGAACAGGCCGGCATGGCCGGCGCCTTGCAATGCCGCGCAATTATCGTCATGGACTTCGCCGGACAGCACGCGATGGCGCCAGGTACAGTCCTCGGTCGCCGCGGCGACATCGGGCTTGGTGGACCACGCAAAGCCCGGGCCGGGCTCCATCTCGCGGATCGTCTTGCCCGACAGCCGCTCGAGCGCAAAGCCCAGAAGAATGAAATTGATGTCGGAATAAACCGGATCGCGCGCCCGCCATTCCCGTTGCAGGATGAAGGCGCGCAGCAGGTCGGGATCGCGGCCATAGGTGTAGATCGGTTCAACGGCCGGGAAGGGCGTCTGGTGCCCGAGGCACTGGCGAAACGTCACCTTCCGCTCCCAGGCACTCGCGTCGTACTGGCGAAGATCCGGCAGCACCGAGATCAGCGCCGCGTCGAGATCGATGGCACCGTCCTGCGCCAGCGCCAGAATGCGCGGCGTCGTGAAGATCACCTTGGTCAGGGATGCCAGGTCGAACCAGGTCTCCTCGCGCATTGGTCGCGCATTCGGAACCAACTGCGCCGCGCCGATGGCTCTGGTGATGCGTTGGCCATTGCTGTCGACAATGCCGAGCACGCCCCCGGGAATGCACCCGGCGGCCACTGCTGCCGCCAGTGGTTCGAAGGCGCGGTCGAAGATCTGGGCGAGGTCGGTCAATGGCGGCCTCCATCGGATAGGCAGCGATCCGTCGCGCCCCCCTCTGGCCTGCCGGCCATCTCCCCCACGAGGGGGGAGATTGGCAGCGTTAATGTTCCGCCAACCCTCCAACGCTGGAGATTGGCGAAAGCAGTGACGAAATCCGATGTCCCCCCTTGTGGGGGAGATGCCCGGCAGGGCAGAGGGGGGCGCTGGCCCGCCGACCTCGCATATCCCAGGGCGCCACTCCTCATCACCCTTCCACCCTCGCCATATGATCCCCGCCAAACCGCTCCCATCTCGCCGGCGCCGGCTCAAATCCCCGCGGGCGCACCAGCGACGGCACCTGGCGTGTGTCGATCTCGAAACGCTCATGCCGCCGGTCGATGGCCGGAACCGCTGATATGAGCTTCTTCGTATAGGAATGTTTCGGCGCCGACAGCACCGAGGCCGCGTCGCCGATCTCGACGATCTGGCCGGCATAGATGACGGCGATGCGGTGGGCGATCCGCTCGACGACAGCCATATCGTGCGAAATGAACAGATAGGCCAGCCCGAACTCACGCTGCAGGTCGACCAGCAGCTCAAGCACCTTGGCCTGCACCGAGACATCGAGGGCGGAAACCGCTTCATCCAAAACGACGACCGACGGGTTGAGCATCAGCGCGCGGGCAATGCACAGCCTTTGCCGCTGGCCTCCGGAGAATTCGTGCGGATAGCGCTGCAAACTGTTCTCCGGCAGGCCGACGCGCTCCAGCAGGCTCGCCATCCTGGCTCGCGTTTCGGCATCCGCCCGGCCGCCATTGGCGATCACCGGCTCCGCCAGGATGCTCTCGATGCTCAGCCGCGGGTTGAGCGAAGCGTAGGGATTCTGGAAAACCATCTGCACGGCCTTGGCGCTGTGCTTTGCCGAGGCTGTCCGGGCGGCGACCGAGAAGCTGCCGCGCGTCGAGCGCACAAGCCCAAGGAGTGCTTTCGCGGTGGTTGATTTGCCCGAACCGCTCTCGCCGACAATGGCCAATGTCTCGCCCGGCATCAGGTCGAAGTCGACACCGTCGACGGCGTGCACGGCGCCGTTCGCATGGCTGAAGAAACTGCTCCTGAGCGGAAACCGCACCACCAGGCCGTTGACCTCCAGGGCCGGGCCGGTCCTTGCATTCTTGTCGCGCTGTCGGTCCGCGCGTGTCGCGCGGCCGTGGGCGAAATGCGGCACATCCCGCAACAGATGCTGCGTATAGGCGTGCTGCGGCCTGTCGAGGATCTGGTTCAATTCGCCCTGTTCCACGACCTGCCCGTTCTGCATCACCATCACCTTGTCGGCGATGCCGGCGACAAGGCCGATGTCGTGGGTGATGAAGATCATCGACATGCCGCTTTCCTGCTTGAGCTCGGCAAGCAGCGCCATGATCTGCGCCTGTACCGTCACATCGAGCGCCGTGGTCGGCTCGTCGGCGATCAGCAGGCGCGGATTGCAGGCGAGCGCAATGGCGATCATCACCCTTTGCAGCATGCCGCCCGACAGCTGGTTGGGCGTGTATTTCAGCCGTCTTGCCGCATCGGGGATGCGCACCCGGTCGAGCGCGTCCTTGGCCGCCGCGGTGGCTTGTCTTCCGGTCAAACCACGGTGCAGCCGGAACGATTCCTCGATCTGCGTGCCGATCGTCAGCACCGGATTGAGCGAGGTCATCGGCTCCTGGAAGATCATGCCGATCTCTGCGCCGCGAATGCCGGTCAGTTGCGGCTCGGTCGCGGTCGTCAGGTCGAAGGCGCTGCCGTCGGCCCGTTTCAGTCTCATGGCGCCGCCGGTGATGCGGCCGCCGCCGAAATCGATGAGACGGTTGATCGACAGCGCGGTGACCGACTTGCCCGAACCGCTTTCGCCGACAATGGCCAGCGTTTCGCCGTCGGCGAGGTCGAAGCTGACGCCGCGCACCACTTCATTGGCTTGCGGATCGCGGCCGAAGCCGACGCGCAGGTCGCGAACCGACAGAAGCGGGATCATGCGAGCGCTCTCCGCATCCTGGGATCGAGGATGTCGCGCAAGGCGTCGCCCAACAGGTTGAAGCCCAGAATGCTGATCATGATCGCCAAGCCCGGGAAGATCATCAGCCATGGCGCGGTTTCCATCAAATTGCGGCTGTCACTCAGCATCAGGCCGAGCGAGGCGGCCGGCGGCTGCGTGCCGAGCCCGAGGAAACTCAAGCCGGCTTCGGTGAGCAACGCCCAGGCGAGCGCCAGCGTCACCTGGACGGTCAGGGGCGCCACCAGATTGAGCAGCAAATGCCGCGTGACGATATAGAACGAGCTGCTGCCGAAGGTGCGCGCGGCGTCGACGAACTCGCGCGCCTTGAGCGACAAAGCGGGGCCGCGCACCACGCGCGTGAAGATGGGCGTATAGACGACGCCGATGGCGACCACGCTGGTCCATGTGCCAGGTCCGGCAACGGTGACGATCAGCAGCGCCAGGAGGATGGCCGGGAAGGCCAGCAGCACGTCCATGATGCGCATCACAACGCCATCCCAGCGGCGCCCGAGCCAGGCGGCGGCGAGCCCGAGCACGGTGCCGGCAAGCGCGGCGAAGGCGACCGAAAAGAAGGCCACGGTGAAGGACTGGCCCACACCCGCCATCAGCCGGCTCGCCACGTCGCGGCCGAACAGGTCGGTGCCCATCCAGTAAGTGCCATCAGGCGCGTGCAGCCGGTCGATCCGGTATTGCGTGATCGGATTGTGCGGCGTGAGCCCCAGTAGGCCGAGGGCGGCGACCAGGAGATAGACGCCGACGATCACGCCGCCGATACGGCCGCTGCCGTGCCCGAAGATGGCGCGCAGCATGCGCATCACTGCTCGCCCAGCCGGATGCGCGGATCGAGCGCGACATAGGCGAGGTCCACCAGGAGATTGACGATCATGAAGTTGAAGGCGATGAACAGCACGCTGCCCTGCACCAGCGCGTAGTCGCGCTGGAGGATGGCATCGAGCACCATGCGGCCGAGGCCGGGCAGGGCGTAGATCTGCTCGACGATGACCGCGCCGCCCAGGAGATAGCCGAACTCGATGCCGCTCAGCGTCACCACCGGGATCAGCGCGTTGGGGAGCGCATGCCGCCAGATGACGCTGCGCGCCGAGGCGCCCTTGCTGCGGGCGGTGCGCACATAGTCGTCGCTCAACACGTCGAGCATGGCCGAGCGCGAGATGCGGGTGACCGAGGCGGCGAAAGCGAAGCCGAGCGTGATGGCAGGCAGGATCAGCTGGCTGAGATTGCGCAACGGATCCTGCCGCAGCGGCGCGAATTCGCCCATCGCCGGCAGCACGCCGAAACCGGCCGACAGCGCGTAGATGATCAAAAGGCCAAGCACGAAGCTCGGCGTCGACTGGCCGATCATGGCGACGATGCGCACTCCGAGGTCGGACAATTTCTCGCTATGCGTGGCGGCGTAGATGCCCGCCGGCATGCCGACGGCGAGCGCGATGATCATCGACAGCACGGCCAGTTCCAGCGTCAGCGGGAAGCGCTCGAGGATGACGTCCAATACCGGCCTGCCATAGGTGACGGAGATGCCGAAATTGCCGTGCAGGATGCCGCCGATCCAGCGCCAGTACTGGACGAACCAGGGCTGGTCGATGCCGAAATAGGCGGCGAGCGCGTCGCGCTGCGCCGGCGTCAGCAGGCCGGCCTCGGTGCCCAGCATCGCGGTGATCGAATCGCCCGGCACCATCCGGATCGCCACGAAGACCAGGATCGACACGCCAAGCAGGACGAGAGGAAACGCCGCCAGTCGTCGCATCAGATAGTTCACGCGAAGAAGTCCTCTCGTCCGATGCCTGCGGCTACTGCTGGATGGTAACCTTGCTCAGGCTGAACAGCGTGCCCGTCGGCGTCGGCACGAACCCGGCGATGTTCTTCTGCTGGGCCGTATAGCTGTAGGATGTGTAGAGCCAGATCCAGGGCGAGACTTCGGCGAGGTGCTTCTCGAACTCGGCGAAGATCGCCTTGCGCTTGGCCGGATCGGTTTCGGCGCGGCCTTTCTGCATCAGGCTGTCCAGCGTGTCGTCTATGTAGTTGGCCACCTTCTGCAGATTGCCTGATTTGGTCCAGTAGCGGTTGTACATTGTGTAGGGGTCGGCGCGGCCGCCATTAAGCGCGATCGCCATGTCGAAATCGCCCTTCAGCCAGGCGTCGACATAGACGTTGAGCTCCATCATCTTGATGTCGAGCTTGACGCCGATCTCGGCGAGCTGAGACTGGATGACCTGGGCTTCTGCCGCCGCCGTCGGCGGCTCGCCGGTGGCGCCGATCACGGTCGCCGAAAAGCCGTCGGCAAAGCCCGCCTCCGCCATCAGCTTCTTGGCCTTCTCGACATCGCGCTTGTAGCAAAAGAGCTGGCTTGGATCGGTCGCAAGGGCTGGGATGGTCAGCGGTCCGGTGACCTTGCCTTCACCGAGCGCGGCGGTGTCCAGCACCTCCTGCCGGTCGATCGCGCAGGAGATCGCCTGGCGCACCTTGAGCTCGGTCATCGGCTTGCGTGACGGATTGAGCTGCAGCACGTTATAGGCCAGCACCGGCGCGCGGTTCAGTTGCAGGCTGGCCTCCTTCGGCACAAGCGTGGCCACCAGCGGATCGTTGAGCAGCGCGAAATCGACCTGCTTGGTGCGCATGGCGGCGAGGATCGCCGCTTCATCGGGCAACACGCTGATCTCGATGCCGTCGACGCCGGTCGCGCCGCCGGCCCATTCCTTGTTGGCGCTCAAGACTTCCTTGGCATTGGGGTCCCATTTGTCGAGCTTGAACGGTCCGGAGCCGACCGTTTTGGTGCCGATCGAGCCGGCCTTGATCTCGGCCGCCGGCACGATGGCCGCGTTGATGTCGCTCATCGCCGTCAGGATCGGCGCGTCGGGCTGCGATAGATGGAAGACGACGGTTCCAGCGTCCGGCGTGTCGATGCTGGTGATCGACAGGAAGTTGGCGCGGGCGGCGGCGCCGGTCTTCTCGTCCAGGATGCGCTCGAACGATGCCTTGACGTCGGCCGGGGTCACGGCAGCGCCGTCCTGGAATTTCGCCTTGGGATCGAGCTTGAAGGTCAGATCCTTGCCGTCCTTGGAGAATTCCCAGGACGTGGCGATGGCCGGGATGATCCGCAGGCTGGCATCGACCCGCACCAGCGGCTCATAGATCAGCTCCAGGAGCCGCAGCGAGGAAAAGGCCGTCTGCTTGTGAGGATCAAGTCCCGTTGCATCCTGCGACCAGGCCATGTGCAGCGTTGCCGCCTGCGTCGAAACAGTGGCGATGCCAAGCATGGCTGCCAGCGTGATGCCCGACAGCAGCTTTCTTGTGAGGTGAACCATTCTCGTCTCCCATCTTTGCTTGAACCCGATGCCCTTGCAGTTCTGCGGACCGCTTCCAAGACACACGCGCTTTGGAGCATCGGCCCAGTCTATGCGGCTTCGCGCCGTCTTGTCTAAGTGGCTTCATGCCGCCTTGTCTAAAGCGGCTTCATGCCGTTTGGTCTCAAGCGCTTCATCCGTCTTGTCTCAAGCGCCTTCACGCGTCTTGTCGCTGATTGCCTTTCGCAGGAAACCCCCTGCCTTGGCGAGGGCTGCGCGTGCCTCCTCGACCTCAAGCCCGGTGATGGTCAGCAGGATCGCCAGCTTCACGTCGTTGCCGGTCCGGCCGAGCGCCTGGCGCGCCTGCGCCGCCGTGCAGCCTGTGGTCTGCATCACGATCCTGGTTGCCCTGGCGACCAGTTTCCTGTTGGACGGATTAAGGTCCACCATCAGGTTCTGGTAGCTCTTGCCGATGCGGATCATCGAGGCCGTGCTCAGCATGTTGAGCACCAGCTTCTGCGCCGTTCCGGATTTCAGCCGCGTCGAGCCTGTCAGCACCTCCGGACCGACGACCGGCGAGATGGCGATGTCGGCAATACCCGCTATGGTCGATGCCGGATTGCAGGACAGGGCGACCGTCGTTGCCCCCACCTGCTTGGCATGGTTCAGCCCGCCGATCACATAGGGCGTGCGCCCGCTGACCGCGATGCCGACCACCACGTCGTCCGGGGTGAGCCTGATGTCCTGCAAGGCCCTGGCGCCCCTCTTGGGATCATCCTCGGCGCCTTCGGTCGAGCGCACCAGCGCGTCGGGCCCGCCGGCGATCAGGCCAATGACCATGCCTTCCGGCACGCCGAAAGTGGGCGGACATTCCGAGGCGTCGAGCACGCCGAGCCGGCCGCTGGTGCCGGCGCCCATATAGATGAGCCGGGCGCCTTTCTGGAAGGCGAGCACGATGCGGTCGACCGCGGCCGCGATGTCCGGCAGCACCTTTTCGACCGCTGCCGGGACCTCCCGGTCCTCGTCGTTGATCTTGCGCAGCACATCGATCGTCGGCAGCAGGTCGATGTCCATGGTCCGCGGATTGCGGCCTTCGGAAACCAGCCGGTCCAGCTCGGACATCAAACCTTGCTCGCTCATCTCACGCTTTCAAAATCAGGTCGCTCAGCCTGTGACGGGAGTGGTTCCTCAACGGCTCCAGTACACGCGCACTTCGATCTATTGTCGCTACGCTGTTTCGTTAACGTCTTAGAATTCCATATTCGTTCCGTCAACGAAAAGATGGAATAAATTATTCCTCCGGTGCTAGCGCTCGCCGGGCGGCCTGCGGGCAAGAATGATCGCCCCGGAAACCGCGTCGCCATCGGCGGGTTTCAGGCGCCGGCGAACGTCGGGTGCGAGCCATGGTTCGAGCGGACTGGCGAGCCCGCCCAGCAGGGTCACGCGCGGCGCGCCTTTTTCGAACAGAACCCGCACCAGCGTGTCGATCTGTTCGGCGGCCTTTTGCACGATGCGCCGCCCGGCCGGATCGCCTTGGTCGGCGTGGCGCATCACCATCGGCGCCAGGGCCGCATAGTCGGTGGCGCTGGCGCGGTCCATCCAGGCCACGGCTTGCATAGGGTCGCTGTCGAAACGCTGCATGACCTCCGCCAGCAGCGCCGTGCGCTCATGTCGGCCGTCATGGGCGCGCAATGCCAACTGCACGGCCTTCAAGCCGAGATCGGCGCCGCTGCCTTCGTCGGAGATCGGAAAGCCATAGCCGCCGGCGCGCAGGTCGCGCCCTTCGACGAAGCCGAGCCCGATCGAACCGGTGCCGGCGATGACGATGGCGCCGTCCTGGCCCGAATGCGCGCCGAGGCAGGCGGCGACGCCGTCGCTGACGAAATCGATGCTGGCAAAAGGATGCGCGATCGCCCGCAGCGCCTCCAGCGCGCCCTTGCGGCCGATTCCGGCAAGGCCGATGCCGGCGTGGATCCGGTTGGTCTCGGCCGCTCCGAACCCTGCCTCCTCGATCGCCGCGCCAAAGGCCTTGGCAACCGACGCCCATGCCGCATCGATGCCGAGCCGCGTCGACGCCGGACCGGAGAGGCCCTGTCCCAGCACAGTCCCCTTCGCATCCTCGATGCGGGCGCGGCAGCCGGTGCCGCCGCCGTCGACGCCGAGAAAATAATCGGAGCGGCCGTCATTCATGCGCTCAACCGCTCGATGTCGGCGCCGCACAGACGCAGCTTGCGGTCCAGTTGCTCATAGCCACGATCGAGGTGATAGACGCGGTTGATGGTCGTCTCGCCCTCGGCGATCAAGGCCGCCAGCACCAGCGACACCGAGGCGCGCAAATCGGTGGCCATGACTTGCGCGCCGTGCAGGTTCTCGCCGCCGCGCACCAGCGCGGTGGTGCCTTGCAGCTTGATGTTGGCGCCGAGCCGCATCAGTTCGGGAACATGCATGAAGCGGTTCTCGAAGATGGTTTCGCGCAGCAGCGAGGCGCCCTGCGCGCAGCACATCAGCGCCATGAACTGCGCCTGGAGATCGGTCGGGAAGCCCGGATAGGGCTCCGTCGTGACGTCGGCGGCCTTGAGCGGCCGCTCGCGCGACACGATGAGCCCGCGGTCGCCGGGCCAGACGCCGACGCCGGTCGCCTCCAGCAATTGCACCACCGAGGCCATGTGCTCGAGCCGGGCATGCGTCAGTTCCAGCTGCCCGCCGGTGATCGCCGCGGCGATGGCATAGGTGCCGGCCTCGATGCGGTCCGGGATGATGTCGTGCCTGGCCGCGCGCCAGTCCGTGTCGCCGGCGATCAGGATGCGATGCGTGCCGGCGCCTTCGATGCGCGCGCCCATGGCGTTGAGGCAAGCGGCGAGGTCGGCCACTTCCGGCTCGCGCGCCGCGTTGAGGATTTCGGTTTCGCCCTTGGCCGTGGTCGCCGCCATCATGGCGGTTTCCGTCGCTCCGACGGATGGTGAGCTCAGCACGATGCGCGTGCCGGTGAGCCCGTTCGGCGCCGAGGCGACGATCAGCCCGTTCTCGATGGCGATCCGGGCGCCCAGTGCCGCGAGTGCGGCGACATGCATGTCGACTGGCCGCGCGCCGATCGCGCAGCCGCCGGGCAGCGAAACCCGCGCATGGCCGAAACGGGCGAGTAGCGGCGCCAGCACCAGCACTGTCGCGCGCATCTTTCTGACGGTGTCGTAGGACGTCTCCTTGGAAACGGCGGCACTGGTGTCGATCGTCGCGGCGTGGGCCGATCGCGTCACCTCGGCGCCGTGCAGCCGCACCACGCCGAGCATGTTCTCGACGTCGGTCACGTCGGGCAGGTTGGTCAGTTCGAGCGGGTAGGGACTGAGCAGCGCCGCCGCGATCTGCGGCAGAGCGGCATTCTTGGCGCCCGATATGGTGACCGCGCCTTGCAGCCTTTGCCCGCCGACGATGCGCAGTCTGTCCATGGCTGAAACCTTATGCGACCAGTGCCGGGCCGCGTCCGGCGTAGCGCGCTCGAAAGCCTGCTCCCAATCCGGTGCCTAATCCGGCCCGGTTCGAGAATTAATTCCGCGTTCTTGGCTGTCAATCGAAATTGGAATAAATTATTCCTCGGCCGTGCGACTGGACGTCAAAGCGCAAGGGGAACCATGTCCGTTCTGAACAGGATCAATGCCAAGCTCGACGGCATGGCGCCCGGCGATCGTGAGATCGGCCAGTACATCGTCGACAATCCCGACGAGATGCTGCGGCTGTCGACGGCTGCTCTTGCGGCCGAGATCGGGCGCAGCCAGTCGAGCGTCGTCAAGTTCAGCCAGAAGCTCGGCTATGCCAGCTACCAGGAGCTCAAGCTCGCCGTCAGCGAAGCCAAGGCGCGGGAATGGCAGATGCCGGCCGGTATGATCCACGGTTCGATCGAGGTCGGCGACGGCTACCAGGTCATCCTGAAGAAGCTGATCGGCAGCAAGCTTTTGTCGATGGAGCGAACCGTCGCCGCCAACAGCGAGCGGATCATCTCCAGGACGTTGGAATTGCTGAACGGCGCGCGCCGCATCCATCTGGTCGGCGTCGGCGCCTCTTCGCTGGTGGCGCGCGATTTCTCCTACAAGCTGATGAAGCTTGGCCGCAATGTGCTGCATGACAGCGACAGCCATATCCAGATGGCTAATGCCTCGACGCTCGGGCCTGGCGATGTGCTGTTCGCGCTCTCCCATTCGGGCGCCAGCATCGAAACCTTGCGCATAGCCGAGCTCGCCCGCAAGCGCGGCACCATGGTGATCGCCGTCACCGGCCTGCACGACAATCCGCTGAGCCGCGTTGCCGACATCTGCCTCTACACCATCGCCGACGAGGAGCGTGCGCGCTCATCGTCCATCACCGCGCGCGATGCGCAACTGGCGCTGACCGACCTTCTGTTCATCCTCCTGGTGCAGAAGCAGCCGGACGCCAATGATTATGTCCACAACAGCGAGGCGGCGGTCCAGGTGCTGAAGGCCGAACGGCCCTCGTAGCATGCCTGGACGCCGAGTCAGCCTTGGCGCGGCACGCCCTTGGCAAGCAGGTAGACGAGGTAAGGTCCGCCAAGCAGCGATGCGAACAGGCCGACAGGCAGTTCGTACGGGAAGGCCGCCATCCGCGACAGCCAGTCCGATATGGTCATCAGCAAGGCCCCCAGAAGCATCGCCCCGGCAAGATGAATGCATGCGCGCGAAAAGCCGAGGAGCCGGGCAAGGTGTGGCGCGATCAGGCCGACGAAGCTCAACGGGCCGACGATCAAAGCGGCCAGCGCGGTCAGGAGCGCGCTGACAACGACCAGCATCAGCCGCCCGCCGGCTACGGGCACGCCAAGTCCGCGCGCGCTGTCCGGCCCGAGCGGCAGGATGTCCAGCCAGCGCGCGGCAAGGAAAAGCGGCAGCGTCAGCGGCAACAGGCAGGCCTGTGCAACCGATGCGTCCAGGGCAGTCGCCTGGCCGGTCGAACCGCTCAGCCAGCGCAACAGCACATAGGACTGTGCATTGCCCATCGCGATCGTCGCGGTGATCAGCGCGCTGCACAGTGCGCTCATGGCAACGCCGGCAAGCAGCAATCGGTCGGCGCCGAATTTTGCCTTGGCGGCGATGGCCAGCATGGCGGCCAGTGCCGCCAGTGAGCCCAAGGCCGAGCCGGCGAGCTGCCAGCCCAGCCCGGCGGTTGCGCTGACCGTCAACACGGCGGTCAGGCCGGCGCCCGCGCCGGTGCCGACACCAAGCACTTCGGGGCTCGCCAGAGGGTTGCCGGTAACGCGCTGGATGACCACGCCCGCCGCCGCGAGCATTGCGCCGGCGGCCGCGGCCACGCCGACCCGCGGCGCGCGCCAGGAGACGAGATCGGCCAGCAGGTCGCCGCCGGCGATCGACCACCCTGCCGGTCCGCGACCGACCACGAGGGCCAGGGCGGCGGCGGCAAATGTGAGCGCAAGCAGGACGAGGATGACGCGCCAAGGCCGGCGGGCCTTGCGCGGCGTCATGCCATTGGAACCGAGATGCGGCCATTCGAACATGCGCAGCCGCGGCAGCAGCCAAAGCAGCAGTGGGCCGCCCAGAAGCGCGGTTCCCGCGCCGGTCGGAATGCGCTCGCCGCCAGGGCCGGCGGCGAGTTGGACCAGCCCGTCCGTCAGCCACAGCAGTACTGCGCCGATCAGCGGCGCGGCGATCAGCTTCTGCCGCAGCGTGCGCGCGCCCGAAAGCGTGGCGAGCGCCGGCGCGGCAAGGCCGACGAAACCGATGACGCCGATCTGCGCCGCGACGCTCGTCGCCATCCATACCGCAAGCGCGATGACGAGAAAGCGGCTGGTGTGGCGGGCAACGCCAAGGCCGCGCGCCGAGGCGTCGTCGAGGCCAAGGATGGTCAGCGGCCGCAGCAGCATCAATGCCGCGACAGCGCCGGCCGCCAGCCTCATCGTCAGTGCGATGGCCGGTCCCCAATCCTGCTGCACCAGCGACCCGCCGCCCCATATGAACAGCGAGAACAGGTAATCGCCATTGGCGAGGATCAGCGCGGCGCTGACGGAACTCGCGGTCAGCGCAACCATCATTCCGGCCAGCACGACCGACACCGGCTCCAGCCCGCGCCGCCAGGTCAACGCCAGCACCAGCAGCACAGCGGCGGTGCCGCCGGCAAAGGCGACCAGCCCTTGCGACCGTTCCATCAGCAACGGCGCGTAAAGCGAGGCTGCCGTCATCGCCAGTTGCGCGCCGCCCGAAATGCCGAGCGTCGATGGTTCGGCCAGCGGATTGCGCAGCACATGCTGCAACAGCAGGCCGGACAGGCCGAGCACGGCGCCCGCCAGCACCGCCACGACGGCGCGCGGCAGCGTGCTGTAGAACAGGATGACATGGTGGAGATCGCCCGGCAGCGACGCCGGCTGCTGCATGCCGACGCGCCATGCGAACAGGAGTGCGGCCACCCCCGCGAGCAGGCCCCACAGGACGAGCGGCGGCAGCGCGCCGCCGATGGTGCGGTGAGGCATCTCGCTTCTGGCTACGGCGCGCCCCGTCATGAAGCATGACCCGCAAGCGCCGCCGCCGCCAGGCGCGCGAAGCGGCGCGCCGACGGCAGGCAGCCGAAATGGTTGATGGCTTCGAGCACCGCGACGCGGCCCTGGCGCACGGCCGGCAGCGCGTTCCACAACGCATTGGTGGGAAGCGAGCGCCCGACATCCGCCGGCAAGGGCGAGACAATCAGGATCGAGGCCTCGGGCACCCGCGCCAGCGCCTCCAGGCCGACGGGTGCGGCAGCGCTGTAACTTGTCTCGTCGGACCAGGCATTGACCAGGCCGAGCCGCGTTAGCACGTCACCGAACATGGAGTCGCGGCCGAAGGCGCGGAAGTGCCTGGAGTCGCCGAGGCTGATGACAAAGACCGGCCGGCCGGACGTCGTTGGCAAGGCGGCGCGACGCCGCGCTATATCGTCGGCGGTGTCGCCGACGTAACGCTTCGCCTCCGCCGGTCGTCCGAGCTTTTCGCCCAGCGCCAGCGTTGCTGCCTCGGCGAGGGCGTAGGGCGGCACTCCGGCATCGTAGACGGTTTGCGCGAACACCGGCGCTATGCGCTCCAGAATCGGGCGTTGGTACTCGTAGAAATTGGAGATGACGATCAGGTCCGGCGCGACGATGCGCAACAGCTCGTAGTTAGGCGTGCCGCGCAGTCCCAGATCGGTCACGGATTGGGGAACGGCAGGCTCGACCGCAATCCTGCGGAACTGGATCAGTTCGGTCGCCGCCGCCGGCTCGACGCCGAGCGCCAGAAGCGTTTCCAGCATGCCCCAATCGATCGCGGCAATATTTGTCGTCGCGGTCCTGCCGGCAACCGGCGGCAGCAAGGCCGCGGCCGCCAGCGCAAGCACCTGCCGTCTGTTGGGCGGATGGATCATCGCCGGCGGGTTTGGTCCATGATTACCAACTCGTGTGCGCCTTCAGCTTGAAGGAGCGGCCTTCGCCGTAGGAGCAGGTGAGCGTTGCCTGGCAGCCCGACACATAGGTCTTGTCGAAGAGGTTGGTGATGTTGAGGTCGACGCCCCAGTTCTCCTTCTCGTAGCCGAGCTTCAGGTCGGCCAGCGTCACCGCCGGAACCTTCGCCGTATTCTCATTGTCTGCCCATGAGGAGCCGATATAGCGCAAACCGCCGCCAATCGAGATGCCGTCATACCAGTCGCCACGGAAGGTGTAGTCGACCGATGCGGAAGCCATCACTTCCGGCACGATGAAAGGCGTCTTGCCGATGAGCGCCGGATTGGCGTCCCTGGTGATGTCGATATCGTAAGCCGTGAATGCACCGGTAACCCGGAAATCCTCCGTCACGTTCACCTTGCCTTCGAGCTCAACGCCGCGTGAACGCAACTCGCCGGTCTGCATCTGGGTGAAGGGAGTGACATTCGACGGCACGTTCTGACGGGTCAGGTCGAATAGCGACAGGGTGAACAGGCCATCGACAAAAGTCGGCGCATACTTCACGCCGACTTCGTACTGCGTGCCCTCTTCCGGCTTGAACAGATTGCCCATCGCATCGGTGCCGATGATCGGATTGAAGAAGGTGGCGATGCTGGCATAGGGGGTTACGCCGTTGGCGAATTCATAGGCCAGGCCGGCGCGGCCGGAGAAATCGCCAACCGTGCTGCTCTGCGTGCTGGAGCCCGCCGAGTAATAGGTCGGGCGGTTGTCGGCTTCGAGCCAGCCACGGTCGTAGCGGCCGTTCAGTGTCACCAGCCAGCCATCGCCCAAGCGCATTTGATCCTGTGCGTAGAAGCCAAGCTGCTTCTGCGTCAGGTCCTGATTGAGATAGCTGACACGAGGCGTCAGCGGCGAACCGTACACCGGATTGAAAGCGTCGATCGGGTTGTCATAATTGGGATCGTAGAGGCCGGACGACTGTACCTGGTCGATGTTGTAATATTTGAAATCGACGCCACCCAGGATCGTATGTTCGATCGCTCCGGTCGCCACCTTGCCTTCGATCTGGTTGTCGGCGAGGAAGGTCTTGGCCGTGGTGTCATGATCGAAATTGATCCGCGCCAGCTCGGTCGGCCCTCCGATGGTTGACCAGCCGTTCGGATAGACGCTGACCTCGTTGATGTCGGCGGCGGTGAAACGGGCGTTGGAGCGAACGGTCCAGTCATTGTCGAACGTGTGCTCGAACTCGTAGCCGAGCGAGCCCTGCTCGCGTTTGTAGAGGTCGATGTTCGGTTCCATGAAGTTCGCATCGGGATCGATGCGGCCATAGTTCACGCCGCCGACAATGTGATCGATCACGGTTCCATCATAGGGCAGGAAGCTGCCGCCGTTATGGTTCTCGTCGATGTGGCTGTAATTGGCCAGTATGGTTAGCGTGGTCGCTTCGTCCGGCTTCCAGCTAATGCTCGGCGAGATGAAGCCGCGCCAGCCGTTCTGCAGGTCGCTGTAGGTATCGCCGCCGGCGACCTTGCCCGTCATCCGGTAGCTGACCGTGCCGTTGTTGGCGACATCGCCGATGTCGAAGCCGAGATAGACATTACCGGCATCGTTGACGCCGGTTTCGACATAGCGCGTGCGTTCGAAGTCCGGGCGCTTGCTGACATAGTTGACCATGCCGCCGGGATTGCTGCCGCCATAGAGCACCGAGGCCGGGCCTTTCAGCACTTCGATGCGCTCAAGGCCAAAGCTGTCGACATAGAAACCGCCGAAACCATAGCTGAACAGCTGGAGGCCATCCATGTAGGTGCCGGTGGCCGTTGCATCGAAGCCGCGAATGTACATCCAGTTGGTGTCGCTGTCGGGGCCAAAAGGCTGCGCAAAGACGCCGGCGGTGTAGCGCAGCGCCTCGTCGGCCTTCTGTGCACCCCGGTCCTCGATCTCCTGCCGTCCGACCACCGAGACGGATTGCGGGACATCCTTGATGTCGGTCGCGGTCTTGGAGCCGGTTCTGGTCTTCTTGGCGACGACGCCCTCGACCGGCCCGGTCGCGCTATCTCCGGCCTCGCCCTCGACCACGACCGGTTCAAGCTGGGTGCTGGATTGCGCCGTCTGCGCGAGCGCCGGCGGGATCATCGCGACCGCTGCCACGCCGGCCGCCAGAAGCGCCTTGATCCGGTAGATTCTGCTCATCAGGAAAGTCCCCGCCTGTCGTCGTTGAGATACTTGATGATTTATATCAACTTATCTGCGGGTCATTGGATGGATTTGGCCGGGTTGTCCGTTTTTGTCCAAACCTCGGACATCGCCGTCTCATGTTGCGGAAATGTCACTGGCGGCCGACGCTCTTCATCCACGCACCGGGCGTCAATCCGACCACGGACTTGAACACGCGGGTAAGGTGCGCCTGGTCGAAGAAGCCGGTGGCCTGGGCGATGTCGCCAAGCGAGGCAGCCTCATGCGCCATCATCGCCTTTGCCCTGTCGATCCGCGCCTGCATCTGCCAGCGGTGCGGCGGCACGCCCGTTGCCGCCTTGAAGGCATGGCTGATCGCCGTTTCGGACAGGCCGGTCAGCGCGGCAAGATCAGCAAGGCGGATCCTGTCCAGGCAGTGGGCGTCGATGTAGTCGGTGACGAGCCGCAGCTTGCGGCGGGGCAGGGGCGACCGGCGCCTGCCGGCGCTTGGCGGGTCTATCTGGAAAAGGCATGCGAACAACGCATTGAGGAGGCCCTCGCCATAAAGATCATGCAGCTTCCGCTCGCTGCCGCACTCGGCGGCGATAAGGCCGGCAAGCGTGGCGATCCGATCATCGCGAAACTGGAGGCGCGACATCTGCAAGGCATCGCGATCGAGGCTGCGGCCGAAGCGGCGGGTCAGTGTGGCCGCGTCGAAATGCAGGTCGAGATGCCTGATCCGCTTCAGTCCCTCGACCCGGCCGCGGATCGGCATCCCGGCCGGTATATAGGCCATGGAAAACGCCTGGTTGTGGCGGCGCGGTTCGCCCTTGGCGCCTTCGACGACGAAGGCGCCGTCGCCGGTGACGCCGAGAGCGACGAACAGCCGGGGGTCGGGAGAGACGTAATAACCCTCGGCATTGTCACCGCATGAGACATCCCAGAGATCGGCGACCACGCCGTCCCAGACGTGCCATTTCAGGTCGCCGATTACGGCAAATCCCTGAATCCGGCTCTCCATGCGCGCAACGAAGGTCAATTCTGTTTATCCCGGACATAATACATGACAAAAACTATCATGTTTATGCCCGGTCAGCGACTGCACCGCAAGCCCTTGCGGTTCGAAGGTCGTGCTGAACCGATGCCGCTGCCGTCGGTCAGCGCAGCCTCAGACGCTTTCGAGGTAGGTCTCGATCTCGAAGTCGCTGACGTTGAGCGCGAACGTATTCAGTTCCTGGCGTTTGCAGGCTATGAAAGAGTGGCGCAGGATCGCCGGGAAGATCTCCGACACATGCGTCCCGGTTTCAAAGGCCGCGATCGCGGATGCCCAGTCCGGCGGCAGCTTGGCCGGGGCAAGGCCTTGCCCGTCGTTCCCGGTCGGGTCGCCCGGTGACATCTGCCTTTCGATGCCGACCAGTGCCGCGCCCAGTATGGCGGCAAGCACAAGATAGGGATTGGCGTCCGCTCCCGATACGCGATGCTCGATGCGGCGCGCACCGGTCGGGCCGCCGGGAATGCGGATCGCGACCATGCGGTTCTCGTAACCCCAGGCGACGGCGGTCGGCGCGTAGGATCTCGGCCGGAGCCTGCGGTAGGAGTTGAAATGCGGCGCGAACACCAGCGTGCTCTCGGCCATCGCCGCCAGCAGTCCGCCGACAGCGTGGCGCATAATGCCGGAGCCCTGGTCGGTGCCGTCGTCGAAGACGTTGCGCCCATTGGCGTCGACAAGGCTGAAATGGACGTGGAAGCCGTTGCCGGCCCGGTCGCCATAGGGTTTGGCCATGAAGCAGGCGGCAAAGCCGTGCTTGCGGGCAATGCCCTTCACCGTGCGCTTGAACAGGACGGCGTCGTCAGCTGCCCGCAGCGCGTCCGCGACATGGTTCAAATTGATCTCGAACTGACCGACGCCGTTCTCGGCGATTGCCGTATCGACGGGAATGCCTTGTGCCCGGCAGGCTTCGTAGATGTCGTGGATGAAGGCCTCGAAGTCGTCGATCTCGTCGATAGACAGTGCCGCGTCGGAATCCAGACGCCGCCCGGTGACCGGCGAGACGGGCCCGACCGGCCGCTGCGATTGCGGATCGACAAGGTAGAATTCGAGCTCGGTCGCGGCGACCGGGGTCAGGCCCAAGGCCTTGTAGCGGTCGAGGATGCGGGCCAGCGCCCGCCGGGGATCGCCGAGATACGGTGCGCCGCTTTCGTCGGCGAGCCAGAGCGGGATGAGGGCGGTCGGATGCGCAGTCCAATTCACGGGAAGGATGCCGCGGCCGGTCCACTGGCACAATCCGTCTGCGTCGCCGGTCGAGAACACCAGCGCGTTGCCTTCGATATCCTCGCCCCAGATGTCCAGCCCGATCAGCGAATAGGGCATGCGCAGCTTGCCATCCAGCGCCTTGCGCGCCTGCTCGACGGGGATGCGTTTTCCCCGCATGATGCCGTTGAGGTCGCACACCGCGGCCCTCAGGCTCTGGATGTCGTTTCGGCTCTCAAGCCAGTTCAGAACGTCCGCGATTGCATCGCCCAATTTCCAACCTCTGGTTTCGAAGGGTGCCCGCGCCCTGATCGGCTGCACTATCCCTGGTAAAAATGGCTTGTGATTTTCGGAACCCGTATCCGGCCGCAGCCGGAACGGTTCCCTATTTTTTCAAGTCACTAGCTGGGATGTCGGGAGGCATTTCAAAACCAATTGCGCGATCTGCGACCGCAACATAGAGGTAAGGACGCGGAAAGCCAAGGCTCGGCATCGGCCTCAGCGCGCAGCGTCTGCAGCCGCATGAAGGCCCGAGATGCCTGCATCACTCTCGGGCATGCACGGCCGTCATGGGGATATGAAACGCCCCTATCACAAATCTTGACCTTCCCCGCCCTTGCACCTCTGGCCGCTCTCTGGCTTTTTGGGACACCCATCCGAGCGGACTGATTCGTCACGCCGCTCTGCGTCGGTTGCCGTTTCGCGGTGTGATCGATCTGGCGGGGCGTGAAGCGCGAGCGACTGGCGAAGGAGAAGAGGCATGGCCGAGTTCAAGAAGCCCGAGATCTCCGAGATGAGACCCAAGATCACCGTTGTCGGCGTCGGCGGCGGCGGCGGCAACGCCATCAACAACATGATCGCCGAGCAGCTTCAGGGCACCGAATTCATTGCCGCCAACACAGACGCGCAGGCGCTCACCATGTCCAAGGCGACGCGGCTGATCCAACTCGGCGCGCATGTGACCGAAGGGCTGGGCGCCGGATCGCTTCCCGAGATCGGCCGCGCCGCGGCCGAGGAATCGCTGGACGAGATCATGGACCATCTGGCCGGCACCCATATGTGCTTCGTCACCGCCGGAATGGGCGGCGGCACCGGAACCGGCGCCGCGCCGGTGATCGCCCAGGCGGCGCGCAAGGCAGGCATCCTGACGGTCGGCGTCGTCACCAAGCCGTTCACTTTCGAGGGCAGGCGCCGCATGCAGATGGCCGAAGAGGGGATCGAGCGGCTGCGCGAAAGCGCCGACACCGTGATCGTCATCCCCAACCAGAACCTGTTCCGGATCGCCGACGCCAAGACCACCTTCGCCGATGCCTTCGTCATCGCCGACCGGGTCCTCTATGCCGGCGTCAGCTGCATCACCGATCTCATCGTCAAGGAAGGCCTGATCAACCTCGACTTCGCCGACGTCAAATCGGTGATGCGCGGCATGGGCCGCGCCATGATGGGAACCGGCGAGGCGTCAGGCGATAGCCGGGCGATGAAGGCGGCGGAAGCCGCCATCGCCAACCCGCTGCTGGACGAGATGTCGATGAAGGGAGCCAAGGGCGTGCTGGTCTCGATTTCCGGCGGCCGCGACATGACCCTGTTCGAGGTCGACGAGGCCGCCACGAGAATCCGTGAAGAAGTCTATGAAGACGCCGACATCATCGTCGGCGCCATCTTCGACAAGAGCATGGAAGGCCGGTTCCGGGTTTCGGTGGTGGCCACCGGCCTCGACCGCGGGCTCGGCGTGGAAGATGCCGATGCCGGCATGGCGCACGACCATTCCATGCCGTCCGCGGCGCGGACGTTGCAATAGGCCCTGCTCGCCGGCGGCTTTCGCCGCCGGGCACATCGACGTCGCTCGGCCCATCACGCGGTCCAGCCTGGACCTGATCACCGAAAGCGGCTTGCCGAATGCTGCGATCCGCTCACCGGCGGGCCGCTGGGCGGCGGCGCTTCACCTGGCGGCGATGGTGATCGGGTTCCTGCGCGAAATATAAACCGACGCCGCTTTCTTTTGAGCGGTCGCCGTGGCCCTGATAGGTGCCGCGTGTCAGGTGTCCGCATGTCCATTCTCGTTGAAAATCAGCGCCCGTTTTTGAACCTCGCGTGATTTTGCAGGCCCTTGGCGCTTGACTCCGGCGCGTCGGTGTGAAAAATTTTGCAGAAACTGAAAAAAATATCAAAGGGCGGAACGTGGTTGGATTTGGAAACGGCCTCTTGCGCGATGATGAAACCGGCATGGCGGCACGCGCCGCCTGGCTTCATTACGCCGGCGGCCTGACCCAGTCCGAGGTTGCCAAGCGCCTCGGGCTGACCAGCCTCAAGGCCCACCGCCTGATCACCAAGGCCAATCAGGAAGGGTTGGTGAAGGTCTATATCGACGGCGAAGTCTCGGAATGCGTCGAGCTCGAGGACGAGCTGTCGCGCCGCTACGGCCTCGATTATTGCGAGGTGGTTCCCGATTTCGATTCCGAGGAGTTGCCGCTCAAGGCGCTCGGCATCGCCGGCGCGCAATTCCTCAAGCGGGAGATCGAACGCGGCGAGCAGGCGCTGATCGGCGTCGGCCATGGCCGCACGCTCGCCGCCTGCGTGGAATACCTGCCGCGCAGCTCGACAGACAAGATCCGCTTCGTTTCGCTGCTCGGCGGCCTGACGCGGAAGTTCTCGGCCAACCCGCATGACGTCATTCACCGCCTCGCCGAGCGCACCGGCGCCGAAGCCTATGTGATGCCGGTGCCGATGTTCGCCAACACTGTGGACGACCGCGCGGTGTTGCTGGGACAGAAGGGCATCAGTGAGGTTTTCGATCTCGCAAGATCCGCCGACCTTTTGTTTGCCGGCATCGGCACGGCCGAACGCGAAGCCTCGCTCGTCGCCACCGGCATGATCGAGAAGGGCGAGATGGAGGAGATCCGCCGCAATGGCGGCGTCGGCGAATTGCTCGGCCATTTCTTCGACGATGCCGGCAAAGCGGTGGCAACAACCCTTTCCAACCGGGCGCTGGCGCTGGCGCGCGAGGACATCGCCAGCCGCCGGATCGTCGCGGTCGCCGGCGGCAAGGTCAAGGTTCGAGCGGTCAAAGCGGTGCTGGAGGGCCGCTATCTCAAGGGCCTGATAACTGATGAGCGGACAGCGCGATCGCTCGTGGAGGAGACGCCAGTCGGGTAGCCGGCGTCGGTTCAGTTAAAACTACCCTGTGGAGGAGAAGACCAAATGCATGAGAAAGAGAAAGACCTCATTGACGCTTTCCTGCGCGGACAAGTCGACCGTCGTGGGCTGATCAAGGGCCTGGGTGCGATGGGCCTTGCCGCCGGCACGGCCGGTACGCTGCTCAATCTTGGGCAGACCCGGGCGCTGGCCGCCGACTTCGACTGGAAGGCGCACCAGGGCAAGACCATCAAGCTCCTGCTCAACAAGCATCCCTATGCGGATGCGATGATCGCCAACCTCGAAAACTTCAAGCAGTTGACCGGCATGAATGTCGTCTACGACGTGTTCCCGGAAGACGTTTATTTCGACAAGGTCACGGCCGCGTTGTCGGCGAGCTCGCCCGAATACGATGCCTTCATGACCGGCGCCTACATGACCTGGACCTACGGCCCAGCCGGCTGGATCACCGACCTGAATGAATGGATCAAGGATCCGGCCAAGACCAACCCCAACTATGCCTGGGACGACTTCCTGCCCGGCGTCAAGAACTCCTGCGCCTGGAACGGCAAGCCGGGCGGGGCTCTGGGCTCCGAAGACGCCAAGCAATGGTGCATTCCGTGGGGCTTCGAACAAAACAACATCACCTACAACAAGGGGATGTTCGACAAGGCGGGCGTCAAGGTTCCCGGCAATATGGACGAGATGGTGGCCGCTGCCGCCAAGCTCACCAAGGATGTCGGCGGCGGCGTCTACGGCATTGGCGTGCGCGGGTCGCGCTCCTGGGCGACGATCCATCCGGGCTTCCTGTCGGCCTACGCCAATTTCGACCAGAAGGACCTGAACGTGTCGGCCGACGGCAAATTGTCGGCCGCCATGAACACTGCCCAGTCCAAGGCTTTCCACAAGCAATGGGTGCAGATGATCCAGGAAAGCGGTCCGAAGGACTGGTCGACCTACACCTGGTACCAGGTCGGCGCCGATCTCGGCGCCGGCGCCTCGGCGATGATCTTCGACGCCGACATCCTCGGCTACTTCATGAATGGCGGCGACAACAAGATGGCCGGCAAGCTTGCCTTCGCCGCCTTCAAGGCCAACCCGGAGGCCAAGGCGCCAACGCCGAACATCTGGATCTGGTCGCTGTCGATGTCCAACTTCTCCAAGGACAAGGACGCCACATGGTACTTCATGCAATGGGCCTCCGGACCCGAGCATGCACTGTTCGGCGCCACCAAGATGGATTTCGTCAATCCGGTCCGCCAGTCGGTCTGGAAGGATGAGACATTCCGCGAGAAGCTGAACAAGAGCTATCCCGGCTACGTCGAGATGTTCGACGCCTCGGCGCCGGGCGCCTCGATCAAGTTCACCGCGCAGCCGCTGTTCTTCGATCTCACCACCGAATGGGCGGCGACGCTGCAGAAGATGGTGGCCAAGGAAGTGCCGGTGGACGAGGGTCTCGACAAGCTGGCCGAAAGCATCAACGGCCAGCTCAAGGAAGCCGGCCTCGGCTAGATGTAACGGAGGACCGGCCAGCCCTGGCAGGCCGGTCCGACCTTTTCAAGCTTGCGACGCGGTGCCGTAAGGTGGCCGCTAATTCGCCCGACCGGCCGCCTTGCTCCCTTGGGCGGCCGGCAGGGCGGAGCGACAGGGACAACGGAGCAGCACGATGACTGCGGTGGTATCGCAAAGACCCAAGCCCTCGGGCTTCAGGATCAGCAAGAGAGTGCTGCCCTACGTGCTCAGCCTGCCGGCTCTGCTGGTCTGTATCGGCATCCTGATTCCGTTCCTGACCTCGGTCGTGTATTCGTTCCAGCGCTATCGGCTGAGCCAGCCCTGGGCGCGGCAGTTCAACTGGGGCGACAACTACATCTCCTTTTTCACGGATCCGAAGTTCTGGAACACGCTCAAGGTCTCGCTGCTCTATGCCGGCACCACGGTGGTGCTGGAACTGCTTCTCGGCCTGGCCATCGCGCTGCTTTTGCAGAAGCGCTCGACCCTGAACAATTTTATCTCGATCATGCTGCTGATGCCGCTGATGACGGCGCCGGCGCTGGCCGCGCTGATGTGGAAGCTGATGACCAATCCCGGCTTCGGCGTGCTGAGCTATCTCGCCAGCCTCATCGGCTTACAGGATTTCCGCTGGGCCTCGTCGCCGTCGACGGCTTTGTTCACCGTCGTTCTCGTCGATATCTGGGTCTACACGCCCTTCATCATGATCCTGCTGCTTGCTGGGCTGCGCAGCCTGCCGACGCAGCCCTTCGAGGCCGCCGCCCTCGACGGCGTGCCGAGGAGCTTCGTCTTCTTCCGCATCACGCTGCCGATGCTGACGCCCTACATCCTGACGGCGACTTTGTTCCGCCTGCTCGATTCCATCCAGCAGTTCGACATCATCTACGCCATGACGCAAGGAGGACCGGGCGACACGCTGACCGTGTTCCAGGTCGAGGCCTACCTCAACTTCTTCCAGTCGACCAATGTCGGCCGCTCGGCGGCGCTGATGATCATCCTGTGGGCGATCACCTATTTCCTCTCCAACATCTTCATCAAGAACTGGCTCAGGCTGCGCGAGCGCGCCCGGGGCCAAGCATAGGAGGAGGCAGCCATGGAACACACCTCCTTGCTTGAACGCATCTTGCGCGGCGCGGCGCTGACGCTGGTCGTGATCTTCTTCATGTTCCCGATCGTCTGGATCCTGATGATGTCGTTCCAGACCAACGAGACCATCCTGCGCATTCCGCCGCAGCTGGTCTTCGAGCCGACGCTTGCCAACTACACCGCGCTGATTACCGGCAAGCTGACGACCGCCGCCGGTACGCTCGACATCGCCTTCATGCGCAATCTCTGGAATTCGGTTTTCCTGTCGGTGACCTCGGTCGCGGTCTCGCTGCTGCTCGGCGTCCCGGCGGCCTACGCCTTCGCGCGGCACAAGTTCCGCGGCTCGGAGGACATCGCCTTCACGCTGCTGTCGTTCAGGTTCGCGCCGGCCCTGCTGGTGCTGTTGCCGCTTACGCTCTATTTCCAGAAGCTCGGGTTGGCCAACACCTATATCGGGCTGATCTGGGTCTACCAGCTGATCTGCCTGCCGCTGATCCTGTGGATCGTGCGCGGCTATTTCGAGGATATTCCGGCCGACATCGAATATGCCTATCGCATCGGCGGCCATTCCTGGTTCGCCACCTTCCGCAGAATAGCGCTGCCGCTCGCCGGCCCAGGCATCGCCGCGGCCGGCCTGCTCGCCTTCATCTTCGCCTGGAACAATTTCGTTTTCGCGCTGGTGCTGGCCTCGGCCGACAAGCAGCCGGTGACGGTCGGCGCGCTCGCCTTCATCACCTCCTCGGGCATCCAGTACGGCCAGATCTCGGCGGCCATCGTTTTGTCGATCACGCCGACGCTGGCGCTCGCCCTCTATGCGCAGCGCTACCTTGTCGAAGGCCTGTCGCTCGGCGCGGTGAAGGGGTAGTTCCATGGCCAGCCTCGAACTCAGAAAAATCGTCAAGCGCTACAAGAGCCAGACCGTGCTCGACAATCTGTCGCTGACCGTCGCCGACGGCGAGACGCTCGTCCTGTTCGGACCCTCCGGCGCCGGCAAGACGG
Organism: Mesorhizobium sp. B2-3-2; assembly: GCF_006442295.1. NCBI lineage: Bacteria > Pseudomonadati > Pseudomonadota > Alphaproteobacteria > Hyphomicrobiales > Phyllobacteriaceae > Mesorhizobium > Mesorhizobium sp. B2-3-2. The sequence goes on along the minus strand of NZ_VFWA01000005.1, from coordinate 305,296 downwards.
TGCTGTTGCGCCTCGTCGCCGGCGTCATCGACCCCGATGAAGGCAAGATCCTCATCGGCGGCGAGGACATGACCGATGTCGACGCTGAATTCCGTGGCGTCGGCATGGCGTTCCAGAATTTCGCGCTGTTTCCGCATATGAGCGCGTTCGACAACATCGCTACGCCGCTGGAGGCCAAGCGGTCGTCGCAGGGCGCGATCAAGGCCGGCGTCGAGAGCGTCGCCAGGCTGCTGAAGATCGCCCATGTGCTCTCGCATAAGCCGCGTGCTCTTTCCAACGGCCAGAAGCAGCGCACAGCACTTGCCCGTGCGCTGGTCGGCTCGCCGCCGCTGCTGCTGCTCGACGATCCCTTGCGCAATGTCGACGCCAAGCTGCGCTTCGAGATGCGGCTCGAACTGCCGCGCCTGCTCGCAGACCGCGGCGCCACGGTCGTTTACGTCACCCAGGACTATAAGGAAGCCATGGCGCTCGGCGACCGCATCGCGGTCATGTCGCAAGGCGTCATCAGCCAGCTCGGCACGCCCGAACAGATTTATCGCGAGCCGGCAAATGTCGAGATCGCGCGGCTGTTCGGCGACCCGACCATCAACCTGCTCGACGTCAAGCCGGCGCTTGGCGCCAAGGGAATCCATGTCGCCTTATCGAATGTGCAGGTCCATCTCGCCGGGGCTCCCGAGACCGCGGTCGGCCGCGACTGCATCATCGGGCTCAGGCCGGAAGCACTGCATTTCGTCGGCGAAAATGAACCCGGCGCCATTCCGGTGACGGTTGAGGCCGAAACGCCGCTCAACGAAAAGATCGTCACGCTGGTGCGCACGCTGCGCGGCCGCGAGATCTTGGTTTCGCGGCCGGCCGGAACACCGGGCCGCAGCGAAGGCAAGGCTTATATCGCCGTCGACGGCAAGAGCGCCCTGTTGTTCGATCGCGCCAGCGGCGAGCGCATCGGCTCCAAGAACGTCGTCAGTTTGCGCAACGGAGAAGCCGCATGAGCGCGAGCGCACTCACCATTTCCGGCGTCGACAAATTCTATGGCCCGATCGACCGGGGCGTCCACGCCGTCAAGAAGCTGACGATGGAGATCCACAAGGGCGAGATCGTGGCGCTGCTCGGTTCGTCCGGCTGCGGCAAGACCTCGACGCTGCGCATGATCGCCGGCTTCGAGGAGGTGTCGCGCGGCGCGATCTCGGTCGCCGGCCGCCAGGTGCACACGCTGCCGCCGGTCAGGCGCAACGTGGCGATGGCCTTCGAGGGCTATTCGCTCTACCCGCCGCTGACGGTGCGCGAGAACATGGCCTTCGCGCTCAAGGCGGCCCGGCTGCCCAGAAGCGAGGTCGAGGCCAGGGTCGCCAGCATCGCCAAGCTGCTCGAGATCGAGGACATATTGGAACGTTACCCCAGCTCCATCTCCGGTGGCCAGCAGCAGCGCGCCAGCCTGGGCCGGGCGCTGATCCGCGATGCCGACCTGCATCTGCTCGACGAGCCGATGGGGCAGCTCGAGCCGCAGCTTCGCGCCGTGCTGCGCGGCCGCATCAAGCATTTCATCAAGGAGCGCGGCTTGACCGCGATCCTGGTCACCCACGACCAGACCGAGGCCAATGCGCTTGCCGACCGCATCGCGGTGATGGAAGGCGGCGTGTTGCAGCAGTTCGACACACCGGACCGGATCAAGGAACGTCCGGCGAACCTGTTCACCGGCACCTTCGTCGGCGAGCCGCCGATGAACGTCTTCGAGGCCTATGTCGGCGCCACCGCCGGGCGCATCAATCTCAAGCTGCCCGATGGCCTGTCGCTCGACTACGATAAGGACGCCTTCAGCGCTCCCGTCCGCGACCAGCTGCTCAGCCGCGAGCGGGTCGTCATCGGCATCAGGCCTTACGCGGTGCGGCGCTCGAAGGAAGGTGTCCCCGCCAGGGTTTCGGCCAATCAATGGCTTGGCGACCAGACCCATATAGCGGCCGATTTCGCCGGCGGCTCGCTGGTCCTGGTCGAGCACGACCGCACCCGGCTGGACCTTGGCGCGCCGATCAATGTCAGCATCGACCCGAAGAACCTGCATGTCTTCGACCAGGCGAGCGGCGAGGCCATCTCGCACGGCATGGAGCTCGCCTGATGCGTGATCTCTTGATCGGCATCGACGCCGGCACCTCCGTCATCAAGTCCATCGCCTTCGACACGAAGGGCCGGCAGATCGCCGCCGCGGCAACGCCGAACCGTTACGAGACGCTGCCGGGCGGCGGCGCCGAACAGGATCTAGCGCGCACATGGGCGGATGCGGCGGCGACCTTGCGCCAGCTCGCCGAGAAAGTGCCCGATCTCGCCGGCCGGACCATCGCCATCGCGGTGACCGGGCAGGGCGACGGCACCTGGCTGATCGACGGCAAGGGCGAGCCGGTGGCGAAGGGCTGGCTCTGGCTCGACGCGCGCGCCGCAGGCGTCGTCGAGGAAATACGCGCGCGGCCGGAAGACAGACTGCGCTTCGAAAAGACCGGCAGCGGGCTCGCCGCCTGCCAGCAGGGCTCGCAATTCGTGTTCATGAAGCGCAACATGCCAGAAATGCTCGCCAAGGCGGCGACGGCGTTTCACTGCAAGGACTGGCTCTATTTCAAGCTGACCGGCGAACGTGCCACCGATCCCTCCGAGGGGACCTTCACCTTTGGCGATTTCCGCACCCGCGACTATAGCGAGGATGTGCTCGACGTGCTCGGCGTCGCCGACCTCAGGCATTTGCTGCCGCCGGTCACGGACGGCACCACGCACAGCGCCGCACTGTCGCAGGCGGCGGCCGCCGCCACCGGCATGCTTGCCGGCACGCCGGTCGTGCTCGGCTATGTCGACGTCGTCTGCACCGCGCTTGGCGCCGGCCTGCTCGACCGCGAGCGCAAGCCCGGCTGCACCATCATCGGCTCGACCGGCATGCATATGCGGCTGGCCGAGACGCCGGACGACGTGCAGCTCAACGAGGCCGCGACCGGCTACACCATGGCCATGCCGGCGCCCGGCGTGTTCGCGCAGATGCAGTCCAACATGGCGGCGACGCTCAACATCGACTGGGTGCTTGGGCTGGCCTCCGGCATCCTCGCCTCGCAAGGCATCACCCGCAGCAATGGCGAGATGATCGCGCTCGTCGACACCTGGATCGCCGCATCGCAGCCGGCGTCGTTGCTCTACCAGCCCTACGTGTCCGAGGCCGGCGAGCGGGGGCCGTTCGTCGATGCCAATGCCAGGGCCGGCTTCGTCGGCATTTCCTCGCGTCACGGTTATGCCGATCTGGTGCGCGCCGTCTTCGAGGGATTGGCCTTCGCCGCGCGCGATTGCTACGCCGCCATGGGGCCATTGCCGCGCGAGATCCGGCTGACCGGCGGCGCCGCCCGAAGCCCGGCGCTGCGCAAGATCCTCGGTGCCGCCGTCGGCGCGGACATCCGCACCAGTGAGCGCGAGGAGGCCGGGGCGGCCGGCGCGGCGATGATCGCGGCGGTATGCGTCGGCCTGTATAAGTCGATGGACGAATGCGTCGCGGAATGGGTAACGCCGCTGCTTGGCGAGGCCGAGCCGAGCGATCGGAACCTCGCCGCGATCTATGACAGGATGAGCCCGTCCTACATGTTGGCGCACCAGGCGTTGCGGCCGGTCTGGCGCGCGATGGCTTCAGTGCAGGCAAATTGAGAAGTCGAGTATGCCCAGGAAAATAGCGATCATTGGCGACAACTTCATGCTTCCGGAGGTGTTTCGCGCCAAAATCGAGAAGGTCGCGAGCGGTGACCTCGATGTCAGGACATTGCAGACGGCCTGGCCCGACGAGCCGATGGAATTCGGCGACCCGGCGCTCGGCCTCGACAAGGTCAAGGAGTATTTCGGCCGTCCCGACGAGGTCGTCGAGTTCATCGCCGATGCCGAGATCCTCGTCACCCAGCTCGCACCCCTGTCGGAGGGCATGATGCGGCGCCTGCCGGCGCTGAAGCTGGTCGCGGTTTCGCGCGGCGGCCCGATCAACATCGACATGGAAGCGGCCCGCACGCATGGCATCACCGTCGTCAATGTGCCCGGCCGCAACGCGACCGCCGTGGCCGAATTCGCCATCGGCGCCATACTGGCCGAAACGCGGCTGATCCGGGTCGGCCACGAAGCGCTGCGCAGGGGCGAATGGCGCGGCGATCTCTATCGCGCCGACCGCACCGGCCGCGAGCTTAGCGAGATGACCGTCGGTGTCGTCGGTTATGGCAATATCGGAACAAAGGTAGTCAGGCTGCTGCGCGCTTTCGGCTGCCACGTCCTGGTCAGCGACCCCTATGTGCAGTTGAGCGCCGAGGACCGCAATGCCGGCGTCGAGCTCGTCGCTCTGGACGATCTCCTGTCCCGTTCCGATGTGGTCACGCTGCATTCGCGGGTGACGCAGGAGACGCGCGGCCTGATCGGCAAGGACGCCATCGCGCGGATGAAACCCGGCGTGATCTTTGTCAACACGGCGCGTGGGCCGCTGGTCGACTATGACGCCCTGTACGAGGCGCTTGTTTCGGGACAGATCGCAAGTGCCATGCTGGAGACGTTCGCGGTCGAACCGGTGCCATCGGACTGGCCCTTGCTACGGCTCCCCAACGTGACGCTGACGCCGCATATTGCCGGCGCCTCGGTGCGCACCGTGACCTATGCGGCCGAGCAGGCCGCCGAGGAGGTGCGCCGCTATATCGCCGGGCTGCCTCCGGTCAATCCGTGCTGAGAGCGGCAGCCATGGCGCGTAAATCCGGCAGCGAGATCGTGACGAGATGAGCGGCGGACCCGAAATCGTCGATCTCGTCGTCATCGGCGGCGGCGTCAACGGCGCCGGCATCGCCCGCGATGCGGCAGGCCGCGGCCTCTCCGTCATTCTGTGCGAAAAGGACGATCTGGCGGAAGGCACCAGTTCGCGATCGGGCAAGCTCGTCCATGGCGGCCTGCGCTATCTCGAATATTATGAATTCCGCCTGGTGCGCGAGGCGCTGATCGAGCGCGAGGTGCTGTTGGAATCGGCGCCGCACATCATCTGGCCGATGCGCTTCGTGCTGCCGCACAGTCCTGACGACCGGCCGGCATGGCTGGTCAGGCTCGGCCTGTTCCTCTACGACCATCTTGGCGGCCGCAAGCGGCTGCCGGCTACCCGCACGCTCGATCTGCGCACCGCGCCCGAAGGCGCGCCGATCAAGGACGAATTCAAGCGCGGTTTCGAATATTCCGACTGCTGGGTCGACGACGCCCGTCTCGTGCTGATCAATGCGCTGGACGCGCGCGAGCGCGGAGCCAAGGTCTACACCCGAACCGCCTGCACCGCCGCCCGCCGGGAAGGCGGCCTCTGGTCAGTGGAGATGCGCGACGGCAAGACCGGCGTGAAAACCACCGTGCGGGCGCGTGCGCTGGTCAATGCCGCCGGCCCCTGGGTCAACGACATCATCAACCGCGTGGCTGGCCAGAACTCGACGCGCAATGTCCGCCTGGTCAAGGGCAGCCATATCGTCGTGCCCAAATTCTGGGAGGGGCGTCAGGCCTATCTCATCCAGAACAGCGACAAACGCGTGATCTTCATCAATCCCTATCAGAACGATCTGGCTCTGATCGGAACCACCGACATTCCCTATGACGGCCGGCCCGAGGACGTGGCGGCGGACGAGAGCGAGATCGAGTACCTGATCAGGGTGGTCAACCGCTATTTCAAGCGCGGCCTCGCGCGCAGCGATGTCGTCTATTCGTTCTCCGGCGTCAGACCGCTCTATGACGACAATGCCGACAACCCGAGCGCCGTGACCCGCGACTATATTTTCGAACTCGACGCGCCGGATGCTGAGGCGCCGCTGCTGTCCGTCTTTGGCGGCAAGATCACCACCTTTCGCAAGCTCGCCGAGCATGCGCTGGACAGGATTGCTCCGTTCTTCCCCCGGATGGGCAAGCCCTGGACGGCGAAGGCGCATCTGCCTGGCGGCGACATCGCCAATGCCGATTTCGAACAGTTTCTAGGCGATCTCGGGCGGGAGTATCCATGGATGCCTGCATCGCTGCTCAAGCACTACGGCCGGCTCTATGGGACCAGGACACGCCTTCTGGTCGGCGCAGCCCACTCGCTAGCGGAACTCGGGCGATGCTTCGGCAAGGATTTCTTCGAGCGCGAGGCCAGTTACCTGTTCGAGCAGGAATGGGCTGAGACACCGGCCGACATTCTCGAACGGCGCACCAAGCACGGCCTGCATCTTTCCGCCGAGGAGAGATCGGCTTTCGAACACTGGTGCGCGAGCCGGCTGGCGAGGGCAGGGTGATGGCAATCATCGCCAATGTAGCGCGACAGGGCTGAGAGGATCGCGATCGTGGCATTCACGCTGTCCCTCAACACCAATCCGCTGGTCAACCGCTTTGCCGAGCCTGACGACCTGGTTGATACCATCGCCTACGACATCGGCATCAGGGACATTCAGCTCACGCATGAATTCGTCAATCCGGGCTGGCCGGCGGCGACGATCGTGAAATTCGTCCGCCTGTTCCGCGGCGCCTTGAACCGCACCGGCGTGCGTGTGACATCGGGCATGACCGGTCCCTACGGCCGGCTCAACCATTTCGGCCATCCAGACGCCGACGTGCGCCGCTACTATGTCGACTGGTTCAAGACCTTTGCCGACATCTCGGCCGAGCTTGGCGCCGGCGGCATGGGTACCCAATTCGCGATCTTCACCCATCGCGATTATGATGATCCCGCGCGCCGCGCGCGCCTGTTCGACATTGCGCTGGAATGCTGGCGCGAGGTCGCCGAACACGCCCGTGCGGCCGGGCTTAACTACCTGTTCTGGGAGCCGATGTCGGTCGGCCGCGAGTTCGGCCACACGATCGAGAATTGCCGGCTGCTGCAGGATGCGATCGACGCGGCCGGCATGGCCATTCCGCTGGAGATGATGGTCGACATCGACCATGGCGACGTCACCTCCAGCAACCCGGCCGATATCGATCCCTATGCCTGGGCCGAGGCTTTCCCCAGGAAGTCGCCGATCATCCACATCAAGCAATCGTCGATGAACAAGGGCGGCCACTGGCCGTTCACCGCGGCTCACAACAGGAACGGCCGCATCACGCCTGAAAAGCTGATCGAGACTGTGCGGCGCGGCGGCGGCACCGACAACGAGATCTGCCTCGAACTGTCGTTCCGCGAACGCGAACCGGTCGACCACCAGGTGGTCGCCATGATCCGCGAATCGGTCGACTACTGGGCGCCGTTCATCGACACGGGCAGGCCTGATCTGTTGCCGAAAAACGGGTAGAAATCGGGGCGGGAGCCGGTGCCGCTCGCGCCTGTTGACGGTCCAACTGATTGGCCCTGCGAAGCAACCAGATATTCCAGACATATTAGATAATGCGAGTATTGCGGCAGCCTGCGCTGCTGATTGCTATAAAAGTACAACGCGAAAGATACTTTTGTTTAACTTCGCCGTGCATACTGCGAATTGGTCCGATTTGTCTGTCCGGCTTCCCTCGCTAACCAGAGAATCCGCATGTCGGTTACACGTCGCACGCTGCTCACGGCCGGAGGCGTCGGCTTGCTGGCCGCGCAAGCTCGGGCGGCGAACACTCCAGGACAGCAGGCGGAGATCGCTCCCGTCGTCGGCGGCAATGCGCTGCGCATTGCAATGCCGGCCTTTGCCTCCGATCCATTCTTCCCGGCCGACGGATCGGGGGACAGCGGCATAGACATGGAACTGGCCCGCGGCATCGCTGCGGAGCTCGGCGTCGAGCCGGTGTTCGACCGATCCGCCGCAACGTTCGACGGCATGGTGAAACAGCTGACTTCCGGCCAGGCGGACATAGCCATCGGCAAGCTCAGCCGAACCCTTCGCCGTGGCCGGTCGATCCTCTATTCCCGGCCCTATGCCATGCTGCACCAAGGCCTCATCGCCAATCGCCTCAACCTGGCGCGCATCGCGCAAGGCAAGCCACCCGAGCAGATCATCCGCGATTTCTCGGGCGATCTCGGCGTGATCGAGGGCTCGTCATTCGCAACCTATGCCGCGACGACCTTCCCGCATGCACAAGTTCATCGTTTCGCAGGCTGGGATATGGTGGTCGATGCGATCCGCGACGGGACGATCGACATGGCGTATCGCGACGATTTCGAGATCAAGAAGCTGATGGTCGACGATCCGTCGATGACGGTCGCCGCGCGCTCGATCACGCTGACCGACAAGGTAGACACGATCGCAATCGGCGTGCGACCGGACAATCCGCATCTCGCGGCCTTTATCGACCTTTACCTCGATCTCGCGCGCGGCCAGCAGGTTCTCAACACTGACGAGATCATCGCGCGCTACCGGCTGGGGAGCAAAGCCTGACGATGGCCATCTCGGAAGCAGCCGGACCTTTGGCTTTCGATTGGCGCCTGGCGGCAAGGCGCGTATTGCGCTCGCCCGCGACGACGATCGCGATGATCGGGGCGGGCATCCTTTGCGGCCTCTACTATCCAGCATTTGCCCATGCGATCAGCCCTGTCGCGCAGCTCTACCTGAACTTCCTCAAGATGGTCGTCCTGCCCTACCTGGTCTCGTCGGTCATCTTCTCGATCATGTCGATGGTTCAGGATCCGAACTCGGTCCGTTACCTGGGCCGCGTGGGTATGGCGGTGCTGGTCGTGTCGTTCCTGAGCGTATTGGTGAGTGGCACCTACTCGCTTGTCCTTCAGCCGGGCCAGATCGAGAATCCGCAATCGCGCATCGAGCTTGGCGAGTTCATCAATTCGCAGGGCAGCGTATCCACCGATCTCGCATTCCCCTACCAACCGCCACCTGACGAGGGGGCCGACAGCGGGCACTCGATACTGCTCGATCTTGTGCCGAACAACGTGTTCAGCGCGCTGGCCTCCGGTCAAACCATCCAGGTCCTGCTGTTCTGCCTACTCTTCGGGCTCGCGATGGGCAAGATTCCCCAGCCTTCGTCGATGAGCCTGTCTCAGGCGCTGAACGCGGTTTACCGGGCCTGCACGGTCCTTACCAACTGGTTCATCTGGGGATTGCCGTTTGCAACCTTCATCCTGATCGCGGATCAGACCGCGTCGACCGGAACCAAGCCGCTCACGCTGATGGGCGGTTATCTGCTGGTGATGGGTCTTTCCTGCCTCACATTCATCGCCGGCGCATTTGCCGTCATCGCCATCCGCTCTCGGCGAAGCTACTGGGTCACGATCAAGACGTGTCAACCCCTTCTCATGGTCGCCATCACCACCCGCTCTACCGTCGCCTCGCTTCCGTGGGTCATCAACTTGCTGAGCGAGCGTCTGCGGTTCAGCCTGGTGGTCGTCGAACTGCTCGTGCCTTTGCAGGCGGCATTGCTGCGCACTGGCCCGGCGCTGCTTTACACGTCGGGTGTTCTTTTCATCGCTCAGCTCTACGGCCGCCCCCTGGCAATCCCCGACCTCCTGCTCGTCGGCATCACCTCGGCGCTTCTCGCGCTCACGACCGGCGGCATGGGCAGTCTGGTCATCCTGTCCCAGATGTCGATCGTCTGTGGCTATCTGAAGATCCCCTTCGAGGCGGCGTTCGCCCTGTTCGTCGCGGTCGACGCGGCCGTCGACACGTTCATGACGCTGTCCAGCGTCTGCACCGTAGCGGCGAGCACCGCAATGATCGCGCCCAGCCATAGGGAGACGACGCAGTCTGTCGGAGCGGCTTCGGAACAGCTCGAAGCCGAGCCCGTCCGATGATCGATCACTGCATCGGCCTCCAGCTCGGCGTCATCGGCGGCCTCGGGCCGTTGGCATCGGCTGACTTCTACTTCAAGCTGACCCGAATGACCCAGGCGTTCCGGGACAATGAGCATGTGCCCGCCGTCATCCTCAGCGTGCCACAGTTGCCTGACAGGACCGAGGCGATCCTTGCCGGCCATGACGGTCCGCTGCCGTCTTTGAAAGCCGCGGTCTCGACGCTCAATGCGCTCGGCGTTGCCTGTATCGCAATGCCGTGCAACACCGCCCATCATTGGTATGAGCAACTGGCCGCAAGCTCGCAGGCGCGGATCATCCATATCGCCGACGCGGTCGTAGCTGAAACCCATCGTAGCCTGGGCCGAGGCAAGGTTACGATCCTCGCCACGCAGGGCACGCTGGTCTCCGGCTTCTATCGGGACAAGATGTTGGCGGCGGGATTTGAGCTCTGCTTCCCCGCCGGTACGGAATTCCAGGGTCGCGTCGACAGAGCGATCGGCCTCGTCAAGCGTGGTTCGATCGCGGAGGCGGCGAGCGAAACCGAGCGTGCGCTTGAAATCGTGCGATCGGCCGGCGCCGACACGGCCGTTCTCGGCTGCACCGAACTGTCGGTGGTGGCCGCCAGCCTCAACCCTACGAACGGATTGATCGTCATCGACAGCAATGCGGCCCTGGCGCGAGCCTGTTTGACACGGTTGGGCTTCGCCGCGCAGGACGTTCCGCGACCTCCGCCGGTGTTCTCATCCCGTAAAGAGTTGGCCCGTAAAGAGCTGGAGCGGTTCGGCGGTTCTATCCAACACTGAACCGCTCCGGGAACTGCTCGTTCAGCCGAATTTCGGATCAAGGCTGCCCGCTTTGTAGCGCTTGGCCATTTCCGAGACCGGCAGCGGCTTGATTTTCGGCGCGTTGCCTGCGGTGCCGAACTGCTCGAAGCGCTCCTTGCACAGCTTCCTCATCGCCGCCATCGCCGGCGTCAGATATTTGCGCGGGTCGAATTCGGAGGGGTTTTCCGTCAGCACCTTGCGGATCGCGCCGGTCAGCGCCATGCGATTGTCGGTGTCGATGTTGATCTTGCGCACGCCGTGCTTGATGCCGCGCTGGATCTCTTCCACCGGCACGCCCCAGGTCGGCTTCATCTGGCCGCCATATTTGTTGATGATCTCCTGCAATTCCACCGGCACGGAGGACGAGCCGTGCATGACCAGGTGCATGTTGGGCAGGCGGCGGTGGATCTCCTCGATGACGTTCATCGCCAGCACCGCGCCGTCCGGCTTGCGCGAGAATTTATAGGCGCCGTGGCTGGTGCCCATGGCAACCGCCAGCGCGTCGACATGGGTGTCGCGCACGAACTGTTCGGCCTGCACCGGATCGGTCAAAAGCTGGTCGTGGCTGATCGCGCCTTCGACGCCGTGGCCGTCCTCCTGCTCGCCGCCGCCGCTCTCCAGCGAGCCCAGCACGCCGATCTCGCCTTCGACCGACACGCCGCCCCAATGCGCCATATCGACGACACGCTTGGTGATGCCCGAATTATAGGCGTAGTCGGCCGGCGACTTGCCGTCTTCCTTGAGCGAGCCGTCCATCATCACCGAGGTGAAGCCATGCTGGATCGCGGTGACGCAGGTGGCCTCGTTGTTGCCGTGGTCGAGATGCATGCAGACCGGGATGTCGGGATGGATCTCGACCAGCGCATCGATCAGCTTGGCCAGCACCACGTCATTGGCATAGGCACGCGCACCGCGGCTTGCCTGCAGGATGACCGGCGACTTGGTCTCCTCCGCCGCCTCCATGATGGCGAGGCCCTGTTCCATGTTGTTCATGTTGAAGGCCGGCACGCCGTAGCCGTATTCGGCGGCGTGATCGAGCAATTGTCTCAGTGTGATGCGAGCCAACGAATAGTCTCCCGTATCTGGTTTCGAACCTGTGGTTGCGGGCTGTCCGCGCACCGTCCAGCCCACCGATGCTTCTGGCCGGATTTCCGCGCAACCGCAACCGTCAGACGCCGTCCCGGCAGCAATTCTTGTTACAGGGCCGTGATGAAGCCATAGAAATATCCCAGAAAAATATCTCATTATAACAAAAATCGTGATAGTTTCAGGAAGAACTATGTTATCTTATCGAAGAGCCAGCGTCGGTTGGCGGACATCGGCAGCAATGAAGAGCGATAACAGGCGTCAAGGCATCATGGACCATCTGATGGACGTCGGCGCGGCGAGCGTCGACGATCTTGCCTCACGCTTTGGCGTCTCCAGGATGACGGTGCATCGTGATCTCGACGACCTTGAGGAGAGCGGTTTCCTGCGCAAGGTGCGTGGCGGCGCTTCGATCCAGCCGAGCGGTCTCTTCGAAAGCGATTTTCGTTACCGGCAGAAGCAGGCGACAGGGGAAAAGCAGCGTCTTGCGGCGGCCGCCGTGGCGATGATCGAACCCGGCCAGACTGTCATCATCGACGACGGCTCGACGGCTGGCGGCATCGCGCGGCACCTCGCCGATTTCAGGCCGCTGACGGTGATCTCCAACAATCTGGCCGTCATCCAGGATCTGGCCGGCGCCGGGGGCATCGACCTCATTGCGCTCGGCGGCCAGTACAGCAAGAAGTTCCACGGCTTCTTCGGCCTGCTCGCCGAGGCTTCGCTGAGATCGCTGCGCGCCGATGTCGCCTTCCTGTCGTCATCGGCTATCCATGGCGCCTCCGCTTTCCACCAGGACCAGGAGGTGGTGCAGATCAAGAGGCTGATGATGGAAGCGGCGACGCGTAAATATCTGTTGGTCGATCACGGCAAATTCGGCCGCACGGCGCTACATTTCCTGACCGACCTCAAGGCCTTCGACGCCGTCTTCACCGGGCGCGAACCCGAGCCGGGAATTCGCGGCACGCTGGATGCCGCCGGCGTTTCGTTGACGGTCGTCGCCAACAAGGATTGAGGGTCAAGGAGCGCAGGCGTGGTTTATTGGGTCGGTACAAGCTGGAAGATGAACAAGACGCTCGCCGAGGCGCTGGATTTCGCCGGGGCATTGGCGGGCTTCGTGCCAGGCTTCGACGAGCGCATCCAGCCTTTCGTCATCCCGCCTTTCACGGCGGTGCGCGAGGTCAAGCAGGCGCTGTCGTCGACGCGGGTCAAGGTCGGTGCCCAGAACATGCACTGGGCCGATGCCGGGGCCTGGACCGGCGAGATCTCGCCGCTGATGCTGAGCGACTGCGGCCTAGATCTGGTCGAACTTGGCCACAGCGAACGGCGCGAGCATTTCGGCGAGACCGATCGCACCGTCGGCCTGAAGACGGCGGCCGCCGTCAAGCACGGATTGATACCGCTGATCTGCGTCGGCGAGACGCTGGCGGAGCGCGAAAGCGGCAAGGCCGATGCGGTGTTGACCAGCCAGGTCGAGAGTGCGCTGCGGTTCCTCGGAGGCGAGGCGAAGGCGGCAAAAATTCTATTTGCCTATGAGCCGGTCTGGGCGATCGGCGACAAGGGTATTCCGGCCAGCTCCGCCTATGCCGACAAACAGCAGGCGCTGATCAAGAAAGTGGCCGGCGGCCTGCTGCCGTCCATCCCGCCGGTGCTCTATGGCGGCAGCGTCAATCCCGGCAATGCGGCCGAGCTGATCGGCCAGCCCAGCATCGATGGCCTTTTTATCGGCCGCTCGGCCTGGCAGGCGGAGGGCTACATCGACATCCTCAGGCGCGCCTCGGCGGCGATCTGAACAAACGAAATCTCATTCAAGAAAGGACACGACCATGAAAATAGCCATTGGAGCCGACAGCGCCGGCAAGCCGCTGCTCGATGTCATCGCCGCGCATCTCGCGACAAAGTCCGGCCTCACCGTCAGCGACCTCAGCCAGGCCGGCTTTTATGCCGACCTGTCGCAAAAGCTCGCTCAGACGATCGTCGACGGCGAGAACGACCGCGGCATCCTGTTCTGCGGCACCGGCATCGGTGTTTCGATCTCGGCCAACAAGGTGCCGGGCATCCGCGCCGCACTCACCCACGACACCTATTCAGCCGAGCGCGCCGCCAAATCCAACAACGCGCAGATCATCACCATGGGCGCCCGGGTCATCGGCCCGGAACTCGCCAAGGCGATCGTCGATACCTGGTTGGCCTCGGAGTTCGACGAGAAGGGACCGTCGGCCGGCAATGTCCAGGCGATCAACAAGCTCGATGAAGCGAAGCAGGCCTAAGCCAGGCTTTCACGCAACGCCTCGATGACGGTTACGGCCGAGGCGGCGCCGGGGTCGATATGGCCGAGCGAGCGTTCGCCGAGCCGCGACGAGCGGCCCTTGGCGGCGATCATGTCCTTAGTCGCCTCCGCCCCCCGCCGTGCCGCGCCCACTGCCGCGTCGAGACTTTCGGCAAGGCCTTTTCCCGCTGCATTGCTGGCGCCGGCCGCTTCCGCCGCCGGCAACCAGGCGTCGATCATCGTCTTCTCGCCGATCTCGGCCTTGCCGCGATCGCGGATGCCTTGCGCCATCGCCTGGAACAGCGCGACGACATCCGCATCGGTCAGCGTGGTCTTGCCCTTGACGGCGGCGGCGGCGCGCATGAAGGCGGTGGCATAGAGCGGGCCAGACGAAGCACCGACGGCGTTGAGGAACGATTTCGCCGCCATATTGAGAAGCGCGGTCGGCTCGGTCGCCGCCAGGTCGAGTGGCGCCAGCGCGTCGCGCACGGCGTTGAATCCGAGCGCCATGGCGATGCCGTGATCGGCGTCGCCGATGACGCCGTCGAGCTGGCAGAGCCGGTCCTTGTCGGCTTCGATCGCCACCGCGATCGCATCGAACATTCTCTTCAGGTCAACGCTATCGATGCTCACGGATCGCTCCTCAGCCGGCGCGGAACATGGCGCAGTCGCATGGATGGTCGAGCATCGTCTGCAACTCGCCATCGAGATGGAACAGCGTCACCGAGGCGCCGGCCATTTCGAGCGACGTGCAATAACTGCCGACCCAGGTCGCATGGATGGAAACGCCGATGTCGTCGAGACGCTGCTTGACCCGCCGGTTCATGATGTAGAGTTCCATCAACGGTGTCGATCCCAGCGAATTTACCAGTACCGCGACCTTGTCGCCGCGTTGCGGCGCCATCTCGGCAAGGATCTTGTCCAGCATCTCGTCGGTGATCTCGTCGGCGGTCCCGAGCTTGCCGCGCGCGATGCCCGGCTCGCCATGGATGCCCATGCCGATCTCCATCTCGTCGGCCCCGATCTCGAAATTCGGCCGCCGGGTCTGCGGCAGCGAGCAGGGCGACAGCGCCACGCCCATGGTGAAGGTATGGTCGTTGGCCTTGCGCGCGATGCGCTCGCATTCGTCGAAGGAGAGCATGCGGTCACAGGCCGCGCCGGCTGCCTTGAAGACGAAGAAATTGCCGGCGACGCCGCGGCGCTTCTGCCGCTGGTCGCGCGGTGCCGAGGCGACATCGTCGGTGGTCAGCACCGTGCGCACCTCGATGTCGTCCATGGCGGCCATTTCGGCCGCCATGTCGAAATTCATCACGTCGCCGGCATAGTTGCCGTATGTGAACAGGACGCCGGCGCCGCCGTTCGCCGCCTTGGCGCATTCAAGGATGGGATCGGGTGGCGGCGAGGCAAAGACATTGCCGATCGCCGCCGCATCCGCCAAGCCCTTGCCGACAAAACCAAGAAAGGTCGGCTCATGGCCCGAGCCGCCGCCGACGACGAGCCCGACCTTGCCGGGACGCGGCCCGTTGCGGGCGATGATCGAGCGCGGGCTGCCGTCCGCGCTCCTGAGATGACGGGGATGCGCGGCCAGAATTCCCTCTAGCATCTCGTCGACGGTACGATCGCCGTCATTGATGATCTTCTTGGTCTGCACCGGCATCCTCCCGAACTCGGCATTTTCCTGAGATACTACAGGCTGTTACCGGGATTTCCACCCCGCTCTCGGCTGTTTCAGGCGGCGATGTGCTTTCGCGCCGCCAGGATCTGGACGCATGCGCCGGCCGCTTCCTTGCCCTTCACCTGGAAGTGCTCGAGAAAGAAGCGGTGGTGCTCGGCGCTGTCGTGATAATTGTGCGGCGTCAGTACCGCCGAAAGCACGGGCACGCCGGTTGCCAACTGCACGTTCATCATGCCGTCGATAACGGCGCCGGCGACGAACTCATGCCGATAGATGCCGCCATTGACGACGAAGGCAGCGCCGAGGATCGCGGCGTAGCGACCCGTCTCCGCCAAAGTCTTGGCGTGCAGCGGGATCTCGTAGGCGCCGGGCACGTCGAAGATTTCGACGGCAAAGCGGCCGTTGCCGAGTGCTGCAAGTTCCGCCTCGAAGGCAGCGACACACTGGTCGACGATATCCGCGTGCCAGCGCGCCCTGACAACGGCAACGCGGGTCGTTTCATAGTCTTTGTGGGAATGCTGATTCATGGGTCCATCCTTCCGTTTCGAACCAGAATCAGGACGCACGATACGAAAACCGGCCGCCGGGGGCGGTCCGTCTTCCGTTTCGTTCTCTTCCATCCGGACTGTAACCGTCGGCTCCGGAATTGCACCGGATCTGCTGACCCTTCCGGTTTTGCCGGAAAGCGCTCGCGGGCTTGGGCCGAAACCCTTTACCGCCGGTGGGGACTTTCACCCCGCCCTGAGAACATTGACGGCTTTGTATGGAAGGGCAGGGGCGCTGCTGTCAACCAGGCGAAGGCTGGTGGCCCATCACGTCCTGTGTGGCTGGCGCGGGCGCCATGCCGCGGCCGAGGCCGCGATCAGCATGAGCACCGCCGCCACCATCGCCGACACGGCAAAGCCGAAACCGGAATATAGCGGCCCGAAGCCGGTGGTGCCGACAAAGACCGCCAGATAGGTCACCGCGCTGTTCAGGCCCATAATCGTGCCGCGCCGCGACGGATCGAGCGCCGACAGGCGCATCACCAGCACGTTAAGACCGAAATGATTGGCCAGACCCCAAGCCGCCACCATGGCGAGCGTCAGGCCATAGTTGTTGCTTGTCGCGGCGATCGCGACATAGACGATGGCGACGAGAAGGTAGGCGAAGGGCATGACGCGGCGAGCCCCCAGGCGATCGATGATGCCGTCGAAGAGCGCCGCCGTGCCGAACCCGGCGCCATAGGCGAGTGCGGCCAGGCCGTTGGCGCTGACCGGCTGACCCAGCCCGCTGTGGAGATGGTCGCCAAGATAGCCGTAGACACCGTAGAAGGCAGTCATGAAGGCGCCGCAGGCGATCAGCAGCGGCACGATGCCGGGGGTGCCGAGCGCCTCGAGCGGCGCCGGCGCCGGGCCGGCCTTCCTGACATCCGGGAGTGACGATGCGGTGAGGCTGCCAAGCGCCATCGCCGCCAGCAGCGCCACGGCGGCGAAGACGGCCCGCCAATGCACGAGATCGGCAAGCACCGCCGACAGCGAAACGCCGGCCACCATGCTCAGTGTCCACCCTGTCAGCACGACGCCGATCGTTCCGCTTTCCCGTCCGGGCGGGGCGATCGCCGCGGAACTGGCATAGATTGCCGGCATGGCGACGCCGGCGGCGATGCCGGCGAGAAGCTGCGCGGCGACCAGTGCCGCCACCGTCGGCGCCGCGGCGCTCGCGACAAGCGCCAATGCCAGCAGCAGCAAGGCCGCCTGCAGCATCCGGCGCGCGCCGATCCGGTCGATGTAGCGCGCCAGGAACAAGGCGCTCGCCGAGGTGCCGAGGCCGAAAGCGGCCGCCGCCATCATCACGACAGGCACGCTGGTCGCGAACGACACCGCCACGGCAGGAGCAATCGGCCCCAGCACCAGGGAGTTCGAGCCGATCACGGCGATGCATCCGGTCAAGAGATAGGCCAGCGCCGGGATGGGCGGCCGGGCGTTCGCACCCAGGGTTGCTGCTTGATCACTGTTCGACATATCTTCATAATGGCCGTATTTTATTCGGCGACAATCGGGAATTTCCACTATGGACGAAGAAACAAATGGCATTCCGCAGAACAGGCCGGCACCCCGCGACGTCGACGCCATCGACAGAAAGATATTAGGCGTTCTCGTCGACGACGCCACGGTCAGCTATGCTGAACTCGGCGATCGTGTCGGCCTTTCGCCGCCCGCCGCGCATGAGCGCGTCAAGCGCCTTCGGCGCAGTGGCGCCATTCGCGGCACGGCTGCTATCATCGACCCCAAGGCGGTCAAGAAGCCGCTGCTGGCATTCGTGCATATAGACACCAAGGGCTGGGGCAAGACGCCGGAGCTGATGGCGGTTTCGCAATATCCGGAGGTCGAGGAGATCCACACGGTTGCCGGCGACACCTGTATGCTGCTGAAGGTGCGCACGGAGGACACGCGGGCGTTGGAAGGCCTGCTCGCTCGCCTCTACGAAACACCCGGCGTCACCTCGACACGTAGCTATGTCGTGCTGTCGACCTATCTCGAGCGGCCGGTGCAGCCCGGCGTCACGACGCAGTGGCCGGCGCCCAGGCACATGGCCGAGCCCCTGTACTAAGGCTTGATGCCGATAAGCGCGAAGCGGTTTTCGGACGACATCATGCTCTATCTCTTTGATTTGGAGGTGGACTGGTCATCTCCGCCGAAAACGGCGCAAGACAAACAATGATATGCTAATCTCCCGAACCTCCAGGCAGGCGGCGGGTGATGGCAATGCAGGACACGGACAAGCTGTTCGCTGGCTCCATACCGGAAAACTACGACCGCTATATGGTGCCGCTGATTTTCGAGCCGTTCGCTGCGGATCTGGCACGACGGGCAGCGTTTCTGTCGCCCGCCGCTGTTTTGGAGACGGCCGCCGGCACGGGGGTCGTCACGCGCGCATTGGCGCCAAAACTGTCTCCCGGCGCAAGCTATACCGTAACCGACCTCAACCAGCCGATGCTCGACCACGCCGCTTCGCGACAACCTCCCGACGGTCGCATCACATGGCGTCAGGCGGACGCCTTGGCCCTGCCGTTTGAAGATGCGGCCTTCGACCTCGTTTGCTGTCAGTTCGGCGCGATGTTTTTTCCCGACCGGCCATCTGCCTACCGCGAAGCCAGGCGAGTCCTGAAGCCGGGAGGACATTTCCTGTTCAGCGTATGGGATCGCATCGAGGAGAACGTCTTTGCCGACGATGTGACGAATGCTCTCGCGAGGATCTTCCCCGACGATCCGCCGCGCTTTCTGGCACGCACGCCGCATGGCTATCACGACAAGGCAGTGATCCGTCGCGAGCTGGAGGACGCTGGCTTTTCTCCCTGTGATCATCGAGACGAGAGCCGAACAAAGCCGTGCATCCTCGCCGCGCCTTCCCGCCGTCGCTTATTGCCAGGGAACTGTGCTTCGCACCGAAATCGAGGCCCGGGAGGCCGGGAAGCTGCAAGCCGCGACCGACTATGCCGCATCCGCGATTGCAGACAGACATGGCAGCGGCGCGGTGGCCGCCCAGATTCAGGCTCACGTCATCATGGCAACGGCTTAGAGCCATTCCAGCAAAAGTGCGCAGCGGTTTTGCGTCAGGAATTGCGTAGGAACAAACAGATAAAGCATTAGAGGCGATCCTGTTTCGCCGGAAATGCTCTAGCTAGCTTCCCAGCCGGATCGTCTCGAAATAGGCGTCGGTGCCGACCTGGCCGCCCTTGAGCGCGATTTCGAGGCCATCGATCGCGCCGCCGCCATGAGCGACACAGAGCGGTGATCCCGGCGATTCCGGCAACGGCATGCGCACGGTCAGCGCGTCGATGGCCAATTGTCCGAGCGCGTGGCTGGAAGTGTCGCCGCCGGCGATCACCGCGCGCTTGAGTTTCTTCTCGACGACCAGCCGGCGCAGAATGTCACCCAGCGCCCGGCCCAGCCTGTTGCGTGCCCCTTCGATATGGTCGATCTCCGCACTACGGTCGGCCTGTGGACCAAGAGCTGTGTAGAGGATGACGCTGCGCCCCGCAGCCAGGCTTGCCAATCCGCTCGCGACGGCGCGCTCGATTGCGTCGGCGGCGCCCTCCGTGACCAGTTGCATGGCATCCATCTCGACGCCGTCGAAACCGTGGGCAAGGGCGTGGCGGATCTGCTTTTCGGTGGTCGGCGACACGCTGCCCGAGACCACCGCGAGGCGGTCCACCGGTCCCGGCGGCGCGAACGATGCCTGTCCGGAGGCAATGCCTCTGCCGGCCCATTCGGCAAGCAAGGCATATTCGACGCCCGAGGATCCGACAACGAAGCCATGGCCCTGGTTATGGATACGCCAGATCTGCTCACCGACGCGTTTCTGTGTCTGGCGACTTTCGACATCGAACAGGACGATCGCCCTGTTTTGCACGGCCTGGTCGACCGTTTGCGCGAGATCGTCGGTCTGCAATGTCGCCAGGTCGACAAGGCCGGAGCTGAGACTGGTCTGGCGCGAGAGATGCACCAGCAGGTCTGCTTCGTTCATCGGCGTCACCGGATGCCTGCTCATCACCGGATGCCTGTCGATGCGGAAATACTCGCCGCGGAACGCCGCGAAAAGGTTGCCGAAGGCCGTGTAGCGCTTGAGCTGCGGCGCCCCGACGACCATCGGCACGCTGCTCTGGCCGAAGATGCGCCGGCCGATCTCGATGGCGCGGCCGATATTGCCGACCGTCGGACTGGAATCGAAGGTCGAACAGATCTTGTAATGGCAAACCGCAGCTTCGAGGCCTTTCAGCCATTCGAAGGCGGGCGCCAGATTCTCCTCCATCCATTGCGGCGTTTCGCTTCGGCTGGTGCCGGCCAGTCCGACGGCCCGGCAATCGGCAAATCGCGCCAGCAGGCGCTGGTCGGGCGGGCGCATGAACAGCACCGTCGGCACGCCGCCGAGTTCGAGCGCCTCCATGACGTCGGTCGAGCCGGTGAGGTCGTCGCCATAATAACTCAGGAGCAGGTTCTGCATGACTTCGCTCAGGCTGCCTTGCCGTCACTGAACTTCTCGATCGAGCGTGCCAACTCGGCATGGTCGCGCGCGAATTCGTCGAGAGCGATGCCCTCGACCGCGGCCTGCCATGCCTGCAGCACCGCGCGCACGCCCGCGCCGGGCCCGTCCGGATGGCTGACGATGCCGCCGCCGCAGAGATAGAGGAGATCGACCGTGCGGCCGGTGCGCTCATAGGTCTCCGGCGCCTGGCCGCCCCATTGGCCAGAGCAGGCCACGGGCAGCGCGCAATCGTCTGGTGAAAACAGCGGCGTGGTCACCGCTTCGAAGGAGCGGACGAAAGAATCGTCCGGCTCCCAGTATTTCGAGCCGATGCCGTTGATCTGGAACTGGTCGACGCCGAGCAGCCGCCAGAATTGCTGCCATACCTTGAAATCCATGCCGAGGCCGGGGTGGCGGGTGAGTATGTCCCAGCCATTGCGGTGCGCATGCAGCACCAGCCCGGAGCGCTTCCTGAGATAGGCCATGCCGCCGAGGCCGATGGAGTTGATGTTGACAACCGCGCAATTGCCGCCGGCTTCGAGCACCAGATCGTGGTTGCGCATCATCTCGTCAGGATCGGCATGCGAGATGCCGAAGGCGTACATCACCTTCTTGCCGGTCTTCTGCTCGTGGTCGAGGATCAGCGGCATGATCGCCTTCACCCGCTCGCCAAGCGGCGAATAGGCCGGGCTCATCAGCTTCTCGTCGTCCTTGATGAAATCGACTCCGGCTTCGATCAGTTCCCCCACCATCGCGGCCGTCTCGTGCGGCCTGAGGCCCAGCGCCGGTTTGACGATGGTGCCGATGATGGGACGGCCCTCGACCCCGGTCAGCTTGCGGCTGCCGGCAACGCCGAATTGCGGGCCGGGATGGGCGCCCCGGTATTGTTCCGGCAGCTTCATGTCGATGACCCGGATACCGGACAGGCCCCTGATCGAATAGGTGCCGCTGATGGCGATCGTCATCAGCGCCGACAGGTCGGTGCCGATGGCGTCGAACGGGAAGCCGATGTCGACATCGGCGCGTCGGAAGGGGCCGTTCCCGGATCCGGGAAGCGACGGCTGCTCGGCATCGGGCAGGGGCCTGATCGCCAGCACACGAGCCGCCACACGCGCTTTCAACTCCTCGGTCTCGCCGGGCAGCGCGACGAACGTGCCGGTCGACTGGTCGCTCGCGATCTTGGCCGCCAGCGCTTCGATGCCGCCAGCGGTTTCGATGCGATAGGTAAGCGTGATCATGGTTTGCCGGCCGCTCGAAAAGGGTTCGAAAAAAGTTTTGTCGCGCAGGAAATCTGGTATAATGAGTACCTAAGTATTGCAAGCAATATCCCGACTTCGGCAAGAGGGCCGGGCTTCGGCAATTCCGGGAAGATGAGCGGCGTTTTTCGTTCGGAATTGCCTGGAACAAAGAGCTGGCGCGGCTTGGCGATTGCGTGATCGCGGGAACGCTCCAGGCGCAGGCATTCCGGTAATCCTGCCTGGAATGCTAAACAGGAACCGGGCCAGGGAGTGATTCGTCACGATGAACCGTTCGGAGCCGATCGTCCGGCGCAAACTTTCCGACGAAGTCTTTGCAAGGCTGAAGCGGCTGATCACCAGCGGCGAGCTGCAGCCGGGCGACGACATGCCGTCCGAACGCGAATTGATGGAGCGCTTCGAGGTCGGCCGGCCGGCGATCCGCGAGGCCATGCAGGCGCTGAGCAATATGGGACTGGTCGCCATCTCGCATGGCGAGCGCGCCAAGGTGCTGCAACTCACCGCCAAATCGATCATCAGGCAGGTCGACGGCGCGGCCAAGATCATCCTGTCTTCATCCAGGGACACGCTGGAGCACCTGAAGACGGCGCGCATCTTCTTCGAGCGCGGCATGGTCAGGGAAGCCGCGGAAAAGGCGACCGCCGAGGATGTGCAGCGGCTCAGGGCAACGGTGGCCGAGCAGCGCGCCGCGCGCGGTGATTCCGAAGCCTTCATCTCCGCGGACATGAAGTTCCACACCCAGATATCGGCGATATCGGGCAATCCGATCTATGTTGCCGTCAGCGAAGCCACACTCGGCTGGCTGAAGGAATACCACACCGAGATGCTGATCTGGACCGGTAAGGAACAATACACGCTGACCGAGCATGAGGAGATCATCGACCGCATTGAGCACAGGGATGCCGATGGCGCCGAAAAGGCGATGATCAAGCATCTCGAACGCTCCCGTGCGCTCTATGTGATGAATTCCGATAAGTAAGGCTGTTTGCCTATCCAATTCGCGCAATGGCGTAGGGCGACATCGTAAGATGGCCCTTGCTCAGCGCCGAAACATCAACCGTGAGATCGTTCGCCGTCAGGTTCGCCAGCCAGACGATGATGTCGCCCGAGGCGGCGCGTCCGGCCAGCGCCGCAACACGCGTCTCGTCGCTTGTTTTCGCGGCAACATGCGCGAGCCCGGCCAATTCGCAAAGCCCCTGGATGGCCTGGAAAATCGGCCGTGGTGATCCCTCGGCGACGGGCTCCCCGGATGCGGCCAGCACGCCGAACGGCCCGGTGACGCTGGACAGCGTCAGCATCTCCAGCCCGGCCGGCGCGACCCGCGCGGCATAGCCGATGGTCCAGGCGGCGGCAAACTGCGCGGCATGGCGGGGATCACGGTTCGCCATGGCGATGCGTTGGCCGGCGAAATTGTCCTTGGTCGCGCCGCCATAGGGGTTCTGCCGCATGGCAATGGTGGACGGGCCGATCCGGTAAGGCTTGTCGCCGAAGATCGCCCGGGTGGAACGGGTGATGAAGGGCAGCGCTTCCAGCGACTGCATGACGCTGAGATCGTCGGCGGCGTGAACGATCGGGCAGGTGCAGTGCGTGACGAAGTCGAGTTGGTCGGCGGGCACGCGCTTGCGGTTGAGCTCGGTGAAATAGCTGAACATGCCGCCGCCGAGGCGAATGCTGGGAAAGGCGCGCCGCGCCGCGGCATAGATATCTTCCAGCGGCGGACATGCCGGCCAGGCGCTGCCCGGCGGCGTCGACTGGCGGTCAACGGAAGGCGAGACGGCAACCGCATCGAGCCGCAGGCCGGCCCGGCGCACCATGGCGGCGACATCGGAGAGTTCGGCATCGACGTCGCCGGTGCAGGCCGCCACGCATTCCAGCGTGGTCGAAGCGGGATAGGCCGCGGAGAGCCGGGCATGGGCGAGCAGCGCGTCCAGGCCGTGGCCGCGCGTCGGATCGAAATGGAAGAGGAGTTGCTGCGGGCCGAGCCTTGCCAGCATCGGCAGTTCGGCCAGCGTTGCCTCAACATCCTCGGGATAGACGATCACGCCGACGTCAGGCAGCCTCGGCCCGGTCTCGCCGAGCTCGATGCGGACCGGTTCGGCACTCGCCGTCGCGGCGGGCATCCTGGTGTCGCCGATGAGGCGCAGGCTCACCGTCTGGCGCATCGGCTGGCCGGTCGGCAGCACATAGGGCCACGGCAAAGCCAGCGGCCGCACATAGGTCTTGTAGGAGGCGTCCGACCAGTTGCGCTGATCCTCCATCTCGAAAATATCGCCTTCCATCCGGCATTCGGCCCTGAGGCCGGGACGCACTCCATGGGTGATGGCACGCAGATCCTTGAAGGGCTGCCACGGGTCGATCAGATCAGGCAGCTCCGTCTCCACCACGCTGCCATCGGTGTGCTCCACCGTCACCGGGCTGCCGGCGAGGCCGGCGATCGGATGCAGGATGCAGAAGCCGCAGCGGTTGGTCTCGAAGTCGCTCTCGGGCAGTGCGGTCACATCGAAGACCAACCTGCCGTCGGCGGAGCCTTCGATCGTCGCGTGGAAGCGAAGGCTGCTGTCGTCCGGGCCGGTGCAATTCGCCTCATAGCTTACCGAGAAACGGTCGTCCTTCTGGTCGATGTTCAGGGCCGTGAGCGCCGGCTCATAAGTGCCCCAGTCGCGGTCGCGTACGATATAGGCGATGGCGCGCAGCACTTCGGTGCCGCCATGGCGGATGGTGCGCAAATTGCCATTGACCAGCTCCGCGCTCAGCGCGCCCGCACACAGCAGGATCGGTGCCGCTTCGGCCGCCCGTGTGTCGTAAAGATCGAACGCGTCGGCTGTCATTTGAGCAAGGCTTCGATCTGCACCGGTTCGCGGCTCGCAGCACCCGCATAGGCGGCTTCGACAAGGGCGAAGGTTTTGAGATTGTCGGCGCCCGAGGTGGCCGGCTCCTTGCCTGATGCAAGGCAGTCGACCCAGTGCCGCTGGATCGCCAGCACGCTTTCCTGGATGTTGTGCCATGGCCGCGAGGCCCAGGGCAGAAGCGGCGGCGAGACATCGCTCATTCTGGTTCCGCTCTTGCCGGTGACGGTCAGCCGGTAGCCCTGCGCCAGCCGGATCGTGCCGTCGGCGCCGTCGAGCTCGATGAGTGTTTCCGGGAACGGCTCGGTGGCGAGCTTGGTCGCATAGCTGCAGTCGACAACCGACGTGGCACCGCCGGCATGATCCATGAGCATCGTCGCCACATCCTCACCGGCGATCGCGGGGTTTATACGTGTGGTCCGCGCAGTCAGGCTCGTGACGTCGCCGAGCAGGAAGCGGGCGATGTCAAGGATATGGATGCCGAGATCCTCGATGATGAAGCGCTTTCCCGTTGCCAGATAGGGCTGGCCCGAAAACACGTCATAGCCGGAGCGGAAGGAGATGCGTCCGAAGAAGGGCGTGCCGATCTCACCGCTGTCGAGCGCGGCGCGCACCGCCTGGATCGGCGACTGCCAGCGGAAATTCTCATGCACCATCAGCGGCACGCCGGCTTTGGCGCAGGCCGCGACCATCGCCTTGGCATCGCCAAGCGTCGGCGCGAACGGCTTCTGACAGATGACGGGAACGCCATGCGCGGCCGCCATCTCGACCAGCGGCCGATGGCTGCCGACAGTGGTGGCGATGTCGACGAAATCGAGCGTCTCGGCGGCGAAAAGTTCCGCCGCATCGGTGTAGCGCCGCGTCACGCCGAACTGGTCGCCGACGATCCGCAGCCGCTCCGGATCGCGGTCGCAAATGGCGACGATCGAGGCGCCCTCGATATCGCGCCAGGCATGCATCTGGTTGACGGCGAAGAAGCCGCAGCCGATCAGCGCTCCACGCAACTCCGTCATGATCAGCCCGCCTTTGCCATCTGCATCAGGGTGACGCGCTGCTGGAGCCGGCGCTGCGCCTGGTCGACGACGACGGCGACGATGATGACGAGGCCCTTGATCACCATCTGCCAGAACGAGCTCACGCCCATCATCACCAACCCGTCCGAAAGGATGCCGATGACGAAGGCGCCGACGATGGTGCCGCCGATCGTGCCGCGGCCACCCGACATCGATGTGCCGCCAAGCACTGCCGCGGCGATGGCGTTGAGCTCAAAGCTCTCGCCCGTTGCCGGATGCGAGGCCATCAGCTCCGACGAGATGATCAGCCCGACGATCGCCGCGCAGAAGCCGGAGAACATGTAGACGAACATCTTGACCATATTGACGCGCACGCCCGAGATGCGCGCCGCACGCTCATTGCCGCCGACGGCGAAGATGTGGCGGCCGAGCGGGGTGTAGCGGGCGAGATAGGCCGCCCCAAGCGCCACCACGATCAGGATCCAGATCGAGACCGGCAGGCCGAGCAGCCGGCCGGCGCCCAGGAAGCCGAAACCGGTGGTGCCCAGTTCCGGTTTGCCGACGAGATTGGGGAAAGTGCGGCCGTCGGAGGAAAGCAGCGCGAAGCCGCGCGCCACATAGAGCACGCCGAGCGTGGCGATGAAGGGCGCGACATTGAGCCTGGTGATCAGCAGCCCGTTGACGGCGCCGATCAGCATGCCGACCGCGAGCGTGATCAGGGCGACCTCGACGACGTTGAAATAGATGGTGTAGCCGATCTGCAGGTCGATGCCGTTGAGCACGAGATAGCCGGCCACCATGCCGCACAGGCCGACGATCGAGCCGACCGAAAGGTCGATGCCGCCGGTGATGATGACGAAGGTCATGCCCATGGCGAGGAAGGCGTTGAGCGCCACGTGCTTGGCCATCAGGATCAGATTGGCGGCCGACAGGAAGTTCGGCGCCGCGATCGAGAAGAACACCAGCACGGCGATCAGGGCGATGAAGGTTCTGAGCTTCATCAGCGTCAGCAGCGCCGAGCCGCTGGAGGCGGAGGAAGCGGCCGCCTTGGCCGGAATGTCAGTCATCAGCGTTGCTCCCCATGTGCCGCCGGTCCGTGGCCCAGCGCCGACGCCGCGACGATCGCCGCCTCCGTCGCTTCGGCGCGGTCGAACATGCCGGTCAATCTGCCATTGCTCATCACCGCGATGCGGTCGGACAGCGCCATCACCTCATCGAGGTCGGAAGTGGCGAACAGGATGCCCAGCCCGTCGCGCGAAAGCTTGCGCATGGTGCGGAAGACATCGGCCTTGGCGCCGACATCGATGCCGCGGCTGGGCTCGTCCATCAGAAGCACTTTCGGCCCGGTGAGCAGCGCCTTGCCGATCACCACCTTCTGCTGGTTGCCGCCCGACAGCGACGAGACTTCCTGCGCCGGGTCGGCGACCTTGATTGCGAGTTCCCGCACCATCTGCATCACGGCCTGCCGCTCGGCGCCGCCTCGGATATGGAAAAGGCGCACGAAGCGCGACAGGCTGGCCATCGTCAAATTGCTGGCAACCGAGAGGATCGACACCAGGCCCTCGCGCTGGCGGTCCTCGGGGATCAAGGCCAGCCCGCGCTGGATGCGGCGCGTCGTGTCGCGCTCCTTCACCTGCTTTCCGGCGATGAAGATCTTGCCGCTGGCATGACCGTGACGGCCCATGATGCAGTCGAACAGCTCGCTGCGCCCCGCACCCATCAGCCCGTATATGCCGAGAATCTCGCCGGCGCGCAGCGACAGCGAGACGTGGTCGACCGCCAGCCCGCCGGTGACACGCGGCAGGCAGATCTCCTCGGCGCGAAAGATTTCCGCGCCCGGCACGTGGCCGTCGGCCTTGGCGAAGTCCTTTGCGTCCGAGCCGATCATCTGCCGCACGATCCACTGCGTATCGACGTTTTTCATCTCCTCCTGGCCGGTGATGCGGCCGTCGCGCAGCACGGTGATGTAGTCGCCGATGCGGATCAGTTCCTCCAGCCGGTGCGAGATGTAGACGATGGCGACGCCGCGCGCCTTGAGGTCGGCGATCACCTTGAACAGGATCTCGACTTCGGCGGCGCTCAGCGCCGAGGTCGGCTCGTCCATGATGAGGATCTTGGCGTCGAGCGAAACCGCCTTGGCGATCTCGACCAGTTGCTGCTGGCCGATGCGCAGATCCTCGACCAGCATGTCGGGCCGGATGCCGGCTTCCAGCCGTTCCAGGAATTCGCCGGCCCGCCGCTCCTGCTCCTTGCGGTCGATCTTGCGGAAGCGGTTGGTGATCTCGCGCGTGGCGAAGATGTTCTCGGCGACCGACAGATTGCCGAACAGGTTCAGCTCCTGGAACACCATGCCGATGCCACGGTCGACCGCATCTCCCGACGACGAGAACGAGACCTCTTCGCCTTCGAGCAGGATGCGCCCTACTGTCGGCTGCTCGACGCCGGCGATGATCTTCATCAGCGTCGACTTGCCGGCGCCGTTTTCGCCGACCAGCACGTTGACCGCGCCCTTGCGCACCTCGAAATTCGCCTGCTTGACCGCGACCGTGCCGGCATAGACTTTCGAGACATCCTCCAGCTTGAGGATGACGTCATGGCCATTCGTCTGGCTCATGGCTTCGGCCCGATCTCGGCCTCCGCCGGCGTCACCAGCGGCAGGTCCTGGCCGCCTTCGATCGTATAGGCGCCGAGCACCTTGGCGGTGCGGCCTTCCAGCGCCTCGCGCGGCAGCTTGGAGAGCACCGTCTTGCCGGCATGGGCGTTGAAAGCCTTGCCGAACTGGGCGAAGTCGATCTGATTGGTGAAATCGTTGAACTGGACGAAGTCTAGGCTGTCGCGCAGCGCCGTGCCGCGCATCGCCGGCCCGATCTGGACGCGCGCATCCGCCTTGCCGTCACCGTCGACATCGACATCGATGGTGGCCGCGCGCGACTGCGTGTTGGCGGCAACGATCTTGCCCTCGATGCGCACAGCGAAGGTCCATGGCGAATTCGCCTGCTTCTTCGGATTGCCGTATTTGGCGCCGGCCGCGGCCGGATCGTTCTTCGCCAGCGCATGGACCTCGGCGAATGGTCCCGCCTTCTGCCTGAGGTAGGGGATGACTTTCGCCGCCCAGATGTCCTCGACCATCTTGTCAGGGTTGAAGGCGGAAGCATTGCCGTCGCCTTGCGCCGATGGCGTCGGCAGGATCTTGCAGGCGCTGAGCGCGATGCCGGCGGTCAGGGCAAGGATCGGCCAACTCGGCTTTTTCTGCATGGCGGTCGAGGCATCCTGGTGAAAAGGAGCGAGGGACGAACCTCGGTTCGCCCCTCGCTGTTCGCGTTGCGCCGGCTCAGTTCTTCAGCGCGAAGGTTTCCAGTTTGGCGGCATTGTCGCCATTGATGAGCACGCAGTCCATCAACTGCTTTTCCTTCTCGGGCGACTTCTTGTTCTTGATGAAGTCGTTGGCCTGTTCGACCGCCATCTGCGCCTGGGCATAGGCAGGCTGCAGCACCGTCGCCTTGATGCCGCCCGAGGTGATGGAATCGCGCACGTCGTTCGATCCGTCGAAGCCGACGACGATGACGTCCTTGCGGCCGGCCGCGGCAAGCGCCGCATAGGCGCCCATCGCCATGGTGTCGTTGCCGGAGATGACGCCCTTGATGTCGGGATTGGCCTGCAGGATCGATTCCATCTTGGAATAGGCTTCGGTCTGGCTCCAGTTGGCCGACTGCTGCGCGACCATCTTCAGGTCCGGATAGTCGTCGATGACGTCGTGATAGCCCTTGGAACGGATGCCGGCATTGGTGTCGGATTCCTTGCCGACCAGTTCGACGAAATTGCCCTTCTCGCCCATCAGCTTGACGAATTCCTGCGCGCCGAGCTGGGCCCCCTGATAGTTGTTGGAGACGATTTGCGCCACCGCGACGCCGGTGGCGTTGATCTCGCGGTCGATGAGGAAGGAGGGGACGCCGGCGTCCTTGGCCTTCTGTACGGCGGCGACGGTGGCGTCGGCGCCGGCATTGTCGAGGATGATCGCCTTGGCGCCGCGGCCGATCGCGGTGTCGATCAGCTCGGACTGCTTGTTGGCGTCGTCGTCATGGACCAGCACCAGCGCCTCGTAGCCCAGTTCCTTGGCCTTGGCTTCGGCGCCGACGGCTTCCGCCTTGAAGAACGGATTGTCGTGCGATGGGGTGATGATGGCGATGAGATCCGCCGCGTAGGCGGGCATCGCCGTGCCGAGTGCCAGCACGCCGGCGAAAGCGGCAAGCGTCATTCTGCGTGTCAGTTTCATGAAGTCCTCCCGTTGAAACCCATGCCTCGATCGTTCGAGGCCGCTGTCTGCAATTGAACTCGTCAGGCAGTGCCGGCAGCGCGCCGCCCGGATTTCATAGCCGATCGCCGGCTGTCATCCGGACTGCTCCCCGCTCCGCTCCCGCCGTCCTCCACTCGCGTCAACTTCAAAACTTCCAGGGAAGCATGACCGATGCGAGTCCAGGAACAGCTAAAGCCAACTGGTATGATGAGTCAACCACTAATTCAGGTGATCTGTATCCAAGCGGCCAGCCGACTCGGGCCTTCTCAGGTAATCCGCTGGATGCTGGCTGCGATCTCTTCCGGTTCGAAGACCCGCTTCCAGTCGTCGCGCATCAGCACCGGCTTGCCGAATTCGATGGCCTTGTTGCAGGCGTCGGAGAAGACGCCCTTGGTTTCGCCAAAGATCACGGCGCCGAGCACATTCATGTGGCCGAGCAGGAAATCGAGGGCCGCCTGCTGGTCGACGCCGCGCGCCACGACCTCGTCGACCGCTTCCTTCATGACCACCAGCAGCGAGGCGCATACGGTCTCCGAAAGGCCGGGCTCGAGCAGCGCCATCTGCTCGACGGAAACGCGGTGCGAGCGCATCACCGGCGCCCAGATGATCTTGGCGATGGCCTCGCCCTTGGCGTAGTCCGCTTCCGGTCCCTGCATCAGTGCGCTGACCATATGCTGCTTGGCCTTGACGCCGCCGAAATAATCCTTCTTGGCCGCCATGTCGGTTTCGTCGTTGAAGATCGGCGGATGGCAGGGGTGGGTGACGAAGTAGGTCAGGTCGGGACGATCGGGCAAATGGCCGGCAAAAGGCGCCGCGGCATCGAGAACGATCACCATCGTGCCCGGCGCAAGCTTGCTTTCGATGCTTGCCGCGACCTTGCCGATATGGGTGTCCGGAACCGCCAGGATCACCACCTCGGCGCCTTCCAGCGCCTCGTCGGCACTGACCGTATCGAAGCCCAGCCCGGTCTTCAGCCGCTCGCGCCCGGCCTCGCTGACCTCCACATGGCGGATCGTATAGGGCGAGCCGCGGAAGTTGGTCGAAAGGCGGTAGCCCATTTTGCCGCCGGCACCGAACAGCGCGATCGTTGTCATCTAGCCTTGCTCCTAAATAATGAACGATGGTCTCGCCAATCGTCACCTTATATACTGGTATGATCACTCTACCAAGTTGGCAAGAGAAATCATTTCCTCTTTGTCACTGCGTCCTGATTGCCGCAGCGCCCGCCCCGGGTTTCGCCGCGCCGTCGCCGCCTGCGCTCTCGAGGGCGGTGGGATCGATGGCGGCGCGCCGCGACAGCACCTGCCGGCCGGCCAGCGCCAGCACGAAAATGACGACGATGCCCTGAACGATGTCCTGCGCGCCAGGCGGCAGGCCGATGATCTGCATGGTGGTGACGATGAGGATCAGAAGGATGCTGGCGAACAGCGTGCCGAGCGCCGTCGCGGAGCCGCCGAAGATCAGCGTCCCGCCCAGCACCACCGCAGCGATGGATTGCAGGAGATAGGGCTGGCCCATTTCAAGAAAGGCGCCGCCGATATAGGCGCCCAGCAGGAGCCCATTGAGCGAGGCCAGCACCGAGGAGATGATGAACGCCGAGGCGATGACCCGGTTGTTGCGGATCGCTGCCAGCCGCGCCGCCGCGCGGTTCTGGCCGACTGCCGAGAGCAGTTGCCCGTAAACTGTATAGCGTAGCACGAACGACGTTGCGGCGACGCCCAGGATGGCGATGACTGCCATGATCGGCACGCCCGCGACGCGGCCCGTCGCCAGCGTCTTCAACAGCGGACTGACGGCGAAGCCCGATATCGCGCGGTTCGACAGCAGCGTTGCGGTCGCCAGCACATAGCCCGTCGCCAGCGTGGCGATGATGGCCGGTATGTTCAGCCCGACGACGAGCTGCGCGTTGAGAGCGCCGACCGCAAGGCCGAGCAGGATCGCGGCGCCGACGCCGACGGCGAGATTGGCGTCCTGGCCCTTGATGGTCAGCAGCGCCACGAAGGCGCTGAGCGTGATCACCGAGGCCACGGAGAGGTCGATATTCCCGCGCCCGGTGGTGACGACGAACATCTGGCCGATGCCGACGACCGTGAGGAACGAGGCCGACAGAATGATGCCGGACAGGCTTGAGAGGCTGAACCGGTTGGTGACGATGGACAGCACCAGCCAGAGCAGCAGCACCCCGATCGCGGACCAGATCCAGCGGTTTTTCTGCGCCCAAGGGCTGAAGGCGGCAAGCGCGTTCATTGTTCGCTCCTGCGGTCCGCGGTCAGGCTGCGCAAGGTCAGCAGGGCGATGAGGATCAGTCCCTGCGTGGCCGCATTG
Source organism: Mesorhizobium sp. B2-3-2 (assembly GCF_006442295.1). Taxonomy (NCBI): domain Bacteria; kingdom Pseudomonadati; phylum Pseudomonadota; class Alphaproteobacteria; order Hyphomicrobiales; family Phyllobacteriaceae; genus Mesorhizobium; species Mesorhizobium sp. B2-3-2. The sequence goes on along the minus strand of NZ_VFWA01000005.1, from coordinate 273,007 downwards.
AAGTCGCTGCTCACGCTCAGCGTGCCGAGCAGGGCGCCGATCAACGCCAGCGTGACCGCGCCGGCGACGGCGCCGACCGGCGAGATGACGCCGCCCAGCAGCGAACAGCCGCCCATCACCACGGCGGCGACGCTGAGCAGCGTGAACGAATTACCGGAATTGATGTCGCTCGCCGTGTTGATCGCCGTCAGCGACAGGCCGGCGGCGGCGGCGAACAGCCCGGCGACGAGGTAGCGCACCAGCGCGTAGCGCGTCGGCGACCAGCCGGAACGGATCATCGCGGTCGGATTGTTGCCGAAACCGCGCAGCACCACGCCGAGGGGCAGCCGGTCGATCACGAACACCACGACCGCCACCGCGGCGATGAGGATGATCGAGGTTGGCACAAAGCCAAGCGACCAGTTGAACATCGCCGAAAGCCATTCGGGGCTGGCGCCGCCCGGCGTCGGCTGCAGCGCATAGCCTATCCCGACCCAGATGAACGAGGCGCCCAGCGTCACGACGATGGCCGGGATCTTGCGCGCCTGGATCAGGCCGCCGAGGCCGGCATAGGCGGCGATCGCCGCCGACAGCGCCAGCGCGCCGAGCCACGGCTGGTCGTAGAGCAGCGTGGCGCTGAGCACGCTGACGAGCCCCGCGAACGCGCCGACGCCGAGGTCGATCTCGCTGCCGCCGACGATGAACATCTGCGCCGCGGTCACCAGCACCAGCGACAGCGCCGGCATGAGCAAGAGGTCGAGCCCGAAAATGGAGGCGACCGCCGGATTGGCCGAGATCATCACGGCCAGTACGGCGGCGAGGCCGATGAAGGGGGCAGCGTTCACCAGCCGGCGGGCAAGCCCGGCGCCAGCAGCGCCGCTGCGCGCGACACCGGCGGCTTTGTCCGCCTGCTGGGCAAAGGACGCTCCAACGATGGCCGATTCCGTGATCGCCTCGCCAGCCAGTTCCTTGACGATGCGGCCGCCGGAAAATACCAGCACGCGATCGCAGGCCAGGAGTTCGGCATCTTCGGTCGTGTGCCAGATGAGCGTGCGCCCGCCTCGCGCAATGTCGTTGCAGAGGCGGTAGAAATCCTGCTTGGTGGCGATGTCGACGCCGCGCGTCGGGTCGTCGAGCAGGACGATCGGCGTGTCGGCGACGAGCGCCCGGGCGACCAGCGCCTTCTGCTGGTTGCCGCCGCTGAGCTCCAATATGTTGGATCCGAAGCGGGTTTCGTCGAGCCGCAGCCGGCCGGCGGCATCGGCCGCTGCCGCGCGGTTGGCGCGGTCCGACACCAAGCCCAGCGCCGGGCGACGCGCCAGGGCGCCGATGCTGATATTGCCCAGCACGCTCCACAAGGGGAACACGCCTTCCTTCTGGCGGTCGCCCGCGATGAAACCGGCTTCACCCTTTCTGACGACGGCCGCATCCGTTCCGGAACCGGGCTTGAAGATTGCGTGCAGCAACTCTTTCTGGCCGCTGCCCTCGAGGCCTGCCAGTCCGATGATCTCACCGCGGCCGATCTCTATGTCGCGGCCGAGTTCAGCCGTCAGGAACCCGGACAGGCGCACCAGCGCTTCGCGGCTGCCGGTGGCGGCGGTACCGTGCTGGTGGATCGAATTGGCGTCGCCTCCCATGAGTTGCACCAGCCTGCCGATCGACGTCTCGGCCACATCGCCGCGCCAGGCCGTGCGTCCATTTCGCAGCACGACCACCTGGGTGGCGATGTCGATGATTTCCTGAAGCTTGTGGCTGATGAAGATGAAGGCGAGGCCGGATTTGGCCCGCTCGCGGATGAAGCCCCGCAACTGTCTCGAGCGATCGAGATCGAGCGAGGAGGTCGGCTCGTCAAGAATGATCAGCTTGACGCCGGGTGTCGCGGCGGCCCGTGCAATCTCGACCATTTGCCGTTCGGCGATGGAGAGGTGGCCGACTTCGGCATTCACATCGATGCCGTTTGCGGGGAAGACGGCGTCCAGCGCCGAGCGGGCGCGCGCCCTGTAGAGTGCCCGCCAGCCCGGCCGGTTGGCGGCATCCGCCGGAATTTCCAGGAAGAAGTTTTCGGCCACCGAGAGGTTGGCGCACAGCGACAATTCCTGGTGCACCATGCGGATGCCGCGGCGCTGTGCCTCCGCCGTGTCGTAGCCGGCGAAGCCGATATTCTGACCGGCAAACGAAATCGAGCCCAGGGTCGGCCACATCGCCCCGCAGAGGATGCGCATCAGCGTCGATTTGCCGGCGCCGTTGCCGCCGACCAGCCCGATGATCTCGCCGGCGGAGACGGCGAGGTCGATCTCTATATTCGCCAGCGTCGGTCCGAAGCTCTTGGTGATCCCGGAAAGCGAAACAACGCTCTGCCGGGTCGGATCGGCGAGCACCGCTGCGGCTGCGCCTTCCGGGGCGGCTACGGCGAGATGGGACATTCGTCCTCCGTTTCTTCACGGGCAGGGACCGGGCGCGGCCGTTCCGCGGCGGCCGGTCCCTGGCGTTGCCAACCTTACTTGCTCAGCAGGTTCTGCTTGACCCAGTCGAGCGAATAGCTGGGGCTGATGATCTGGCCGCCCGGCAGCTTTGCGTATTCCTTGAGGTTGCCGGCATCGACGGTGGCCACCGGCATGATCATCACCTTGGGTGCCTTGGCGCCCTTGAGCAGCGACAGGCCGAGCCAGAACGCGGCGCCGCCAATGCCTGGTGTGGTGTTCATCGAGATCGTCTGGTAGCCGTTCTTGGCGTTCTCCTCGGCCCACCATTTGACGAAGTCGGTGCCGCCGCCGCCTTCGATGATCGGCATCTTGCCGGCATAGTCGCCGCCATACTGGACGAACGCCTGGGCGATGCCGACATCGTCGCTGCCGCCCTGTGCGAGCACGGCGTCGACATGCGGCAGCGAGGGCAGCACGTTGGCGATGGCCGCCTGTGCGACCGACGCGGTCGCCTGGCCGTAGACCGTGGCGACGACCTTGATATCGGGATATTTGGCCAGTACCGACTGTTGCGCGTTGAACATGTCGTTGTCGGGCGCCGAACCCTTCACGCCGCGCACCTGGATGACGTTGCCCTTGCCGCCGATCATCTTGAAAACGGCCTCGGCCTGGGCTGCCTTGTAGCCCTTGAAGTCGAAGTTGAGCTGGTAGTTGCAAGGCGCCGAGGCGACCGAATCGAACGAAACGACGATGATGCCGGCCTTGCAGGCTTTTTCGATGATCCCGTTGACCGCGGTTTCCGAGGCGGCGTCGACAGCGAGCACGTCGACCTTCTTGAGGATCAGTTCGGCGATCTGGCTGTTCTGCTGCGCTACCGAGCCGTCGCCGTTCATGACGATGTAGTCGGCGATCTGACCGGCCGCCTTGGCCTCCTTGGCCGAGGCTTCGAAAGCCTCCACCATCTGGTGCCGCCACGTGTTGCCGTAATAGGCGTTGGCGAGCGCGATCACCGGCGCATCCGGTGACGCCATTGCCGGCACAGCCGAGACGCTGACCAGCACGGCGCCGGCGAGCGCCGCCACGGTTGAAAACTTCATGATATTTCCTCCCAAAAACACCGGCCGATAGGATCGGCCTTGCCATTTCGCTACAGCGTCCATCCGAAAGACGCCATACCAGCTACATGTTATACCAGCATACCAAATAGGCAAGCGGGCACCGCAACCCAATCGCCGAAACCTCCTTTGGATTGTGGACGAGACGAAGCTCGGCCGTCGCTTCGTTCTTTCCTTGGCCAAACAGAGCCGGCCTGCCCCGGCAAGCGGTCCAAAGCCGGCCGTAGACGGACGTTAGGTCATCATATATGTAATGTCAATCGATCGCTCGACCCTTGTCTGCCGACACGACTCGGGATCGACTATGCCGCGAACACCCAGGGAGGGACGGATGGAGCCGGTCCAGAAAAAGAAATTGTATGTGGAGGTGCTTGACCGGCTGATGGCGGCAATCTCGACGTCCGAATTCCCGCCCGGCTCTCAATTGCCGTCGGAAAAGGAATTGATGACGATGATCGGCGTCGGTCGGCCCTCGATCCGGGAAGCGATGTTGTCGCTGCAACAGATGGGACTTATCAGGATCTCGCACGGAGAACGCGCCCGCGTCATCAATCCGACGCCCGATGTGATCGTCGATCAGGTCTCCGCGGCGATGGTCATGATGCTGGCGACGAACTCTCGCGGGCTCGAAGAACTCAAGGAAGTCAGGCTCTTGCTGGAAACGGGCCTAGTCCGGATAGCCACGCGGCGCGCTACGGCCAAAAGTCTGGAACGCCTCGCGGAGACCTTGCGTCATTTGCGCGAGGCAAAGGGCGACCAGGCCCGGTTCGTGGCCGCCGACATGGAGTTCCACGCCGTCATCGCCGAGATGAGCGGCAATTCGATGATAGCGGCGGTGGCGAAGGGAATGCTCGAATGGCTGTCCCGTTTCAAGCGGGATCTGGTGGCGATGAAAGGCGCCGAGCGGCTGACCGTCGAGGAGCACGAGCGGATCTACAAGGCGATTGCCAGTGGTGATGCGGAAGGCGCGAGCGCCGCGATGGCCGACCACATCGGCCGCGCCAACGAACTTTATTCCAAACTGGCCGGCGGCGGAGCCGGCTGAGCGGTCGGCGAATTTTTTTGCCTGGGAAAACTCATGTGATGACATGATATCTTTTTGGTGCTAACGGTCGCTCCATGAACATCATTCCAGCCGGGAAGCCTGCATTGTCCGGTCGCCTCCGCGCCACCTATCTGATCGAAACCCGCTACCCGCTGGAGGTTGCCGCGGCTGCAATGGCGGGCGAACAATCAAGCGGGACGTTTCGTGCCATACCCGGGGAAACGCCGGAGCTGCTGCGCAGGTTCGGAGCCCGCGTCGAATTCATCAGCGATGTTGCCGAGGTCGACAGCGAGGCGTTGCCGTTCTCGCGCTCGCCAAAAGATGCGACCGTGAGGCCGCGCCGGGCCAAGGTGGGCCTTTCCTGGAACATCGAGAATACGGGGACAGTGCTGGCTTCGGTCTGGTCGACGGTTCTCGGCAATCTGTTCGAGCTGCATCATTTTTCGGCCATGCGTCTCCTCGACCTTACCTTTCCCGATGCCTTCGCGGATGCCTATCCAGGGCCCGCTTTCGCCGTTGAGGGAACGCGTCGCCTCACGAGCGTCGAAGGGCGTCCGCTGATCGGCACCATCGTCAAGCCGAGCGTTGGTCTTAGCCCGCAGGAGACGGCGGCCCTGGCCGACACGCTGATTGCCGCGGGCCTTGATTTCATCAAGGACGACGAATTGATGGGAGACCCTCCGCATTCGCCGTTCGAACACCGGTTCGAAGCGGTCATGGCGGTGATAGACAGGCACGCCGACAGGACCGGGCGCAAGGTCATGTATGCGGCCAACATTTCCGGTGACATCGACGCCATGCGTCGCCAGCTGGATCTGATCGAGCGCCGTGGCGGGACCTGCGCCATGCTGGTCCTGAATTCCGTCGGCCTGTCCGCCGTCATCGAGATGCGCCGCCACTCCGCCGTTGCGCTGCACGGCCATCGGGCCGGCTGGGGCCTCTTCAGCCGCTCTCCCGATCTCGGCATGAGCTATCTCGCCTATCAGAAATTCTGGCGCCTGGCGGGCATCGACCACATGCACGTCAACGGGCTGTCCAACAAGTTCTGCGAGCCGGACGAGTCGGTGATGGCGTCGGCCCATGGCTGTCTCACCCCGATGTTCGAACGGGCTGGCCGTCCCGATACCGTCATGCCGGTGTTTTCGTCTGGACAGAGCGCTGTGCAGGCAGCCGAGACCTATACGAGGCTCGGCTCGGACGATTTCATCTACTGCTGCGGCGGCGGGATCATGGCGCATCCAGGCGGGCCGGCCGCCGGCGTCCGAAGCCTGCATGATGCTTTCGAAGCCGCGGCGGCAGGCATTCCCGCGCGCGACTACGCCGCCACGCATCCGGAGCTCGAAGCCGCGCTGCAAGCGTTCGGCTGAATCTGCGCCATCGGCGCGCCATCAAGGCAAATGGGAGAGAAGCAAATGACGACATCCGTGGCGGTGCTTGGAGCCGGAGGGAAGATGGGCTTCCGCGTGACACGCAAGCTGATCGAAGCGGGCTACGATGTCCGCGCCGTGGAGATCGGCGAGGCCGGCCGCAAGCGGCTGGGAGAAGCCGACATCGGCGCCGTCGCCATGGAGGAGGGCATTCCTGGCGCCAAGGTCGTGGTGATGGCTCTGCCGGACAATATCATCGGCCAGGTGGCGCGGCAGATCTCGCCGATGCTTGCCGCGGGCACCATGATCCTCATTCTGGATGCGGCAGCGCCCTATGCCGGCGACTTGCCCGCGGATCGGCCGGATCTCACCTATTTCGTCGGCCATCCCTGCCATCCGCCGCTGTTCGGCGACGAGACGGAGTGGGCCGCGCGTCGCGATTACCATGGCGGCATCGCCAGGCAATCGATCGTGTGTGCCCTGATGCAAGGTCCGGAAGAGCACTATGCGCTTGGCGAGCAAGTGTGCAAGGCCATGTGGTCGCCGATCATCGACAGCCATCGCGTCACCGTCGAACAACTGGCGATCCTGGAGCCGGGCCTGTCCGAAATGGTGGCCATGCCCTTCGTCGACACCATGGTCGAGGCCGTCGAGGAGTGTGAGCGCAAATATGGCATTCCCAGACAGGCCGCGATGGACTTCCTGATAGGCCATCTGAACGTCGAGATCGCCATGTGGTTCGGCTTCTCTCCGAAAGTGCCGTCCGATGCGGCGCTGCGCCTGATGCGGTTCGCCAAGGGGGTCGTGGTCCGGGACGACTGGCGCGAAGCGCTGTCTCCGGCCAAGGTGAAGGAAGCCTCGGAATTGATCGTCTACGGCAAGGGAGCCTGAGCCCTGCCTTCGCCGCGCCGGACCGTCTCGGTATCGACCGCGCTCTTCGATGGCTATTCCATGGAATTGGCCCTCGAGGAGATTGCAGCGGCCGGCGCCCTCCATGTCGAGCCGGCCTTCATCCGTGGTTATGTCGATTTCGATGAAAGCATGTTTGCGGCTGCGCAGGCCGCGAAGCTGCGCCGGGCAGCGGAACATGCCGGGCTGGGGATCAATGCCGTATCGGCTCATCTCGACCTCTCCGGAGCCGATGCCGTCGACGCCTTGTCCCGCCGCATCGGCTTTGCCGCCGGTCTTGGTGCGTCCTTCCTGATCACCAATGCCGGCCCGGCGAGAAACAGCGCGGCGATCCGCAAAACGATCGACGCCCTCCTGCCGAAGCTGGAGGAAGCCGGCATCGTTCTGGCACTCGAGAACCCCGGGCACGGCCAAGGCGATCTGCTCGGCGGCGCCCGGCTGGGGGCAGGCTTCATCCGCGACATCGGCTCGCGACATGTGCGCCTGAACCACGATGCTGGAAATGTCTTTACCTACAGCAACGAAGCGATGCAGCCGGCGCCAGATATCGCTGGTGCCATCGAGGCGATTGGGCATGCCCATCTGAAGGATGTCGCGAGCACCGGCGAGGGATGGGCGTTTTGTGCCATCGGCGACGGCTCGATCGGCTACGGACCGTACTGGGCAGCGCTTCCCGCGACGCTGCCGGTCAGCATCGAACTGCCATTGCGGCTGCAGCGCCCGCAGCGCCGCGATCCCCAGCGGCGAAGCACGCCGGTGGATATCGCCACCATTCGTCGCGCGCTGCGGCGTTCACTGGATTTCGTCAACTCGCTGGAGATCGCAAAGAGCAGCACCTTCTGAACCGCGAAAGGTGGTTCCTGGCCCTTGCGAGAGCCGACTATCCCCGCTCCGGGAACATTGCCTTCAGCCCGTCGCGCGAGGCCTTGGCGACGCCGCGCTCGGTGATCAGACCGGTGACCAGCCGCGCCGGCGTCACGTCGAAGGCGGGGTTTGCCGCGGGCGTCGCTTCCGGCGAGACGCGCACCTGGGCGATCTCGCCGCTCGCGGTCTTGCCCCACACCAGCGAAACCTCGTCGCCGGAGCGTTCCTCGATCGGGATTTCGGCAAGTCCGTCGCCCACCGTCCAGTCGATGGTCGGCGAAGGCAGCGCAACGTAGAACGGCACGTCATTGTCGGAGGCGGCGAGCGCCTTCAGATAGGTGCCGATCTTGTTGCAGACGTCGCCGTCGGCGGTGGTGCGGTCGGTGCCGACAATGACCATGTCGATTGCACCGCGCTGCATCAGGTGGCCGCCGGCATTGTCGACGATCAGCGTGTGCGGCACGCCGTGGCCGGCCATCTCCCAGGCCGTCAACTGGGCGCCCTGGTTGCGCGGCCGCGTCTCGTCGACATAGACATGGACCGGAATGCCGGCCTCCGTTGCCAGGTAGATCGGCGCGGTGGCCGTGCCGTAGTCGACGGTGGCCAGCCAGCCGGCGTTGCAATGCGTCAGGATGTTGACCGTTTCGCCCGGCTTTTTACGCGCAGCGATGTCCTTGATGATGGCGAGACCGTTCTCGCCGATGGCGCGGTTGAGCCCGACATCCTCGTCGGCGATCTCGCTGGCGCGCCGATAGGCGGCGGCAGCCCGTTGTTCCGTCGGAAGCGGCCGCAGGAAGCGCCGCATCTCATCCAGCGCCCAGCGCAGATTGATCGCCGTCGGACGCGTCTCGTGGAGCGTCTCCCAGACGGCATCGAGCGCGGCATCCGACGGATCGTCCGCCATCTGCATGGCGACGCCATAGGCAGCGGTCACACCGATCAGCGGCGCGCCGCGCACCCACATGTCGCGGATGGCGGTGGCGACGCCGTCAACGGTATCGACCTTCACGATACGGAAGTCATGCGGCAGCCAGCGCTGGTCGATGATCTCCACCGAGCGCCCATCGTCGCTCAGCCAGATAGTGCGATAGTGGCGCTCGCCGACGTTCAAATGCGGTTCTCCTGTTCGATCAGCGTGGCGAGGTTGTTGACCTCGTCGATGCTGTGGATATGACGCCTGTTGACGGCGATGTGGCGGCCGAACTTCAGCGCCCTCGCTTCACATGTGGCGCGCAGGTCTTCGTCGGCAATGGTTTCGAAATCGGCATTGTGGGCGAGGCCGAGTATGCGCCGGTGCACCTCGATGCCGGCAAAGCCGAGCAGGTCGTCCCAGATCTGGTGCAGCACATGGTCGAGCGCCTGCTCGGCGCCCAGCCTGTCGCCCTGATCCTCGAACAGGCTCTTCTGGTAGAGCATGCCGTTGCGCTCCGTGCGCCACAGATGCGAGAACTCGGCGCGGAACACCGACCACGTCTGCGCTGTGACATCGAGCAGATAGGCGCGCATGGCGTCGCGCTTGCCGTTCTGCTCATGGCCTCGCTGCGAAAAGAAGGCCATCCAGAAGTTGGCGAGCAGCATGCCGACGTCGAAAGCCATTGGCCCGTAGAAGGCGAACTCTGGGTCGATCATCCTGGTCTCTGTATCGGTGACCATGATCGAGCCGGAATGCAGATCACCATGCAGCAATGTCTCTGCATTGGCGGCGAACAGATGTTTCAGGCGCTGCGCTTCCACCTTGAGGTCGCGGTCGACGCGCAACTCGGCAACCAAGGCGTCGAGCTGCGGCGAGGTGTGGCGGTTTAGCTTGGCGTCGAAATAAGGATCGGAAAACACCAGGTTCTCGGTGATGTCGCACAGCTCGACATTGTCCGCAAACAGGGCCAGATCCGCCTTGCGATCCCTGGTCACCATCGAGAAATCGGAGCCACGAAACAGGGTGCGGGCCATGAACAGCCCGATATCCCTGGCGATGTTGGGCAATTGCCGGCCCTCGATCAGCGCCCGCCGCAAAATGATGTGCGGCGACAGATACTCCATGATGATCAGCGCCTGGGTCTCGTCGAAATGGTAGATGGCCGGCACCGAGCCCGGCGCGCGCGCCTCTTGCCGCGTCAGCGCGTGATATTCGAAGAAGGAACGCTTCAGCGGCAGCGGCCAGCTGTCGCCGACCAGCCGGACGTAGGGCAGGGCCTGCTTGACCACCGCCGCGCCCTTGTCGCCCTCGACGATGAAGACGAGATTCAGGTTGCCGTCGCCGACCTCGCGCACCTTCCAGCGGCTGGCGTCCTCGCCGATGCGCCGGGTGAGCGCCTCGTTAGTGCTGAGCCGCGTGGCGAGCGTCTCCACCGACAGTGGCTCGAACGGCGTCTTTCCGGTCATCCTCACCTCTCCTGCTCGTCCCTCAATAATAGCGGAGCCACGACGGCGGGGCCAAGCTAGGTAGCGCTCTGGCAATTGTCAATCGTGTTGACAATTGCCGATGCAGCCCATAGCGTCACCGTCAGGGAGGAACGCATGGTCGGCAATGCCGTGTTCCGCGTAGAGGGACTGAGGAAATCCTTTGGCCGCAACGAGGTGCTTGGCGGCGTCTCGCTCGAACTCCATGCCGGCGAAGTGACCGTGCTGATGGGCGCCAACGGCGCCGGCAAATCCACCCTCGTCAAGATCGTCAGCGGCGTCTACGAACGCGATGGCGGCACCATGACCTTGGCCGGCCAGGATTTTGCGCCGGGAAGGCCGGCGGAAGCAATCCATGCGGGCGTCGTCACCGTTCACCAGAACATCAATGACGGTGTCGTCGCCGATCTTGACGTGGCCACGAACCTGACATTGGACAGGCTGAGCGGCAAAGGCGCACCGATCCTGTTCAATCCGGTCCGTGTGCGTCGCGAGGCCAAGGCCGTTGCCGACCGCATGGACCTGGCGATCGACTTGAAGGCGCGCGTCAGCGATCTCTCGCTGGCCGATCGCCAGATGGTGGCGATTGCCCGCGCGCTGGCACATCAGCCGAAAGTGCTGATCCTCGACGAACCGACCTCATCGCTATCGAGCGCCGAAGCCGATCGGCTTTTTGCGCTGGTCGACAGGCTGCGCGCGCAAGGCGTGGCGATCCTCTACATCTCGCACCGGATGTCCGATATCAGGCGGCTTGCCGACCGCATTGTCTCGATGCGCGACGGCGCCGTGTCCGGCGTCTTCGACAAGAAGCCGCTCGACTACGAAGGCGCGGTCAATGCCATGCTCGGCCGCAAGATCCACCTCGACCAGATCGTCGCCAGGCATTCGGCCCGGGCGGTGCTAACCGTCGAGGGCCTGCGTATCGCCCAGGGCGCCAGGCCGATATCGCTGACGCTTGGCGACGGCGAGGTCGTCGCCGTCACCGGGCTGGTTGGTGTCGGCAAGACAGCGCTTGCCGAGACGCTGTTCGGCGTGCGCAGGCCTCTCGCCGGCACCATGACGATGAACGGCAAGCCCTACGCGCCGCGCTCGGCCGGCGATGCGATCGCCGCCGGCGTCTTCCTCGTCGCCAAGGATCGCGCCACCAGCGGCATCGTCGGCGGCTTCAACATCGAGCGCAATGTCAGCCTGCCGTTCCTGAGGCGGATGTCGAACCTGGGCGTGCTCAAGCGCCGCCGGGAACGCGCCACGGCGCGCCGGCAGATCCAGGAATTGGGCATCGTCTGCCGCTCCGAGAAGGACGAAATGTCGGCATTGTCCGGTGGCAACCAGCAGAAGGTGATGGTTGCCCGCTGGATGGCGCAGGATGCGAGCCTGTTCATTCTCGACGAGCCGTTTCAAGGTGTCGACATCTCGGCCAGGCGCGACATCGCAGCCAAGCTGAGGGCAAGCGCCAATGGCCGCGCGACGCTTTTGTTCGTCACCGAACTCGACGAGGCGCTGGAGACGGCCGACCGTATCCTGGTGATGTCGGAGCAGACCATCGTCGGCGAACACCGCAACGCGGACGTCGATCTCGATCGCCTGCTGGCCGAGGTGGCCGGCGGGCTGCCGCACCGCGCGGCTTGACCGGCTGGAATTGAAGAACTGGCGACGACAATTGGAATGGAGAGCATGGGTTCGAGTTGGGTAAAAATGGCAGCGGCGCGCGGGAGCGCTGAATGACGCAGCGCAACCACGCCATCCGCTACGGTTTCATCGTCCTGTTGTTCGGGCTCGTCGCTTATTTCGCGATCGCCGCCGACGGTTTCGTTTCGCCGCAAAGTGCGGTCTTCATCTTCCAGTCGGTCGCCATCACCGGCGTGCTGGCGCTTGGCGTCACCGCCACGCTGGTCGTTGGCGGTTTCGACCTGTCGATCGGCTCGGTCGCTACGTCAGCCATGATGGCGGCGGCCTATGTCATGGTCGTGCTGGAGCAGAACGCTGTCGTCGCGGTCATCGTCTGCCTGCTGATCGGCGTTATCGTTGGGCTCATCAATGGTTGGTTGATCGTCTATATGCGCGTGCCGGACCTGCTGGCGACGCTCGGCATGATGTTCCTGCTGGTCGGCCTGCAGCGCATCCCGACCGAAGGCCGCTCGATCGCCACCGGCATGACCATGCCCGACGGCTCGGTCGCCAACGGCAAGTTCGGCGAGGCGTTCCTGGCGCTCGGCCGCCACCGCTTCGACTTCTTCATTCCCAATCTCGTTCCGGTCTCGGTCGTCGTTCTGGCGGTGCTTGCGGTGCTGATCTGGTTCTTCCTCGAATACACCCGTTTCGGCCGCATGATGTATGCCGTCGGCTCCAATGAGCGCGCCGCCGAGCTCGCCGGCGCGCCTGTCAAGGCATACAAAATCTGGGCCTATATCATTTCAGGAGTTTTTGCCTCGATCGGCGGTATTTTGCTCGCCGCGCGGCTTGGACGCGGCGATATCGCCTCGGGTAATAATCTTCTGCTCGACGCCGTCGCCGCGGCGCTCATCGGCTACGCGGTTCTCGGCGCCGCCAAGCCGAACGCGTTCGGCACGGCTGTCGGCGCGGTCTTTGTCGGCGTCCTTCTCCAGGGTCTGACGATGATGAACGCGCCATACTACACGCAGGATTTCATCAAGGGCGCCGTTCTGGTCGTCGCCCTTGTCTTCACCTTCGCTCTTTCCGGCAGGGGCAGGACATAGATTTCGACCGGGTTGCATTTCAACAAGTGGAGGAAACGACGTGAACATCACAAGAAGACTTTTGGGCAAGGCAGCGCTCGGGCTCGCCGGCGCGGCGCTGCTGATGCAAGGGACGGCTCTGGCAGCCGACCGCCCGGCGCCGTTCGACAAGCCCGGCGTCAAGATCGCCCTGGTGCGCTATCTCTCGACCGGTGACTTCTTCCAGGCCTATCTGTCCGGCGTCGAGGCGCAAGCCAAGGCCCTCGGCGTCGACCTGCGCGTGCTCGACAGCCGCCAGGACGCCGCCCTCCAGGCCGACATGGTCGATCAGGCCATCGCGCTTGGCGTGCAAGGCATCATCATCCAGCACGGCCTGACGGAATCGATGAAGGACGCCGCCCAGCGCGCGGTCGACGCCGGCATCAAGGTGGTCGCTTTCGACGTCAATGTCGAAAACCCCAAGATCCCGCAGATCGAGCAGTCAGACCGCGACCTTGCGCGCCTCGCGCTGGAGCAGGCGGTCAAGGATAATGGCGATAGCTGGAAGGCCGGCTATGTCTATGTCGCGGGCATCGCCCCGCTCGACCGCCGCAACGAAACCTGGGTCGACGTGAAGAAGAAATATTCGGGCATCAACGAAGTCGCCATGTTCGGCACGCTGGACAACCCGATCGCCAACTCCGTTGCCAACCAGGCGCGCTCGGTGCTGACCGCCCATCCCGACATCAAGGTGATGTTCGCTCCCTATGACGAGTTCGCCAAGGGCGTGAAGATCGCCGTCGACGAGGCAGGCCTGAACAAGGACATCAAGATCTATTCGGCCGACATCTCGACCTCGGACATCGCGGCGATGCGGGAGCCCGACAGCGCCTGGGCGGCAACCGCCGCCACCAACCCGGCCGTCGTGGGCCAGGTCTCGGTGCGTGCGCTGGCGCAGCTGCTCGCCGGCGAAGACCCCGGCCACAACGTCGTCGTGCCGCCGACGCTGATCACCCAGAAGGACCTTCTCGACAAGGACATCAAGAACATGGAGGATCTGTCGGCCAAGCTGCCGCAGTTCGCCCATGCCGATGTCGCGATGCCTGCCTGGATGCCGAACCCGAACGCGAAGTAGGTTCGGCACTTTCGGCGTGCAGAATTACATGTATTGAGAGCCGCCCGCAGCAGATCGCCGTGGGCGGCTATTCCGCAGAGTCACTCTTTGAACAGGTCGGAATGCGAACCGGTACGGGCAAGCTGCAATTCGTCACCGACAACGCGGTAGATCAGGAGCCAGTCCGGCTCGATATGCGCATCTCGAAAGCCTTTCCAGTCGCCTTTCAGAGGATGATCCTTGTACATCGCCGGCAGATCATGCCCGGCGATGAGCAGGCCTAGCAGATCACGCAATTTCCCAAGGTTCTTGCCACGCTTTTCCATACGCTTCACATCCCGGCGAAATTGCCCGGAGCGAATGGGCTCTGGCATGCTTAGAGCCCCAAATCCTTGAACAACTCATCGGCCGAGGCGAAACGCTTTCCTTTGCCTTTCTCCAATTCGGCCATGGCCTTTTGAGTGGTAGCGTTCGGCACTTTTACCGGAAAGGGAAATTCCTTGTCGGCGGCGACGCGGACCAGCAACAGACGAATGGCATCAGAGACCGACAAGCCCATAGCTGCCAAAGCCTCCGTTGCCTGATCCTTCGTCGCGGCGTCGATCCGTGCGCGGACCACTGCATCTGTAGCCATATCGCGACTCCCTTCTGTTGAGCCACAATGTAGCTACAGTGTGCAGATCTTGCAAGCCTACCGCAGCGCCGCCGCGATGTTGCCGCCGTCGACCGTCGTCACGTCGGCGGTGGTCCGGTCGGCCAGCGCGTGATGCAGGAAGGCCTGCGCCACGTCCTGCGCCGTCACCTCCTGGCCGAGCAGATTGCCGGACATGTATTCCTTCTCCGAGACACCGCGCGCGCCCGAACGGCTGGCGATCATGGCGTCGGTCAAGAGGCCGGAGCGGATGCGGTCGGCATTGACGGCGTTGGAGCGGATGCCATGCGCGCCGTAATCAAGCGCGTATTGCCGGGACAGGAACAAAGTCGCGGCCTTCGGCACGCCATAGGCGCCGAATTTCGGCCCCGGATTGACCGCCTGCTTGGAGGTGTTGAACAAAAGCGCGCCGCCGGTGCCTTGTTCGAGCATGATGCGCACCGCGTTCTGCGCCACAGACTGGTGGGCGAAGAAATTGAGTTCGAAGCTCTTGCGCAGCAGCGCGTCGTCAAGTTCGCCGATCCGGCCTTCCCAGGCGGCACCGGCATTGGACACCACTATGTCGACGCCGCCATACACGGCAACGGCCCTGTCGAAGGCTGCACGCACTTGGCGCGGATCGGTGATATCGGCGGCGACGCCGATCGAATTGTTGCCCGCTTTCTTGGCCGCATCAGCGGCTTTTTCGCCATCGAGATCGACGACCACCGCATGGGCGCCATTATCCGCAAACAGCTTGGCGATCGCCGCACCGATCGCACCGGCACCGCCGGTGATCAGCACCACCTGGCCGGTCAGCGGCTTCGGCTTGTTGGAGGCGAGCTTGGCCTGTTCCAGCGACCAGTATTCGAGCGGGAACAGGTCGGCCTTCGAAAGCGGATGGAAACGGCCGACCGCCTCGGCGCCGCGCACGGCCTCGATCCACATTTCGCCGACGTCGGAAGCGATCCTGGCGTCTTTCAGCGTTCGGCCATGGCCGAACATGCCGAGCCCCGGCACAAGCGTCAGTCGTGGCATCGGGTCGAGCATGGTGCGCTTGACGTCGTCGAGCGCGTCATTGGTCTCGAAATAGGCGCGGTATTCCTTGGCGAAGGCGTCGACATGGCTCTTGATGACGGCCTTGTAGTCGCCGGACTTGTCCGCGTCGGGCGCCGGTACCGCCATCGGCCCGGTCTTGATGCGGATCGACAGGTCCGGCGTGGACACGCCGCGTGCGGCATAGTCAGCGATCTCGGCCGAATTGATGAAATCGACGATCGCGTCCGAGGTGCGGAAATCGCTGATCATGCGGTCGAAGCGGCCTTCGCCGCGCGCCACCGCCACGGCTCCGCGCAGCATCGGCGCGACGGAAGCCGGCGACGCAAGCTTTACCGGTAGTGCGGCCTTTGCCGCCTTTGGCTTGGCGTGGCTGGCAATATACGCCTCGGCGACGTTCACATAATGGATCATCCGATCGTAGGCCTGCCTGGCGTCGTCGCCGAAGGTGAAGATGCCGTGCTTGTCGAGGACCAGTCCTTCCACATCAGGATCGGCATCAAAGACGTCGGCCGCCGCCTTGGCGAGGTCGAAGCCCGGCATGATGTAGGGCACGTAGCCCATCTTGGTCCCGAACACCGTCTTCACCAGTGGTTTGCTGTCTTCCTGGTCGACGATCGCCAGTATGGCGGTCGAGTGCGTGTGGTCGACGAATTTGTGCGGCAGGAAGGCATGCAGCAATGTCTCGACCGAAGGATTGGGCGAGGACGGATCGATGAGGTTCGCCCGCTGCAGCGCGACCATGTCCTCATCGGAGAGCTTGTCCAGCGCGCGCGCCTTGAGGAGCGCGCCCATCTTCACCGCCGGCAGGCCCTGCGGCTCGATGACCGCCATGTCCCAGCCGCTGCCCTTGACGCACAGCACGTCCCATTCCTCGCCGACGAGGTCGGTCGCCTTGGTCTTGCAGGAGGTGTTGCCGCCGCCATGCAGCACCAGTCGCGGCTCGCCGCCCAGCAGGCGCGTCGTGTAGACGCGTAGCGCGAGGTCGCGTCCGACGCCTTTCTTTGCATAGTCGGCAACCATCTTCTCCGCATCGCCGTCATTCCACAGGTTTTTCATTAGCTTCGTCCGGTTGCTGTCATAGTGGTGAAACAGGAATGCCGCGACGCCTTGATGACGGCCGCGGCAGGAATGGTCTCTAGGATACCTTTTTGCCTGGCGCTCCGGCATGATCCAGAAGCCGCTGCGCCATATCGGCGCCGACCACCAGATGTGTGCAAAGGCCGCCGGCGATCGCCGCGAGCAGGGGTTCGAACTTGCTGTTCTCCTGCACCACCATCAGCCGCTTCTGGATGGCGCGCAACGAGGAAAGCTCCGCCGAGATCACCCGGCGGTTGTAGCCGCAGTCGAGCACCTTGCCCTCGGCATCGATGATCTGCCCGGCAATGACGCCGGCCGCGCCCGCCTTGCGCAGGTCGGCCATTTCGTCTGATGTCAGCGCGCCGCATTTGACCAGATGGCTGTCGGCATCGACCGCGCCGACCGAATACAGCGCCAGATCGCATTCGTGGATGCTCGACAGCTGTTCGAGGATAACCGGTTCGGCCCGCAGGCCTCGTGCCAGTTCTTCGGTGGTCAGCACCAGCGGCGCGTAGAAATTGATGCCCTTGGCGTTGAGCCGCCGCGCGATCTCCATCGTGCACTGGTCGGGACGATAGGAATAGGGCGCGCCGAGATTGCCGCAGAGCTGCACCACGGTAACATCCTGGAGATCGGCGTAGGACATGATGTCGGCGATCATGTAGACGGTGCGCCCCCAGGCGACGCCGATGCGGTCGCCCTTTTTCACCAATTCAAGAAAGACGCTCGCCGCCAGCACCGCGATATCGGTGGCGGGATCGGCGATATGGCCGTTCTCCGGTGCGATCCAGACCGCGTCGAGACCGAGCGCATCCTCGAGCTTGCGCGCCATGACGTCGTCGGTGAAAAGCTGGGTCGAGGTCGAGATGTTGACGATACCGGTCTCGCGCGCCTTGCGCAGATACATGGCCACCGAGGCGCGGGAAATGTTAAGCTGGCTCGCCACCTGATCCTGGCGCAGGCCATGCGCATAATAGAGCCAGGCGGCCTTGTGGATAAGTTGTTCTGCCGGTCGGATCGCCATGCCGTCTCCTCGGCTGACATTAGTCACGGCTCTCGACAAAAGTCAAACCGCGGGGAGGTACGTGATGCCTTTACGCGCGCCAAATCTAGATCATCATTGCGCCAAACGTGGCCTGTCGTGGCATCGTCGCTGGTGACGCGGCCCGAACCTGTGATTAGAACTTGTCGGCAAAAGGACATTCGGGGAGGACAGGATGGGCAATCCTTACGAACAGGATCTCGACAGGAACGCTGCCAACCATCAGCCGCTGACGCCGCTCACCTATCTGGAGCGGGCAGCCAAGACCTATCCCGATCATGTCGCCATCATCCATGGCCGGCAGCGCGTGACATATCGCGATTTCTGGCACCGTTCGCTGCAGCTCGCCTCGGCGCTTGCCAGGCGCGGCATCGGCAAGGGCGACACGGTGACGGTGATGCTGTCGAACACGCCGCCGATGCTGGAGGCGCATTTCGGCGTGCCAATGACCAAGGCGGTGCTGCATTCGCTCAACACCCGCCTCGACGCCGCCGTGATCGCTTTCCAGCTCGACCATGCCGGGACCAGGGTGCTCATCGTCGATCGAGAATTCTCCGCAGTGGTTCGGCAAGCGCTCGATCTGGCCAAGGTGAAGCCCTTGGTCATCGACTATGACGATCCCGACTACGCCGCGGACGCTCCCTATCCGAAGGGCGGTCGCATCGGCACTCTTGATTATGAGGCCTTCGTTGCCGAGGGCGAGGAGAATTTCGCCTGGTCGATGCCAGACGACGAGTGGGACGCCATTTCGCTCAACTACACCTCGGGCACGACAGGCAATCCGAAAGGCGTTGTCTACCATCATCGGGGTGCTGCGCTGATGGCCTACGCTAACACCGTCCATGCCGGCATGGCCAAGCACGCGGTCTATCTATGGACGCTGCCGATGTTCCACTGCAATGGCTGGTGCTTTCCGTGGACCTTGGCCGTCCAGGCCGGCACCCATGTCTGTCTGCGCTGGGTTCGGCCGAAGCAGATCTACGACGCCATCGCCGACCACGGCGTCACCCATCTGTGCGGCGCGCCGATCGTCATGTCGGTGCTGATCAACGCCAGGGATGAGGACAAGCGCCAGTTCCCGCAAGCCGTCACCTTCAACACGGCCGCCGCGCCGCCGCCGGAAGCGGTGCTCACCGGCATGGCCGATGCCGGCTTCGCCGTCACGCATCTCTATGGTCTGACCGAGACCTACGGCCCGGCAGTGGTCAACGAATGGCACAATGAGTGGGATCATCTGGAGAAGGGGCAGAGAGCCACGAGGAAGGCCAGGCAAGGCGTGCGCTACGCCGCGCTCGAAGGCCTCACGGTGATGGATCCCGAAACGATGACGCAGACGCCCGCCGACGGCAAGACCATCGGCGAGGTCATGTTCCGCGGCAACATCGTCATGAAAGGCTATCTCAGGAATCGCAAGGCGACCGACGAGGCGTTCGCCGGCGGCTGGTTCCACTCCGGCGATCTCGGCGTCATGCATCCGGATGGATATATCCAGCTCAAGGACCGCTCCAAGGACATCATCATTTCGGGCGGCGAGAACATTTCCTCGATCGAGGTCGAGGACGCGCTCTACAAGCACCCGTCCGTTGCGTCTTGCGGCGTGGTGGCGCGGGCGGACGAGAAATGGGGCGAAGTGCCGGTCGCCTATGTCGAGCTGAAGCCCGGCAAGACAGCGACCGAGGCCGAGATCATCGAGCATTGCCGGGCGCTGCTTGCCCGCTTCAAACTGCCGAAAGCGGTGGTGTTCGCCGAGATCCCGAAGACCTCGACTGGGAAGATCCAGAAATTCCGGCTCAGGGAAATGGCAAAGGAGGCGTAGGCCGCATGGCCGCCCTTGCTATGCCCTCGACAATTTGCGGCGGGCCTTGTGACTTCGTCATCCCAGCGAAGCAAGGAGCAAGCGACGCGGCACAGACCCTAGGATCCATGCCCTGACGTCGGTCAAAAATGAGGTGGATCAGGAAGTTACTGTAGCCCACGGCAACCATCCTCGACTGCCGGAGCTCGGCCGCAAGGCCACGGGGATCCTGGGTTTCCGCGACGTCGCTTCGCGAGGCGAGGCACCCCTCGCTGTCACCATCTGTCACCATTTTGTACGCGTACGCCGAATCCGTGTTGACATCTCGTTCCTTTCGATTTACGAGTGACGAAAATCAAAATTCATCACTAGTAAATCGAAAGAGGCTATGTCCGAAACCGCCAACATCGTCGCCGATGCCGCCCGCCAGGAGAATGTGACGCGCATTCTCGATTGCGCCGAGCGCCTGTTCCGGCACTATGGCTACGGCAAGACCAATGTCGCCGACATTGCCCGCGAACTCGGCATGTCGCCAGCCAACATCTATCGCTTCTTTGCGTCCAAGGTCGAAATCCACCAGGCGGTCTGCGGCCGGATGCTCGGGGCCAGCTACAGGATGGCCTACGAGATCATGCATTTGCCGATCAGCGCCGAGGAACGGCTGCGGCGCTACGTGCACGCGCAGTACAAGATGACCATGGAGGTCATGCTCGACGACCAGAAGGTCCATGAGATGGTCATCGTCGCCCTCGAGCGCGATTGGGGCGTCATCGACAAGCATGTCGACAGTATCCACGATCTTTTTGCCGAGGTGATCCGCGAGGGCATCGCGGCCGGCGAATTCAGGGAGCAGGATCCGGTGATTGCGTCGCGCTGCTTCGGCGCGGCCACGGTCATTTTGTGCCACCCGCAGATGGTGGCCCAGTGTCTTGCCAAGACCAACCGGGCAATGCCCGACGACCTCATCGACTATGCGATCAAGGCCTTGAAGAAGTAGCCGCCGCCCGCCGGGCGCCGGCAATGACAATCAATCTCCAGTTTGGGAGTGCTAAGGTGTCTTCGTCCAATTCCATTATCCGCTGGCTGCCGGTTGCCGGCCTGATCGTCGCGGCGCTCGGCCTTGCCGGCTGTTCCCAGGAGAAGGCGGAGGTCAAGGATATCATCCGCCCCGTCAAGGTCGTCGAGATCGGCGCGGCGCAGACCACGCGCCAGCTCGATTATTCCGGTTCGGTGCGTGCCCGCACCGAGATGAATCTCGGCTTCCGCGTTGCCGGCAAGGTCACCGAAAGGCTCGTCGACATCGGCCAGCATGTCACCTCGGGCGACGTCCTCGCCCGCATCGATCCCTCCGATTACGAGCTTTCGGTCAAGAGCACGGCGGCGAGCCTTGACGCCGCCGAGCGCCAGGTCGAGACGGTGGATCTCGCCAGGAAGCGCGCCGAGCAGCTTTATGCCAAGAATTTCGCGCCGAAATCGCAGCTCGAGCAGGCGACGCTGACCTACAACCAGGCGGTCGCGACGCGCGATGCCGCCCGCTCGACGCTCGCCCAGGCTCAGAACCAGGTCCACTACACCGACCTCAAGGCGAGCGAGAACGGCATCGTCACCGCGGTCAGTGCCGACGTCGGCCAGGTGGTCGCTGCCGGCACGCCCGTGATGACGGTTGCCGTCGATGGCGAGAAGGAAGTGCTGATCGCTGTGCCGGAAATGGATATTGCGGGCTTCAGGCCGGGCAAGGAGGTCAAGGCAAGCTTCTGGGCGGACGATGCGCTGACGCTTGCCGGCAAGGTCCGCGAAGTTGCCGGCAGCGCCGACCCGCAGTCGCGCACCTTCGCCGTTCGCGTCTCGCTCCCCAACGACCCGCGCGTGCTGCTCGGCATGACCGCCAACGTGCAGGCGACGGTCGACAGCAAGACCCAGCTGGTCTCGATCCCGCTCAGCGCCTTGGCTGAAAAGGACGGGCAGAAGATCGTCTGGGCCGTCGACCGCGGCAGCGACACCGTGCATTCGCGCCCGGTCAAGATCGCGAACTTCACCGCCGACGGCGTCGCGGTTGCCGACGGCCTCAAGCAGGGCGACGTCGTGGTTGCCGCTGGCACGCAGTTCATGACCGACAATCTGAAGGTCAAGCTGTCCGGCGACAGTCTCCAGCAGTCCGCCTCGGCGGCGGACGACGCTGCCACCAGCAGCCTGCGCTGACAGCCAGGCACAACGAAACCCTCCCTGTCCTGTCGGTGCGAGCCGCAAGACCGGGCAGGCCATGGTTCCGGGCGGCAGGCGCCCGATCGTCGAGACGCCGGCAAGATGGCTCCCCCGCATCATTGTCGCGTCACACGCGATGCGAGTCTCTCCGCTTGAGGGAGCTTCGCCGCCCGGAAGCCAGACGAAGAACGCATGAACGGCATGATGAACCTGCCTTGCAGATCAATTGGACTGGACTGGCGCCATGACCACCGACAGCAGCACTGAAAAGCGGCCTTTCAACCTCTCGCGCTGGGCGATCGGGCATCCGAGCATCGCACGTTTCCTGTTCGGCCTGATCATCCTTGCCGGCGCGCTCGGCCTGATGCGCATGGGCCAGAAGGAAGATCCCGATTTCACCTTCCGCGTCATGGTCGTGCAGGCGATCTGGCCGGGTTCTTCGATTCAGGAGATGGAAGACCAGGTCGTCAACAAGATCGAACGCAAGCTGCAGGAGACGCCGCATCTCGACTTCGTGCGCTCCTATACGCGCGCCGGCAGTGCCATCATCACGGTTCAGATCAAGGGCGACACCAATGCGGCCCAGGTCAACGACGCCTTCTATCAGGTGCGCAAGAAGGTCGGCGACATAGCAGGCGATCTGCCGCAAGGCCTGCTCGGCCCCTATTTCAACGATGAATTCGGCGACACCTTCATCACCTTGCATTCCATCAGCGGCGATGGCTTCAGCTATCCCGAATTGAAGAAGTTCGCCATCCAGGCCCGCGACATGCTGCTGACGACGCCCGGCGTCGAGAAGGCGGTCATCATCGGCGACCAGCCCGAGAAGATCTATATCGACGTCTCGTCCAAGGCGCTGGCCGAGCGCGGCCTGACGCTGACCGACCTGCAGAACGCGATCAAGGGACAGAACAATGTCGACCCGGCGGGCTCGGTCGACACCGGCCTGCGCTCGGTCCGCATTTCGGTCGAGGGCGACGTCACCAGGGCGGCCGACATTCGCGAGCTGCGCTTGCGCGCCGGCAACCAGGTAACGCGCCTTGGCGATATCGCGACGGTGAGCTCGGGGCTGGAGGATCCCTTCGAGCGCAAGTACCGGTTCAACGGCCACGAGAGCGTTCAGCTCGGTGTCGTCATGGCCAAGGGCTTCAACGTCACCGATGTCGGCAAGGACGTCGAGGCGACCTACAAGCGATTCGAGGAGGCGCTGCCCTATGGCGTCTCCGTCGACCAGATTTCGGACCAGCCCGAGGTCGTCAGGGACGCTGTCAGCGAGTTCATGCACGCGCTCGGCGAAGCGCTGCTGATCGTGCTCGTCGTTTCGTTCCTGTCGATCGGCTGGCGCTCCGGACTTGTCATTGCCATCGCCATTCCGCTGGTGCTGGCCGCCACCTTCGCCATCATGTACGAGATCGGCATCGACCTGCAGCGCATTTCGCTGGGTGCCTTGATCATCGCGCTCGGCCTGCTCGTCGACGACGCGATGATCGTCGTCGAGATGATGGAACGCAAGCTGGAGGAGGGGCTGGTCAAGATCGAGGCGGCGAGTTTCGCCTATTCCTCGACCGCATTCCCGATGCTGACCGGCACGCTGATCACCACCGCCGGCTTCATTCCGGTCGGCTTCGCCGCCTCCACCGCCGGCGAATATGTCCGCACGCTGTTCTACGTCGTCGGCATAGCGCTGGTGGTGTCCTGGTTCGTGGCGGTCTATTTCACGCCATGGCTGGGCTATATGATCCTCAAGCAGCGCAAGCATGCCGGCTCCCACCACGACGTCTTCGACACCAGCTTCTATCGCCGGCTTCGCTCGACGGTTACCTGGGCCGTGCGCCATCGCATCATCGTGCTGACGATGACGCTGGTGACCTTCGCCACCAGCCTGTGGGCCTTCCAGTTCATCCCGCAAAACTTCTTCCCGCAATCGTCGCGCCCGGAAATCCTCGTCGATCTCTGGCTGCCGGAAGGCACCAGCATCAAGGAAGTCGAGACGCAGGCCAAGGCGCTGGAAGCCAAGATGATGGACGACAAGGACAAGCGCTTCATCGCCACCTATATCGGTGAAGGCGCGCCGCGCTTCTTCCTGCCGCTGGACCAGCAGCTCAGGAACCCGAACTTCGCCCAGCTTCTTGTGATGGCCAATGACGAGCCGGCGCGCGAGCGGCTGATCGTCAAGCTGCGCACCATCCTGGCGCAGGACTTCCCCTCCATCCGCGGCAAGGTCGATCGCTTGTTCCTCGGCCCGCCAACTGGCTGGCCGGTGCAGATGCGCGTCATGGGCCCGGATCGCCAGGAAGTGCGGCGCATTGCCGACCAGGTGAAGGCGAAATTCCAGGCCAACCCGCTGCTCGGCGCCGTCCATGACGACTGGCTGGAACCTATGCCGGCGATGAAGCTGGTCATCGACCAGGACCGCGCCCGTGCGCTGGGCGTCACCTCGCAGCGCATCCGCCAGATGATGCAGGCCTCCATGTCCGGCGCGCCGCTGGGCGACTTCCGCGACGGCGAGGAAACGGTGTCCATCGTCGCCCGCGAGCCGGATGCCAGCCGCGCCCTGCTGTCCTCGGTCGATTCCATCTATATCCCGACCGATTTCGGCGGCTTCGTGCCGCTGTCGCAGGTGGCCAAGGTGGTGCCGGTGCTGGAGCAAGGCGTCGAGTGGCGGCGCGACCGCTTGCCGACCATCAGCGTGCGGGCGACCTTGCCTGACGGTGTGCAGTCCAACGACGTCGTCACCAAGATGTACAACGACATGAAGGATCTGCGCGACGGGCTTGCGCCCGGCTACAAGATCGAGATCCAGGGCGGTGCGGAGGATTCGGCGGAAAGCCAGGCTTCCATCGCCGCCAAGGCGCCGATCATGCTGGCCGTCATCGTCATTCTCCTGATGATCCAGCTGCAGCATTTCGGCAAGGCGATGCTGGTGCTGGCCACCGGCCCGCTCGGCATCATCGGCGCGGCGGCCGCGCTTCTGATCAGCGGCGCGCCGTTCGGCTTCGTCGCCATCCTCGGCGTCATCGCGCTGCTCGGCATCATCATGCGCAACTCGATCATCCTGGTCGACCAGATCGACCAGGACATCGCGAGAGGCATGGAACGTTCCGAAGCGATCATCGGTTCGGCCGTGCGCCGCTTCCGTCCGATCATGCTGACGGCGATGACGGCCGTGCTGGCGCTGATCCCGATCTCGCGCGGCGTGTTCTGGGGGCCGCTCGCCTACGCCATGATGGGCGGCATCCTTGTTGCAACCGTGCTCACCATCCTGGTGCTGCCCGCTGGCTACGCCCTGTTCTTCGGCCGTGAGCGCAAGAAGGTGCCGACCGACGAACAGACGCCCGAACCGGAAACCGTCGAAGGCGCCGAGAGGCCGCAACTCGCTTTGGCGGCTGAATGAACCAAATCGGCCGGTCCCGTTTGAGACCGGCCGATTTCTGTTGTTGCGGAGCCGAAGGCCGCTTGGCCGTCAGGCAATCAGATGACGAAAAACCAGTTGGCGATCAGCATTACCGCCACGCCGGCGCCCAGCGTCAGATAGGGCAGCATGCCCGCCTTTTTCACCGAGAGGTCCGCTCCCGCCATGCCGAGGTCGGCCAGCATGTGGTCGGGGAACTTGCCGCCGTCCTGGATGTAATGGCGGAAGCAGAACACCGGGATGATCAGCGCCGCGGTAATCAGCCCCGCCCACAGCGCCATCGGGTTCCACACCTTGGCCCCGGCGCCCATGAAGATCGCGTTGACATAGGCGAAGATCGCTCCGATCCCCAAGAGCCACGTCGGGGCCTTCCATGGCCGCGCGATATGGCCGTTGTCGATGCGGTGGATCCAGCCGGCATTGAGGTTGAGGAAGTTGAAGATGATGTAGCCGCAATTGGATACGGCGAGGATGAAGAAGAAGCTCGTCGCGTCGGCCGAGGCGATCGCCAGCACGATCAGGTTGAAGCACAGGTCGGTCCACATCGCCCGCGTCGGCGCGCCATGTTCGTTGACGTGGCTGAGATAGCGCGGCAGCCAGCCGTCGACCGAGCCCTGGTAGAGCGTGCGCGAGGAGCCGGCCATTGCCGTCATGATGCACAGCACCAGCGCCAGGATCATCAGCATCACCAGCAGGCTGTGGATAAGCCCGCCGCCGCCGACCATGCCGGCGAGAGCATCCGCCACGCCCGAACCGTCGACGATCGGCGTCGCCAGCATCCCGTTGAGGCCGAGCACGCCCTGGAAGGTGAACGGCACCAGGATGAACAGCAGCATGCAGAGCAGGCCGGAGTAGAAGATGGCCTTGAAGGTGTCGGTGCCGGGGTTCTTGAACTCGGAAGTGTAGCAGACGGCGGTCTCGAAGCCGTAGGTCGACCAGGCGGCGATGAACATGCCGCCGAGCACCAGTGTCCAGCCGGCGATGTTCCAGGCGCCGGGCTCCGGTGCATAGGCGGCCGCTAGCGGCACCAGCGGCGAAAAATTCGCCCAGTTGATCTGGCCGGTGAAGATCGGCACGACACCGACGATCAGCATCGGGACGATGACCAGCAGGCCGATATATTTCTGCACATTGGCGGTGCCGAGGATACCGCGATGCTGGATCGAGAAGATGATCAGCATCAGCACGGCGCCGATGAAGAAGGTGGCGTTGAAGGTGAAGGACACCGGTCCCAGCGTGTGGCTGAACGCCGACCACGTGCGGATCGCCGGGGTCGCCGCCGCGGTCACCGCGGTAATGGCGTCGGCGGCGCTCGTTCCGGCATGCGCCGCGATATAGGCGGCGACCTCGGGCGACGTGTCGGTAAAGATCGGCACCGGCGCCAGCGCATTGAGAATATAGGCGGCGGCGATCGAGCAGCCGAGGGAGAGCACCGGCGACCAGGCGAACCAGTTGCACCACACCGACAACGGCGCGATGAACTTGGAGTAGCGCAGCCAGGCGGTCGCGCCGTAGATCGAGGCGCCGCCCGACTTGTTCGGGAACAGGCCGGCGATCTCGGCATAGGTGAAGGATTGCAGGAAGCCCATGACCATGGACACCGTCCAGATCAGGAAGGCGAGCGTGCCGGTCGTGCCGGCGATGCCGCCGATCGAAAACAGGACGAGGGCCGGGACGCCGCTGGCCACCCAGAAGGCGCCGCGCCAGTCGATATGCCTGAGCAGCTTGCTTTCGGCAGGCTGGTCCAGGACCGTGCTTATGGTGCTCATGTCGGTGAATTCCCCTTTTTGATGTTCCCCGCCGGCGCCGCCTCGACTTTGCGAAGCTTGCTCCCCGGCCAATATCGCCGCGACTTCAGTGTTTCCACTCAGTCGTATTTTTTTCTTAAGAGTGAAGATCGATCCGGCGCGCTTTCACGTCAAGCGTTTTGTCGCGCCGTGCACATCACGCTTGCGGGCGGGCGCACAAATGTGCCCCGCGGCGCCGCCGACCGGCAATCCAGCATGCCCGAAAGGCCGCGGTCAGGAACGCGGCCTGGTCTTCTGCGGATCGTAATGGGCGAAGGCCACGACTCGTGCCGGCAGCCGCTTGGCATGGCCGTCGAGCTTACCGATTTCGACCTCGGTGCCGATAGCCGCGTGGGTGACGTCGAGCCGCGCCAGCGCGATGGTCTTGTTCAGCACCGGCGAGCGCATGCCCGAAGTGACGATGCCGATCTGGGCGCGGCCCACATGCAGGCAGTCGCCATGGCCGACCGCGACATTGGCGTCGATGTCGAGGCCGACCAGCTTCGTCTGCGGATGCTCCTTGCGCCGGATCAGCGCCTCACGGCCGATGAAGTCGTCGGTCTTGGTCTTCAGCGGCACGGTGAAGCCGATGCCCGCCTCGAACGGATCGGTCTGGTCGGAAAACTCGTAGCCGGCGAAGATCAGACCGGCCTCGATGCGCACCATGTCGAGCGCCTGCAGGCCCATCGGCTTCAGTCCATGCGGCTGGCCGGCCGCCCAGATCGCCTCGAAGACCTTTTCGGCGTCGCGTGGATGACACCAGATCTCGTAGCCGAGTTCACCGGTATAGCCGGTGCGTGAGACGACGACCGGAACGCCATTGCCGCCGCCAATGCGGGCGACCGCGAAGCGGAACCACTCCAACTCGTCGATAGAGGGCTGCAGCGGCGAGGTCCAGATCACTTCCCGCAGGATATCGCGGCTTTTCGGGCCTTGCACGGCGATGTTGTGCATCTGGTCCGTGGACGAGCGCACCAGCACGTTGAGGCCGAGCTTTGTCGCCGTCTCGCGCAGCCATTCGCCGGACAGATCGTCGCCGCCGACCCAGCGGAAATTCTCCTTGCCGAGCCTGAGCAGCGTGCCGTCGTCGATCATGCCGCCATGCTCGTAGCACATGGCGGAATAGACGACCTGGCCGACGCCGAGCTTCTTGATGTCGCGGGTCAGCGTGTATTGCAGCAGCGCTTCGGAATCCGGGCCGGTGACCTCGAACTTGCGCAGCGGCGACAGGTCCATGATCACGGCGGCCTGCCGGCAGGCCCAGTATTCGGCGATCGCGCCTTCCCTGGCGAAGGAGTTGGCCAGCCAATAGCCCCTGTACTCGACGAAGTCGCGGGTGTGCTTGGCAAAGCTCTGATGAAAGGCTGTCTCGCGGGTCATTTTGGATTCCGAATCGGGCGTCATGCGTCTGGCGATCGCTCGCGAGAATTTGTGCTGGCCGGAATAGGTGCGCACATGGATGTCGGTCAGGTTCCAGCCATTTGCCGGTGTCGTATCGTCGGGGCAGGCGGAGGAGACGCAGACGATGTCGGTAAGCGCGCGCAGCAGCACATAATCGCCCGGGCGGGACCATGGCTCGTCGGAGACCATGACGCCATGCGCGTCGATCGCCGTGTTGAAGAAGAAGTTGATCGCCATCCAGCCGGCGCGTGGCGTGACGCCCTTGTCCGACAGCGCGCGGTTGAAATTCTCCGAGCAGTTGGCATGGCCGGGATAGCCGATGTCATCATAATATTTGGCGGCGCATGCGAGCGCGAAGGCGTCGTGCCGGCCGCATGTGTCCTGCACCACTTCGACCAGCGGCTCCATATCCTGGTCGTAATATTTCGAGTGCAGCCCCGGCATCGGATAGCTCGCGCCCATAAGCGTGCGAGTGGTCGTCACGTCGAGCGGATGGTCTAACCCCTTGTCCAGCTTGCGCGCCGAAAAGCACTGGAAGTCGGTGCACTGGCGGCCGTCGACATCGATGATCTGCAGATAGTCGCCGGCCTTGACGAAATAGGATTCCGCCGTCGCCGAATGGACGCGCAGGTCGAGTACCGGATCGGCGAGCGGGTCGGCCAACCGCGACTTCGCCGCCGGGCGGATGGTGGCGCGCCGGAGGATCACAGTTAACGGCGTCGCCGTGTCATGGCCGTCGACCAGCATCGGCCCGCCGGGCGCGGCGATTATCACCGAGCCGTCGCGCGCAACCGTAAAACCCTGTTCGGTGCTGGCCGGCGTGGCGCCGCCGAACACCCGCACCGCCTTGGCCTGGTCGAGCTGCACCTGCCGGCGCGCGAGCCCGCGCCGCAGGGACGCGAGGCTGTCGTCGCCCTCGGCAAGCAGCGCCTTGATGCCGGCGGCATTGCTGTTGGGTTTTTCACCGAGGATGGAGGGATCGGTCGCACCTGTGCCGTCCCACGACAGCAACTCGCAAGCCTGGCCGCCCTCGACATTGCGCACCGTGATCGTGTCGCCGGCCTCGATCTCTATCAGCACCGCGCCGTTGCCCTGGACCGTGTAGCGCTCGAAACCCGGCGGCAGCGCGATCTGCCCGGGCCGCAGAATCAGGCTCGGCCGGGGCGGTCCGGATGCGACGGCAGGGTAGGGCGACTGGCTCATCTCAGCCTTGCGGTTAGAGAAACAAGTTTGCCTGTGTGTAAAATTATTTTAGCAGCAAGAATAGCAGTGCAGTCGCGTTTGGCAAGGCGGAGGTGGGTGGGGTTCTTCCTTCTCCCCTTGTGGGAGAAGGTGGATCGACGCGCAGCGCCGAGACGGATGTTCCAGCGGAGTGAGAGGTTGGCGTTCCCTGGAACACCCCTCATCCGACCTCGCTTCGCGAGGCCACCTTCTCCCACAAGGGGAGAAGGAAGACGCGTCAAGGCTACACCAATTCCTCAGAGTGGCTAGTCGTAACGCCATATTCCGCAGCCGAGTCCAGGATCGTGTGCCACAGGCTCTCGGCGAAGGTCGCGAACACAAGCAAATTGAACACCGCCTGTCCGTTTCGATCCTCCCCGCGCCAGAGCGTGACGCTGGTGTGATCCATCGACGTTGCGGCGGCTGCGCCGACGGGGAATGCCTCCGGGTGCAAATCGATCGACGACAATTTCGCCAGCATCTCCCGAGCCTTGCCGCCGTAAATGCTGATCAAGACTCGCGCATGCGATTGATCTGAAAGCGACCCTGAGGCCGCAAAGGCTTGAGCGAGCGGCTCGACCGGATGCTTGCCGCCCTGCGACAGCACGAGAAACTGATCCGGTCCCGACCAGATCAGCGTCGCGTCGGCCGTACTCACCGCCTTCGGTATTTCCGGCGCCGCAACGCCGAAACGCGCCTTGGCGGCCTTGGCCATTTCAGCCGCTTGGCCGCGCCGCGCCATCACTTGCACGAGGTCGAAATTCCGGATCTCGGTCAGCGACACGCCGGCCTCGCCACGCGCGCCATATGGCCCCGCGACCAGCGCGCGGTCGAGCGGGCTGCGGATTTCCCAGGAAAACTCAGCCACGCTGGCGCCCTCCATCCGGGTCGTAGAACACGGGATTGCACAATTCGACGTCATACTCTTCTGCGCGCAGCGGATCGTGCGCGCGCACGATCTCGCCGATGCGCTCGCGGCCGCGCTCGACAAGCGCGAGCCCGATCCACTGCTCCAGCGTCGGCGAGAAGCAGACTGAGGTGACATAGCCCTGGTCGTTATCAGGTCCGGGCGTCTGGCCCTTCGGAACGATGTGCGCACCGGAGCGCAGCCGCCGCGCCTTGTCGGTCGGTTTAATGCCGACGACGACTTGCCGGTCCGGCGCGACCAGCGCCTCGCGCCCGGCCATGACGCGGCCGATGAAATCCTTCTTGGTCGACATCATCTTGCCGAGGCCGAGGTCGGCGGCGGTGGTGGTTCCGCTCAGTTCCGGACCGGCCACATGGCCCTTTTCGATGCGCATGACGGTGAGCGCCTCGGTGCCGTATGGCGTTACGCCGAACGGTTTTCCGGCCAGCATCAAATTGCGCGCCATCGCCTCGCCATAGCGCGCCGGCACCGAAATTTCGAACGCCATTTCGCCGGAGAAGGAGATGCGGAACAGCCGCGCCTTGATGCCGCCGCGCAGCGCGACTTCGCGCGCGCCCATGAACGGAAAACCTTCGTTCGACAGATCCTCGGCCGGATCGACGATCTCTTTCAGCAGATCACGCGTCTTCGGCCCGGCGATCGAGAATTGCGCCCATTGGTCGGAGACGGATGTGAGCTGCACGTCGAGCTCCGGGAACAGCACCTGCCGGCAGTATTCGAGATGCTGCATCACCAGTCCGGCCTTGGCCGTGGTGGTGGTGAGGAAATAATGATCATCGGCCAGCCGCGACGTCGTGCCGTCATCATAGACGATGCCGTCCTCGCGCAGCATCAGCCCGTAGCGCGCTTTGCCGACGGCGAGGTTGGAGAAGGTGTTGATGTAGACACGGTCGAGGAAGGCGCCGGCATCGGGGCCGTGCACGTCGATCTTGCCGAGCGTCGAGACATCGCAGAAGCCGACGCCTGAGCGCACCGCCTTGACCTCGCGCGTCACCGAATCCAGCCAGTCCTTCTCGCCGGCGCGCGGATACCATTGCGCGCGCTTCCACAGGCCGGTGTCGACGAAGACGGCACCCTGTTCGGCGGCCCAGTGGTGCGAAGGCGTCAGCCTTGTGGCGTGGAACGTCTCGTCGCGGTGATGGCCGGCAAAGGCGCCGATGGCGACCGGCACATAGGGCGGGCGGTAGATCGTCGTGCCGGTTTCGGGAATGGACCTGCCCGACACTGCCGCCATGATGGCAAGGCCGGCTACGTTCGAAGTCTTGCCCTGGTCGGTCGCCATGCCGAGCGTCGTGTAGCGCTTCAGATGCTCGACCGATTCAAAGCCCTCGCGCTGCGCCAGTTCGATGTCGGAAGCGGTGACGTCGTGCTGCTGGTCGACGAACGCCTTGCCCTTGCCGGCGACGTGCCAGAGCGGCGTCAACGAGAACGCCTCGTCATCGGCGGTCGGCGCTGTGCCGGCCTTGCCGCTGCGCCCGGCGTCGAGCGCGGCCGCCGCGCCTGCTGCAAACCCTCCCGCCAGGCAGGCGCCGAGACCGAACGAGCCATTGGCGGCGCCGGCAGCGACCATGCCTGGAGGCGCGCCGTCGGGTACGAAGGCGGCGATGTCGTCGCGCCATTTCGGCCGGCCGCGATGATAGGAGGTGAGCCCGACCGCCGGGTTCCAGCCGCCGGAAACGGCAAGCCCGTCCGCTTCCACTTCGGCTCGCGCACCGCCGGTGAGAGAGACGGAGATCTTCCGCACACCGTCCTTGCCGCCGTCCACACGGCTGACGGCGCCATGCAGCAGCGGGAAACCGCTCTTTGAGGCGAGTGAACGATGGGCGGGCGAGACATCGGGCCGTGCGTCTATGACCGCCGCGATCTGCAATCCGGAGGCGAGCGCTGTCTCGACCGTGCGCCAGCCATCCTCGTTGTTGGTGAACAGCGCGATGCGTTTCGCAGGAGCGGCGGCATAGCGCGCGACATAGGTCCGCATCGCGGACGCCATCATCACGCCGGGCGTATCGTTGCCGGCAAAGACGACCGGACGTTCGAGAGCGCCGGCCGCGACGACGCAACGCCTGGCCACGATCCGCCACATCCGCTGGCGCACCTGATGCTCGGGCGGCGAGGGCAGATGGTCATTGACCCGCTCGATCGCGCCGTAGGTGCCGCCATCATAGACGCCGAACAGCGTCGTGCGGGTCATGATGCGGACGTCGGGCATTGCGGCGAGTTCCGCCAGGGTCCGCGACAGCCACTCGGCCGCAGGCAGTCCGTCGATCGTGCCGCCATCCGAGAGCAAGCGGCCGCCGGAGACAAAATCCTCCTCGCACAGGATGACGCGGGCGCCGGAGCGGCCGGCGGCGAGGGCTGCCGCAAGTCCGGTCGGGCCGGAGCCGGCGATCAGCACGTCGCAATGCGCCCAGGCCTTGTCGTAATGGTCGGGATCGGCAACGCCGGCAGCGCGGCCGAGACCCGCGGCGCGGCGGATCGCCGGCTCGTAGATCGCTTCCCAGAATTTCGCCGGCCACATGAAGGTCTTGTAGTAGAAGCCGGCGACGAAGATCGGCGCGAACAGTTGGTTGACCGACATCACGTCGAAATTGAGCGACGGCCAGCGGTTCTGGCTGGCGGCCTCGAGCCCTTCATAGAGCTCAGTTGTGGTTGCCTTGGTGTTCGGCTCGCGGCGTGCGCCGGTGCGCAGTTCGACCAGCGCATTGGGCTCTTCCGAACCGGAGGTCAGAATGCCGCGCGGGCGGTGGTATTTGAACGAGCGGCCGACCAGCTTGACGCCGTTGGCGACAAGCGCCGACGCTAGCGTATCGCCCTCGAAGCCGAAGAACGTCTTGCCATCGAAGCGGAAGCTCAGCGGCTCCGAACGGTCGATGAGGCCGCCGGTCGGGAGACGATGGGATTGGGAGGAAGTCACGATGCAGCCTCATGCACTGGCGCCGCACTGCCCCTCATCGCCCTGCCGGCACCTTCTCCCCGTATAGAGATGGGGAGAGGGGCGCTGTCGCCGACGGTTTCGCCAATCGCCATCGTTGTTGCAGTAATGGAGCCGGCGTAGCGGCCAGCCCCCTTCTCCCCGTCATTATACGGGGAGAAGATGCCGGCAAGCGGATGAGGGGCGGCGCTGACTTCTACAGAAAAGTTCATTTCGCAGCCTGCCTCGCGCCAGCACCGGCCGCCGGTTCGACCGCCGAAATCTCGTGCGTCAGCGTGTTGCGGGTGACCTTCAGCCACGCCCGGCAGCCGCCGCCGTGATACCAGTTCTCGTCCATCACGCCGGCGACATTGTCGCGCAGGTAAACGTAGTCGAAGACATCGTCCTCCGAAGCGCCAGTCGCCGGACGCACCAGCTTGGCGTCGCCGAGATAGGTGAACTCGCCGAGTTCGCGTTCGCCGCAGAAGGGACAGGTGATGCGCATGACAGGGCCCTTCAGTGCAAGTTCGGTTGGGCGCCCTGGCCCTTTTCGTCGATCATCGCACCGGACCGGAACCGGTCGAGCCGGAAGCGGGCGGCCTCCTTGTGCGATTCATCGCGGGCCAGGAGATGAGCAAAGACAAGGCCTGAACCCGGCGTTGCCTTGAAGCCGCCATAGCACCAGCCGGCATTGAGATAGAGCCCGTCGACCGGCGTCTTGTCGATGATCGGCGAGCCGTCCATCGACATGTCCATGATGCCGCCCCATTGGCGCAGCAGGCGCACGCGGCCGATCATCGGCATCAGCGCCATGCCGCCTTCGCAGACGTCTTCCATCACAGGCAGGTTGCCGCGCTGGGCGTAGGAATTGTAGCCGTCTATGTCGCCGCCGAAGACCAGGCCACCCTTGTCCGACTGGCTGACGTAGAAATGGCCCGCGCCGAACGTCATCACATTGGGGATGAGCGGCTTGATCGCCTCGGAGACGAAGGCCTGCAGCACATGGCTTTCGATCGGCAGGCGCAGCCCCGCCATCGCTGCGACACGCGAGGAACTGCCGGCGACGGCCATGCCGACCTTGCCGGCGCCGATCCTGCCGCGCGAGGTCTCGACGCCGGTCACCTTGCCGTTGGCGTCGCGCATGAAGCCCGTCACTTCGCAATTCTGGATAATGTCGACGCCGAGCGCGCTCGCCGCATGGGCATAGCCCCAGACCACGGCGTCATGCCGCGCCGTGCCGCCGCGCCGCTGCAACAGCCCGCCTTGCACCGGAAAGCGCGCATTGTCGTAGTTCAGGAACGGCATCATCTTCTTGACCGCGGCGAGATCGAGCAGTTCGGCATCGATGCCGTTGATGCGCATCGTGTTGCCGCGCCGCGCATAGGCATCGCGCTGCGCATCGGAATGGTAGAGATTGATGACGCCGCGCTGGCTGACCATCGTGTTGTAGTTGAGGTCCTGCTCCATCCGTTCCCACAGCTTCATCGACAGTTCGTAGAAGCCGGTGTTGCCGGGCAGGCCGTAATTGGAACGGATGATGGTGGTGTTGCGGCCGGCGTTGCCGGAGCCGATCCAGCCCTTTTCCAGCACGGCGACATTCCTGATGCCGAACTCGCTGGCGAGGAACCAGGCGGTGGCCAGGCCATGTCCGCCGCCGCCGATGATCACCACGTCGTAGCGGTCCTTCGGGCTGGCATCGCGCCAGGTGCGTTGCCAGTTCTTGTGGCCGGAAAAGGCGGCGCGGGCGAGCGAGAAGATCGAGTATTTCATAAATCGTTCCGAGGCCGCTCGCGTTGCGCTGGAGGTCAGATGTCCAGCGTGTGGTCGCGCTCCCATTGCGTGAAGTGCGAAGCATAGGAATTCCATTCCTGGTGCTTCAGCTTTAGATAAGCCGACGAGAATTCCTCACCCAGCGCCGTCTTCAGCGATTTGTCGTTGTCGAATTCGCGCAATGCATCGAGCAGGTTGAGCGGCAATTTCGGTGCGCCCTCCACCGTATGACCGTGCTGGTACATGTCGATGTCGTAGCGCCTGCCCGGATCGGCCTTGGAGCGGATGCCGTCCAGCCCGGCGGCGATGATGACGGCTTGCAGCAGATAGGGGTTGGCGGCGCCGTCCGGCAGGCGCAGCTCGAAGCGGCCGGGGCCGGGCACGCGCACCATGTGGGTGCGGTTGTTGCCGGTCCAGGTCACCGTGTTCGGCGCCCAGGTGGCGCCCGAAATGGTGCGCGGGGCGTTGATGCGCTTGTAGGAATTGACCGTCGGGTTGGTGATGGCGGCGAGAGCAGAGGCATGCTTCATGATGCCGCCGAGGAAGTTCTTGCCCTTGGCCGAAAGGCCGAGCTCCATCGAATTGTCGGCAAAGACATTGGTCTTGCCGGATTTGTCCCACACCGAGATATGCGCATGGCAGCCATTGCCGGTCAGTCCCTGGAAAGGCTTGGGCATGAAGGTGGCGCGCAGGCCGTGCTTTTCCGCGATCGACTTGACCATGAACTTGAAGAAAGAATGCTTGTCGGCGGTCGCCAGCGCATCGTCGAAGGCCCAGTTCATCTCGAACTGGCCGTTGGCGTCTTCGTGGTCGTTCTGGTAGGCGCCCCAGCCGAGCGCCAGCATGTGGTCGCAGATCTCGGCGATGACATCGTAGCGGCGCATCACCGCTTGCTGGTCGTAGCAGGGTTTCGACGCGGTGTCGTATTCGTCGGAGATCGTCTTGCCGTCCGGTGAGATCAGGAAGAACTCGGCCTCGACGCCGGTCTTGACATGCATGCCGTCGCTGGCGGCTTCCGTGACCAGTCGCTTCAGAGTGTTGCGCGGCGCTTGGTCGACCTCCTTGTCGTCCATGATGCAGTTGGCGGCGACCCAGGCGACCTCAGGCTTCCAGGGCAACTGGATGACCGAATTCGGATCCGGCACAGCCAGCATGTCGGGATGTGCCGGCGTGAGGTCGAGCCAAGTGGCGAAACCGGCGAAGCCGGCGCCGTCCTTCTGCATATCTGATATCGCCTGCGCCGGCACCAGCTTGGCGCGTTGCCCGCTGAACAGGTCGGTGTAGGAAATCATGAAGTATTTGACGTTTTTCGCCCTTGCGAACTCTGCAAGATCAACTGTCACGGAAGTTCCCCATTTTTTGTCGATTGTTGGCCCTAGAGCATATGGCCTTCGGCCCTTTGTTGATCAGAAGCCGTTCTTCCCCGGTATCCAGTTGGTGCCGGCCAGCGGCACGCCGGCCATCGCGGCGGCCTCGATCGTGAGCGCGACGAGATCCTCGGGTTCGAGATTGTGCAGGCTGTTCTTGCCGCAGGCACGCGCAATGGTCTGCGCCTCCAGCGTCATCACCTTGAGATAGTTGGCAAGCCGCCTGCCGGCTGCGATGGGATCGACCCGCTTCATCAGTTCGGGATCCTGCGTGGTGATGCCGGCGGGGTCGCGGCCTTCGTGCCAGTCGTCATAGGCGCCTGATGTGGTGCCGAGCTCGTTGTATTCCGCCTCCCAGCGGGGATCGTTGTCGCCGAGCGCGACAAGGGCGGCCGTGCCGATCGAGACCGCGTCGACGCCGAGCGCCAGCGCCTTGGCGACATCGGCGCCGTTGCGGATGCCGCCCGAGACGATCAGCTGCACCTTGCGATGCATGCCGAGATCCTGCAGCGCCTGCACCGCCGGCCTGATGCAGGCGAGCGTCGGCTGGCCGACATTCTCGATGAACACTTCCTGCGTCGCCGCGGTGCCGCCCTGCATGCCGTCGACGACGACGACGTCTGCGCCGGCCTTCACCGCAAGCGCGGTATCGTAATAGGGGCGGGCGCCGCCGACCTTGACGTAGATCGGTTTTTCCCAGTCGGTGATTTCGCGCAGCTCCAGGATCTTGATCTCGAGATCGTCCGGTCCGGTCCAGTCGGGATGGCGCGAAGCCGAGCGCTGGTCGATGCCCTTGGGCAGCGTGCGCATCTCGGCGACACGGTCGGAGATCTTCTGTCCGAGCAACATGCCGCCGCCGCCGGGCTTGGCGCCCTGGCCGACGACGACCTCGATGGCATCGGCGCGGCGCAGATCGCGCAGGTTCATGCCGTAGCGCGACGGCAGATATTGGTAGACGAGCTGCTTGGAATGGCCGCGCTCTTCCTCGGTCATGCCGCCGTCGCCGGTCGTGGTCGAGGTGCCCGACAGCGTCGCGCCGCGCCCAAGCGCTTCCTTGGCCGGGCCCGACAGCGAGCCGAAGCTCATGCCGGCGACAGTGATCGGGATTTTCAGCTCGATCGGCTTCTTGGCATGACGGGTACCGAGCACGACTGATGTGTCGCAGCGCTCGCGATAGCCTTCGAGCGGGTAGCGCGAGATCGAAGCGCCAAGGAACAGAAGGTCATCGAAATGCGGCAGCTTGCGCTTGGCGCCGGCGCCCCGGATGTCATAGATGCCGGTGGCCGCGGCGCGGCGGATCTCGGAAAGCGTGTAGTCGTCGAAAGTCGCGGATTTGCGCGGCGTCGTCGGCGGGTTGCGATAGGTCATGCTGCCTCAATACGCGTCGGCGTTGTCGATATTGAAATTGTAGAGCGTGCGCGCCGAGCCGTAGCGCTTGAATTCAGACGGCTTGACGCCGGTGACGCCGGCGCGATCGAGCAGGCCTTGCAGGAGTTCGAGGTGTTCGGGCCGCATTTCCTTGGCGATGCAGTCGGCGCCCAGGCTGTCGACCTTGCCGCGCACGAACAGCCGTGCCTCGTAGATGGAATCGCCGAGCGCGTCGCCGGCATCGCCCAGCACCACCAGATTGCCGGACTGCGCCATGAAGGCCGACATATGGCCGATATTGCCGTGCACGACGATGTCGATGCCTTTCATCGAAATGCCGCAGCGCGAGGACGCATTGCCCTCGATGACCAGCAGCCCGCCTTTGCCGGTGGCGCCGGCATACTGGCTGGCGTCGCCTTTGACCGTTATCGAGCCCGACATCATGTTTTCGCCGACGCCGGGCCCCGCCGAACCATGCACGGTGATGGCACTGCCGGAATTCATGCCACCACAGTAATAGCCGACGCTGCCGCGCACATCGATGCTGACCGGCTGGTCGACGCCGACGGCGACCGAATGGCTGCCCTTCGGGTTCAACACTTCCCAGGCGGTCTCGTTCGAGCCTGGCGTCAGATTGTGCAGTGCCTGGTTGAGCTCGCGCAGCGACATCTGGTCCAGGTCGAACACCCGGGAGGCATGGTCGCTCGCCGCCGCGGTTGAAAGTTTTGTTGCCGGCAT
The DNA here is from genome assembly GCF_006442295.1 of Mesorhizobium sp. B2-3-2. Classification (NCBI taxonomy): domain Bacteria; kingdom Pseudomonadati; phylum Pseudomonadota; class Alphaproteobacteria; order Hyphomicrobiales; family Phyllobacteriaceae; genus Mesorhizobium; species Mesorhizobium sp. B2-3-2. The sequence goes on along the minus strand of NZ_VFWA01000005.1, from coordinate 234,410 downwards.
GAACTCAATGCTCCCAGAAATAGACGGTTGCGGGTTCCGGTTCCCAGACCCTCGCATTGTCTATGCCGGGCAGCTTGGTCAGCGCGCGATATTCCGAGCCGAAGGCGACATACTGGTCCGTTTCGGCCATGACGGCGGGCTTGCAGGCGATCGGGTCGCGCACCACGCCGAAGCCGTTCTTGGTTCCGACGACGAAGGTGAAGAAGCCGTCGAGATCGGAGAGGGTGCCTTCCAGCGCTTCGCCGAGGTTCTTGCCATGCGCCATCTGGGAGGAGAGATAGGCGGCCGCCACCTCGGTGTCGTTCTCGGTCTCGAATGTCATGCCTTCGCGGACCAGTTCGCGGCGAACGTTGTTGTGGTTGGACAGCGAGCCATTGTGCACCAGGCACTGGTCGGCGCCGGTCGAGAACGGATGCGCGCCCATCGTCGTCACCGCCGATTCCGTCGCCATGCGGGTGTGGCCGATGCCATGCGTTCCGGTCATCCTACGGATGTCGAAGCGCTCGACCACAGCCTCGGGCAAGCCGACTTCCTTGTATATTTCCACGGCTTCGCCGGCGCCCATGATGCGGATGTCGGGCCTGAGCGACTGGATGGTCTCACGCGCCGCATCGACCTTTTCGGGCGTGGTCCTGATGACGGCATGCGTCGATTTTACGGTGACGCTCACCGGCGCGCCGAGCGCCTTGGTGAGTTCGGCGTCCAGTCCACGGAAATCACGCTCCGGTTTCGGCGACTGGATGGTGATCTTGGCCTCGTTGCCGGACGGCGCGCCATAGATCGCGATGCCGGCGCTGTCGGGGCCGCGATCGCTGAGCGATACCAGCATTTGCGACAACATCGCACCGAGCTGCGGCTCCAGCGCCTTGTCCTTCAGGAAAAGTCCAACGATTCCGCACATGCCAGCCTCCAGACCCTTTGTCGCTAAAAATGATGTATCGAATGAGTTCGGGGAATTCAATTGGTATGAAAAAAATATTCCTCTGATTACGCGTTGGGTTTTGTCCCATCGGGCGGCCCATTGCCTTCCCGGCGCATGGAATGGGTCCATTTGGCGGTCCGGATGCGTGCCATTTTATAGGCGTCGAGGATCGACAGCGCATAGATCAGGAAACCGCCGGCGTGGCGGCCGATAAAACTGGCGTCGGGCGGTGCGATTCTCGCCGTCACCCAGGCCAGGATAACCATGAAGAAAAGGAACTGCAGGCCGCGCGTCGGAACGCCAAGCATGACGTGTCCGCTGCCCGGCAGCAGGGTTGCCGCGCCCAGGACGATATATGGGCTGGTAGGTCCGGGAGAGGGGGCGCCGATCATGCCGCTTTCCGTTCGTTCCTGTTGATCGCGTCGCGCAGTCCCGAAAGGGATACGAGCAGCCGCGAGATTAGCGCCGGGTCGATTTGCGCGTCACCGAAAGCGGCTTGCCGAAAGACACCGTAGCGGGCCCGCTCGGCTTCGGCCAGCAGCCAGACGATGCGCACGCCTTTTGGCGTGATCAGAAGCTCCTTGGCGCGTCCTTCTGAAAAGGGCTCCAGATGGTCGGCGATGATGCCTTGCGGAAAGCGCACGCCTCTGCGGTCCGTTCGAAGCACCGCCTCGGCGGGAAAGCCGGGCGCCTTCGGCAGCGTGTGGTCGAGATGGTCGAAATTGGAGAATGTCGTCGGCGAGCCCGGCCGCATCATCATGTCGAAGGTGCCGGGCACGGCTGTTTTCTCCGTTATCGATACGCTGAGCCAGCGCGTCGGCAGCTTTCTCGTCGCAAGCGTGTCGACGATGGTGCGCAACTGCACGCGCTGGCCGTTCCACAAGCCTTCCCACGTTGTGACGCCGGCAGTGCCGTCCGAGACATCTTCTGCGTCGGCAATGACGGCGCGAATGCTGGCCTGGTCGGCGGCGCGCGCCACGGCAGCCCTGTTGCGGCTGCGGCGTGCCAGCCAGGCAAAGTGCAGGACGAGAGCCAGGACAGCCGCCCCGGCAAGCAGTGCTGACGTCACCTCGGACATTTCGTCATGCAAGGCCCGCCCAATTTGGGAGGGCCTACTCCCATCAATAGCCCTGCGGTTTCGGCCACGGCATGGTGAACTGGTCGCCGCGCCGCACGAATTTGTAGCGGTAGAAATGGAACCACAGCGAGATCAGGAAATAGAACGCGACCATGGCGATGAGCTGCGAGCCGAAGCCGAGGAAGATGGCGAAGAAGGTCACCAAGCACAGGCAGAACAAGACGATCGCCGGCAGCGGGTGGAAGGGATGCGTGTAGCCGCGGCGAATGGAGCCCAGCGGCCACTTCTTCCGGAACATCATGATGTTGATGCTCATGAACGTATATTGCAGCACGCCAGACAGGATCGAGAAGGTAATCGCCTGGTTGAGGTCGGCGATGAAGGCGAAGGCGAGCGCGATCGGCAGCAGGAACAGGATCGAGCGGTAGGGTGTGCGGTATCTCGGGTGCACCGCCGAGAACCAGCTCGGCAGGTAGCGATCGCGGCCGAGCGAGAACCAGGCGCGCGCCGCGTCGTTGATGCAGCCATTGGCGGACGCCAGTGCGGCAAGCAGCGTGGCGATGAACAGCAGGTTTTCCAGCAGCGGGTTGCCGGTCAGCTTGCCGGCGTCCCACAGCGGGTAATAGGTGATGCCGAGATATTCCCAGGGCATCAGCGAGGCGCAGACATACCAGGTCATGGCGGCGGCGATCAGAAGCGTGATCATGCCGGCCATCGTGCCATAAGGCAGCGAGCGCGCGGGCGAGCGCACTTCCTCGGCCGCCTGCGTGGTGCCCTCGATGCCGAGATAGTACCAGATGCCGAACTGGAAAGCGGCGATGACGCCGATCCAGCCATAGGGCAGCGCATTGTCCGGGGTGACCAACTCGTTGAGCTTCAGCACCGCGCCTTGCGTCCACGGGCTGACCGAGAAGAACAGGATGAGGATAGAGATATAGGCGACCGCGGTGATGACGAAGTTAACGTTGAGCGTCATCAGCACGCCGCGATAGTTGAGCCATGCCAGGACGACGATGGTGGCGGCGATGAAGGAGTTGTGGGTGAGGCCCTCGACGCCCGCCTTGGCGACGATCGTGTCGCCGAGCAGGATGGCGTCCGACACTTCAAGCATGGTGTAGGCAAAGACCAGGAACAGCGCGACGTTGAAGGCCATCAGCGGCCCGACGATGTGCTTGGCCTGCGCATATTGGCCGCCCGCGGCGGCAACCGTCGACGTCACTTCGGAATCGATCATGGCGACCGAGGTATAGAGCAGCCCGACAACCCAGCAGACGATCAGCGCCGCAAGCGCGCCGCCCTTGTCGGCGGCGAAATTCCAGCCGGTGAACTCGCCGACCAGGACGATGCCCACACCCAATGCCCAGACATGGGCCGGACCAAGCACCCGGAGCAGCGAGACCCTGTCGCCATTTGTTGCCGAACCCGCAGTTTCAACCACGACCGTCATCGATCAATCCCCACTCAGATCCGGTGTTTTTCGGAAGCGGCTTCAAGTTCGCCTTCGCGCGAGGACGTCAGCACATCCTCGGAGTAGGTCGTATCGACCTTGAACCAATCGTAGAGCATCCACAGCGCAAGCACGATCGAGATGCCCCAGCATGCGTAAGAGAGCGCTATCCACATGGTCTTGTCCCCGGATTATTTCTCGTCGAACTTCTCGTTGATGACGTCGCGATATTCACGGTCCGATGCCCGGAACAGGAACACGAAATAACCGATCAGCACGGCTGCCATGACAACAAGCGTCGGCCAGTCGATGATGTAGTGGAAACGGTTCTGGATGATGTCGTGCGCGGTCTCGGGCGTATAGCCGAGCCTTTCCCAGATCGACGCCATGGTCGGGTTCTGGCCGAGCGCCTCCCAGGTCTTGGCGTCAAGCGCATCGATGGACTTGGCAGCTCCCGCCAATCCCAGTTTCAGCGGCAGCCACAGCGCCACGAAGATGGCGACCACGACGACGGCGATATCGAAGACCTGCCCGGCCTTGCTCTGTTGCGGCGGCGTGTAGCGGGACATGCTTCTCTCCCCCTCAGGATTTGCGGTTGCGGTCGTAGTTCTTGATGTCGAGCCCGTAGATGAACTCCTTGTCCTCCTTGTAGTGGTTGACCATGGCCAGGATCGCCGCCGTGTTGAAGATCAGCACCGCGGCGGCGGCAATCGCGACGACGGCCTTGATGCCGTCATGTGGGATATGCGGCCATGTCATGAAGAGGACGAAGAGGATCGTCGCCCACAGGCAGATGATCAGGAGCGCGGATCCGCGCAAGTCGGAACGGTACAGCGCCTCGATGCGCTGCTGCAGGTCTGACATCGGTTTTCCCCTTTTTCGACGTCCGGTTCCGAATCCACCGCCCGCCGTTCTCTTTCAAGAGAGTGAAATTTTTTTCATAAATTCAGACCGAATTCTAAAATTGTCAAGACGAATTTACGCAGAGTTAACCGCCTTGTGCGGATGACGGATTTTGCCTGACAATGAAATTATTTGCTTTCAGGGGATTGCAGGCCTCCCGCGTTTGCGATCAATATTCGCTCAAAGCTCCAGCCCGCGCGCACAGGAGCAGGGAACATAATCAAGATATCGAACGGAGGATCGGATGACGGCATCCTGGAGATTTTCAACCCTGGCGGATCGCCATCGCGCGCTGGGTTCGAAACTCGAAGACTGGAGCGGGATGGGCACCGCCTGGACCTACGATAAGGATGCCGACGAGGAATACATCGCTATCCGAACCAAGGCCGGGCTGATGGATGTCTCGGGCCTGAAGAAGGTCCATATCACAGGCCCGCACGCCTCGCACCTCATCGATCTCGCCACCACGCGCGACGTCGAAAAGATCTATCCCGGCAAATCGGCCTATGCCTGCATGCTCAACGAGGCGGGAAAATTCACCGACGACTGCATCCTTTACCGCACCGGGCCGAATAGCTGGATGGTGGTGCATGGCTCGGGAACCGGCCATGAAGAGTTGCAGCGGGCGGCGATGGGCAGGGACGTGTCGCTGCGCTTCGACGACAATCTGCATGACCTCTCGCTGCAGGGGCCGGCGGCGGTCGACTATCTTGCCAGGCACGTGCCGGGCATCCGCGATCTCAATTATTTCCACCACATGCAGACGCAGCTCTTCGGTTTTCCGGTGATGATCTCGCGCACCGGCTATACCGGCGAGCGCGGCTATGAAATCTTCTGCCGTGGCCAGGATGCCGGCACGATCTGGGACAGGATCCTCGACGAGGGAAAGAGCGCCGGCATCATCCCGTGCCGCTTCACCACGCTCGACATGCTGCGCGTCGAGAGCTATCTCCTGTTCTATCCCTACGACAATTCGCAGAAATATCCGTTCGAGAATGAAGGCCCCGGCGACACGCTGTGGGAACTCGGCCTCGACTTCACCGTCAGCCCGGGCAAGACCGGCTTTCGCGGCGCCGAGGAGCACTACCGTCTCAAGGGCAAGGAGCGCTTCAAGATCTACGGCGTGTTGCTCGACGGCAAGGAGCCGGCCGACGAGGGCGCCCCGGTCTATCGCGATGGGAAGAAAGTCGGCGTCGTCACCTGCGCCATGTATTCGCCGCTGGTCGAGAAATCGATGGGCATCGCCCGGCTCGACGTCGACTGCGCCGTCAAGGACACAGGGCTTGAGATTCGCAACAAAAGCGGATCGATCAAGGCGACGGCACAGCCATTGCCGTTCGATGACCCCAAGAAGACCAAGCGCACGGCGAAAGGCTGAGGCATAGTCGAAGGCGAGGGTTCGAGGCACGAAGCAGAGAATGGCAGCCAAGTCGATCATCAGCCGGCCCGTCTACGGAACCTTGTCTCCGCAGCCCGGCAAGCACCATCTTTTCATCGCCGATGCCGAGGGTGCGCTCGCGATAGCGGACATGGCCAAGATGGCTCCGGACGGGTTCTTCGACGGTGCCGAGATCGTCTTCATTCCCGGGCCGGACGACAGGCATGTCGCCGCTCTCGAAGCGCTGAAACCGGCGCGCTTCCACCAGGCGCCGTCCTTCGCCAGCCTGCTGCCGCGGCTGAAGCAGACGCTTGATAACGCGCATATGGGCCTGCGCCTCTATCTCGCCGGTACCGAAGGGCTGATCGGCCAGGCCATGCAGGTGGCGCTCGAAGCCGGCATCGACCACACCGCGATCCAGACCGAACATCGCGGCTCGCTGGCGCGCCGCGTGCAGTGCGTGCATTGCAAGGGCATCACCGAGAATGTAACGACGCAACCCGCCACCTGCTCGCATTGCGGCCTGCTGCTTCTGGTGCGCGACCACTATTCGCGGCGGCTGGCGGCGTTCCAGGGCGTCTGCATCAATGCCGAGGATCGCAGCGAAATTCCTCCGATCGAGGAGGTTTTCCGATGAGCACCGGCACCACCAAACTCGACGTCGTCGTCAGCGATGTCGTCCCCGTCAACGAGCTGGTCACCCGCTTTCATTTCCGCCGCCGTGACGGCGAGCTGTTGCCGACCTTTTCAGGCGGCGCCCATGTCGTGGTCGAGATGCGCGACGGCGACCGCACAAGGCTCAATCCCTATTCGCTGATGGGGTCGCCGCTCGACACGCGCGAATACACGATCTCGATACGCCGCGACGATGTCGGCCGGGGCGGCTCGCTGTTTATGCACCGGAGCGTCAGGCCCGGGCTGGAGATGGTGATCTCCTATCCCGTCAATCTGTTCTCGCTCGATCTCAGGGCGAAGAAACATTTGATGCTGGCCGGCGGCATCGGCATCACGCCCTTCATGGCCCAGACCGCGCAGTTGGCGGGCGAGGGCGGCAATTTCGAACTGCACTACACCTGCCGCACGGCGTCGCTCTGCACCTATGCCGATGTGCTGCAACAGCGCTACGGCCGCCGGGTCCGACTCTATCACGACGACCGTGGGGAGCGCGTCGATCTCGACCGGCTGCTGTCGTCGCAGCCGCTCGGCACGCATCTCTATGTCTGCGGTCCGGCTGGCATGATCGGCTGGGTGCGCGAGCGCGCCGCCGCGCTTGGCTGGCCACCGGAGACCGTGCATTTCGAGCATTTTGCGGCACCCCAGCCGGGGTTGCCCTTCGATGTGACGCTGGCCGTCAGCGGCAAGACCATCCGCGTCGGCGAGCAGCAGAGCCTGCTCGAGGCGATCGAGGCTGCCGGCGTCGATCCGCCCTATCTCTGCCGCGGCGGCGTCTGCGGCCAGTGCGAAACCAATGTCGTCTCCTCCGACGGCAAGTTCATCCACAACGATCACTGGCTGAGCGAGGAAGACCACCGTTCCGGCTGCAAGATCATGCCGTGCGTGTCGCGCTTCGAAGGCAAATCGCTGGTCTTGGAAAGATAGGAGGCGAGCTTGGGCATCACCTTTCGCAAGGAAACGTTCCGCGACGACTTCACCTTCAGGAACAGCCCTGAGCACATCAGGCGCTTCCCGTTTCCGTTCCACGAAGACAGCTACATGTACGCCGTCAACATCGAGCCGCATGTCGTCGGTCCGAAGGGCAGCGTGCTGGAAAACCTGATCGACGTCGACGAGCACTATGTCGCCGAGATGCAGGACCGCGCTCTGGTGCTGGCCGAGGACCCGCTGCGTTGCCAGTCGCTGCCGCACATGACGCTCGCCGGCTGGGACCTGCTCGAACTTCTGATGGAGCAGCAGGCGCTGGGCTATCCCGAACATTTCACGCTGACCCGCGACAGCGATCGCTGGCGCTGGATCAACCGGCCGCTCGGCATCGACGACACCTTCACATTCGGCGACACCTCGACGCTGCCTTACGGACCGATGGAATACATCACCCGCCAGAGCCAGGGCGATTTCTGCATCCTCGACCAGCGCGACGGCAATCTTTGGATGGATGCCGGCATGGTCACCACCCAGGCCGACTGGTCGCTCGACTTCGACATCGGCATGAACTTCTTCGAGTGGCACGCGCCGGTGCCGCTGGCGCATGAGAAAGGGATTTTCGTCAGGGCGCTGAAGTTCCTCACCAACATCCAGCAGGGCAAGCCGGCGCGTCGCTTGAACTGGACCATGACCGTCAATCCGCGCCTCGACACCAGCCCGGAGAATTATCACAAATGGGGTCCGGACCGGGCGACGGTCACACCGGAGAATGTCGGCGACAAGGTGCATCTGCGCGTCGAGTTGCAGAGCTTCTGGCGCCTGCCGCGCTCGAACGCCATCGTCTTCCCGATCCGCTGCTACCTGATCAAGATGGACGAGCTGGTGACGCAACCGAAATGGGCGCGCCGCCTGCACCGCGTCATCCGCGACCTGCCCGAGGAGCTTGCCACCTACAAGGGGCTCACCCGCTACCGGCCGACGCTGGTGGAATGGCTGTCGAAGCTGGATGACGGGAGTGCGACGAGCCCCGGATTCGGGCCGGACTGAATTTGTCCCGCCGATGTTGGCGCTGCCTCTCAAGCTGCCGATCTCCCCCCAAGAGGGGGAGATGCCCGGCAGGGCAGAGGGGGGCGCGAAGGAACGCAAACCTTGCCCATCCACGGCGAAAAACCACCAATGATACCAGGGGCGCAGCTACGATTGATTGATAATTCGGCGGGACAACGCCTCCCTCTGTCCCGTCGGACATCTCCCCCACAAGGGGGGAGATTAGCAGCCGCTACGACGGCGCAAACAGTGCCTCACCCCGCGCTCTGCGGATAGCAGATGATCGACAAATAGCGCATCGGCAGTTTCGTCAGCTGTTCCGGCCCGTGCGGGGCGTCGGCGTCGAAGAACAGGCTGTCGCCGGGCTTCATCGGATAGAGATTGCTGCCGTGCCGGTAAACGACCTCGCCCTCCAGCATGTAGAGGAACTCCATGCCCTCGTGCTGGAAGGTCGGGAACACGTCCGAATCCTCGGTCAGCGTGATCAGGTAGGGCTCGACGACGACGCCGCTGGTGTTTGAGCCGATATGGCCAAGCAGATTGTACTGGTGGCCGGCGCGCGTGCCGCGGCGCTCGACGTCCAGGCCTTCGCCGGCCTTGACGAAAACGGCGCTGCGCTCCTCCTCGAAGCGGCGGAAGAAGGCGGTGACGGGAACACCCAGCGCCCGCGACAGCGCCTGCAAGGTGGTCAGCGACGGCGAGGTGATGCCATTCTCGATCTTCGACAGCATGCCCAGCGAAATGTCGGTGGCGACCGCCAGATCAGCGACGGTGATGCCGAGCTTCTTGCGGAACGCGCGCACCTCGCGGCCGATCGCGACTTCCAGCACCTTTTCACGCGTGTCGCGGATGGCGTGCGGGTTCTGGGTCAGCGGCGCCCGGATGGTCTTCCCGTCCACCGAGACCTTTGGCAGCGGCTTTGCCTTTGCGCCGCCGGCTCCAGCACCGGCCTTTGGATTTGAAGCGTTTTTCGCCATGTCGCCCCCCGGACTTCGCGGATTTATTTCACTCAAGGTGAACATGTTCGGTGGCGATACATGAGCGCAGCCGCGTCGGCAAGCCGTCTTATGTCGCATGCGCCAATCCCGCGATTTCGGCCAATGCGGGTTCTTCGCCAGGAATCCGCCTTGTGCAAACGCCGTTCCCGCAGATGGCTGTTGACAGTGCCGAAGGGCCAATTACTGTCACTGGCAGTGAAATTTGTTTCGCTGGGGAAATCAAAAAATGGAGGCCCGGAAATGAACACTCGCGTTGCCGTCATCGGGGCCGGACCGTCCGGCCTGGCACAGCTCAGGGCCTTCAAGTCGGCGGCCGACAAAGGGGCAGACATTCCCGAGATCGTCTGCTTCGAAAAGCAGTCCGACTGGGGCGGCCTGTGGAATTACACATGGCGCACCGGCCTCGACGAACATGGCGATCCGGTGCACGGCTCGATGTACCGCTACCTCTGGTCGAACGGGCCGAAGGAATGCCTGGAATTCGCCGACTACACGTTCGAGGAACATTTCGGCCGGCCGATCGGCTCCTATCCCCCGCGCGCCGTGCTGTGGGACTACATCAAGGGCCGCGTCGAAAAGTCAGGCGTGCGCAAATGGGTGCGCTTCAACAGTCCGGTGCGAATGGTGACCTTCTCGGACCAGACGAAGAAATTCACCGTCACCGCGCATGACCGCACCAACGACGTCACCTATTCGGAAGAGTTCGACAATGTCGTCGTTGCGTCCGGGCATTTCTCGGTGCCAAACGTTCCCTATTTCGAGGGGTTCTCGACCTTCAACGGCCGCATCCTGCACAGCCACGATTTCCGTGACGCGATGGAATTCAAGGGCAAGGACATCCTGATCATCGGCCGCTCCTATTCGGCCGAGGACATCGGCTCGCAATGCTACAAATACGGCGCGAAGTCGATCACCTCCAGCTATCGCTCCAAGCCGATGGGTTTCAAATGGCCTGAGAACTGGAAAGAGGTGCCGCTGCTGCAGAAGGTCGTCGGCAAGACCGCGCATTTCAAGGACGGCAGCACCAAGGATGTCGACGCCATCATCCTGTGCACCGGCTATCTCCATTCTTTCCCCTTCCTCACCGACGACCTGAAGCTCAAGACCGCCAACCGCATGTGGCCGCTGGACCTCTATGAAGGCGTCGTTTGGGAGAAGAACCCGAAGCTTTTCTACATCGGCATGCAGGACCAGTTCTACACCTTCAACATGTTCGATGCGCAGGCCTGGTATGCGCGCGACGTCATCATGGGCCGCATCAAGCTGCCGTCCGCGCAGGCGATGGCCGAGCACGGCGCCAGATGGCGGGCGCGCGAGGAGACGCTGGAAGACGCCGAGCAGATGATCTGGTTCCAGGGCGACTACACCAAGGAACTGATGGACCAGACCGACTATCCCGGCTTCGACGTCGAGGCGGTCAACCAGACCTTCATGGAATGGGAGCATCACAAGGTGGAAGACATTATGAGCTTCCGCGACCATTCCTACCGTTCGCTGATGACCGGCACCATGGCGCCGCTGCACCATACGCCGTGGCTGCAGGCGCTGGACGATTCGATGGAGAGCTATCTGGAAGTGAAGGGCGTCGCTGCGGAGTAGCTTGCCGTCAGGCCGGCGACACGACCCAGTCGTGGCGGCTTTCGCCATAGACGGCTTGTGTCGGCGCCGGGAAGGACGGATCGGCGAAACAGCCGACCGCCACAGCGACCGCCTCCGGTTTGCGCGACGGATACCAGAACACCGTCGAGCCACAGTTTCCGCAGAAGTGGAAAGTGACGGGAAAGCCGCTGTCGGAATTGCGCCGGAATGTCCGGGATGAGCCGTCGATGTCGATCGCCTCGGCATCGAAGAAAGCCGCTATTCCGAACGGACTGCCGGTGCGCCGCTGGCAGTCCAGGCAGTGGCAAAGCGATATTTTGGCCGGCTGTTGCGGACAACGGATCTGCAATTGGCCACAGGTGCAGCGGGCAATCCTGCTGGTCATATCTTCCTCCCTTGATAAGTTCGCCGCTTGAGCTTTAACCCAGCCTCGCCCGTGCCTTGGCCGTCCAGGCATTGAACAGCCGGTCGGCGACGATGCCGATGAAGGCGATGGCGAGGCCCGCCACGATGCCGCGGCCGGAATCGGCCTTTGACAGCGCGATGAACACCTCCTGGCCGAGATCACGGGTGCCGACCATGGCGCAGATGATGATCATCGCCAACGCCATCAGGATGGTCTGGTTGACGCCCAGCATGATCTCGGGCAGCGCGAGCGGCAATTGCACGCGAAAGAAAGTCTGGCGCGGCGTGCAGCCCGAAACCTTGGCCGCCTCGATCAGTGCCGGCGGCACTTGCCTGATACCGTGGTTGGTGTAGCGGATCGCCGGCACCACGGCGAAGGCTATCGTTGCGATCATCGCGGTGACGTCGCCGACGCGGAACAGCATCACCACCGGAATGATGAAGCAGAAGGACGGCAGCACCTGCAGCGTATCGATGACGGGCGTGACCGTCTTCTCGAAGCGGTCGCTGCGCGCGGCCATCAGGCCGATGGGAATGCCGATCAGGCAAGCGATAAAAGCCGAGATGCCGCAGAGATAGACCGTCGCCATGGTCTTTTCCCACAGCCCGGTGACGGCGCAGAAGGCGGTCAGCGCTGCCACCAGAGCGGCAAGGCGCAAGCCGGAAAGCTGATAGCCGGCAAGGCCGAGCAAGAACACCGCGCCTAGCCACGGAAAGCCCTCGCAGAAGGCGCGCACCGGGTTCAGCACGTTGAGGATCAGCGCCACGCGAAAGGCTTCGATCGTGTCGAAGAAATTGATCGTCACCCAATTCACCGCCGCTTTCCACAATGGCGCGGTGGTGAAGGTGATCGTCTTCGGCACCGCCGCGAAGGCAGGCACGAAGAGGCCAAGCAGCGTGGTGACGATCAGGATGGCGACGGCCAGCGTCAGGTTGGGATAGCGCCGCCAGAAGGCGGGGAGGACTTGCCGGTGGACGTGACCTTTTGCATGGTTGGCGGCGATGGCTTGGCTCAGCCGGTCGAGCGCGATCGCCAGCGCCACGATGGCCAGCCCCGCTTCCATGGCTTCGCCGACCTTCAGCGCACGCAGCGCCAGCAGCACGTCATAGCCCAGCCCGCCGGCGCCGATCATCGAGGCGATGATCACCATGTTCAGCGCCAGCATGATCACCTGGTTGACGCCCACCATCAGCGTCGGCCGTGCTGACGGCAACAGCACGCGCCACAGTTTCTGCCGCGCCGTGCAGCCGGCCATCTCGCTGAAATCGTCGATCTCGGACGGCACCCGCGACAGGCCGAGCATCGTTGCCCGCACCATCGGCGGCGTGGCGAAGATGGCAGTGGCGATCATCGCCGAAACCGGGCTGTTGCCGAACAGGAGCAGCATCGGGATGAGATACGCGAAAGTCGGGATGGTCTGCATCAGATCGAGGGCAGGGGAGACCACCAGCCTTTCCGCCCAGGGCTTGCGCCAGGCCCAGATGCCGACGAACAATCCCGTGGCGATGCAGAATGGCACGGCGATGGAAATCAGCGCCAAAGTCAGCATGGCGCTGGTCCATTGGCCGAACAGCGCGACGTAGAGGAAACAGCCGCCGACCAGCATGCCGAGCCTGCGACCGCCGGCGGCATGCCCGGCGACAAAGGCCGCCGCGCAAACGCCGATCCAGGACAGGCGCGGCAGCACATAGGCGTCGGCGCCGTGGCCGATCTTGAAATTCTTGGCCAGAAGGTTGAGCGCGAAATCGAGCGGCACGCCGAGCACCGCCGTGATCGAGCGCGTCAGCCATGACAGGTTCGACTTGATCCAGCGCATCAGCGCGCTGACCCAGTCTGCGACCGGCACGATCGCCTCGGCCGGATAATTGACGGCCCAGGGGAGATTGTCCTGGAGCAGGAACACTATTAGCACCACCGCAAGCGCTGCGGCCCAGACCAGCAGCCATGTCTGCGCCGGCCGCGCCCTCGTCCCGCTGGCGCTTGCCGTTACTGTCATGCACCGGCTCCTGACCGCTCGATGCCGGCAAGAAGGTCGATCACCGCTTGCGGCGTCACCTCGCCGATCGGCTTGCCGCTGCCGTTGACCACCGCGAACGGTCTGCCGGCCGCGACGATGCTGGCCGAGAAGCTGGCAATCTTGGCCTCCGGCGCCACCGTGCCGCCATGCTCGGCGCCGTCGCAGGCGCGCATCAGGCTCTTCGCCGAGATCACTTTGGCGCGGTCGACGTCGCGGGTGAACTCGGCGACATAGTCGGTCGCCGGGTCGACCACCAGTTCCTCCGGCGTGCCGATCTGGATGACTTCGCCATCCTTCATGATGGCGATGCGGTCGGCCAGGCGGATCGCCTCGTCGAAATCATGAGTGATGAAGACGATGGTCTTGTGCAGCATGGTCTGCAACCGCATCAGCTCGTCCTGCATCTCGCGGCGGATCAGCGGATCGAGCGCCGAGAACGGCTCGTCGAGGAACCAGATCTCCGGCTTGGTCGCCAGACTGCGGGCGATGCCGACACGCTGCTGCTGGCCGCCGGACAGCTCGCGCGGATAGAAATGCTCGCGCCCGCGCAGGCCGACGAGATCGATCACCTCGCGGGCGCGCGCTTCGCGCGTCGCACGGTCCTGCCCCTGGATGCTGAGCGGAAAGGCGATGTTGTCCAGCACGTCGAGATGCGGCAGCAGCGCGAAATTCTGGAACACCATGCCCATGCGGTGGCGCCTGAGTTCGATGAGCGCGGCATCGGAGATCTTGAGCAGATCCTTGCCCTCGAACTCGACCTTGCCGTGCGTCGGCTCGACCAGCCGCGACATGCAGCGCACCAGGGTCGACTTGCCCGACCCCGAAAGCCCCATGATTGTGAAGATCTCGCCCTGGCGGATTTCGAGGTCGACGCCGCGTACGGCCCCGACCAGTCCGGCAGCGGCGATATCGGCCATGCTGGCCTTGCCGTCGCGCTCGCGGATGAAGCTGGCTGCGTTCGAACCGAACAGTTTCCAGACATTGCGGCAAGCCAGCTTTATCGGGCGGGCATCCTTTGGCGCGCCCGCAGCGTTCGATCCCGGTTCGGTATTGTCAGGCATTCAAGCGTCCTTCTGGAATATCGACGATTGAGGCCCGGCCGATCGACGGCCGGGTCTCATTCTCCAGTAGGAGCGATCACTGTGCCCAGGCTTTCCAGTCCGCTTCGTGGGCGGCGATCCAGGCGGCCGCGACGTCCTCCGGCGTCTTGCCGCCGAGGTCGATTTCACCGCTCATCTTGTTGAGCTCGTCGGTGTCGATCGTGTAGGCCTTGGCCACCTTGTAGGCGACGGGCCATTTGTCCTTCATGCCGTTCCAGGCATATTTCCAGATCTCGCCATGCGGCTTGCCGCAGTCATATTTGGCATCGGGATTCGTCCCCCATTTCGGATCGCTGTAGCATTCGGGCGTGTATTCGGGGAATTCGACCCATTCGCCCTTGTATTTGGCCGGCGCCCAATGCGGCGAATAGATCCACAGCATGATCGGCGCCTTGCGCTGATAGGCCGAATCCAGCTCCGCGAACATCGCCGCGTCGGTGCCGGCGTGGATGACGGTGAACGGCAATTTGAGTGCCTCGACACGCTCGTCGTCAAAACCCTCCCAGGTCACGGGGCCGCCGAGATAACGGCCCTTGGGTGCCGTCTCGGCTGTCGAAAAGGCCTCGGCGCATTTCGCATCCTTCAACGCTTCCCAATTGGGCAGGCCGGGGCATTTCTCCTTCATATATTCGGGGAACCACCACTCTTCCTTGGCCTTGGGGCCGAGTTTGCCGAGGCGCTCGGTCTGGCCGGTGGCATCGGAAGCCTTCATCGCCTCGCCGGCGGTCGTGTCCCAGAATTCCAGGCCGACATCGAGGTCGCCATTGGTGAGACCGGTGGTCAGGCTGGAGAGGTAATCGGCGGTCGGATATTCGACGGTGTAGCCGAGCTTTTCGAGAATGCCGCCGAGAATCTTGGCGTTGAGATTGACGCTGGTCCAGTCGAACAGCGCGATCTTGATGGGATCGTTGGATTCAGGGGCTGCGGCGTGGACGGAAAGCGTTGGCAGGCTTAGTGCCGCGAGCGCGACGGCGCCCATGGACAGTTTAGAAACTCTGCTCCGAAATGACATGCTTGTTCTCCTTCAAGCTGTGACGGTTATCGTTCGTTCCCTTCTTGCGTCTTTCTGCCCTTGTTGGGTTTTTTCTTGATTGTGTTGGAAAGACCTGCCTTTGCGCAAGGCCGTTTCCACCATCGCGCGGCCAAAACCGGCGCAGGCGGGATCGTGCAGAGTTTTTGATTGCGGAAACGGTGCTGAGAGGGTCGGCGTCATAGCTGCCGACGGATCGCTGCGACAGCGATCGCCTGCGGGTCGATTGCCAGCCTTATGGCGCCCTGCAAAATGCGAGCCATCAGGGTCCCCTGACCTCGGCTATCGGCCCGGCAAGCCCCATCGCCGGGACGCTTTCATGGGATGAAATTATATATACCAACGTTCATCGCGCGCAACGACTAAGGCTTGCTGGATGCATAATTCGGACCGCAGGCGAGGTCGCCTCCCAACCGGCCGAGCCACCTTACCAGCAGACATAGCCGCCATCGACGATCAGGTCGAGGCCGGTGACGAAGCTCGACGCGCGGCTGGCCAGGAACACGGTCGGCCCGACCATTTCCTCGGGCGCCGCCATGCGGCCCATCGGCGTGTCTCGCTTGAAGATCTTGATCTCTTCCGCCACCTCCGGCCGCTTGTTCATCGGCGTCAGCGTGTAGCCGGGGCTGACCACATTGACGCGCAGACCGCGGTCGGCCCACTCCATGGCGAGGCTCTTCGACATGTGGATGACGGCGGCTTTCGAGGAATTGTAATGCGCCTGCGTCAGCCCGCGATTGACGATGGTGCCCGACATCGAGGCGATGTTGACGATCGAGCCCTTGCGCCGCGCCAGCATCTTGCGCGCTTCGGCCTGGCAGGACAGGAACACGCCGGCGACATTGACCTCGTGTACCTTCCGCCACGTCTCCAGGGCCATCGTCTCGGCCGGCTCCGATCCGGCGATCCCGGCATTGTTGACGGCAATCGTCAGGGCGCCGAGTTCGCTCTCGACGCGGTCGGTCGCCGCCGCGAGATCGCTCTCGGACGTCACAGTGCCCGTCAGCACCAGCGCCTTGCGCCCAAGCGCGGTGATACGCTGTGCGGTCTCCTCCAGCCCGCCCTTCGATGCATGGCCGAAACAGGCGACGTCGGCGCCGGCCTGCGCCAATCCGATCGCGATTGCCTGGCCGATGCCGCTGCCGGCACCGGTAACCAGCGCGACATCGCCGTCCAGCTTGAAAAGATCCATCGATACCCTCCCTGCTTCGGGGAGGGTATGCGCTGTCCCGCGTTCCGATCAAGCCTTCAGCGCGGGCATGGCGACACGGCTAGAAATAGCCGTCGGAGGCGGCCGTGGCTTCTTTCGGGATCTCGACGCCGTCCACCAGGATCTTGTCGACCAGTTCGTGATGGAAGCAGACCAGACCCTTGATGCGCTCCGCCTCATGCACCGGCTCGGGATAGTACCAGACGAGGTTCTCGTGGCGTTTCTTGCCCGTCGTCACGTGATAGTAGTTGGAGATGCCCTTGTAGGGGCAGCGCGAGATGTAGCGGCTGGGCGCGAACATATCGAGCCGCGTGTCGGAGATCGGCAGATAATGGCGTACCGGATGGCCGGTCTCGAACAGGAACACGCCGCGCCGTGAATCGGCGACCTGCTCGCCGTCCAGGATCACCTGCACCCGCCGCGTGGACGGCAGGCAATCGACCCGTCGGAACGGGTCGCGGGCGTGGACGAAGATCTCCTCGTCCTCCTCATACCAGTGCGTCATCTTGGGCCAGTAGAAGGACATATAGTCCTCGATCGGCGGGCAGCCCTTGACGGGGTCGAGATAGCGCCAGGCGGCATCCTCGACCAGCGTGATACCGGTGTTGAGCGAGTAATGCGTGGCCAGGCCCTTGAACGGATCTTCCGTCACCGTCCTGCTCGGCAGCAGGAACTCCTCGCGCACGTCGCTCATCGGGAAGTAGTAGACCGGCAGGTGATCGGATTCGTAGAACACCAGCGCCCTGGTCGTGTCGGCGACGATCATCGGTCCCACGTGCACGCGCAGCCGCTTCTGCGTCGGCATGGTGAAGGCGACGTAGCCGGGCTCGAACTCATACTGCACGATCGTGTCGAGCAAGGGAAAATGCGGACCGCGGCCGCGCAAATGAGGCTTGCGAATGGTAGTCTCCCGTTTCTTTTCTTTTGTCATCGAGTGTTGGCGCAAAGCGAAATGAACCTGGATTGAGTCATCGTATCGGAGTGGGTTTCCGGGCGGCGGGCTTCTCCTGAGTCGGGCGGCTCGAACGATGGCCCCCCATCGCCCTTCGCAGCCCCGCTGGCGGATAGCCTCGCCGCCCGAAAGCAGAAATTGTCCATCCAGCCTCTATCCCAGCGACACCCGGTCGAGCAGCAGGCCGGCGGCGATCGGCGGCAGCCCGCTGACATTCTTGCGCACCGGCACCAGGAGGTCGGGGAAATAGCTGAAGATGACAGGCGTCTCGTCAAGCAGCAGCTTCTGGATGTCGGACGCCGCCGCCCGCTGCGCGCCGATGTCGAGCGCCTTGAGATAGGAAGTGACCATGCCGTCATAGGCCGGGCTCTTGAAATGCGCCGCGTTCCACGGACCGTCGCTGACCAGCGGGCTTTTCAGGAACACGTTCGGCACGCTGCGATGGGCGTAGTCGGTGATGCCGAGCGGGCTGTCCAGCCAGTCCGATTGACCGAACACCGCCTTGCCGTAATATTTGTCCTGGTCCTCGATGTTGAGCGAGACGCGCGCGCCGATCTCCTTGGCGAAGTTCTGGAACAACTGCGCGTAGCCGGGAATATCGGAATAGCGCAGCGTCGTCAGCGTGATGTCGAAGCCGCTGCCGAGGCCCGCCGCTTCCATAAGCTGCTTGGCCTTGGCGATGTCCTGGGAGCGCTGCGGCACCGACTTATCGGTTGCGGGAAAGGCCGGCGCAAACGGGCTGTCATTACCGGTCGCCGCCATCCCGCGGCACAGCCCATCCACCAGCTTGGAACGGTCGATGCACAGCGCCAGCGCCTGGCGCACGCGCTTGTCGGTGAAAGGCGCCATGTCGCAGCGCATGTGAAGCTGGCGGTGCGCGGTCGAGGCGACGCGCAGCACGGTGATGTCTGGGCTGTTCAGCACCACCTGGCTGACATCGAGCGGAACGGCGTCGAGTATGTCCACTTCGCCGGCCTGCAGCGCCAGGATGCGCGGCTGCACATCGCCGTAGAATTTGAACTCGAGCCGGTCGGGCAGCGCCTTCTCGCCCCAATAATCGGGGTTGCGGATGAAGGTCGCGCCGACTTTCGGCGTGTAGGTCTCCAGCCGGAACGGGCCGGTGCCTTCAAAGGTCTTCTCGTAATCGCCCTTGTAGCTCGCCGGCAGGATGACGGCATTGTAATTGTCGATCGACACCGAATAGGGAAAGCTGCCGTTCGGCACGTCGAGATGGAAGGCGACGGTGTGGTCGTCGACCTTGCGGGTGCCGCCCTTCGACAGCAGCCCCTTGAACACCGAAAGCGCGTTCGAGGCCCAGTCCGGGTCGGCCAGCCGGTCGAAGGTCGCGACGACGTCGTCGGCCTTGAAATCCTCGCCATTGTGGAATTTCACGCCCTTGCGCAGCTTGAACGTCCAGACGCTGCCGTCTTCGTTCGGCGACCAGCTTTCCGCCAGCACAGGCTTCAGCGTGAGGTCCGGCTGTGTGACGCAGAGGAACTCGGCGGTCTGGAAAACCAGCTGGTAGCTGCCGCTGTCGTAATAGGTCACGGGATCGATGGCGCCGCCGGGCGTCGCCACGCCGGCGCGCACCGTACCGCCCGGCTTGCCTTCGGCGCGTGCCTTTTGCGTGCCGAGGCCGGCAGCGGCGACAAGGCTGCCCAGGAACGGCAGCGAAAGGCCGAGAACGCTGCCATGGCGCAGGAAATCGCGCCGGTCGAGCCGGCCGGCCAGTAATTCGTCGACAGCGGAATTTTCGATTGCAGTGAGATTCCGGCGGGCGATGTCGATCCTCTCGAAATGCTTCGGCATGGCCGCAATCCTCGCTTGTCTTGGGGCAGGCCATCTAGTTCATCGTTGACCGCGACCGGAAAGCGATATTTTTTGATAGGGTCTATCGGAATTTTCGATGCGGGAGCGAAGGTATGGACACCGAAAACCTGCGCAGTTTCCTGGAGATTGCCGAGCATGGCAGCTTCACCGTCGCGGCCAATCGGCTGAACCTTGCCCAGTCCACCGTCAGTGCGCGGATAAGGGTGCTGGAGGAGCAGTTGGGGCGACGGCTTTTCGTCCGCGACCGCGATGGCATCACGCTGACGCCGGCCGGCCGCCAGTTCCTGCCGCATGCGTCCGCAATTACCCGCACCTGGGAGCAATCGAGGCAGGACATCGCAGTTCCCGATGGCTACGAAACACTGCTGCGGCTGACCGCGCCCGCCTATCTGTGGGAGCGCATCACCTCGCCATGGGTCGAATGGATGCGCGCCGAGCGGCCGAACGTGGCGTTGCGGCTCGAGGGCAGTTTTCCCGATCTGGCGATCGACCAACTGGCCGAAGGCCTGCTCGACATCTGCATCCTCTATCTGCCGCGGCCGCATCCCGGCATCGTTTACGAAACGCTGGCGGTCGATCAGGTGGTGCTTGTCCAGCACGCTGCACAGACGAAGCCGTGGACCGAGAACTACATACTGATGGACTGGGGGCTCGAATTCCGCATCGAGCATGATCGGGCGTTTGCCGGCATGGTCAAGCCGGCCATTTCGGCCGGCCTGGTCTTCATCGGGTTGCAGCACGTGCTGTCGCAGCAAGCCGCCGCCTATCTGCCGCTCAGCGCCGTCAGCGGCCATATCGAGCGCGGCGAAATGAAACGCGTCGCGAACACGCCCGTGTTCCAGCGGCCGATCTATCTTGCCTATCCCAGCAATCCGGCGTCGTCGGACGTGCTCGACGTGGCCTTGGCGGGATTGCGGGCGCTGACGAGGGATTGGGCCGGCGAGCAGGGCTTTGCCGAGGGCGACAGATCCTTCAGCATGGCCGGCCATCTGTGAAGGGCAGGGGCCGCATTTTCGGCTACGCCGGCTGGGTATCGACCGCTACCGGCCTCTGCAGCCTGGCGAGTTCCGCGTAGGGGATATGGCAGCGGATCGAGTGTCCGGGGCGCGCCTCGGCCAGCGGCGGCTCCCGCTGTTCGCAGATCGGGCCGATCTTGCGCGGGCAGCGCGTGTGGAACACGCACCCCGAGGGCGGGTTGGTGGCGCTGGGGATTTCGCCGTCGAGACGGATGCGTGCCGTTTCGGTCTGGTCGAGCCTGGGCACGGCCGACAGCAGCGCTTCGGTGTAGGGGTGATGCGGGCCGGAGAAAACCTCTTCCGACGGCCCAAGCTCCATGATGCGGCCGAGATAGAGGACGGCAATCTTGTCGGAGAGGTAGCGCACCACGCCAAGGTCATGCGAGATGAAGATGTAGCTGACGTCTTCCTTCGCTTGCAGATCGGCGAGCAGGTTGAGGATCGCCGCCTGCACCGACACGTCGAGTGCGGAGGTCGGCTCGTCGCACACGACGATGCGTGGATCGCCGGCGAAGGCACGCGCTATGGCAACGCGCTGTTTCAGTCCGCCCGACAGCTGGCGCGGCTTCACGGCCAGATGCCGGTCGGTCAGCCGCACCGAGCGGACGAGGTCGTCGAGGCGCGCCTCCAGCGCCTTGCCGCTCAAGCCTGCCAGCCGCTTCAGCGCGCGGCCGATCAGATGCCTTATCGAATGCGAGCGGTTGAGTGCGGAGTCCGGATTCTGGAAGACGATCTGCATCGCCTTGACCTGGTCGTCGCTGCGGTCCCCAAGCCGCGGCGCCAGCGCCTTGCCCTCGAGCTCGATGCTGCCGCCGTCGTCGGGCGGCACGAGGCCGAGCAGCAGCCTGGCGAAAGTAGTCTTGCCGCTGCCGGATTCGCCGACCAGCCCGAGCGTTTCGCCCGGCCTGAGATCGAGCGACACGTCCTTCACCGCGCGCAGCGAGTGGCCATGGCTGGCAAAGGTCTTGTTCAGTCCGGCGACCCGCAATACCGGCGCGGCCGCGGCTTTCGGGGCGGCGGGCGCGTCGATGGGCGTCGCGCGCGGCAGGGATTGCGCCTTCTCGTGATAGTGGCAGCGCGACAGCCGGCCGCCCAGCTCGTAGAGCGGCGGCAACTCGTTGCGGCAGCGGTCGGTAGCGAGAGCGCAGCGGTCGGCGAAGGGGCAGCCCTTGATGTCGGCCCCGATGCCGGGCAAAAAACCCGGGATGGTGTCGAGGCGGCCCTGGTCCTTGCGCTGGCCGCCGCGCGGCAGGCAGCGCAGCAGCGCCACCGTATAGGGGTGGCGGGGATCCTTGAAGACGGCCTGCGTCGGTCCTTCCTCGACCAGCATGCCGGCATAGAGCACGCCGACGCGGTCGCACATGTTGGAGACGACGGCGAGATTGTGGCTGATGAACAGGATCGAGGCCGACAGTTCTTGCCGCAGCTGCGCGATCAGGTCGAGAACCTCGGCCTCGACCGTCGCGTCGAGGCCAGTCGTCGGCTCGTCGAGGATCAGCATCGAGGGATCGTTGGCCAGCGCCATGGCGATCGCCACGCGCTGCTGCATGCCGCCGGAAAGCTGGTGCGGATAGCGTTGCATGACCCTGACCGGATCGGAGATCCGCACCCGGTTGAGCATGGCGATTGCGCGATCCTCGGCTGCCTGCCCCGTTTTGCCGCCAAGCTCGAATATCTCGGTCAGCTGGCGACCGATGCGGATCGACGGGTTCAGCGCCTTGCCGGGGTCCTGATAGACCATGGAGACGCTTTCGGCCCGCGCCTGCCTGAGCGCCTCGGCATCGAGCTTCATGACGTCCTGCCCGTCGAGGAAGATCGCGCCGCCTGATATCGAACCGTTTCTGGGGAGGTAGCGTACGACGGAAAGGGCGACCGTGGATTTGCCGCAGCCGGATTCGCCGACCAACCCATAAGCCTCGCCCCGGCCGATGGTGAGGCTGAGATTGCGCAGCACCGCCCGGTTGCGGCCGGAAACACGATAGGCGACCGACAGGTCGTTGAGGTCGAGTGCGTTCTGGGCCTTCGCCTTCCGGATCTTGGCGGGTTCAGTCATTGAACGCTCCATGCACGCCGTCGGCCGCCAGGTTGACGCCAATCACCAGCGAGGCGATGGCGAGCGCGTCGAACAGCACGGTCCACCAGAAGCCGCCGCCGATCATGCCGTAATTGCTGGAGATCGAGAGCCCCCAGTCCGGCGATGGCGGCTGGATGCCGAAGCCCATGAAGGAGAGCGTGGCGACCGCGAAGATGGCGTAGCCCAGCCGCACCGTGGTTTCGACCAGGATTGGCGGGATGACGTTGGGCAGGATCTCGACGAACATCGTATGCAGCGCGCTTTCATGCCTGAGCTGGGCGGCGGCGACATAGTCGAGCTCGCGCTCAGCCAGCACCGCCGAGCGCACGGTGCGCGCGATGATCGGCGCGAAGCTCAGCCCAATGACGACGATGACGGTGGTCTTGGACGTGCCGAGCGCCACGATGGCGAGCAGCGCCACGATCACCACCGGGATTGCCATGAAGGCCTCCAGGATGCGGCTGACGACATCGTCAACGATGCCGCGGAAGTAACCGGTGAGCAGCCCGAGCGCCGTGCCGGCCACCGTCGCCAGCAATGTCGCCAGCGGCGCGACTGTCAGGATGTCGCGCGAGCCGACGATGACGCGTGAGAAGACGTCGCGGCCGATCTGGTCGGTGCCGAACCAGTGTTCGGCCGAAGGCGGCGCCAGCGCGTTGATGATGTCGTCGGCAAGCGGATCGTAGGGCGCGAAATGTTCGCCGAACAGCGCGCAGGCGACCCAGAACAGCACGATGGTGATGCCGACGAGGAAGGTGCCGGAGCGAAGCAGCGAGGACAAAACCTCCGCCAGCGGGCTGCGCTGACGTGTGTCGTCCTGCCTGGCGGGACTGGTCTGGACGGCGCTCATTGTTCTGACCCCAGCCGGATGCGTGGATTGAGCACGGAATAGAGGAAGTCGGCCACAAGGGTGGCCATGGCATAGACGATGCCGATGGTCAGGATGCCCGATTCCAGCATCGGGAAATCCTTGCCCCGCGCGGCGGTGAAGATCAGCGAGCCGATACCCTGGTAGCGGAACAGCGTCTCGATCACCACGAGGCCGCCGATGAGATAGCCGGTCTGGGTGGCGATCACGGTGATGGTCGGCAGCAGCGCATTGCGCAGCACGTGGCGCCAGATCACCGTGCGCCAGGGCAGGCCCTTCAGCACCGCGGTTCGCGTATAGTCGGAATCGAGCGCCTCGATCATGCCCGAGCGCGCCATGCGCGCGATATAGCCGAACAGCACCAGGAACAGCGGCAGCGCCGGCAGGATCAGGTAGTAAAGCTGCGTGAAGAAACCGGCATCACGCGGCCATGCCGCCGAGATCGGCAGCCAGCGCAGCCAGACGCCGAAGATCAGGATCAGGATGATGCCGGTGACGAACTCCGGCAGCACCGTCACCGACAGGCCGCCAAGGCTGATGATACGGTCGAGCGGCCGGTTGAGATTGAGGGCTGCGACGACGCCGCCAAGGATTCCGATCGGCACCACCAGCACGAAGGCGACCGCCGCCAGCTTCATCGAATTTCCCAGCGCATCGATAACGAAGGGGGCGACCGGCGAGCGGAAGATGTAGGACGTGCCCATGTCGCCCTGGACGAAGTTTGAAATCCAGCTCCAGTACTGGGCAAGCAGTGGCCGGTCGACGCCGAGCGAATGGTTGAGCGCATCGACGGCGCGCTGGTCGGCGAACGGCCCCAATATGGCGCGCCCGACATTGCCGGGCAGCACCTGCCCGCCCAGGAAGACCATGATGCTGAGCAGGAACAGTGTGACGAGCGAAAGCGAGACGCGCCGGACAAGGAAGGAGAGAATGGCTAACACTCCCTGAGTAGCCAGCTCCCGTCAGGAAGCTGGCTGTTATAGGATTGGCTTTCCCTTTCGCTCAGGCCTTCGACGCCTTTTCCAGGAACAGCTGCGACATCGCGGTCGGCTGCACGCCGGCCACGCCCTTCGCCGTCGCCGTCAGATAGTCGTAGAAATAGCCGAAGATGACCGGCGTCTCCTCGAGCAGAAGTTTCTGGATCTTGCCTGCCGTCGCCTTCTGCGCTTCGAGATCTAGGGCCGCGATATAGCTGGTCGCCAGCGCGTCGTAGTCCTTGTTCTTGAAGTGCGCCGCGTTCCATGTGCCTTCGCTCTTCAGCGGGGCGGCAAGATAGACGTTCGGCACGCCGCGGTGGCCGTAGTCGGTGATGCCCATTTCCGAGTCCAGCCAGTTCGATTTGCCGAACACGGCGTCGCCGTAATAGGCGCTCTGGTCGAGGATGTTGAGCTCGAGCTCGATGCCGATTTCCTTGACCCAGTTCTGGATGAGCTGGGCGTATTCGGGGATTTCGAGATAGCGCTCGGTGGTCAGCGTCATCTTGAAGCCCTTGCCGGCGCCCGCCGCTTCCATGAGCTGCTTGGCCTGCGCGATGTCCTGCTTGCGCTGCGGCACGCTCGCATCGGTCGAGGGATAGACCGGGGCGAACGGGCTGTCGTTGCCAGCCACGGCGCGCCCCTTCATCAGGCCGGCGACCAGCTTGTCGCGGTCAAGGCTGAGCGCGATGGCGCGGCGCACGCGCGCATCCTTCATCGGCCCGTCGTCACAGCGCAGGTGCAGTTGCTGGTGCGCCGACGATTTCAGGCTGATGATGTCGATGTTGGGATCGTTGAGCAGCGCCACGCCAGACAGGACAGGCATCTGGTTGATGATGTCGACCTGCCCGCCTTGAAGCGCCAGGATCATTGGCTGCATGTCGGCAAAGAACGTGAATTCGGTGCGTTCCGGCAGCGCCTTCTCGCCCCAATAGTCCTCATTGCGGACGAAGGAAGCGCCGACCTTCGGCGTGTATTTGTCGATCTTGAAGGGCCCGGTGCCGTCGAAGCTCTTTTCGTAGTCGCCCTTATAGCTCGCCGGCACGATGACGGCGTTGTAATTGTCCGATGACACCAGGTAGGGAAAGTTGCCGTTCGGGGCGTCGAGGTGGAATTCCACCGTGTAGTCGTCGACCTTCTTGCTGGCGCCCTTCGACAGGATGCCGGTGAACACCGACAGTGCGTTGGATGAGTTGGCCGGGTCGGCGAGCCGGTCGATGCTGGCCACCACGTCGTCGGCCTTCATTTCGCCGCCGCTATGGAACTTCACGCCCTTACGCAGCTTGAAAGTCCACACCGAGCCGTTGTCGTTCGGCTTCCAGCTTTCAGCCAGCGCCGGCTTGAGCACGAGATCGGGACCGTCGACGCAGAGGAACTCTGCGACTTGTTGCATGATCAGCAGGCCGCCGGCATCGGCGATCGTGACAGGGTCGATCGTCGCCGCCGGCACGCTGCTTGCGACGCGGATCGTGGCGCCTGGCGCGCCTTGCGCCCGGGCGGGCGACGGCACGGCACCGAGGCCCGCGGCCGTGGTGATGCCGCCCAGCAGCGGCAGAGACAGGCCGAGCAGGCTGCCATGGCGGATGAAGTCGCGGCGGCTGACACGGCCGTCGACGAGACCGTCGATGAGATGATTTTCGAGCGGCGAGCGATTGCGCCGGATGAGATCGAGAATGCGATAATTCTTGCTCATGGGTTTGACCCTTTCCCCTGTTTCTTATGGTTGACGAAAATTCGCGACTACACCGTTTCCGGTCGCCAGAGGCCTGTAGACCGGGACTGTAGCACGCGGTTTTGTCCGGTCCATCCAGTCCTTGGCGTGGATGTGCCGGATTCTGGGCTGCACTGCTTCCTCTGGTCCGTGGCCACCTTTCCGATCGGGATCGCGGCGGCTGGCTTCTTCTGTTTTGGCCGGCCGCCCTCATCTAGTTCAGCGGCAAACGACGGTAAGTTCCGGGCCTTGCCGGATCGTGATATTTGTCGCAGGGGCCGTTCTCTGCGAAGTCGCGATGGCAGGCAGAGAGCCGTTCTCGCGACAATGTGATGCCGAGACCGGCCCCCTCCGGGACGCGCACGATATTGTTCCTCGGGCAAAACGGTCCCTCTTCGGTTACGTCCGTCGGTTGCATGCGAAACAGCGACTGGTTCGGCTCCCGTATCCAGCCGAGTGCCGCGCACAGATGCAGGTAGGCGGCGCTGCCGATGCCGCTGTCGCCGCTGTAGCACCAGAAATCGATGCCGGCGTGCTCGCAGGCGCCGACGAAGCGCAGCATGCGGCCGATGCCGCCATGCGCCGTCGGATTGCCGACGAAGGCGTCGGGCACCTTGAGGTCCATGGCGCGGGCGATGTCGATGTTGTGGGTCGAGAACGGGATCGAGCAATGGCGCCTGAGTTCGCGCATCTCCTCGATCGTCGCCACCGGATCCTCCCAATTGCGCACGCCAAGCTCTTCCAGCGGCCGCGCCAGTCGCCGGGCGGTGCTGAGCGAATAGGCCTGGTTGGAATCGATGCGGATCATCGCATCGTCGCCGAGCTTCCTGCGGATCAATTCGATCATCTTCAGCGAGATTTTTGGAGCCTGCGTCGAGAACTTCCCTTCGAAGAAGGTCGTTCCGTGCGTCTCATGAAGCTCGACGCAATAGTCGGCGACCTCCTCCGGCGTCGTCTCGCCTTTCACCCTTGGCCCGTCGCCGCGCAGCGAGAAATAGTCGGTGAATGGGATGTCCTTGCGCACGGCCCCGCCGAGCAATTGGTAGAGCGGCTGGTTCCACGCCTTGCCGCGCAGGTCCCAGAGCGCCATGTCGATCGCGCCGAAGGCCATGATGCGGGTGCGGTCGTTGATCGACTGCACGCCGGTCCAGTAGGGGAGGCAGACATGCTCGGCGCCGGCGATGTCAAAGGCGTCGCGGCCCACGAGCCGCGGTGCCAGGATGTCGTTGATGATCGCGGCTGCTGCCGGTGTCGGTGCTTCGCCGAGGCCGATCAGGCCATCTTCGGTCTCCACTTCGACAATGGTCGGCGAGAAGCCGTCGAGTTCACCGAACACCCAGGCATAAGGCGCCTCCAGCCTGAGGTTGATCGGCGTCGCCTTGATGCCGCGGATTTTCACCGGCCGACCTCGAAGAAGGGCTTGCCGAGAAGATCCGGGAGGACGTCGATGCCGAGGCCCGGACCATCCGGAACGCCCATGCGGCTGCCGGTGACCGGCGGCTTGTTCGACGCCGTGCGCACCGTCACCCATTCGTGGAAGGCGATGGCGTGCAGGCGGCGCTCCAGCGGCGTCGACAGCGACAGATGCGCCATGGCCGCAGTGTCGATCTCGGCGCCGCCAGTGTCCTCGACGGTGATCATGAAGCCGAGGTCTACGGCGACATCGCGGATCAGCCGGGTCCTGGTGACGCCGCCGAGCCGCGAGATCTTCAGCGTCAGCCCGTCGGCCGCGCCCCGGCGATGGATTTCCAGCATGTCCTCGAGCGAGGTGACGGATTCGTCGAGCACCATCGGCTTGTCGAGCATGCGGCGCACCGACATGGTTTCCTCGATCGTCGTGCAGGGTTGCTCGAATGTGTAATCGACCGAGCGCGTCGCATCGGCGAACTGGCGCGCCTGGTAGGGCGTCCAGCCGGCATTGGCGTCGCAGAAGATGACAGTGTCTTTCGGCACTGAGGCGGCGACCGCCGTGACGCGTTCGATGTCGTCGCGGACGTTGCCGCCGACCTTGACCTGCAGCCGGTGGAAGCCGTCCTGGACGATGCGCTTCGCAAGCGCGGCCATGGCATCGACGCTGCCATGGGTGACGACCTTGTAGAGCTCGGCCGTATCGCTCTCCTTACCGCCCAGCATCGTCACCAGCGGCACGTCGGCGGCGCGCGCGGCGAGATCCCAGCAGGCCATGTCGAGTGCCGACTTGATGTAGGGGTGGCCCTTGAAGACGGTGTCCATCAGCCGGCCGATGCCAGCGAGGCCGCGTGGCTCCTGGCCGATGAGGTGCGGGGCGATCTCCATAACGCCGGCACGGGCGCCCGCCGGGAAGGCGGCCGAATAGAAATTGCCGAGCGGCGCCATCTCGCCCCAGCCGGTGATGCCATCGTCTGAGGAGATGGCGACGATCACCGCGTCGAAGGCGTCGGCGACGCGCCCCTTGGACATGCGGTAGGGGCCGTCCACGAAGGGCTGCACGACATGGTAGGCCTTGATGGTTGCGATCTGCACGTTGATGTCCGTTATCCGCCGGGGAAGGATCAGGCGCCTTTCGACGGGCGCTGTTCGAGGGCGCGCGCGTAGGCAAGAAGCTCTTCAAAGTCGTGGTCTATATGCTCGCGGGCGTGGCGCTGGGCAGCGCGCATGTCGTCGCCCTTGAGCAGCCGCACGTAGGTCTCGTGAACGTCCTCGGCGGGCACCGCTTCGTTGCGTGCCTGCTGGTGCAGGGCGAAATACATCTGCAACCGGCTGGTCAGCCGCTGCCATGTTTCCAAAAGAACGGAATTGTCGGCCCATTCGTGAATCAGGCCATGCAGTTGCAGTGCGGTTTCGATCTGCCTTGTGGTGTCGCGGTCGCGCGTCGCCTGCTTCACCGCCTCATGGCGCCGGTCGAGCTCATCGAAAAAGCGCCGGTCGCGCAGCTCCCATGTCCGCTCGATGGCGAATTCGTCGAGCACCTTGTTGAGCGAGTAGACATCGTCGATGTCCTTGGCGGTGACATTGATGACGAAGGTGCCGGCATAGGGGATGCTGGTCAGTATGCCTTCCTGCACCAGCTCGCGCATCGCTTCGCGCAAAGGCGCGCGGCTGACGCGCATCTGCTCGGAAATCCGCAGCTCGTTGAGCTTCTGGCCCGGCTCCAACTGGCCGGTCAGGATTGCCCGTCGCAGCAGCGCCACGATCTCCGCGCGGCGCGTCGTATCCGCGATTGGACTGAAATCCGCCTTTGCCATCCGGCCACTCCCGACGAAACAGGGCAAGACAAGCAGATTGTCGACAATCTAACAAGAGCTTTGCGGCTTTTTTACATCGCCGGTACTGGTCGGGCGGAACTGCTCGCAAAAGCGGCGCCCGCGACCTGTGGGAAGGCCGGGGCGCCGCGCTGAAACCGGGCCTGCGGGGGAGTCAGGTGGCCGGTTTCTGTGGCAGTGGCGAAATCGGCATTCCAGGGCCGATCTTCTGCAGATTGCCTGTTATCACCTGGTCGCCTTCCGCGACGCCGCTGAGGATGGCCACCAGGTCGCCGCTGGTCGGCCCGGTCGAAACCAGCCGCTGGTCGACCGTATTGCCCTTGCCGACGACGTAGAGATATTTGCCGAGTTGGCTCGAACCCAGTGCGACCTGCGGCACCATCAGCGCATCGGGCTGCTGTTTGACGTGCAGCCGTACGCGGACATATTGGCCAGGCAGCAGCGCGAACTTGGCGTTGCCGATGGTGGCGCGCGCGGTGATGGTGCCGGTCGAATGGTCGATCGTGTTGTCGATGAAGGTGAGTTCACCCTTCTGATGGGCTTCGGTCTCGCCCGGGAGCAGCACCTCGACCTCGATCGGGCCGGCGGCGCGAGCTTCCTCGATCTGCGCCAGATCGCTCTCGCTCGGATTGAAGGTTACATAGATCGGGTCGAGTTGCACTAGCGTGTTGAGCACCGTGCCGGCGACACTGACCAGCGTGCCGATCGAGGCCTGGTTACGGCCGATGCGGCCGGCGAAGGGAGCGCGGATCTCCGAATAGCTCAGATTGAGCTCGGCCGTGCGGACCGCCGCCTGGTTGAGCGCCAGCGACGCCTGCGCCTCGCGCAGAGTGCTGGTGCGCTGGTCGAAGCTGTCCTTGGCCAGGTAGCCGCTCTTGGCGAGCTCGGTGCCGCGGCCGAGATTGGAGCGGGCATAGTCGAGCGTCGCGGTGTCGCGCTGCACCTGCGCTTTCGCCTGGTCGAGCGCCGCCTGGAAATCCTGCGGCGCGATCTTGTAGAGGAGGTCGCCTTTTTTGACGTCGGCACCGTCTTCGGCGACCTGCTCTTCCAGGTAACCCGGCACTCTGGCCTGCAGCGTGACGCTGCGGATCGGTTCGGTGCGGGCGGCATAGTCGAGATAGATCGGGATCGTCTTCTTCACCACGCTGGTCACCGGCACCGGCATGACGAATGCCGCGGGAGCGGGGGTCGCCGCTCCGGCCGTGCCGGCATTGAGGCTGAGGCTGCCCATATCGAGCAGGTGAACGCTCGCCACCGAGATTGCGCCCAGCGCGACAGCCGCGCCCAAAGCGATTTTCCATTTACGCATGTTCAGTCTCCAATCTTATTCGGCCGCTTGCGCCATGGGCGGCAAGGCGGGTTTGGCAGTTGGTTCGGAATGCAGGGAAGCGGGCTCGTCGTCGCCGCGCCGTTCGCGCAGCTGTTCGATGACCGCATAGAAGACCGGCACGAACACCAGCGACAGGATGGTCGCTGCCACCATGCCGCCGAAGACGGTCGTGCCGATCGATTGACGGCTGGCGGCACCGGCGCCGGTCGCGAACATCAGCGGCAGCACGCCCAGGATGAAGGCGAAGGCCGTCATCAGGATCGGCCGCAGCCTCAGCCGTGCCGCTTCCATCGCCGCTTCGACGATGCTGAGGCCTTCTTCGCGCCGTCGCCGGGCGAACTCGACGATCAGGATGGCGTTCTTGGCCGCCAGGCCGATCAGCATGACGAAGCCGATCTGCGAGTAGACGTCGATCTGCATGCCGCGCACCCACAGCACCACGAATGCGCCGAACAGGGCGAGCGGCACTGCCAGCAGCACCATGAACGGCATCGCCCAGCTCTCATATTGCGCCGCCAGGATCAGGAAGACGAAGACGATGGCGAGGCCGAAGACGACCGACGCGATCGATCCCGCCTTGAGCTCCTGGAAAGTGATGCCGGTCCATTCGAAGCCGAAATCCCTTGGCAGAGCCGTTGCGGCGGCCCGTTCCATGGCGGCGACCGCCTGGCCGGACGAATAGCCGGGCGCAGCGCCGCCATTGATCGAGGCCGAGGCGTTGTTGTTGTAGTGCGGCACCGTTTCCGGGCCGACGAACGGCACCAGCTTGCCCAGCGTGCTGAGCGGCACCATGCCGCCGGAGGCATTGCGCACATAGAGCCGCGAAATGTCGGCCGCACCCGCGCGTGCATCCTTATCGGCCTGGATGGTCACCCGGAAGGTGCGGCCGAACAGGTTGAAGTCGTTGACGTAGAGCGAGCCGAGATAGATCTGCAGCGTGTTGAAGACGTCAGGCAGGTTGAGCCCAAGCAGCTTCGCCTTGGCGCGATCGAGGTCGTAGTTGAACTGCGGCGTCGAGGTCGAGAATGGCGAGAACAGCTGCTGCGGGTTGATTTCCGGCTGCTTGCGCGCCTCGGCGATCACGGCTTGCGTCGCGTCGTTGAGTGCGGTGCTGCCACGGCCGGTGAGGTCCTCGACGACGAATTCGAAGCCGCCGGTGGTGCCGATGCCCGGGATCGATGGCGGATCGAAGGAGAGCGCAAACGCCTCCGGGATCTGCATCAGCTTGCCGCGTACGTCGGCGACGAGCTTGGAGGCGCTCTGGTCGGGACCACGCTCCTCCCACGGCTTCAGGATGGCGAATTCGACCGCGGAATTCGACTGCGCCGCGCTGGTCAGGAAGTTCAGGCCGCTGATCGAGCCGACGATGTCGACGCCGGGCGTCGCCTGCAGGATGTCGCGCGCCTTTTGCGCCACCGCGTCCGTGCGCTCCAGCGAAGCGCCATCGGGCAGTTGGATGACGACGAAGAAATAGCCCTGGTCCTCGACCGGAAGGAAGGTCGAGGGAAGCTTCGCCCAGACGAAATAGGTGGCGACCAGCCCGGCCGCGAACAAGCCGAGCATGATCCAGCGCAAGCGGATGAGGACGCGCACGCCATTGGCATAGGCATGAGACAGCCTGTCGAAGCCCGAATTGAACCAGCGGAACAGCACGAACTGTTCGCCATGGCGATGACGCAGGAAGGCGGCGCTCAGCGCCGGGCTCAGCGTCAGCGAATTGAAGGCGGAAATGCCGACCGAGATCGCCACCGTCAGCGCGAACTGGTTGTAGAGCCGCCCCGAAACGCCGGGGATGAAGGCGACCGGCACGAAGACGGCCATCAGCACGGCTGTGGTGGCGATGATCGGACCGGTGACCTCGGCCATGGCGGCCTTCGTCGCCGCCAGCGGTTTCAGCCCGGCCTCGAGCTGT
This sequence comes from Mesorhizobium sp. B2-3-2, assembly GCF_006442295.1. Classification (NCBI taxonomy): domain Bacteria; kingdom Pseudomonadati; phylum Pseudomonadota; class Alphaproteobacteria; order Hyphomicrobiales; family Phyllobacteriaceae; genus Mesorhizobium; species Mesorhizobium sp. B2-3-2. The sequence continues at coordinate 201,764 of NZ_VFWA01000005.1, read as the reverse complement.
CGTTCGACATTCTCGACCACCACGATGGCATCGTCGACGACGAGGCCGATCGCCAGCACCATGCCGAGCAGGGAGAGCATGTTGAGCGAGAAGCCCATCATCTCCATGACGACGAGCGTCGCTACCAGCGACACCGGAATGGCAATCGTCGGGATGATTGTGGTGCGCCAGCTTTGCAGGAAGATGAACACCACGGCGACGACGAGAACCAGAGCCTCGCCAAGCGTGATCAGCACGTCATGCATGGAGGCCGAGACGAAGCGCGTCGTGTCGTAGTGCATGGCATAGCTGACGCCCTTGGGAAAGCGGGCGGACAGCTCCTGCATCTTGTCCTTTACGCGCTGCTGCAGATCGAGCGCGTTGGAACCGGGCATCTGGTAGACGGCGAGCACCACGGTCGGGTCCTTGCCGAAGAAGGCCGACGACGAATATTGCAGGGCGCCGAGCTCGATGCGGGCGACGTCGCGCAGCCGCACCAGCGAGCCGCTGGTGGTGTTGGCGCGCACCACGATGTCGCCGAACTCCTTGGGATCGCTCAACCGGCCGACGGCATTGACCTGCATCTCGAAAGCCGTGCCGGCAGGCGCCGGAGACTGGCCGATCTTGCCGGCGGCCACCTGGACGTTCTGCTCGGCAATGGCGTTCTGGACGTCAACGGCGGTGATGCCGAGATTGGCGAGCTTGTCCGGATCGAGCCAGACGCGCATCGAATAGCGCCGCTCGCCGAAGATCTGCACGTCGCCGACACCGGGCAGCCGCTTCAGCGGGTCCACCACTTGCAGATAGGCAAGGTTCGACAGCGCCACCGGATCGACGGAGCCGTCGGGGGAGGTGAGATTGACGATGAGGACAAAGTTCGGATTCTGCTTCTTGATCGTCACGCCGCCCTGGTTGACGATCGCCGGCAGCGACGAGGCAGCCTGCGAGACCCGGTTCTGGACGTCGACGGCGGCGGTGCTCAGGGAATAGCCGACATCGAAGGTGATGGTGATCGTCGAGGAGCCGTCGTTGGAGCTGGTCGACGACATGTAGGTCATGCCTTGCACGCCGTTGATCTGCTGCTCCAGCGGCGTCGTCACCGTGTCGGCGACCACCTGCGCGCTGGCCCCCGGATAGTGGGCGCTGACCACGACCTGCGGCGGTGTGATGTCGGGAAACTGCGAGACGGGCAGCAGGAAATAACAAATCGTCCCGGCGAGCACCATAATGATGGCGATCGCCGAGGCGAAGATCGGGCGGTGAATGAAGAAGTTTACCACGACACGCACGCCTCTCCGGCTGCTCTTGCCCTGCCGAACGCAGTGGCAACCCTGGACAGCCTCTGGCCGCGCCCGAACTCTTCCGACGAACGGAGCAACGGCACATCGCCGCGCTGCGTGCCCGCAAGCCTGCGCAGCATTGTTTCGAAAGCGCGCGGATCGACCCCGTCGGCTTTCATGACCAGCCGGATCATCGGATCCCGGACGGCTTCATCTATGGTAAGATCGCGGCGCTGTGGCATTGGCCGGCTCCTTGTCTGTCGATTCGCAGCCCATGCTCGCGAACCGTTTTTCATCTCTTCACCGGCCGGAGCCGCATGAAATGCAATTTTTCGCCCGCCCCGATCTGGCCGGACCAGATCACGGTCTTGTTATTGACGGCGGGCGCCATAGGTGTTACCAGTAAGTAACATGCTGGAAGTTACAGACCGGTAACACCCTAGTCAAGAGGTGGCCGAGGGATTTTTGGAAACGAAAGGAGATCAATGATGACAGACGGCGTCGTGGAGCGCCCTCGTCCCCGGGATCGGATCCTGGAGACGGCGCGCGACATGTTCCACAAGCACGGCATCAAGGGCGTCGGCGTCGACGCCATCACCGAGGCTGCCGGCACGAACAAGATGACGCTCTACCGTCATTTCGAATCCAAGGACGATCTGATCATCGAATGCCTGCGCGCCACCGCATCAAAGGCTGGCGCGATGTGGGACGCATTCGAAGCCGAGCATCCGGGCGACAAGCTCGCGCAACTGCATGCCTGGGTTCGCAAGGCGGCCGAGATGCTTACGGCCGATTGCCGGGGCTGCGACATGGCCAACGCCGCGGTTGAGCTGACTGAACCCGACCATCCGGCCAGGCGCGTGATCAAGGAGCTCAAGGAAGCCCAGCGTGAGCGCCTGGTGGCGCTGTGCCGGGGCGCCGGTATCGGCCAGGCCGAACTTCTGGCCGATACGCTTTCGCTGCTGTGCGAGGGCGCGCGCGTGAGCGTGCAGACCGTTGGAACCGAAGGCCCTAGCGCGCAATTGGTGCGCATGGCGGAAGGGTTGATCCAGTCGTTCAGGGGCGGAGCCGCCGCGGGCTGATCCATCGGCAAGGCTCATTGGCGCCGGACAGCGCGTACGCTTCCGGTTTGCCATACCTTTTGATCCTGCGAGAATTCCCTGCCGTTCCCGGAAATGTCCGGCAATAAAAAAGCCCGCTGCCGGGAGGAGGTGGCAGCGGGCTCGATTTCGAATGTGGTGCGGGAGGAGGTGCACCCCACTCAGCGCCGGCATCGCATCTGGGAGGAGTAGATGGCCGACAACCAGAAGCTATGAGTTGCCCAATGATTCGGCAATCATGAATCGTGCATAGCAGCTGTGCAGATTCGCCGTATCGCTCGCGAACACCGTGACCGGAAGACCTCGCGGCCCGCGTCACTGCACCGGGACATTTTCCCGGAAGATCAGCCGCGGCTCGATGAACTTCCGCGTCAGGTAGGGCGCCGATGATGCGATCGAGCCAAGCAGGCGGATGACCGATTGCTCGGCGATCAGCCTGGCATTCTGGTCGATGACGACGTCGGCGAGATCGTCGACGAGATAGCCGCGCGTTTCCCTCGTCAGGTCGTGACAGATGAATACCGGCTTGCGGTTGGGCCTGGCCTCCCGGATGGCTTTGGCGACGCCGGAGCGTCCAGCTCCAATGCAATAGATGCCGAGCAGTTCCGGCTCGTTGCGCAGCGCCTTCATGGTTTCGGCATAGCTGGCATCGGGCTCGTCGTTGATCTCGACGGCGCTGCTGACGCTGAGGTTGGGGAACTCCTCGCCGAGCACGGAGCGGAAACCCATCTCGCGTTCCTCATGGCCGCGATAGGAGCGCGAGCCGACCACCATCGCCAACTGGCCCTCGCGGTCGCCGAGAAAGCGCCCCATCAGGAGTGCGGCGGTCCGTCCGGCCACCCGGTTGTCGATGCCGACATAGGCCGAGCGGGGTGCCGCCGGAATATCGGACACCAGCGTCACCAGGCGGATGCCGGCCTCGACGATGTCGCGCAGGATGTTGCGCGTCCTGGGATGATCGACGGCGATGACGCCGACGCCGTTGGCTTTCAGCGACAGGTTTTCGACCGCGGTCTGCAAGGCGTTCGGCGAGATTCCGGCGAGGTTATGGATCCGGCAGGAGGCAACGAGCGGCAGGCGCGAGGCATAGTCCTCGATATGCCTGGCCAGATCCTGCATGAAGGCGTTGCTGCCGATCGGCAGGAAGAATTCGAGATTGGCCGGCCGGGACGGGAGCGTTACCTGGTCGGCGACCGGCAGATAGCCGAGCTGCTTGGCGGCCTCCATGACGCGCTGCCGGTTGGCCGCGCTGACCCCCTTGCGGTTATTGAGCACCCTGTCGACTGTCGCGGTCGACAGTTCGCAGCTCCTGGCGATGTCGGAGACGGTGGCTTTCATGCCGCAACCTATGCGCCGATGCGATGGCACGCCAGGCGGGCGATGCGGCCTGAGCGCTCCCATCGTCCGGATGCCCACTCTGCTGCTTCGCCAGGACGGTTTGCGTTCATCCTCAATGCGCCGGCTTGCCATCGGCGATGGCGTCGCGGATCTCCTTGTCCGACATGCCGGTGATGATGCGTTCGACCTCCGCCACGCTGGTCGTCTTGGGGTCGATGTCCCCGGCCACCACCTTGCCGCGCCGCATGACGACGATGCGGTCCACTACCTGGAAGACATGGTGGATGTTGTGCGCGATGAAGATGCAGGAATGCCCGGAATCGCGCGCGCTGCGCACGAAGCTCAGCACGCCCTGGGTTTCGGCGACGCCGAGATTGTTGGTCGGTTCGTCGAGGATGATGAGGTCGCTGTCGAAATGCATGGCGCGCGCGATCGCCACCGCCTGGCGCTCGCCGCCGGAGAGCGAGCCGATCGGCGTGGTCGGCGGGATGTTCTTGGAAATGCCGACCTGCTTGAGCAGGTTGCGCGCGACCGTGTTCATCGCCTCCTGATCCATGCGGTTGAGGAAGCGCGGCGGCTTGATCGGCTCACGTCCGAGGAACAAATTGCGGGCGATCGACAGTTGCGTGACCAGCGCCGAGTCCTGGTAGATGGTCTCTATGCCGTTGGCGATGGCGTCGCTGGTGCTGCGCAGGTTCACCTTCTTGCCGCGGATGAAGATGTCGCCGCTGGTCAGCGGCACCGCGCCCGACAGCACCTTAATCAGCGTCGACTTGCCGGCGCCGTTGTCGCCGAGCAGGCCGACGATCTCGCGCTCGTTGACGTGGAAATTGGCGTCCACCAGCGCCTGCACGCGCCCGTAGGACTTGCGGATGTTCTGCATGCGGATCAGTGGCTCGGCCATGGTTCACGTCCCTGCCTGATGCCGGCGTTCCAGCCATGAATGAAGCGCCATCATGCCAAGGATGATCGCGCCGATGAAGATGTTGTAGGCAAGGCCCGGCACGCCGATCAGCACGATGCCGTTGCGCATGACGCGCAGGATCAGGATGCCGAGCACGGTGCCGATGATCGTGCCGCGCCCGCCCGTCAGCGCCGTGCCGCCGATCACCACCATGGCGATGACCTCGAGCTCGTAGCCGGTGCCGCTATTGGGGTTGGCGGCCGAGGTGCGCAGCGAGGATATGACGCCGGCAAGCGAGGCCATGACCGAGGACAGCACGAACAGGCCGATCTTGACGCCGTTGACGTTGACGCCGCGCGCCCTTGCAGCGTTCGGGTTGCCGCCGGCCGCCTGGATCCAGTTGCCGGTGCGGCTTTGCGTCAGCACGTAGCCCAGCGCGATGGCCGCGGCGATGAACCAGAAGAGCGACATGTAGATGCGGAACGGGCCGATGAAGAAATCGCCGACCAGCGCCTCCGCAAGCCAACTGCCCTCGGCGCTCCAGGTGCGCTGCGGAAAACCGTCGGTGACGAACAGCGCGGTGCCCCGCACCACCAGCAGCATGCCGAGCGTGACCAGGAAGGACGGGATCTTGAGCTGCGTGACGAACCAGCCATTGACCAGCCCGATAAAGGCGGCGACCAGCAGCGCGAGGACGAAGCCGATCTCCAGCGAGGTGAGGCCGCTGTTGAACAGCGTCCACATCAGCACCGGCGAGAAGCCGAACAGCGAGCCGACGGAAAGGTCGAATTCGCCCGACGTCATCAGCAACGTCATGGCCAGCGCGATCAGTCCGAGCTCGACGGTGAAAGCCAGCGTGTTGGAAATGTTCTGCGGTGATAGGAAGTCGTGGTTGAAGCCCCAGAAGACGGCGATCTCGACGACGAGCAGCACGAAGGGGCCGAATTCCGGCCGCGCGATCAGACCTTGGACAAGCGAACGATTTTCCACGTGTAACCCGCGACTGGTTGGAATGGGCCGGACTGTCGGGCCGCGTCGAACGGCTCGATACCGGCAAAAGGGCAGGGCGCCGCACGCCGGTGACGTGCGGCGCTGGAGATCAGGGACTATTTGCCGGACAGGATCTTGTCGTAGACCCCGGCGGTGTCTTTCTCATAGAGCGCGCCGGTGATGACGTTGAAGCCCGGGGGAATGCCGCTCGCGGCCATGTTGGCGAGCGACAGCGCGACATAGCTGGTCGCCTGCGGGTCCTGCCACTGGCCGGCATTGACATAGCCGTTCAGCACTTCCTGCGTGGTGTCGAGCGAGTTGCCCCAGCCCACGACCGGAATTTCGCCCGGCTTGACGCCGACCTGGTCGAACACGCGTTTGATCGAGCCGGTGACGAGGTCGCCAAGGCCGATGATCGCCTTCACCTTGGCCTTGTTGGCGGTGAGATAGTCGACCATGCGATTGATCACTTCCGCCTGGTCGAGCGTCGCCTCGGTCACCTCATAGGTGATGCCCAGCGGCTCGAACACGCTCTTGATGCCTTCCTCCTCCTGGACGCCGTAGGTGGCGCCGGGAATCTCGACCGGCATCCAGACGAAGTCGCCCTTCTTCACCAGGCCCTTGTCGACCAGATACTGCGCCCAGTGCTTGCCGAAGGTTACGTTGTCACCGCCGACATAGGCGTTGAAATTGGCCTTGGGATCGGGCGTGTTGAAGTTGATGATCGGGATGTTGGCCGCGCGGGCTTCCTTTACGATCTCGACAAGGCTGCCCGGATCGGGGCTGGTGGTGGTGATGCCGTCGGCCTTGGCCGAGATCGCGGCCCGCACCGCCTCCTGCTGGGAGGCGACGTCGCCATTGTGGAACGAGGTGTTGACGGTGTTGCCGGTGTCCTTGGCCCATTGCTTGGCGCCGGCAAGGAAGTAGGTCCAGACCGGATCGGCCGGGCCGCCATGTGAAATCCAGTAGAACGTCTTGGCCTGCGCCGCCGCCGGAATGACCGCCAGCGCGACCAGCAGGCCGTATAGAACCACTCTTAGCCGTGTCAGCATTTGATTTCCTCCCGTTTGAAATTGATCAGTTTGAAACCGCCCTTTGATCGGGCAAGATCGCGTCCTCCTCGCCAACGCCGTGTTGGATGATCAGAGCATCCTCTTTTTCGACAAATGGCAAGCCTCCGCCTGTCAGTCGTAGTCGGCGCCTGACGGGGCGCCATCAGGAGACCCATCAGATTGCATCAGTTCGAATGATTTTTCGCGGCAGGCGATACCGGCCCCGAGGGTCGCCGAAGCGATGGTTGACCGCCTCCGGCAACGCGAGGAGCTAGAGGAGGCCGGCCCTGGCAAGATCGCGCATCAGATGGCTGGCGCCGTAGGTCCAGTGCGGGCAGTCCGGCGACAACCGCACCCGGTTGACCAGTGCGCCGAATTTCTCCGACGAGATGGTGACGATGTCGCCGACCTTGTGGGTAAACCCCTTGCCCTTCTCGCCGCGATCCTTCGACGGCACGAACATGGTGCCGAGATAGAGCGCCAGGCCGTCGGGGTATTGGTGATGCGGGCCCATGGCGGCCGCGACGAGCTCTTCGGGAGAGCGGCTGATCTCTGCCATCGAGCTTGCGCCCTCAAGCTCGAACCCATCCTCACCCTCGACCTTGAGGCGCACGACCGCATTCTTCACGTCGTCGATGGAGAACGTGCCGTCGAACAGGCGGATGAAGGGGCCGAGCGAGGCGGAGGCGTTGTTGTCCTTGGCCTTGCCGAGCAGCAGCGCGGAGCGCCCTTCGACATCGCGCAGATTGACGTCGTTGCCGATGGTGGCGCCGACGATCCTGCCGCTGCTGGCGGCAATCATGGCGATCTCCGGCTCCGGATTGTTCCAGGTCGAGACGGGATGCAGGCCGACATCGGCGCCGAAACCGACCGAGGCCATCGGCTGGCATTTGGTGAAGATCTCGGCATCCGGACCGATGCCCACTTCCAGATATTGCGACCAGGCGCCGCGCGAGATCAGCTTGGCCTTGATCTCCATCGCTTCGGGAGACCCCGGCTTGAGCTTGGACAGATCGTGGCCGATCAGCCCGGCAATGTCGGCGCGGATGGCATCGGCCCGTTCCGCCGAACCGCGCGCCTGTTCCTCGATGACGCGTTCCAACAGGCTGACGACGAAGGTGACGCCCGAGGCCTTGATTGCCTGCAGGTCGACCGGGGAGATGAGATAGGGCTTTGCCGGATCACGCGCGGCCTCGAAACTGTTGGCCGCGATATCGTCGAGCGAGCCGATCGGCTTGCCCCTGGCCGAGCGCACATAACCGGCCGGATCGGCCATCTCGCAGATATCACGCACGGTCGGCGCCGTGCTCGAGGTGATGTCGAAGACGGTGCCATCACGCACCGTGACCACCAGGGGATGCGAGGCATCGCTGCTTCTGGCGCGCCCGACAAAAAGGCCTTCGGCGGGCAGATGCATCGGGTTCGTCATGCGTGCGGTCCTCTGATCATCGAAATGCGGCTTGCCGGTTCGGCGCGGCACTTTCACCGGATTCCTGTCAAAGGTCTATCCCGTTTATGGTGATCCAGGCGCCATGTCTGCCGGCGTTGTCTGCGATTGGCGTACCGCAAGGAACCACTCCTTCAGGGGTTGGATGCATGCGGCGGTGCGGGAGCCCCAATGCCTGCGTCATTTTTGGGCTTGAGTTTGTTCTTGTTTTGTTCTAATATGGTCAACCTGAGTCAATTGGCGGACGAGATCAGTATGAGTGGGCAACCCGCATTCGGAACCGCGAAGAACGGCCAGGCCTTTTTCCGATGGGAGCAGGCGGGGAAGCATCTCCACCGGCTGTTCTTTGCCATCCTCGTCGGCAGCGCGATTGCTGGTCGTCTCGCGCGAAAGGCCCTTGCTTTGAACCGTGAGTTCGGATTGCAAGGCTGGCTGGTTCCGGAAAATCACATCCACATCTCGCTGGTCGGCCTCGGCGACCATGAGGAGTATCCGCAAGAACTGGTAGAGACCGCCTGTCATATCGGATCGATGATCGTTGCGAAGCCCTTCGAGGTCTCGTTCGATCGCCTGTCGGCTTTTGGCGGTGGCGCGCTGGTCCTGCGCGGCAGCGATGGCAATCCGTCGCTGCAAAAGTTCTGGCGTGATCTGACGGCGGTGATCTCGGACAGTCCGTTGAAACCCTTTCTCACCAGGTCCATGGAACCGCATGTTACGTTGCTTCGTGACGAAGTGGGCGTTCCCAGGATACGCGAGCGGTCGATCGATCCGGTCGGCTGGACGGTTCGGGATTTTGTGCTGATCCACAGTCTCATCGGGAAGAGCGCCTACAAGCAGCCCGGACGTTGGCGGCTGACCGGCCAGGACGATGCACTACCCGCCATGTGAGAGCCTGGAACCGTCCCCACATGCGTCGCGCGGTCCATCCTCCTGACAGGACATGTCAGCTATCAAGCGGAACGATGATGGCAGGCCGACGAGCTTTCCCTATTTGCAAGACGTCTGAACAGGAGGAACACATGACCAACGCGGAAATTGCGAAGGATTTCACGGCGCTTCTCAAGCGCGGTGACTACGAAAGCGCTGCCGAGAAATATAACGCCGACGACATCGTCAGCTATGAAGCGATGGAGGGGCCAATGGCCGTCTGCCGTGGCAAGGATTCTGTCAAGCAGAAGGGCCAGTGGTGGCAGGAAAACAACGAGGTCCATGGCGGCTCCGTCGAGGGCCCTTACGTCAACGGCGACCAGTTCGCCGTGCGCTTCACATTCGACATAACGCCCAAGGCCACAGGCCAGCGTGTCACCATGGACGAGGTTGGCCTGTACACGATGAAGAACGGCAAGATTGCCGAAGAGCGCTTCTATTATTGAGCCGGGTTTTCCGGCTGTCGGCACGTTTCGCCGCATCCAAAGCGGCCAGGATCATGTCCTGGCCGCTATCCCCTATGCACGTCGTTCACGGATCGGCGACCGCCATTGAAGAAACTCACCCCTCGATGATTCCGCCGGCCGCTGGCAAAGCGCGCGGGGGCTGCTTAACCTGCCGCCAGATTCGAAGTCCGAAAGGCGCGTGTTTTGACGATAACCATGTACGGCATCACCACTTGCGACACGATCAGGAAGGCCCGCGTCTGGCTGGAGGGCCATGCAGTGCCATATCGTTTCCACGATTACCGGGCCGAAGGGATCGAGGCGGGCAGGCTGGATGACTGGGCCCGCAAGGTCGGCTGGGAAAAGCTGCTCAACAAGGGCAGCACGACGTTCCGCGAGTTGCCGGACAAGGATAAACAGGACCTGGATGAAAAGAAGGCCAAAGCCCTGATGCTGGCCAAGCCGACGATGATCAAACGGCCTGTGCTGGAGGTTGGCGACCAGATTTTGGTTGGGTTCAAGCCGGATGTTTACGAGGCGGCGGTGGGCGGGAAGTAGAACAACACTCCGTACCCGGCGTTCCTTCGCGCCCCCTCTGTCCGGCCGGACATCTCCCCACGAGGGGGGGATTGGCTGCAACGGCGGCTTTCGCAAATCGCCAATGTGGAAGCGGGGCGCGGCAACTGCCGATCTCCCCCCAAGTGGGGGAGATGTCCGGCAGGACAGAGGGGGGCGCTGCCCCGCCGGCGTCTCAAGGCTAACGCGCTCCCACCAGCTGGAAGTGTGGTCGCTCAATCCGCGCGCAAATACCCCATCAGCGCGACCGCATTGTTGTGCGCCTCGTCATGCGCGCCGTAGAGCAGCGTCACCTTGCCGTCGCGGAGCAGGGCGCGCAATTGCGCCACCGCCTCGCCATTGCCGTCCAGTTCGGCACGATACCGCTTCTGAAACTCTGCCCAGCGTTCAGGCTTGTGCCCGAACCACTTGCGAAGCTCGTCGCTCGGCGCGATCTCTTTCAGCCATAGCGCCAGCGCGGCCTCCTTCTTGGCGACGCCGCGCGGCCAGATGCGGTCGACCAGAACCCGCTGGCCATCGGCCTTTTCGGGTGCCTCATAGATGCGCTTCACCGCGATCTCGAAGGCCATCGGCTCTCCTTCGTGCGCTCCCGTCAGGCCCACTCGCCCTTGCGCATGACCGGCACGCGGCTGCCATCCTTGCCGACGCCGTCGATGTCGATCTTGTCCGAGCCGATCATCCAGTCGATATGGATGAAGCTCTTGTTGCCGCCGCGCTCCGCGATCTCGGCCTGGCTGAGCGAGGCGCCGTCGACGAAGCACTTCGAATAGCACTGGCCGAGCGCGATGTGGCAGGCGGCGTTTTCGTCGAACAGCGTGTTGAAGAACAACAGGCCGCTCGCCGAGATCGGCGAGGAATGCGGCACCAGCGCCACTTCGCCAAGCCGGCGTGCGCCCTCGTCGGTATCGAGCACTTTCTTCAGCACGTCCTCGCCCTTCGAAGCCTTCGCCTCGACGATCCTGCCGCCCTCGAAACGCACCGAGATCTCGTCGATCAGCGTGCCCTGGTAGGAGAGCGGCTTGGTCGACGAAACATGGCCTTCCACCCGCCGCGCATGCGGCGTGGTGAAGACCTCCTCAGTCGGGATGTTGGGATTGCAGGTGACGCCGTTCTTGGCGGTGGAGGCGCCGCCCATCCATTCATGGCCGTCGGCCAGCCCGACCGTCAGGTCAGTGCCCGGCCCGGTGAAATGAAGCGCATGGAAATTATGGCCGTTGAGCCATTCGGTGCGGCTGCGAAGGGCCGCATTGTGGGCCTTCCAGTTGCCGATCGGGTCTTCCACGTCCACGCGCGAGGCGGCGAAGATGGCGTCGGCGAGCTTGGCCACTGCAACGTCGTCGGCGTCATCGGGGAAGACCTGCTTGGCCCAGGCGAGATCCGGATAGGCGACGATGTTCCAGTTGATGTCGAAGCCGGTGATCTTTTCCAGCGCCGGCTGGTAGGCCATCGAATTGGCCTTGTTGGCGCGCGCCACTTTCGCCGGGTCCTGCGCCGACAGGAGCGAGGGATCCTCGCCGCGCACGGCAAGTCGCGCCGCATTGTTGGAGAAGGCTTTGGCCATGCCTTCGTACAGCCATCCGGCGGCCCGGTCGAAGCCGGCGTCCGCGCCATAGCGAAAACGCGCCAGTGTGATCTCGTCATCGTTGAAGATCGGCGTCACCAGCCCCGCGCCGGCCTTGTAGGCATGCTCGACGATGCGCCTGGTCAGCGGCAGCGCGGCGATGGACGAGGTCAGCACCAGGTCCTGCCCGGGCTGCAATTGCAGCCCCACCTTGATGGCGACTTCCGCCAGCCTGTCGAGCTTCACCGGGTCGATCGTTGCGGAAACGCCGCGCGAATGTGTGGTCATGATCCTGCCTGCCGTAGTTTGATGTCGGACTCTACATAGACCGGCGTCACCGTGCTTTCCACCGTGATCGCGTCGCTCGTGCCCGTCTTCGCGGAGCCGAACCGCGCCATCGTCGCCTCGATCTCTTCCCTGATCCAGAGCTTGAAATCCTGGACCTTGCGGCTTTCGGCCTTGGCGGCGGAGGTCACCAGCCAATAGCCAAGCCCGCTCTGGGCGCGTATCCCGAATGGCGCCACGAGCCGCCCGTCGGCCAGCGCATCGGCGGCGAGGAGCTGCCAGCCCAGCATGACGCCGTGGCCGGCAATCGCCGATTCCAGGCAAAGCATCGGATCGGTGAAGCGCGCGCCCTTCAGGAAGGTGACGGGTTCGACACCGGCCGCGGCGAACCAGCTTTGCCAGCTGATCATCGCCCGTTCGTCGGTGATCGCGCAGGTCTGGGCAAGGTCTTCGATCGATTTCAGTTTCTTCGCGATCGAGGGCGCGCAGACCGGGAACACCTCTTGTGCCAAAAGCAACTCCGCCTTGCCGCCCGGCCATTTGCCGTCGCCAAGCCGGATGGCGATATCGATATCGGAATGGTCGAGGTCGGCCAGCCGCACAGAGGCGTCGATGCGCAACAGCACATTGGGATGCCGGGTGAAGTGATGCGACAGCCGCGGCAGCAGCCATTTCGAGGCGAATGCCGGCGCCACTGAAACCACCAGCGTGCATTGGCGCGCCTCGTCGGCCAGCGCCACGGCCTGGGTGAGCTCGCGGAAACCCGCGCCGAGGCGCGTCGCGAACATGGCGCCGAATTCCGTCAGGACGAGCCCCTTGGCCGTTCTCTCGAACACCGACTGACCGAGCTGCTGCTCCGCGCGCTTTATCTGCTGGCTGACGGCGCTGGCCGAAACGTTGAGTTCGCCGGCGGCCGCGGCAAGCGAGCCGAGACGGGCGACGGTCTCCACGGCGCGAAGGCCATTGAGGTGGACGCGGTTGAGCATGGCCATTGAGTTTTTCTAAACCAGCGGGGCTGAAATCTCAATTGAAAGTGATGCCGAAAGCGCAGACTTTATCCCCAAGACAGGCCTGCGGAGGCTGAGATGTTAAGGCTGTTCGCGTCGCTCAAGATATTCTTCCCTATGCACGAGCCGCCTTGCGGTGGCGAAACGGTCGCATGGCTGACCGATCCGCTGTCGCATCCCGTGCTGAGCGCCATGTCGGAGCGCGAACTCGGCGACATGCCGTTTCGGCTGACGGCGCGTCGCACTGCCCACGAGACGGCGCAAGCGGGCTGCCGCTGATTGGTGCTTACGGCCCGGCGCCTGGCCCAACGCAAGCGCGTTGTGTCGCCGGTCCACGGACTTATTGTGCACCGCGATGACATCCGCTACCTCAACAGCGCTGCGGTTCGCTTTCGCCGGCATGATCGCCATGGCTGTCGCCATGGGCATTGGTCGTTTCGTCTACACGCCGATCCTGCCGGGCATGATGGAAGAACTCCATCTGTCGGCGGCCGATGCGGGCTGGATCGCGTCAGCCAATTATCTCGGCTACCTCGCCGGCGCCTTTGCCGCGGCGGGCGGTTGGGCGCATGGGCGCGAGCGCCTGCTGATGCTGACAGGTCTGGGCGCCAGCGCTCTGCTTGCCGCGCTGATGGGGCTGTCGGATACGATCCCCGCCTTTCTTGTCATCCGCTTTCTGGCCGGCCTGGCCAGCGCCTTCGTCATGGTGTTCCTGGCCAGCATTGTTTTCAGCCATCTTGCCGCGGCCGGCCGCAGCGATCTGCAGGCGTGGCATTTCGGCGGCGTCGGCCTCGGCATCGCCGTGTCCTCGGTGCTGATGGCGGCCCTGGTCAGCGACCATGCCGGCTGGGCGGCGGGCTGGCTGTGGTCGGCGGCGATCTCGGCTTGTGGCTTCGTCGTCGTGGCGCTGTTGGTGGACAGCGGGCCGTTGGCCAGCGGCGATACCGGCCGCGAGCCGGCGCTGCCGAAAGACCGCTCGCTGACCAAGGTGATCGTCGCTTACGGCTTGTTCGGCTTCGGCTACGTGGTGACGGCGACCTTCCTGGTCGCCATTGTCCGGCAAGGCGGCGGCGGACGCGTGTTCGAGGCGGTGGTCTGGATGGTCACCGGTCTCGCCGGTTTTCCCTCGGTCTGGCTCTGGCAGAAGATATCGGCACGGATCGGCCTTTACACGACCTATGCGCTGGGATGTTTCGTCGAGGTCGTCGGCATAGTCGCAAGCGTCGCGGTAGGCGGGCGCACCGGGCCGCTGCTCGGCGGCCTGCTCGTTGGCGGCACGTTCATCGCCATCACCGCGCTCGGCCTGCAGACCGCGCGGCAACTGGCGCCACAGGCTCCCCGGCGGACCTTCGCCTTGATGACGGCTTCGTTCGGTCTTGGCCAGATCATCGGCCCGATAGCCGCCGGGCTCCTGGCGCAGGCGTCGGGCGATTTCTTCCTTGCCTCGATCGCCGCCGCGGCCGTTCTGGTCGCCTCCGGCGTCATCACATGGTCGGCCGCGCCAAAATCGCCATGATTGTGGGTTTGCTCGGTGCCGGGCATCGGGCATGGGCATTTTCTTTCCCCCTAATGTGTGACTTTATGCCCGCTGAACTCAGCTGATTTGCGCAAAAATCGAGGAATTCGCCACAGTGTTCGTATCCTTCTTCCCGCAGCCGAAGCTGTTTTTCTCTTCGGCCGCCGTCTGGAGCCTTGCGGCGATCCTGTTCTGGTTTTTCGGGGGTGAGCAGCTGGGCGCCGTCTTCGGCCTGCCGCCGGCAGCAGCCGGTGCGCCGCCCATTATCGGCATCGCAGTCCTCGTCTCGAAGCCGTTTCTCTGGTTCTACATCTACTTCGCGTTTTGTGTGTTGGCCTTCTACGCTTTCTGGAGCTGGTATTCTCCGCATCCGTGGCAACGCTGGTCGATCCTGATGACGGCGGTCATCCTGTTCTTCATCTATTTCAATGTGCAGGTCAGCGTTGCCGTCAACGCCTGGTACGGCCCCTTCTTCGACTATGTGCAGGGACTGATGTCGGGGACCGGAAAATCGACTAATGCCGAATTCTACATAGGACTGGCCGATTTCTCGTGGCTTGCTCTGGTCGGCATGAACGTGCAGGTGGTCAACGCCTTCATCGTCAGCCACTGGATTTTCCGCTGGCGCACGGCGATGAACAACTACTTCGTCGAGAACTGGGGCAGGTTGCGCCATATCGAGGGCGCCTCGCAACGTATCCAGGAGGACACGATGCGGTTTTCCCAGATCATGGAAGATCTGGGTTCCAGCTTCGTCCAGTCGATCATGACGCTCATCGCCTTCCTGCCGGTCATGATCCAGTTGCAGGCCCATATAACCGAGTTGCCGATCATCGGCGCGATCCCCCAGCCATTGGTGGTCGCGGCACTGGCCTGGTGTCTGTTCGGAACGATTTCGGTCATGATTGCCGGCATGAAGCTTCCAGGGCTGCAGTTCCGCAACCAGCGCGTGGAGGCGGCCTACCGCAAGGAGCTCGTTTACGGCGAGGATCATGCCGACCGGGCCCAGCCCGCCACCACCGCCGCGCTGTTCGCCAACGTCCGCCACAATTATTTCCGGCTCTATTTCCACTACATCTATTTCAATGTCGTCCGGTACACGTACCTGCAGGCCGACAATATTTTCTCGCTGCTGATCCTGGGGCCGTCGCTGGTCGCCCACAAGATAACGTTCGGCGCGCTGAACCAGATTTCGAACGCTTTCGGCAAGGTGACGGGCTCTTTGCAGTTCCTGCTCACCTCCTGGTCGACCATCGTGGAACTGCAATCGGTGCATAAGCGCTTGCGCGCCTTCGAGGCGACGCTGCAGGGCGAGCCGCTGCCGGAAATCGACCAACGCTATCTGGCACGGCAAGGCGCCGAGGATCCCGCTTAAGTCAGGGAAGACCTGGGCGCGAAACGGGTTGGCGGCTCAGCCGCCGACCGAAGCCTGCTTCTGGCCAGCACCCTGCCGCGAGATATAATCGCGAAAACTGATGCATTCGACGTCTGATTTGACGCAGACCTCGCCGGCAAAACGCTCCAGCGCGTTCCAGTAGGCGCCGTCATTCATCAGCGTGAAGTGGAAGCCGAGTTCCAGCGGAACGCGCTTGCCCCGATACTGCGCGTCGAAGGCGGCGCGAAACGCCTGGTAGGTCCGGTCGGCGAATTCCGCCGCTCCGCTCGGCCGCTCGAAGCCGCCGGAATGCCTGACATAGAGATTGTAGTCCATGGCGATCACCGGCCGCGATTTCGGTCCCTCCGGAATCTGCGGCAGCGAAAAGCGGGTGATGCCGCCGGCGGTCGGCGGCTGAACAGGACCGCGCGAGACGCCGCTGGCGTCGAACCGGTAACCGGCGGCGGGCAGCGCCTCGTAGAGTGCCTTGCCCGTCGAAAGATAGGGCGCGCGGAAGCCGACCACCGCGTGCCGGGCGAAATCGCGCCAGCCATCGGGCTCGGGCGCAATCCCGTTGATCGCATAGGCGTTCTCGAGAATGTGCTCGAAGGCACCGAATTCCTTCAGCCAGTCGGCCTTGCTCCAGTCCTTGCCGTCGAAATGGCCGCAGGCGTGGCTGGCGATGTCGTGGCCTTCACGTGCGGCAAGCCCGATCTGTTCGAGCCGATCGGCCACTTCCTGTTTGGACGCGGCAAAGCCGATGTTGGATTTGCCCGATGTCTTGCCCGGCGCGGTGTACTGGTTGCGCGTCTCCGGTGACAGCAGGAAGACGCAGGACAGAAAATAGGTGAAATGCGCGCCGGTGCGCTGCGCCAGCGCCCGGCTGCGCTTCCATTGCGAGATGTCGCGGGCGCTGTCGAAGGAGATGATGACGACCTGCTTCGGCCTTGCCGGCAAGGGCGCCCGCGAGCCGGGTGGATCGGCGAAAGCCGCACCGGCCGTGGCAAGCGAAGCGAGACAGAACGCGGCAACGCGAGACGAAAAGGGTATTGGCAACAACTACTGACCTTGGGGCGGTTTTGGCCCCGCTATAGCGCAAATGTGGCGCCGGTACGATTGGCTTTTCGTCCGTTTGCCCCGCGAATAGGTGATTTTCCGGTCGAACCCCTTCCATGCCGACAAAATTTCGCTAAAACGCGGGCTCGCGAACGCCCCGTCCCGGGGCAGGAATGGTTTTATTGATGTCCGACGACAGTTTTATCCGTGAAGTCAACGACGAGATCCGCCGCGAACAGGCGCAGAAGCTGTGGGACCGTTTCGGCCCGGCCCTGCTTGTGGTCGCGGTGTTGGTCGTGCTCGGCACCGCCGCCTTCGTCGGCTACCGTTACTGGGACGAGACCCGCGCCAACCGTTCGGGCGATGCCTTCTCGCAGGCGTTGAAGCTGGCCAATGACGGCAAGAATGACGAGGCGCTGGCCGCGCTCGATCAATTGGAGAAGGATGGCTACGGCGCCTATCCGCTGCTCGCCCGCATGCGCGCTGCCACCGTCAAGGCCGACAAGGGCGACGTCGATGCCGCCGTCAAGGATTTCGACGAGGTGGCCGCCGACGCCGCCATTCCCCAGGGCATTCGCGACATGGCGCGGCTGAGGGCGGCGCTGCTGCTGGTCGACCACGGCTCCTTCGCCGATGTGTCGAGCCGCGTCGAGGCCCTGACCTCGGACACAAACACGCTGCGCCACACCGCGCGCGAGGCGCTTGGCCTCGCCGCCTGGAAGGAAGGCAAGACCCAGGACGCGCTGAAGCTGTTTGATCAGATCGCCGCCGATGACGGTGCCCCGCGTAACACCCGGGAACGGGCGACCCTGATGTCCGAGCTGATCCGCGGCTCGGGCAACGCATCGTGACATATGAGCTTCAAAGTCGCCATCATCGGCCGGCCTAACGTCGGCAAATCGACTCTTTTCAATCGGCTGGTGGGAAGGAAGCTGGCGCTTGTCGACGACACGCCTGGCGTCACCCGCGATCGCCGGGTCCATGCGGCAAAACTTTATGACCTGCATTTCGACGTCATCGACACTGCGGGTTTCGAGGACGCCGGCGCCTCGACATTGCCCGGCCGCATGCGCGCGCAGACCGAGATCGCTATCCGTGAAGCCGACCTGATCTTCTTCACCGTCGACGCCAAATCCGGCCTGTTGCCGGACGACCGGACCTTTGCCGAGATCGTACGCAAATCCGGCAAGCCGGTCGTGCTGGTCGCCAACAAGGCCGAGGCCAAGGGTGCCCAGGGCGGCATGCTGGAGGCCTGGGAGCTCGGGCTTGGCGAGCCGGTCCCGGTCTCGGCCGAACACGGCCAGGGCATGCCCGACCTGCGCGATGCGGTGATCGCCGCCCTTGGCGAGGCCAGGGCCTTTGGCGAGGATGAGGACGACGACGAGGAGATCGCCTCCAGCGAGGTGCTGATCGGCGAGGACATCGTCGATCCCGACGCCGAGGAGGTGCCGGCCTATGACGACACCAAGCCGATGCGCATCGCCGTCGTCGGTCGTCCCAACGCCGGCAAGTCGACGCTGATCAATGCGCTGATCGGCGAGGAGCGGCTTTTGACCGGACCGGAAGCCGGCATCACCCGCGATTCCATCTCGGTCGATTGGGACTGGCGTGGCCGCCGCATAAAGCTGTTCGACACCGCCGGCATGCGCCGCAAGGCCAGGATCCATGAAAAGCTCGAGGTCATGTCGGTGCAGGACGGCCTGCGCGCCATCCGTTTCGCCGAGATCGTCATCATCGTGCTCGATGCCACCATCCCTTTCGAGAAGCAGGATCTTCAGATCGCCGATCTAATCATCCGCGAGGGCCGCGCGCCGGTGATCGCCTTCAACAAATGGGACCTGATCGACAATCCGCAGGAACTCTTGGTCGAACTGCGCGAGAAGACCGAACGGCTTTTGCCGCAGGCGCGCGGCATGCAGGCGGTGACAGTTTCGGCCGAGACCGGGCGCGGCCTCGACAAGCTCATGGACGCCGTCATCCGCACGCACAAGGTCTGGAACAGCCGCGTCTCGACCGGCAGGCTCAATCGCTGGCTGGAAGGCATTCTTGCGCATCATCCGCCGCCCGCGGTTGCCGGTCGCCGGCTGAAGATCAAATATGTCACGCAGGCCAAGACGCGCCCGCCGGGCTTCGTCGTCTCGTGCTCGCGCCCGGATGCGATGCCGCAATCCTATGTCCGCTATCTCACCAACAGCCTGCGCGAAGCCTTCGACATGCCGGGCGTGCCGATCCGCATGGCGCTGCGCACATCGGACAATCCCTTCGCCGGCAGGGCCAAGAAGCGCTGAAGCCGGCGCATTGGTGCGGTGAGAAAATCCAAAATGCCGGCAGGACAGAGGGGGGCGCGAAGGATCGCGGCCTATCCTTCGTCCTAGATCTCTCCTGCATGTGGGCGGTGGACCAGCTCGGGTCCGTCAGACCGCCTTGCTCAGAAGTCAGGCGGCATCTTTTACGGCCGTGTTCACCTGCGCACTCTCAGGCAGCGCCTCGAAAGCCGACTGCAGCAGAATATCGCCCAGCCGCGCCGCTACCGGATCGAGCTCCGCGTCTTTCCGATGCAGATGCAGCGCCATCCTCGGCAGGGCCGGCAGCCCGGCGATCTCCGGCGTCATCGCGCTGACATTTGCCGGCAGGCCGATGTCGGTGCGGATCGTCAGCCCTAGCCCGGCTGCGACGGCGGCCCAGATGCCGCCAAGGCTCGGGCTGGAGAAGGCCATGCGCCAGGGCAGGCCGGCGCGGTCGAGCGTTTCGGTCGCCACCGTGCGCAACAGGCAAGGTGCCTCCAGCGCCACCAGTGGCAGCGGCTCGCCATGGCGCAGGTTGGTCTCGATGCGCTTTGCCGGGCCGATCCAGCGCATCTGCACGTCGGCAACATGCTGGCTGTAAGGCAGCGTCGCGCCGCTGTGCCAGGCAAGCGCGATGTCCAGGCTGCCCGAGATGATCCGCTCCGCGAGTTTGTGGCTGCGCGCGATGCGGGCCTCGATCTTGACTTTGGGATGGGCACGGGCGAAGCGGCCGAGCACGTCGGGCAGCACCGCCTCGCCAAAATCCTCCTGCAGGCCGAGCCGTACCCAGCCTTCCAGCTCGACGTCATGGATGGCGGAGGCCGCCTCGTCATTGAGCTCGACCAGCCGCCGCGCATAGGCGAGCATGGTCTCGCCGGCTTCCGTCAGTGCCAGCCCGCGTCCCGACTTGCGGAAGATCGGCGTCGCCGCCTGCTCCTCCAGTTTCTTCAACTGCGCGCTGACCGCCGAGGTCGAGCGGCCAAGCCGGTCGGCCGCCTTGGCGAAGCTGCCAAGCTCCATTCCGGTGACGAAGCTCCTGAGGACGTCGAGGTCGAATGTCACCCGTCGCATGATAATCCCGTTTTTTAGGATTTTTGATCAAAAACTTCCTGATTTTATGGACAAAGCTATGGCGATAGACATGCACCGTCAAGGCCGGTCACCGGGCCGCAAACGGGAATGAAACCATGTCCGCCATCGTCACCCGCACCGATTGTCAGTCGGCGCCACGAGCCGCAGGCTCCGGCTCCAGGACCTTCACGCCCAACCACCGCTGGAAGGTGCTGGGTATCGGCGTCGCCGCCAATGCCGGTTTTTCCGCTACTTTCTCCGGCATACCGGCAACCGCGGTGCTGATGCGGCAGGGCTATCATCTCGGCAATGCTCAGCTCGGCCTGGCGCTTGGCCTTCTCGGTCTGGGCGTTGCGCTCAGCGAACTACCCTGGGGCCTGCTCACCGATCGCTGGGGCGACCGACGTGTGCTTTTGACCGGGCTCGGCGCCACGGCGGCGTGGCTGTTCCTGATGGCGTTGCTCATCGTTCCATCCCCGTCCGGCGTGCCGGGCGTGCATGTCCTGGCGGCCGCCTTGCTCGTAACCGGCCTGCTCGGCGGCAGCGTCAACGGTTCGAGCGGCCGCGCCATCATGGGCTGGTTTCGCGAAGGCGAGCGCGGCTTCGCCATGAGCATCCGGCAGACGGCGGTGCCGCTTGGCGGCGGGCTGGGCGCTCTTGTCCTGCCGTCGCTCGCCGCCACGCATGGCTTCGCGGCGGTCTATGGCCTGCTCGCCGTCTTCTCCGTGCTATCCGCCTTCTTCGCCTGGCGCTGGCTGCACGAACCACCAATGCAGGGTGATGGTTCGGCCGCGTCCACCGCTTTTGCCGGGCCGCCGCCGCTGCGCAATGGCGAGGTCTGGCGCATCGCGACAGCCATCGGCCTGCTGTGCTTTCCGCAAGTGGCCGTACTCACCTTCGCATCGGTCTTCCTGCACGACTTCGCAGGCATGGGAACCCTGGCCACCAGCGCAAGCCTCGCCGCCGTGCAGACCGGCGCCATGGCGATGCGCGTCTGGAGCGGCCGCTTCACCGATCGCCACGGCAACCGCCGGCCGTTCCTGCGCCTGTGCAGTGCGCTCAGCGCGCTTGCCTTCACGCTGCTTTGGCTGCTGGTCCTGGCCGGCCCGACCCTATCAGGCGGCCAGCCCATCGTGATGGCTACGCTTCCCGTGATGCTGATTGTCGCAGGCATCCTGGTCTCCGCCTGGCATGGCGTCGCCTACACCGAGCTTGCCACGCTTGCCGGCGCCGGCCATGTCGGCACCGCGCTCAGCCTGGCCAACAGCTTCGTTTTCATAGGCTTCTTCCTGGTGCCGGTGGCCATTCCGGGGCTCTTGCATCTCTGGTCCTGGCCCGGCGTCTGGTTGTCGGCCGCGGCGTGCGCGTTGATCGCGTGGCCCATCTTCCTGCGGCCGGCCTGCGTGTCCGTCCCGCCGCAAAACCGCCCCACTTCGCAACCACGAGCCCTGAGCCGACCGGGAAAACCCGATCGAAGCTGTTAACGTCCCATCAAGGTTAATGCATCATTTTGCTCTCCAGTGGGGTCAGTAGCGTTCCTGGAGAGAGTTCCGTGCATCGACGTGTCTTGACGCGCCTTGTTGCCGTCGCCGGTGAGAAGAAACGCAGCCTTGTGGCGCCTTTCATCGTCGGCCTCGGCATCTGGATCGGATTTCCGACCGTTTCCGCCTACCAGGACATGACGAGCCTCGTTTCCGGCCTCGAAGCGCCCACCCGCTGGAATTCCTATGTCGAGAAATCCGTCGCCGGATCGGTCCATGCGGCCGAGATGCCGTTTGTCGACGACGCCGTGACGGGGTCGCTCTCCGGGTCGGGGGTGCGCCTGCCCGGCGTCGGCGCCGTCTCCTTTCGCGGCGAGGGCGGCAAGGTCAGCACCTCGCCCGACGAGGACCGCATCGTGCGCGCCGACAAGAAGGGGCGCATCGTCCAGATCTCTCCCGTCGCCCCGCCGAAGAACTTCAACGCCGGCTCGATCTTCGAGCGCACCTCGTCGCTGCTGCGCCCCAGCATGGACAGCGGCCTGAAGATGGCTTTCGCCAAACCCCGGATCAAAGGCAAGGAAATCCAGATCGCCGCGGCATTCCATGCGCGTGAGGACAAGAAGCCGGATCCCGGCGTGTCGCCCATGCTCGCCGCCCTGGTCAATAATGACCATCCGGATGTGCTGGCGACGGCCTATGCGCAGGCCGCGCCCGATTATGCCAAGGCGTCGCCCTTCGAGGCCCTGCTCCAGGACGAGGAGCCCAATAACGGCCGTTTCATCCCGCCGATGGCCAAGGGCGACCATTCGTGGATCCAGAATCCGCTTCCGGCAAGCGTCTTCTCCAAGCCCGAGCAGAAATGCCTCGCCAACGGCATCTATTTCGAGGCGCGGGGCGAATCCGTGCGCGGCCAGGCCGCCGTCGCCCAGGTCATCCTCAACCGCGTCCGCAATCCGGCCTATCCCAATTCGATCTGCGGCGTCGTCTACCAGAACGATAGCTGGTTCAACCGTTGCCAGTTCTCCTTCGCCTGCGACGGCAGGAAGAAGCGCATCGACAACCCAGTCGCCTACAAGACCGCGCAGGATGTCGGCATGGCGGTGACCGCCGGCAAGGTCTTCATTCCCGAAGTCGGTTCGTCGACCCACTATTATGCCAATTACGTCCATCCGGGCTGGGCGCGCACGATGCAGAAGATGACCAAGATCGGCCTGCATATCTTCTACCGCACCTATGGCGGCGGCTGGAGCTGAACGCCCGATAGCCGCCGATATTTTCGCACGGCTGCGCGGCCTGGCGAAGAGCCGTCGCGCGGGGGATTCGCGCAAGGCGTCCGCGCCGCCATGGCGGGCACGATGTCGCACCTCGCTACTGCGTTGATTTCATTGTATAAAATACATGGTAAGGAACTTCCGCCCGTGGCTTGACGGGCGCAAACCCTCTAACTATGTTGCCGGCGACTTTAGAAGCGGACGGACGGTGACGGTCTGCCCGGGCAGGGGGGTTGCGATGGCCGACGAAACTGGGCCAGGCGGAACCGGAGAAACCGGCCGCGGCAAGCAGCACGAAGCCGCCATCCGCGACGACGAACTTGAGCGCCGCCGGCGTGAACTTGAAGCATCGCTTGCGACAAGACGGCCGGACCGGCTCGAGGGGAAAGACGCGAAACCAGTGACCGGGTACGGTCAGGCACTCAAGCTGTCCAGCGAGTTCATCGCCGGGGTGGTGGTCGGTGCCGCCATCGGCTGGATCATCGACCGTCTGGCGGGGACATCGCCATGGGGTCTGATCGTGTTTCTGCTGCTTGGTTTTGGCGCGGGCGTGCTCAATGTCATGCGTTCGGCAGGCGTTGTGGCGGAATTCGGACAGGGCGACAAATCGCGCCCTGGCCGCGACGACAGCAAGTGACCGCCTGAAGGCGGCACTTGGAAATAGCCGCCTTTCGACGGGCGGCATGGTAACAAGGCCGCATGCGGCACTGACGGGGTTTGAACGTGGCAGCTGACAAGGTCGATCCGATCCACCAGTTCCATATCAACAAGCTGATACCGATCGATATCGGCGGCTACGACTTGTCCTTTACCAATTCGGCGCTGTTCATGGTCGCGACCGTGGTCGTGGCCGCGGCATTCCTGTTTCTGACAACGTCGAGCCGCAGCCTCGTTCCCGGCCGGCTGCAATCGATCTCCGAAATGGCCTATGAATTCGTCGGCAACATGTTGCGCGACGCCGCCGGCACGCAGGGCATGAAGTTCTTTCCCTTCGTCTTTTCCCTGTTCATGTTCGTGCTGGTCGCCAACCTGCTTGGCCTGTTCCCTTATTTCTTCACCGTCACCAGCCACATCATCGTCACCTTCGGCCTCGCCGTCTTGGTTATCGGCACCGTGATTGTCTACGGTTTCGGCAAGCACGGCCTTGGTTTCCTCAAGCTGTTCGTGCCGCAAGGCGTGCCGGTGTTCCTGCTGCCGCTGGTAGTTCTGATCGAAGTGATCTCCTTCGTGTCGCGCCCCGTCAGCCTCTCGGTTCGTCTGTTCGCCAATATGCTCGCCGGGCACATCACGCTGAAGGTCTTCTCCGGCTTCGTCGTCAGCCTCTCGGCGCTGGGCGCGGTCGGCGTCGCTGGCTCGGTTCTGCCGCTGGCGATGGCCGTGGCGTTGACGGCGCTCGAACTGCTGGTCGCCTTCCTTCAGGCCTACGTCTTCGCGGTGCTGACCTGCATGTACCTCAACGACGCCCTGCACCCGGGACACTAAATCAAAAGTTTCCGACGCAAGAGTTTCCAACATTGCCGCCGGAATGGAATCGCAACGGAATTTCAGATCCAAAGGAGTTGAACAAATGGACGTAGAAGCAGCAAAGTACATCGGCGCCGGCATCGCTTGCCTCGGCATGGGCGGCGCGGGCATTGGCCTCGGCAACATCTTCGGCAGCTATCTCTCGGGCGCGCTGCGCAACCCGTCGGCCGCCGATGGCCAGTTCGGCCGCCTGATCTTCGGCTTCGCCGTGACCGAAGCTCTGGGCATCTTCTCGCTTCTCATCGCGCTGCTGGCCCTGTTCGGCTGAGCCCCTGTTTGGCTGAGCCGTTATTTGGCGAAGCTATGGGAAGATTGGACAGGCCGGCCGCGAGAGCGGCGGGTCTGATATCAGGGGATAGTCCATGTTCGTGACATCTGCCTTTGCGCAAGAGTCCGCGCCTGCCACCGAGGCAGGCCACGCTGCGACGGAAGGCGACACGCATTCCGGCACCAGCGTGCCTGCCGAAGCGCATGGCATGTTTCCGCCATTCGATCCGGCGACGTTTCCGTCGCAGCTTCTTTGGCTGGCGATCACGTTCGGGCTCTTCTACCTCTTCCTGAAGAGGGTGGTGGTGCCGCGCGTCGGCGGCATCATCGATGTCCGCAACGATCGCATCAGCCAGGATCTCGATCAGGCCGCGAAGTTGAAGGGCGAGGCCGACGCCGCCGTTGCTGCCTACGAGCAGGAATTGGCGGAAGCCAAGAAGAACGCCAACGCCATCGGCCAGCAGGCCAATGATGCGGCCAAGGCGGAAGCCGAGACCGCGCGCAAGAAGATCGAGGCCGCGCTCGACGAGAAGCTCGGCGAGGCCGAGGCGCGCATTTCTTCCATCAAGGCCAACGCCATGAAGGAAGTCGGCAGCATCGCCGAGGACACTGCCTCGGCGATCGTCGAGGCGCTGGTCGGCGGCAAGGCCAGCAAGGCCGAGATCGCGGCCGCGGTCAAATCCGTGGCCGGGTGAGGAGCGCATCATGGACGCCACATCTCTTGCAACGCTCTGGGCCACGATCGCCCTGGTCATCTTTTTGGCCATCGCCATCTACATCAAGGTGCCCCGCCTGATCGCCAAGGCGCTCGATGCCCGCGCCGCCAGGATCAGCAGCGAGCTCGACGAAGCGCGCAGGCTGCGCGAGGAGGCCCAGCAACTGCTTGGCCAATACCAGCGCAAGCGCAAGGAAGCCGAGCAGGAGGCCGCAGACATCGTCGCCGCGGCCAAGCGCGAAGCCGAACTGCTCGCCGCCGAGGCGCATAAGAAGACCGAGGACTACGTCGCGCGGCGCACCGCTCTCGCCGAACAGAAGATCGGCCAGGCCGAGCGCGAGGCGATCGGCGAAGTGCGCGCCAGCGCCGTCGACATCGCCGTCGAAGCCGCTCGCACGCTGCTCGCCGGCAAGATCGATGCCAAGGCGGGAGCCGATTTGTTCAAGGCCTCGCTGCAGGACGTGAAGGCGAAGCTGAACTGAGCTGACGCCGTTTGGAAATCAAAAAGCCGCCGGGGAAACCTGGCGGCTTTTTTGTTGGGCGGTGCGCCGAGGCCGCCAATCTCCCCCCTCGTGGGGGAGATGCCCGGCAGGGCAGAGGGGGGCGCTGTCCCGCCAGCCCGTCAGACAATCCCTCAGACAATCCCTGCGCGGCCTTGCGACTTCTGCGTGAGTAGAGGTAGTTCTGGAAGGTAGCGATCTTTCGCGCCCCCCTCTGTCCTGCCGGACATCTCCCCCACGAGGGGGGAGATCGGCTGTTATCGCTGCCGGCTCACTCCAGCCCCGCGAAGCTTTCTTCTTCCACCACCTCGGCGCCCCCGAGCCTGAACGGCGCAAACGAGGTGCGGTGCAGCCGCGCCACCGGCCCGTGCGTTTCGATCGCGGTGCGATGGCGGACCGTGGCGTAGCCCATATGCACTTCGAAGCCGTAGTGCTGGTGATGGCTGCCGCAGCCGCACATCATGCGGTCGCGCATCACCTTGGCGACGATCGAGGCGGCGGCGATGGATTGCGAGCGCTGGTCGCCCTTGATCAGCGCGCGCCCCGCGCAAGCCAGGCCCGGCGGCACGTCGCGCCCATCGGCAAGCGCGAGCTTCGGCCGCACCGGCAGGCCGGCGACCGCACGGCGCATCGCCTCCAGGCTCGCCTTGAGGATGTTGCTGCCGTCAATGCCCTCGGCGCTGACCGAAGCCATCGACACGCCAAGCGCGGAACCGATGATGCGCACGAACAGCGCCTCGCGCTGCAAGTGGCTAAGCCGTTTGGAATCGTCGAGGCCGTCGGGGATGTTGGCAGGGTCGAGCACAACCGCAGCCGCCACCACCGGTCCGGCCAGCGGGCCGCGTCCGGCCTCGTCCATCCCCGCCACCGGCCACAGGCCTTCGGCCATCGCCTTCGTCTCGAAGGAGAAATCGGGTTTCTCGACGATTTCGAAGAGAGGCGGAGAATCAGAACGCGCGCGAGCCATGTTGCGGCGAGGTTCGCATCGGCTCTGATTCTCCGCAAGTCCCTCCGGGTCGGGTGGGGCGCCGGACCGGGAGGGCACGTCTGCAGGCCGGGGCAGGCCGGACGGGATTTTTTCGCCACGGCGGCAAACAGCCGTGGTCGTTCAAAGCAGCATCAACTGCTCCTGGTCCTTGCCGGCGGCGACGAACTGGTCGGTCCGCAGCGTGCGCCGCTCGGCATTGAGACCGAGCCGCTTGGCGGTGATCTCGAAGCGCCGGCCGATCTGCCAGGCGTAAGGACCCGCGCCCTTCATGCGCTTGCCCCATTCCGAATCGTAATCCTTGCCCTCGCGCATCGAGCGGATCAGCGACATCACATGGCGATAGCGGTCGGGATAGTGGCGCAACAGCCAGTCCTTGAAGATCGGGCTGACCTCGAGCGGCAGGCGCAGCACGACATAGCCCGCCTCGCGTGCGCCGGCATGGTGCGCCGAATCGAGGATGCGTTCCATCTCCTGGTCGGTCAGCCCGGGGATGATCGGTGCCACCATGACCGAAGCAGGGATGCCGGCATCCGCAAGCTGCCTGATCGCCTCCAGCCGCTTGCTCGGCGTCGAGGCGCGTGGCTCCATGGTGCGCGCCAGCATGCGGTCGAGCGTCGTCACCGACAACGCCACCTTGGCGAGGCCCCGTTCGGCCATGCGTGACAAGATATCGATATCGCGCGTCACCAGAGCGGATTTGGTGACGATGCCGACCGGGTGCCCGCGCGCCTCCAGCACTTCGAGGATCTCGCGCATGATCCGGTACTGTTTTTCGATCGGCTGGTAGGGATCTGTGTTGGTGCCGATGGCGATGGTCCTCGGCTGGTAACCGTCCTTCGACAGTTCCTTGTCGAGCAGGCGCGCCGCGTCCGGCTTGGCGAACAGCTTGGATTCGAAATCCAGCCCCGGCGACAGGCCCATGAAACTATGCGTAGGCCGCGCAAAGCAGTAGACGCAGCCATGCTCGCAACCCCGATAGGGATTGATCGAGCGGTCGAAGGAGATGTCGGGCGATTCATTGCGGGTAATGATGGTGCGCGGCTTCTCGACCTGCACCTCGGTCTTGAAGGGAGGCAGTTCCTCCAGCGAGTTCCAGCCATCGTCGAAGACATGCCGGCTGACGGGCTCGAACCGACCGGACGGGTTGATGCCTGCCGACCGGCCGCGGTTGCGGTCCGGACGCACGCGCATGCCGCTCTGCTCGATCATCGCGTTGGCCATCTCGGCTCGTCCTGCTCCGAAGGCGGCAATGTCGGCGCGCATGATCGGTTCCATCTTCGCCCGCTCCCAGGGACTGTCCATGTTGCTTCGAATCGCTCTGCTCATGAATTTAATCCTATTTGCCGAAAGAGAACAAAGCAAGAACTTTTTATGGTGCGCCGCAAAAACTGGCGCTGCGTTCCGCTTTCCGCTATTCGGCAAACGATGCTCACCGTTCTCATCGAGACCCACAATGACGAGGAGGGCCTCGCCCGCACGCTGGCGACGCTGATCGGCGGCGCGGTCGAGGGCGTGGTGCGCGAGGTCATCGTCTGCGACACCGGTTCCACCGACCAGACCCATCGCGTCGCCGAGCATGCCGGTTGCCAGTATGCGACCGACGGGGTCGCGGCCGCCATCCGGCATGCGAAGGGCGATTGGCTGTTGCTGCTGGAACCGGGCGCGCGACTGGTCGACGGATGGATCGACGAGGTCGTTGCGCATACCGCGAGGCAAACCATGGCGGCGCGGTTTTCACGCACACGCGCCGGCCGCGCGCGATTCCTGGCCCGGATCTTCTCGGGAAACCGGGCCTTGGCCGACGGGCTGCTGATCAGCAAGCGCCAGGCCGCGTCCTTGTCGAAAAATGCCGGCAGCGCCGAGGCCCTCGCTCGCGGCCTGGCGACCAAGCGGCTGGATGCCGAAATCTGGGCCGCTCCGGCAAAACAAGAGCACCGCCCGTCCAAATGATTTTGCAGCTGCTCTGTCTACGTGCGTTGCACATGTGACGCGCAGCTAGCTTCCGATCACGCGGGTGCCGGCGCGCAGGCCGCGGCTGATGATGGAAGTGGTTTCGGCGTCTCGCGGCCTTGGCGTCGACGTTTCCACGGCGAGCCGGTCATTCGCCAAAACGCATCTCCACAGGCATCCAGCGAAGGCGACGTCTAGCTCGACGCTGTGCCTTGCTTTCCGCGTCGTAGTCGACAGGGATCGGTTCCTGACTGAACGACCGTTGATCGTCCAGGGCGTTGATGATGACGATTGCCCTGGCATCGTCCTCTCCGGCGATTGCGGCGGTATAGACGCCGCATTCGCCGCAGATCAGGTAGTCGGCCGTCCCCAATCCAAAACGGTATTTCTTCAATCGCCGGACGTCCTTGACTGAGATGATCAGCCTGCCGTCCGGATCGGCGACGGCGCGCGAACCATGCCTGGTACAGAACGAGCACTGGCAGGCGCGAACCTCGATTTTCGATGGATCGAGCTCGGTTGAAAATCGAAGGCATATGTTGCCGCAATGGCACCCGCCACCATGCACAGTCATCGCATCCATCCCGTCGTCAACGGCGATGGCCGCCGCCGCGAGACGATACGTCCTCCCGCATCCGGTTTGGAATGGTCTTCCGAAGGCGAAGGTGGTGTTCTGCCTGGCAAGAGCGGCGTGAACCCGGCGCCTTGCCTCCGTTTTACGGAGCCGACATGCCGCGCCGCAGGTGCTCGTCCAGGCGCGGCATGATCTCGACGAAGTTGCAGGGCATGTGCCGGTAATCGAGCTGCGCCTTCAAGATGCCGTCCCAGGCATCCTTGCAGGCGCCGGGCGAGCCCGGCAGCACGAAGACGAAGGTGGCGTTGACGACGCCGCCGGTCGCCCGGCTCTGGATCGTTGAGGTGCCGATCTTGTCGTAGGAAATGCGGTGGAACACCTCGGAAAAGCCGTCCATGCGCTTTTCGAAGATCGGCTCCAGCGCGTCCGGCGTCACGTCGCGACCGGTGAAGCCGGTGCCGCCGGTGGTGATGACGACGTCGATGTCCTTGTCACGCGACCACGCCAGAACCTTGTCCTGGATCTTGTCGCGGTCGTCGGTGACGATGTCGCGGGCGGCGAGGATGTGGCCGGCTTCCGCGATGCGGTCGGCCAGCGTCTGGCCGGACCTGTCGTCGGCAAGGCCGCGCGTGTCGGAAACGGTCAGCACCGCAATGCGCACGGGGATGAAAGAACGGCTCTCGTCAATCCTGGCCATGGGCATCTGCTTCCGCTGTCATGCTGCGCGTCGCGGCGACGAACCAGTCGGGTTGCCGGGCGCGGATGTCGGCTGCCGCGCGCTTGGCGACGTTGCCGGTCTCGAACAGGCCGAAGCAGGTGGCGCCGGAACCCGACATGCGGGCAAAACCGGCTCCGGCCCTGTTCAGCACCGAAAGCGCCTTGCCGATCGCGGGCTCTATGGCGCGGGCCGCCGGCTCGAGGTCGTTGCGGGTAATCTCCAGCCAGTTGCGCAGGCCGTGGAAGTCGACCACGCGCGGCAGCGGCGGCAGCCCTTCATTGTCGCGCCGCGACAGCGCGTTGAACACCTCGGCTGTCGAGACCGCCTTGCCGGGATTGACCAGCACCAGTCCGAGCGCCGAGAAATCAGGCACGAGCGACAGCACCTCGCCGATGCCGCTTGCAATCAGCGGCCTGGCCGCCAGGCACATGGGAATGTCGGCGCCGAGCGAAAGCCCGATCCGCGCCAGCGCGGCATCGGCGATGTCGAGTCGCCAACTCGCCGCAAGCCCGCGCAGAACCGCTGCCGCATCGCTCGATCCGCCGCCGACGCCGGAAGCGACCGGCAAGTTCTTTTCAAGCTTGATCGAGACCGGCGGCGTGCCGCGAGGACCGGCCGCCTGCCGCAGCGCGTCGCGCGCCCTGAGCACCAGATTGCTGCCGTCGAGGGGAACATCCGGAGCGTAGCGGCC
Source organism: Mesorhizobium sp. B2-3-2 (assembly GCF_006442295.1). Classification (NCBI taxonomy): domain Bacteria; kingdom Pseudomonadati; phylum Pseudomonadota; class Alphaproteobacteria; order Hyphomicrobiales; family Phyllobacteriaceae; genus Mesorhizobium; species Mesorhizobium sp. B2-3-2. The sequence goes on along the minus strand of NZ_VFWA01000005.1, from coordinate 170,890 downwards.
GGACACGTTGAAATCGTCTCGCTCGGCAAGCGCGATCTCGATCCTGTCGCCAAAGCGCGTGAACACCGCCAGGCTTTCGATCAGATGGTAGCCGTCATCGCGTCTGCCGGTGACGTGCAGGGCGAGGTTTATCTTGGCGGGCGCCGGCCACATCCGGACGCGCTGGCCGGATTCCAGGCTCTCGATTGCGAGTGAAATGAGGATCAGTCCTTGGCCAGCCGGTACTCGCCGGTCTTCGGATCCTTCACCAGCGTCCCCATCGCGCCGTTTGCCGTCTGCTTTTCGGTGCGCCGCACCTTGGCGGTCACGCGCTCGGCCTCGCGGATAAAGGTGCGGTAGCCAAAATAGGCGGCGATCCCGACGACGGCGAAGAAAATGATCTGCGGCATATCAAAACTCCTCCCACGCTGGGCCGGCGAAGGGCGGCCGGTCAGGTCGGTTGACGCATGTCGTCCAAAGGCGGTTCCTGGAGAAAAACGACATGCATGGAACTTCGGGGTTCATGGTAGACGGTTTTACCGGGTTTTCAAAGCCCGAAGCGCGCCCACAAGGCGCGCTCTTGCGCCGCATCGATCACGCCGCCGGTGGCAGCGGCGGCAATGTCGGGCGCCGAAAAGCCCTTGCTCGAGCCGAACAGCCCGAAGCGGCCGAACAAACCGCGCGGCGCCGAGATCAGCTTGAGTTGGGTTTTCGCCCCGAACCGCGTCTTGAGCACGGATCGCATGTCGCCGAGCGCATCGACAAGCCCAAGCTCCAGGCCCCGCTTGCCGGTCCAGAACAGGCCCGTGAACAGGTCGGGATCGTCCTTCAGCTTGGTACCGCGCCGCTCCTTGACCAGATCGATGAAGGTTTCGTGCACGTCGAGCTGCAGCGCCTTCAGCCGTTCGATGTCTTCCTTCTTCTCGGGCTTGAACGGATCGAGCACCGACTTGTTCTGCCCCGCCGTGTGGACGCGGCGCTCGACGCCGATCTTCTTCATCAGCTCCGGGAAGCCGAACGAGGCCGACACCACGCCGATCGAGCCGACGATGGACGACGGGTCGGCGAAAATCTCATCGCCGGCAACCGCGATCATGTAGCCGCCCGAGGCAGCGACGTCCTCGACGAAGACCAGCACCTTTCTGTTCTTCTCGATCGCCAGGTCGCGGATACGCTTGAAGATCAGCCGCGACTGCACCGGCGAGCCGCCGGGCGAATTGATGGAGATGGCGATCGCAGGCGCGTCGAAGGAAAACGCCTTCTCGATCAGCCCGGCGGTGGAGGCAAGCGACAGGCTCGGACGGAACGGGCCGCCCCCCGCCAGGATGGTGCCGTGCAACCGGATAACCGGAATGGTGACGACCGTGGAACGCCAGGATTTCGGCAGCAGGCGGTTGAAAAGGCGTTTCACTGAGGTCGATCTCCGCTCGATGGGTTGCCAGCATGTAGGAATTTCAAGGCCAACGGCAATGCCGCGGCCATCGCGGCCAGGTTGTGTTCAATCTCCGAACAAGGAGGCGAGGCCGTTGTTGATCATCTCCGTCCGTTCCGACGGGCCGTCGCCCGTCTGCGCGTGAAGCATCAAAGGTGGCCGGATGGCGAGTTTGCCGCGCGCTCCGAGCGTTGCCCTGACGATGATGCGGATCGCCGCGGCATCGGGGCGGGGATGCACGGCCAGCATCTCGGCGTCGCCGAAGCGGCCCGCGATCGCATCGAGAAGCGAACCGAGTTGCTCGGGCCGCGCGATGACGGCAAGCCCGCCGCGCGGCCTGACCACCGCTGCGGCACTGCGGATCCAGCCCTCTAACAGCCCGTCCTCCATGACATGCGCTTCCTTTCTCAGGCGCTCGGGCGTGGCGCGGTCCTGCGCGGCGTTGAAGGGAGGATTCATGATGACGAAATCGAAATCATTGTCGCCGAGGCCGGCCGCCGTCCTGGCGCGGCCCGAAAGCGCGACATTGGCGACGAGCACGCAAGCGCGGTCGGCGAGATGCGCGTTGCCGGGATGCGCGAGCGTGGCCGCGGCGAAAGCCGCCATTTCCGGCGCGCGTTCGACCAGAACGGCCCGGGCCGTCGGGCAGCGCGCCAGAACGGCAAGTGCCGCGGCACCGGCGCCGGCGCCGAAATCGGCGAGACGCCCGCCGAACGAGGATGGCACGGCAGCCGCCAGCATCATGGCGTCCATGCCGGCGCGATGGCCGCCATGCTTGGGCTGCACCAGCCAGAACCGGCCGCGATGGAAGGCATCGACCGTGTGGGCCGGCGTGTCCGGGGCGAGGGCGGCTGGCGCGGCGGACATTATTTTTGGCGGATCTCGTTGGCGATGCCGGCATCCGTCAGGATGCGCCGCGCGGCATCGGCCTTGTCGGCGTCGACCATGACGCGCCGCGGCAGGATGCCGAGCGAGCCGTCGAGCACGCTCATATTCTGGTCGGCCACGAAGCAGCCGATGCCGGCATCGCGCATCAGCGATTCGACGAAGGAGATGATGACGGCGTCGTTGGTGCGAATGAGCTCTATCATCGGACGAAACTCTCAGTTTGCCGCGTTCATGTAAACGCATGCGGGGCCCGAAACCAGAGCAGCCGCGCCAATTCGCCACTTGCCGTGGCAGCGTTCGCCGCCCTAGAGTCCGTAACGGAACCAAGGGTGCCGTCGCACGCGTTACATCAGACGGGAGAGTTTGTCGTGGGTGTCGTTCTCAACATCGAAAATGGAAAGCGGGAACCCGCCTCCATCAAGGATCTGATCGACCTGACGGCGGCCGACATGGGGCGCGTCAACGAATTGATCCTGTCGAAGGCCGGATCCGATGTCGAGATGATCCCGGAGGTCGCCAACCACCTGATCTCGTCGGGCGGCAAGCGGCTCAGGCCAATGCTGACGCTCGCCGCCGCACAGATGTTCGGCTATGGCGGCGAGGGCCACGTCAAGCTCGCCACATCGGTCGAGTTCATGCACACGGCGACGCTGCTCCACGACGACGTCGTCGACGAGAGCGGCATGCGACGCGGCAAGAAGACGGCCCGCATGATCTGGGGCAACCAGGCGAGCGTTCTGGTCGGCGACTTCCTGCTCGGCCAGGCATTCCGCATGATGGTCGATGTCGGTTCGCTGGAGGCGCTCGACATCCTGTCGAGCGCGGCCTCGATCATCGCCGAGGGCGAGGTCATGCAGCTTGCCGCCGCCAAGAACCTGGAGACCACCGAGGACGAGCATTTCGCCGTTATCAAGGCCAAGACCGCTGCCTTGTTCTCGGCTGCCGCCGAGGTCGGCCCCGTCATCGCCCAGGCGACGCGCAACGACCGCGCCGCCTTGCGCTCCTACGGCATGAACCTGGGGCTCGCCTTCCAGCTGATCGACGATGCGCTGGACTATGGCGGCACCAGCAAGGATCTGGGCAAGAATGTCGGCGACGATTTTCGCGAGGGCAAGGTGACGCTGCCGGTCATTCTCGCCTACCGGCGCGGCAGCAAGGCCGAGCGCACCTTCTGGAAGCGGGCCATCGAGGACAATGTCACCGATGACGCCGGCCTCGAAAAGGCGATCGGGCTGATGACCCACCACGGCGCGATCGCCGACACGATCGGGCGTGCCCGTCATTTCGGCGAGATCGCCCGCGACGCGCTGGCGCCGCTGGAGGCGACGCCGCAGAAATCGGCGCTGATCGACGTCATCGATTTCTGCATCAGCCGGGTGAACTGAGCCGCTGCCCTTCACGCAGGCCTCCTTTGGCTCGTGCTGGGGAGAAATCCGTGAATCCGTCTCCGCCGCCTCGACAAGCTGCCCGGCTGCAAATTATCTATAAAACATGGCAAAGGGCACGGACGACACCATCGCGGTGCGCATCGGCAAGGTTCTGGCGGATCGCATCATCTCGGGCGCGATCGAACCCGGCGCGCGGCTGCGGCAGGATCACGTGGCCGAGGAATTCCACACCAGCCATGTTCCCGTGCGCGAGGCCTTTCGCCGCCTCGAGGCGCAAGGCCTCGCCGTCAGCGAACCGCGCCGCGGCGTGCGCGTGGCGGCTTTCGACCTCGGCGAAGTCAAGGAGGTCGCCGAAATGCGGGCGGCGCTCGAAGTTCTGGCGCTGCGCCACGCGGCGCCGCATCTGACCTCGGCTATTCTCGATCGGGCCGAGGAGGCCACCAAGGCCGGCGACAAATCCCGGGACGTCAGGTCGTGGGAAGAAGCCAACCGCGCCTTTCACCGGTTGATCCTGGCGCCATGCGGCATGTCGCGTCTTCTCGCCACCATCGATGACCTGCACGCCGCAAGCGCCCGTTTCCTGTTCGCCGCATGGCGCTCGGAATGGGAGACCCGCACCGATCAGGACCACCGGGCGATATTGGCCGCCTTGCGGCAGGGGAACACCGAATCGGCCGCGGCCACATTGGGGCGGCACGTGCAATGGATTGGCCGCAAGCCGGTCAGGACCGCCTCCGGCACCACGCGGGAGGCCTTCGCGATCGTGGGCTAACCGCCCATGCGCAAGGCATGCCTTGCCATCGTCCAAAAATTGTGGCTTCGATAATAGATCGAAGGCAGAAATTATCTATAATTTTGGACCGACCAAGGGAGTCCCTATGACCGACATCGCGTTCTCGTCCGCAAAACCGTCCTTCAGCCCGCTCAGGCTTCAGGAGCGATCGCTCGGCTGGCAGGCGGGCGCCGTCGTGCTCGGCACTCTCTTGCTGGCGCTGTCCTCCTATATCGAGGTGCCGATGGTGCCGGTTCCTGTGACGATGCAGACCTTCGCCGTGACGCTGGTCGGCGCGCTCTATGGCTGGCGGCTGGGCGCGATCACCATCGCCGCCTGGCTGGTTGAGGGTGCGGTCGGCTTCCCGGTTCTGGCCGGCGGGGCTGCCGGCGTACAGCATTTCGTCGGCCCGACGGGCGGCTACCTCTTCGCCTTCCCGGTTGTCGGCGCGCTGGTCGGCTGGCTGGCGGAGCGCGGCTGGAATGGCGGCAGGGTCGTGCTTGCCTTCGCCGCCATGCTGCTCGGCAACCTGCTGTGCCTTGCCCTTGGCACGGCGTGGCTCGCCGTCATCATCGGCGCCGAGAAGGCTGTCGCCTACGGGTTCCTGCCGTTCGTCCTTGGCGGCCTGCTCAAGTCGGCGCTTGGCGCCGCCACGCTGATGGCGCTCCCGCGCGGCAAGGCGAAATAGCTGGCGCGGATGCGACAGGCTTTCCCTGTCGGCCTTATGCGCCGGGCCTGCCAAGGCTGCGAATGGAGCGGCCTGTGCAGCCCGGTGGCGTCGGGTGGATATCACGGTGCACGCCTGCGGCGCCCCGCCTGCCGGCAACTCCTGACGCCGATGCGCCGGTTTCGGACTGAAAACCGTTCTTTGCCGGCATGGTTTGTTAATCGGGTGACCCGATTGTGAATTCGAGGCGGATTGAAGCGTGACCCCAAAAAGGCCATGCTTTTCTCCGAAAGATCGAATCTACGTCGATCCCGCTGACGCGGAGATGGCGCCTGGCTGAAAGGGATACGATGCAGCAGGGACGTGCGCGCTGGCTGACAAGGCTGGCACTTGTGACGGGCATGGCGATTTCGGCGCTGCCGGCCTATGCCAAGCAGACCACCGAACCGGTGAAGATCACATCCTTCTCGGGAGCCTATCTGGCTGCCCGGATCGCCGAGGGTGACAACGACCTCGACAACGCCATCGCCTATTACAAGCAGGCCCTGGCCTTCGATCCGAGCGACACGGGCCTGCAACAGAGCCTGATGCTATCGCTGATCGCGCAAGGCCGCTTCGACGAATCCCTTGTCTATGCCGACAAGCTCAAGGAAGTTCCCGACGTCGAACGGTTCTCGCGCCTGGCGCTGGCGGTCGATTCCTTCCACAAGAAGGATTTTTCCAAGGCCCAGTATTGGCTGAAGCTGTCGCTGGAATCCGATCTCGACCGGCTGATCTCCGGCGTCATGTCCGGCTGGGCCCAAGAGGGCGCCGGCGACCCCAGCGAGGCGATGGCATCCATCGACAAGCTGCAGGGGCCGGACTGGTTCGGCCTGTTCAAATCCTTCCACCGCGCTCTGATCGCCGATGCGTCCAACATGCCTGAGAAGGCCGACGCGATCTACGCCGCGACCATGCAGGACACCGCCGCCGGCAGTGCGGCTCCCGAAACCTGGATGCGCAATGCGCAGGCCTATGCCTCGTTCCTGGCCCGCAAGGGCGACACGGCCAAGGCAGTATCGGTGCTCGACCAGGCCGAGGCGTTTTCGCCGGGCAAGCTGGAAATCGTCGCCTTGCGCGACAGGATCAGCAAGGGCGACAAGATCCCGCCCTTCGTTGCCGGTCCATCCGACGGAGCCTCCGAGATACTGCTCGATCTGGCGACCGCGCTCAATCGCGGCGGCGGTGAGCCTTTCGTCAGGCTCTATCTGCAATATGCGCTGGCGCTGAAGCCCGACAGCGATGCCGCCCTGGTGCAGCTTGCCGCCGTTTCCGAACAGCTGAAGGACGGCGAGGGGGCCATCGCGCTTTACCGGCGGATACCGGATACCTCGCCGCTGAAGGAGCTTTCGGACTTACAGCTTGGCCTCAACCTTGCCGATCTCGATCGCCATGACGAGGCGATCACGCATCTGAAGGCCTTCGTCGATGCGCATCCCAACGACATGCGCGCCTATCTGGCGCTCGGCGGGGTCTATTCGTCGAAGGAGGATTTCCGTTCCGCCGCCAATCTCTACGACAAAGCCGTCGAGGCGCTGAAGACGCCGACCGCCGCCAACTGGAATATCTTCTACCAGCGCGGCATCGCCTATGAGCGGCTGAAGGAATGGCCGAAGGCCGAGCCGAATTTCCGCAAGGCGCTGGAATTGCAGCCCGACCAGCCGCAGGTGCTGAACTATCTCGGCTATTCCTGGGTCGACATGAATATGAACCTGAAGGAAGGCCTGGCGATGATCCAGAAGGCCGTCGACCTCAGGCCGAGCGACGGTTACATCGTCGACTCGCTGGGTTGGGCCTATTTCCGCCTCGGCAGGTACGATGACGCGGTCCGCGAAATGGAACGCGCGGTGTCGCTGAAGCCGGAAGATCCGGTGCTGAACGACCATCTCGGCGATGCCTACTGGCGCGTCGGCCGCAAGCTGGAAGCAACCTTCCAGTGGAACCAGGCGCGCGACCTGAAGCCGGATCCCGACGTGCTTGCCGCCTTGCAGCAGAAGCTGATGAAGGGCCTGCCGCCGATCGAGTCCAACACGGCGCAGGAAACCCCCAAGGTCAAGCCGGCGCCGGCCGCGCCGAAGGGCTAAGATGAAATGATGTTGCTCGCGAGCGGGGCCCTTGTCGGCCCCGTTTTCGTTGGCGGCCGTGTCAGAACAGCTTGCGGTAGACGAAGAAGCCCGAGCGCTCGCCGATCCTGTCGTAGAGCTTCATGGCGGTGTGATTGGTCTCGTGCGTCAGCCAGTACACCCGGCCCGACCCGGCCGCTTGCGCCCGCTCGTAGACGCCCTCGATGAGAGCCCGGCCGATGCCTTTGCCGCGCAAGGTCTCATCGGTGAAAAGATCCTGCAGGTAGCAGTTCGGCGCGATCGCCGTGGTGCTGCGGTGAAAGAGGTAATGGACAAGGCCGACAAGCTGGCCCTCGCTTTCGGCAACCAGCGCATGCACCGGCTCATAGGCGTCGAAGAAGCGCGACCATGTCATGGCGGTGATCTCGCTTGCCAGCGCCGTCTCGCCCGAGCGCCCGTAAAACGCGTTATAGCCGTCCCACAGCGGCAGCCATTGCTCGAAATCCTGGCGCGTGACCGGGCGGACGGTGATGGAGTTGGGCATGGCTGACCTGTTGTCTGGCGAGGCGGAGTTGTGAGCCTTCACCAGAAGGCACGCACTCGTGGCCGGCAATGGGCCAGCCGCTCGCAAAGCTTTCGACATGCCTCGCGACGCCCGCCTTGCTTGACGCTTCGCCGCCGTGTCTCTAGGACGGGGCCGCAAGTCAGCCCTTGCAGCCGAGGCCCCCGTGACGATTGAAATCTCGACGATTGAAATCCCCGCCCATATGCATCCCAGCCGCTCCTTTCAGGGGCTGATCCTGACTTTGCACAATTACTGGGCGGACTATGGCTGCGTGATTCTCCAGCCCTACGACATGGAGGTCGGTGCCGGCACCTTCCATCCGGCAACGACGCTGCGGGCGCTTGGACCGAGGCGCTGGAACGCCGCCTACGTCCAGCCTTCGCGCCGCCCCAAGGACGGCCGCTACGGCGAGAATCCGAACCGGCTGCAGCACTACTACCAGTATCAGGTGATCCTGAAGCCCAATCCGCCGAACCTGCAGGAGCTCTATCTCGGCTCGCTCGCCGCGATCGGCGTCGACCCGCTGCTGCATGACATCCGCTTCGTCGAGGACGATTGGGAAAGCCCGACGCTCGGCGCCTGGGGGCTTGGCTGGGAATGCTGGTGCGACGGCATGGAGGTGTCGCAGTTCACCTACTTCCAGCAGGTCTGCGGCATCGAATGCGCGCCGGTTGCGGGCGAGCTCACTTATGGTCTGGAACGGCTGGCCATGTATGTGCAGGGCGTCGACAATGTCTACGACCTCAATTTCAACGGCCGCGAGGGCCCCGACAAGGTCACCTATGGCGATGTCTTCCTGCAGGCCGAGCAGGAATATTCGCGTCACAATTTCGAATACGCCGACACGGCGATGCTGCTGCGCCACTTCGACGATGCCGAGGCCGAATGCAAGGCGCTGCTCGACGCCGGCGCGCCGGCATCGAACGACAATCTGCCGATGCACCGCATGGTGTTTCCCGCCTACGACCAGTGCATCAAGGCCAGCCACGTCTTCAACCTGCTCGACGCGCGCGGCGTGATCTCCGTCACCGAGCGGCAGAGTTATATCCTGCGGGTGCGCAATCTGGCGAAAGCCTGCGGCGAGGCGTTCTTGAAGACGCAGGCCGGCGGATTGGCGGCCTGAGCTTCAGGCATCCTCCCTCATCAAATCGAGGGAAGCGTCGATCGACGATAGAATCTGGCCGCTTGGGCCGGCCATTATACGCAATGCTTGGCGCACGCCCGGCATCGAGAAGGCGCCATGGGCCTGGGCTGCGAAGCAAGCGCTGAGCGCCAGGATTTGCAAAAGTCTGGATGCCGTTTTCATGGTCGTTCAGCCAATAGCTCTCTGCCTGAGCGTGGGTCGCTTCAGCGCTGCGTTCGGTTCATGGAAATCTTTGATCCAAGGACGGGTGGGGTCATCCCGTCCCGACAGGACGCCCAAAATTTCTGGAAAGGGTGACAGCGGCCAGCCGAGTTGCTATGGCCCGCGGACCATTGCTGCGTGAGCTTCAACCATGCCTGACCTGCTTCTAGAACTTCGCTCCGAGGAAATACCCGCCCGCATGCAGCGCAAGGCGGCGGGCGATCTCAAGAAGATGCTGACCGACGGTCTGGTCGAGGCAGGGCTGACCTACGAGGCGGCGCGCGAGTACTGGACGCCGCGGCGGCTGGCGCTCGACATCAGGGGCCTTACCGCGCGCTCGAAGGACATCCGCGAGGAGATCAAAGGTCCATCGACGACAGCGCCTGAACAGGCTGTCCAGGGCTTCCTACGCAAGGCCGGGCTTTCCTCGATCGCCGAGGCACACGTCCATTCCGACCCGAAGAAGGGCGACTTTTATGTCGCGCACATTTCCAAGCCGGGCAGGGCGGCCGAAGAGATCATCGCCGGGCTGGTGCCTGATATCATCCGCAATTTCCCGTGGCCGAAATCGATGCGCTGGGGGCCGGCCTCGGCCAAGCCCGGCTCGCTGCGCTGGGTACGGCCGCTGCAATCGATCCTGTGCACCTTCGGCCCCGAAACCGAGGAGCCTGTAGTGGTCGATTTCGAGATCGACGGCATCCGCTCGGGCAATGTCACCTACGGCCACCGCTTTCACGCACCCGGCGAAATCACCGTGCGCCGCTTCGACGACTATGTGAGCAAGCTGGAGGCCGCCAAGGTCGTGCTCGACGCCGACCGGCGCAAGGAGATCATCCTCGCCGACGCCCGCAATCTGGCTTTCGCCAACGGACTCGATCTTGTCGAGGACGAGGGACTTTTGGAAGAGGTCTCCGGGCTGGTGGAATGGCCCGTGGTATTGATGGGCGAATTCGAGCAGGATTTCCTCGCCATTCCGGCCGAGGTGATCCGGCTGACCATCCGCGCCAACCAGAAGTGTTTTGTCACGCGCCCGCAGGGGCAAGCCGAAACCCTTTCGAACCGCTTCATCCTCACCGCCAACGTCGAGGCGAGCGATGGCGGCAAGGAGATCGCCCACGGCAACGGCAAGGTGGTGCGCGCGCGCCTCTCCGACGCGCTGTATTTCTGGACGACCGACCAGGGCGATCTGCCCGATCTCGCCGAGCTCGAGGCGTCGGCTGAAAAGTTCGCGCTCGACCTCAAGAAGCCGCTCGACCAGCGCATGGCCCGGCTCGACCATCTCAATGTGACCTTCCATGCCAAGCTCGGCACTCAGGGCGAGCGGGTGGAGCGGATCAAGCGGCTGGCACAAGAACTGGCACCGACGGTGGCGCAAGCGATCTCCCCCTCAAGGGCGGCGATTGCCGCGCTCGCGGGTCGCGCCGCCGTTTTGGCGAAGGCCGATTTGACGACCGAAGTGGTCGGCGAATTCCCCGAATTGCAGGGCGCCATGGGCCGCAAATACGCGTTGCTCCAGGGCGAGCATCCGTCCGTGGCCGCAGCCATCGAAGAGCATTACAAACCGCAGGGCCCTTCCGATTACGTGCCGAGCGATCCGGTGTCGATCGCCGTCGCGCTCGCGGACAAGCTCGATACGCTTGTCGGCTTCTGGGCCATCAATGAAAAGCCGACAGGCTCCAAGGATCCTTACGCGCTGCGTCGCGCTGCGCTCGGCGTGGTGAGGGTTCTGGTCGAGAACCGCATTCGACTGGGGCTGACGACGATCTTCGGCAGCGCTTCCACGAACTACACGGTTGGCAATATGGATCAGGTCCGAGACCTTCTCGCCTTCTTCCATGATCGCCTGAAAGTCTACCTCCGCGACAAGGGGGCCCGCCACGACCTCATCGACGCGGTCATCACGCCGCAGTCCGACGACCTCTTGCAGGTCGTGCGCCGTGTCGAGGCGCTGGGCTCCTTCCTCGACACCGAGGACGGCAAGAACCTGCTCGCCGGCACCAAGCGCGCGGCCAACATTTTGGCTGCCGAGGAGAAGAAGAAAACGCTCGTCGCCGAAACCGTTGAGCCGGTGCTGTTCCGCGAGGATGCCGAGAAATCGCTTTTTGCGGCGGTGAATCAGGCCGAGAAGCAAGCCGGCGAAGCGATTCAAAACGAAGACTTTTCCGCCGCCATGCTGGCGCTTAGCGTTTTGCGGGAACCGGTTGATTCATTCTTTGAACGCGTTCTCGTGAATGATGAGGATCAAGCCGTGCGCGCCAACCGGCTGGCGCTGCTCGCCCGCATCCGCGCGGCCACTGACCAGGTCGCGGATTTCTCCAAGATTGCCGGTTAAGCTGCTGACAGAGAAGACGGAAAACGGCGGCGCGGGCGTCGTCCTTCTCGTCAGTCTGCCAGAATGCTGACGCGCACACTGTTTTCGTAGACATCGACCTGGATCAGCGGCTCGCCATTGACGATGGCGCGTCGGGTCGAGGAACTCATCGCGCCCGAAAGTTCCAGCATGCGCTGCAGATCGGCGCGGCCGTCATTGGTCCGGAACCAGGGGTCGCTCTCGTCGTCGCGGTCGCGGCGATGGAATTTGTGCCAGTTGGCGCGGTCCTGCCGCACCATCTGTGCGGCGCTGCCGAGCGCATAGCCATCGCTCGCCTGGTGATCCCGATCGGAAATGCGCGCGACATACGATCCCAGCATCTCGTCGGCTTGGGCAACGCCTTGGCCAACCAGCGATGCCAATACAAAACCGGCCACGGCGACTATTCTGAATATGCTCATGTACCCCCCTCAAATGATCGAATTCTGTCAGGCGAAGCGACGCTCGTCCACGTCGGCAAAAGCGGCCTGTCCGGCAATGGTGCCGGACGCCGGACCGACGTCAAGACAGTCGCTACTTGAGCTTGCCGACCCCAGGGACGGGCTGCTGCGCTGCCGCCGCGGGCGCGGCTGCCGGTGATGTCGCCGGGGTCTTCTGCCCATTCGCCGCCGGTGCCGCCGAAGCGGTGGCGGTTGCAGGAGCAGTGGCCGGCGCCTTGGCCTGCGTGGGCGTCGAGAAGGCGCTGCCGACGATACCGCCGCGAATGATCATCGGGTTTTGCAGCAAGCCGTGCCGCGCCTCGGGCGCGTTCGGGATCGCTGCCACCTTTTCATAGGTGACGTCAGGGTCACCGAGCGCCACAACCGATCGCATATCGCCCGCCTCGGCGGCGTCGGTCGCCTGCAGCACGATGATGGATGGCGTCGAGGCCGGCGCACCGGGAAAGACGAGTGACGAGGCCTGGGCGCCGCCGCCGGCCATCGCCGCCAGAGTGATAGCAACCGTTCCCCAGATACGCATAGACACGATGAAAGCTCCCCATTGCCCGGAAGCCGCACGATAGCGGGCCGGAATTGATGCCGGCTTTCGCGGAACCGTAGCATTTTAGGGATTGGTAAATCGCCAAGGGACGGGCTTGCCCCTTGGACGCCATCGTACTACGCAGCCGGTATCCGTGAGGTGAGCAGAGTGGCTGAAATTCTTGCCGTCGGCGAGGCGATGGAACGGGCGCTGGCGCTGCTTGAAAGCGGCGACGTGGTCGCCATTCCGACCGAGACCGTCTATGGGCTCGCCGGCGACGCCACCAACGGCATCGGCGTGGCGCGCATTTTCGAGGCCAAGGGACGGCCGCGGTTCAACCCGCTGATCGCCCATGTCGCCGACATGGCGATGGCCGAGCGCGTTGCTTTGTTCGATCCGCTGTCGAGGAAATTGGCGCTTGCGTTCTGGCCAGGTCCTTTGACGCTGGTGCTGCCGCAGCGGCCCGGCAACGACATTCATCCGCTGGTCACGGCCGGGCTCGACACGATCGCCTTGCGCATGCCGAGGGGCTTCGGCGGCGACCTGATTGCAAGGCTCGGCCGGCCGCTTGCGGCTCCCAGCGCCAATTCCTCCGGCAGGATCAGCGCGACGACGGCGCAAGCCGTGGCGGCTGATCTCGGCGCACGCATAAAGTTGGTCGTCGATGGCGGCGCGACGCCGGTCGGGCTGGAATCGACCATCGTCAAGGCCGAAGGGGGAAAATTGCGCCTATTGAGGCCCGGCGGCATTGCCGCCCAGGAAATCGAGGCGGTCGTCGGCATGGAGCTGTTGCGCGGCGCCGACGCCGGTGTCGAGGCGCCGGGCATGCTTGCCTCGCACTATGCGCCTGACGCCGCGGTGCGGCTCAACGCGGGGGCCGTCGGGGAAGGCGAGGCGCTGCTGGCCTTCGGCAAACGTCGCGCTGAAGGCTGGCAAAAGGCGGCCGCCTGCCTCAATCTGTCCGGGGCCGGTGACCTGCGCGAAGCGGCGAGCAATCTTTTCGCTTACATGCAGGAACTCGATCGCAGCGGCGCGCGGACTATCGCCGTCGAACCCGTTCCCTTCGACGGGCTCGGCGAAGCGATCAACGATCGGCTTTCACGTGCCGCCGCCCCGCGTGACAATAGCTTGCCGCCAACATAGTTTCGCGCACATGACCGACATCGCCCAGACTCTCGACACCGCTCTCATCGACCGCTTCGCGGCGATCGTCGGTGAGAAATACGCGCTGCGCGACCAGCGCGATATCGCGCCCTACATCACGGAACGACGCGGGCTCTGGCATGGCGCGACATCGCTTGTGCTGCGGCCGGGCAGCGTCGACGAGGTCAGCCGGATCATGCGGCTGGCGACCGAGACGGCAACGCCAATCGTGCCGCAAAGCGGCAATACCGGGCTGGTCGGCGCCCAGGTGCCGGACAGGTCCGGCCGCGAGATCGTGCTGTCCCTGTCGCGGCTGAACCGCATCCGCGAAATCGATGTCCTGTCCAACACCGTGACGGCGGAGGCCGGTGTCATCTTGCAGACGCTGCAGGAAGCGGCCGATGCCGCTGACCGGCTGTTTCCGCTGTCGCTGGCCGCGCAAGGTTCCTGCCAGATCGGCGGCAATCTCTCCTCCAACGCGGGCGGCACCGGCGTGCTGGCCTATGGCAATGCGCGCGAGCTTTGCCTCGGCGTCGAGGTGGTGTTGCCGACGGGCGAGGTGTTCGACGATCTGCGCAAGCTGAAGAAGGACAATACCGGCTACGACCTCAAGAACCTGTTCGTCGGCGCCGAAGGCACGCTCGGCATCATCACGGCCGCGGTGCTGAAACTCTTCCCGAAGCCGAAAGGCCGCGAGGTTGCGTTCGTCGGCCTGCCGTCGGCCGAGGCGGCGCTGTCGCTGTTCAGCCTGGCGACGGACCGCGCCGGCGCCGCGCTCACCGCCTTCGAGCTGATCGGCAAGCGGCCTTACGATTTCACGCTGGCGCATGCCCAGGGCGTGGTGCGGCCGCTGGCGCAGGATTGGCCGTGGTATGTGCTGATGCAGATCTCGTCCGGCCGTTCGCCGGAAGATGCCAGGGCCCTGATCGAGGACGTGCTCGGGGCCGGCCTGGAACAGGAAATCGTCGGCGATGCGGTGATCGCGGCCAGCCTTGCGCAAGGCGATGCCTTCTGGAATTTCCGCGAGGTGCTGCCCGACGCGCAGAAGCCCGAGGGCGCCTCGATCAAGCATGACATTTCGGTGCCGGTGGCATCGATCCCGCGTTTCATCGAGGAGGCTGCCGGCGCGGTGGCTTCGGTCAGCCCCGGAGCGCGCGTGGTCTGCTTCGGCCATATGGGCGACGGCAATCTCCACTATAACATCTCGCGGCCCGTCGACGGCGACGACCAGGCGTTCCTCGATCTCTACCATCCCATGAACAAGGCCGTGCACGACGTCGTGCGCTCCTTCCACGGCTCGATCTCGGCCGAGCACGGCATCGGCCAGTTGAAGCGGGACGAACTGATCGCCACCGCCCCGCCGATGGCGATCGACCTGATGCGCAGGGTCAAGCAGGCTTTCGACCCGGCCGGCATCATGAACCCGGGTAAGGTTATCTGATCCTTTCGGAATCAAGCGCTCGGTCGCATTCCGATAACCATCCCCATGATCAGCAAAATTTAACCGACTTTCTTAAGCGCGGCGGTAAGGAGGCCGCGCTACTGTTTCCCCATAACGAGGCCGGGAAAACTGGCCCGGAGAGAACCGGACACCGGCTCTCAGGAGAAACAGGAAGGCATTCAATGAACACTGGACTGAAGCCAGTCTGGGCGGGACGCAACATGCGCCTCGACCCATTCCGCCTGCCGCAGGTGGTAAGCTACGCCACACGCGACGACTATGGCGATGTTACCTTCACCATCGACCACCGTGGCGCCGTGATCCGCCGCCTGCTGGAGATGAGCGGCGTACCGGCGATCATCGCTCTGCCCGCCAATGCGTTCCGCGGCGTTGCCGCCCGCGCGATGGAAGATCCGGAAGGCAATGTCACGGTGACCCTGGAACTCCTGCACAATGATCCCATGCTGTCGGTGCCGCTGCTGGTCGCCGACGACCTCGACGACGTCGCCGCCGACTGGCGCGCCTGGGCCGACGCCTATCGCTTGCCGATGCTGTTGATCGAATCGGACGGCGTTGCCCGCACCCTGGAGGAATCGCTCGGTGCCGCCATCAAGACGCTGCCGCCGCAGGATCGCCGCAAGGGCCGCGTTTCCAACATGCGCCGCCCACGCTTCCTCGCCCGCCGCAGGGCGGGCGACCTAGGTCTCAGGCTGGTGATCGGCGGCGAGGAGATCATTGCAAGGGAGTAGGTTGGGCTTTCCTTCTCCCCTTGTGGGAGAAGGTGGCCGAGCGAAGCTCGGTCGGATGAGGGGTGTTCCAGCTTGGCATCGACGGCGCTCCGACACGCACCCCTCAACCGTCTTGGCGCTGCGCGCCAATCCACCTTCTCCCACAAGGGGAGAAGGAAACAAGCCGCTACACCAGCGGCTTCAGCGCCACCCACAGCGCGCCGCCGATGAGGCCGAGGAAGATCAGCCAGCCGACCTGGTTGTTCGACCTGAACAGCCGCAGGCATTGATCCGGATTGTCGATATCCAGCACCAGGATCTGCCGCGCCATGTGGGCGCCGGCGGCGATCAGCCCGGCCAGAGCCACGACAGGAGCCTGCGCCGACGCGAAGGCGATGGCGAAGCAGACAAGCGCGCCGCCGTAAAGCCCGGCCAGCCACGATTTGGTGTTGTCGCCGAACAGGCGCGCGGTCGAGCGTACGCCCACGATCGCGTCGTCTTCCTTGTCCTGGTGCGCATAGATCGTGTCGTAGCCGATCACCCACAGGATCGAGCCGAGATAGAGCATGACGGCCGGCCCGTCCAGATCGCCGAACTCAACCGCCCATCCCATCAGCGCGCCCCAGGAAAAGGCAAGGCCGAGAACCAGTTGAGGCCAGTTGGTGATCCGTTTCATGAATGGATAGATGGCGACGATGACCAGCGAACAGACGCCGAGCAGGACGGCGAAGCTGTTGAACTGCAAGAGCACGGCAAGTCCGACCAGTGCCTGCAGGATGACAAACAGCCACGCCGCGCGCCGCGTGACCTTGCCCGACGGAAGCGGCCGCGAGCGCGTGCGCTCGACCTGATTGTCGATGTCTTCGTCAGCCAGGTCGTTATAGGTGCAGCCGGCGCCGCGCATGGCGATTGCGCCGGCCAGGAACAGCACGAGGTACAAGGGTGCCGGCAGCAGCGAAAGCAGCGGATCGCCCGGGCGGGGATAGGCACTGGCCGCGAGAGCCACGGACCACCAGCACGGCCACAAAAGCAACTGCCAGCCGATCGGCCTGTCCCATCTAGCGAGCTGTGCATAGGGCCATATTGGTCGCGGCAGCACGCGATAGACCCAATGGCCGTTCGGCGCGTCGGCGACGCGGCCCTGGGCTGCTTTCGACTGAACCGTTTCCATGGACGATGGAGTGGCAGCCGCCGCGCAAACCGTCAAGCGGCGAGCAGGGCAGTGGCATTCGTCAGCGCTTCAGGAGGCGAAGATGTCGCGGGTGGAGAACCAGCCCTTTGCCACGTCGATGAAAGCCAGCACGGCATTGGGCAGGCGCTGATGCGTGTCATGGGTGAGGATGATGCGCTGCATGGGCAATGGATCGGAAAGCGGCTTGCAGACGAGAGGCAAGCCGTCATAGCTGCGGTCGCCATGCGGCCTCGTGTAGCTGACGGCGACGCCGAAGCCGTTGGCCACCATGCTGCGCTGGAGTTCGAACGAGCTTGTCTGCCTATCGGCGACCGCCGACAGGCCACGGCTGCGAAACAGGTCCAGCATGTGCTGCCAACTATGCGGCTGGTCCGTCGTGATCAGCGGGTAGGCGGCCAGATCGGCCAGGCTGACATCGGGACGATCCGCCAGCGCGTGTCCGGCCGGCAAAAGCGCATGCGGCCTGAGTTCATGCAGCAGGATGCGGGCGAAATGCGAAGGCAGGCCAAGATCATAGGTGAGCCCGAGGTCGACGGCGGCATCGCCGAGGCGCCGCCCGAGCGTCTCGAAGGTCTCGTCGCGCACGATCACCGCAACCTCCGGATGACGTTCCGAGAAGGCGCGGATCAGAGCCGGCGCGAAATAGGGAGCCAGATCTTCGAAGCATCCGAGCACCAGTTCGCCGCCGAGCGCCGACTTGCGCGAGCCGAGACCGATGAGTTCATCCGTCTCGACGAGAACCTGTTTTGCCTTGGCCACCACGGCGCGGCCGAAGGAGGTCAGCGAAACGCCGCTTCCGCGCTGGCGCACGAAGAGCTTCTGGCCGAAATCCTGTTCGACCGCGTCGATCGCCACCGAAATGGACGGCTGTGACACGTTCAGCGTCCTGGCCGCGCCGGTAACGCTGCCGTGGCGAGCGACGGCAACCAGATAGCGCAGCTGCGTTAGGGTCAGACTCATAGAGTGGCACTATTTGACAGATGAGAAGTTATTATTTTACTGAATGAAAGAGGCTTGCGATAGTGGCGTCGATCCTTGAAAGGAGAACGCCATGGCTTCCCAGACTGCACTTCGCGCGATCGACACAGGCTTGATCGATGCGCAGACGATTGCGGATTACCAGCGCGACGGCGCTGTCTGCATCCGCGGCGCTTTCAAGGGCTGGGTCGAAACGATTGCCGCCGGCATTGAGCGCAACATGCAAGACCGCAGCGCAACCGCGTCGGATATCGCCAATGGCCGCGGCAGCTTCTTCGATGACTACTGCAACTGGGAACGCATTCCCGAATTCGTCAAGCTGGTGCGCGAATCGCCCGCGGCCGAACTGGCCGCCGCGGTGATGCGGTCGCGCACTGCGCAGTTCTTCCACGACCACGTCCTGGTCAAGGAACCGGGCACGCAGAAGCCGACGCCCTGGCATCAGGACATCCCCTATTATTTCGTCGACGGCCGGCAGACGGTGAGCTTCTGGATCCCTATCGACCCTGTAAAGGAAGCAACGCTGCGGCTGATTGCCGGCTCGCACAAATGGGACAAGATGATCCTGCCGGTGCGCTGGCTCGACGACAGCAATTTCTATGCCGACGAGGGTGACTACCTGCCGGTGCCGGATCCAGACAAGGACCCCTCGCTGGAGGTGCTCGAATGGGAAATGGAGCCGGGCGATGCCATCCTGTTCGATTTCAGGACCGCGCATGGCGCACGCGGCAACCTGACCGCGGCGCGGCGGCGGGCACTCTCGCTGCGCTGGGTCGGCGACGACGCCCATTACGTCGAACGGCCGGGGCGCACCTCGCCGCCCTATCATGGCCATGGCATGCAGCCGGGGCAGAAGCTGCGCGAGGACTGGTTCCCGATCGTCTTCCAGAGCTGAGTTGGAAAGGCCCGCAACCGTGGAAGCAACTTATCTGCCGAAGGCAAATGCCATCCGGCGTGCAGGCGGCACAGGCGGTCGCGCTCTGAGATAGGAACGTGACAACACAACGGATGTCATGACGATTTGATATGCGCCAATGATTGCCCCTGCCACAGACAGGATTAGAGATGCGGCACTTGAATCCTTCGGATCGATGCCCAACAAAGAGGACAGCAACATCAATATCGCTACAAACAATACCGTGACCAAGCCGAACGAGATGAGCAGACGCGGGAACGCATATCCGAAAACCTTGGAGCCGCGTTGGCCTGCAACGGCAAGCGTTTGATCATCATCGGCAATGACCGCAGGCAACATCGTACCCCATTTTGCGAACGCGGCGATGCCGGAAAAGACCCAGACAACAAGAGCTGCCAGAAGGGCGAAGGACGGACGAACGCCGCCGATGACCATAGCTATCGCAATCGTCACGGGAGCTATAGCACCGAGCAGGCCGAGTAACAGGCAACGTTTTACAAAACTGAAGAATGCCTTGGGTCTTTCCTTTAGCCAATCGGATACCTGCTCGGGGTCAAGCTGCGTCAAAACGGCAATGTGAGCAGGAATAGCCAAGAAGGTCGACGTCATTACGCCGATGAAGATTGAAGCTCCGGAGTTGATGTGTATGAACCTCTCGAGCAGCGCCAGCCCACCAGCCAAGCAGATGTATCCGACAACCCATTTCCGGTTGCGGGTATAAACTTCGAGCGAAGCCATCCAAATATTGTCTTCGAGCACCACCAGTCTCCTACCAAGCCCGGACGTGCAAGGAGTATCGGAACCATGTTGCGGCTTTCCTAATTGCAGAGGGAAAATTTTCTCTTTGCGAAATCTATGGGCTGGACTCGCAGAAGATCTCTGCATGGATCAAAATTCTTTTCGAAGGCCAATGCAAATATCGCAAAGGCGGCCGGGCTGGCTTGCTTCATTTTCGGGCAGGGGTAACGTTCCCGTGCGCAATTCCGATCAAAGCGCCCGGATACCTTGACCCGTCGTCCAGAGAGCAATAGCGGGTTCTCTGGAAGATTACAGGCATCAAGAGGTGGCCATGAACGTCCTTCTTCTCGGCTCCGGCGGCCGCGAACATGCGCTCGCCTGGAAGATCGCCGCGTCGCCGTTGCTGACCAAGCTCTATGCCGCGCCCGGCAATCCTGGCATCGGCCGCGAGGCGGAGCTGGTCAAGCTGGACATCGCCGATCATTCCGCTGTCGCCGCCTTCTGCAAGGACCGAGAGATCGGCCTCGTCGTGGTCGGGCCGGAAGGGCCGCTGGTGGCCGGCATATCAGACGATCTGCGTGGCTGGGGCATCCGCGTCTTTGGCCCGTCGCGCGCGGCGGCGCGGCTCGAAGGGTCGAAGGGCTTCACCAAGGATCTTTGCGCCAGATACGATATCCCCACCGCCGCCTATGGCCGTTTCGCGGACCTGGCATCGGCCAAGGCCTATGTCGAGAAGATGGGCACGCCGATCGTCATCAAGGCCGACGGCCTTGCCGCGGGCAAGGGCGTCACGGTGGCAATGGCGATGGATGAGGCGCTGGCCGCGCTCGACGCCTGTTTCGACGGTTCTTTCGGCACCGCCGGTGCGGAAGTGGTGGTCGAGGAGTTTCTGACCGGCGAGGAGGCCAGCTTCTTCTGCCTGTGCGACGGCACTACAGCACTGCCCTTCGGCACCGCGCAGGATCACAAGCGCGTCGGCGATGGTGATGTCGGCCCCAACACCGGCGGCATGGGCGCCTATTCGCCGGCCCCGGTGATGACGCCGCAGATGGTGGAGCGCACCATGCGCGAGATCGTCGAACCGACCATGCGCGGCATGGCTGCAACAGGTGCACCGTTCGCCGGCATTCTCTTCGCCGGGCTGATGATAACGGACGAAGGGCCGAAGCTGATCGAATACAACACCCGCTTCGGCGACCCCGAATGCCAGGTGCTGATGATGCGGCTGAAGGACGACCTGCTGGTGCTGCTCAATGCCGCCGTCGATGGCCAGCTCGCGCACATGTCGGCGCGCTGGAGCGACGAGGCGGCACTGACCGTCGTCATGGCCGCGAGGGGCTATCCCGGCACGCCCGAAAAAGGCTCGGTCATTCGAGGGCTCGATGAGGCCGCCAGCGAGGGCGCCCAGATTTTCCATGCCGGCACCGCCATCAATGGCGGCGCGCTGGTCGCCAACGGCGGTCGCGTCTTGAACGTCACCGCGATCGGCGCGACTGTCGGCGAGGCGCAGAAGAAGGCCTATGCCGCGCTCAACCGTATCGACTGGCCGCAGGGCTTCTGCCGCCGCGACATTGGCTGGCAGGCCGTGGCGCGCGAAAAGGCAGGAGCAAGCTGAACGCAAACATCCGGTCGCGCACTTTCAGCGTTTGCCCCGGTCGAGTTCGGTCGAACCGGTGCTCATCGGATCCGTCGCCACCGCGAAGGCGGCGTCGAGTTGCGCGGGCGAGCGCTGCCCGGCGCGCTTCCAGGCGACATATTGAGCGATGCCGAAGATTGGCCGCCGCGGCACCGTCTTCACGACAGGCATGCGGAACCCGTCGCGAAATTTCGACCAGCGCGAACCAAGCACCGCGACCATTTCCTCGAAACTCGGCGGCGTCGCCACGTCGGCGTAGATAAGGGTGGTCTTGCCCGCCAAAGCGGCTGCGCGCGAGAGCGGCACCGGTACGCTGGCGAGATAATCCGCCGGCACGTCGATCAGCCCGCCGAACGGCCATTGCTGGCGCAGCGTGGCGGCATCGGTCGGCGCGACGTTGACGTCGATGTCGTTGGGCGTCCCGGCTACCCGATAGGGGCAACGGAAGCGGCCGCAATTGGCCTGCGCCGAAAATTGCCAGAGCGCATAGCCTTGCCAGTTGCCGATGGGAAAATGCACGTCGATGTCAGGCTTGTAGCGCGCATACCAGAGCGGCAGCCGCGACAGCAGCCCGTATTTGTAGCTGTTGTCGGCGATATACTGGGCGGTCTTGCCATTGGTGTAGAGCACCGGGAAGCGGCCGATGCGCCGATGCACCTGGCGCACGAACGCCTCGGCGTCGTCGAGCGACATCCATTGCGCGGGATCGATGCCTTCGATGTCGAGGGCCATGAGGTCGTCCGGCGCGGGATCGGCGAAATCGAGGAAATTATTGGCCTGCTCGACCGGATTGCCGGGGCGGGCGAGGTGATAGGCGCCCCATTTCAGGCCGAGCGCCTTGGCCACGACCTTGCGCGTCTGGAACAGTTCGCGTGTCACCGCATGGCGCTTCCACAGCGCCTTGCAGAGTTTTACCTCGGTATCGTCTCCGGAGCAGGAATAGGGCGGCGACATGCCGTCGGAGGCTTTGTTGATGAAGCCGACGACGCGCTTGTCCGTGGCAAGCTGCGCCCAGTCGATGGAGTTGTATTCGTAGGCGTCGACGACAAGCGCCCGATCGGCACTTTTCCACGGCTCGGAGAAATCCGAGGCCCTTGCCGCCGGTGTTAGCGCCATTGTCACCGCAAGGGCGAAAAGCGCTATGCGGCGAGGAAAACGCGCCGTCCTTTTCAAACAGGGAATCCCCTTTGATCCAAGGCGGATCCTGAACCGCCATGGTTAAGGATTTGCTTTCAAGGCAATGCGGTCCGTCAGCCGAACAGCCTCAACGCCGTCGCTACCGATAGGAACAGCGACAATGGCCGGTCTTGGAATGGCCTGAAACCATGTTTGCAATAAAAAGCCGCGGCCTTGTTGTCCTTTGCGTCGACGATCAGTGCGAAGGAAGCAGGAGCAGCTTGGGCGCAGCGCCGAAGTGCGTCCACGATCAGTATCGATCCTACTCTTTGTCCCTGATATCGGGTATCGACTGCCAACCTTCCGATCAATATGGCGGGCAGGACCGGGTAACGCGGTAGGCGTCTTGTCAGGTCTTCCGGCGGAGAAGTGATGGGCACATTTGACGCTGCAAGAGTGTAGTATCCGGCAATGAGACGACATCACGACCTGCGGCGACAAAGCAGTTGCTAACTCGGCGTTTGACGTCCTGGCTTGCCAGCTCGTGTAGATATTGGTCGAGTGCCAGCACGCTACAGCTGAATGCCTTACGATCATACGATCCGGCCAGCGGCTCGATGATCAAGCCTAGACTCACCGGGATTCGACGACAAGTCGCTTGTAGGCGTCGGCGGCTTTGCGCAGCGCTTCATTAGGTTCGGGCGGATTGAGAATGGCCTCTGCCAGAGCGAGCTGATCCTCGATGGACAGGCGGATGATAGCGGTCTCCTCAACGGTGCGTTGTGCAGCTTCCTGCGCTGCGGAGACCACGAAGTCGCTGACGCTGCGGCCCTGGATTTCGGCGGCACGTTTCACCACACTCAGCATATCAGGGGATATCCGAGCTTCGAGACGGGAGGTACGGGTCAGTTGGTTTGTCCTTGCGATCACCTCTAGCACAGTATGTACGGGATTTACCCGTACATATCGAGTGCGACGGTCAGCGCCGGCCGAATGGCTGAATTTCAAACGGATCCGGCGCCGGGCCCTGTTGCAACGTGCCTTCGGCCGCGCGTTTGCGGTGGTGGGCGAGCGAGCATTTCGGCGAGCACAATATGCCGCGATCCGACCAATAGGCGGCGCCGTTTTCCACTTCGCCATGATAGTACGAGAACCCCGCCGCCCGGTAGGGCAGGCCGCATTCGATGCAACGGTAGGCGTCAGGTCTGGCGAGCATGAGTTGGTTTCCAGTTGGCTGGTTCCGGTCTGTCGCCGGTCGATTTTGATCCGGCATCCATCGAATTTAATACGAGCCCGCGCGATTGCAAAATCAGCGTGACAAAATTTGACGTTTACGTAAAAAGAAGATGGGAGATCGCCCAAAGGCGAATACGGTTTGGGGCAAGCAGGTCCTAGGATCAGCCGGGCCGATGCATCAGGAGGAGCGAGCGGCATGTATCGGGCACCCGTCGAGGACATCGCGTTCACACTCAAGCATGTGGCCGGCCTGAAGGCCGCCCTCGATGGCGGCACGTTCGGCGATCTCGGCGAGGATATCGTCGACGCCGTTCTTGGCGAAGCCGGCCGCTTCGCCTCCGAGGAGGTCGCGCCGCTCTACAAGATCGGTGACGAGCACGGCGCTGTGCTGAAGGATGCGGCGGTGACCATGCCGCCGGGCTGGAAGGAACTTTATCGCCGTTGGATCGAGGGCGGCTGGAACGCGCTCTCCGGCCCGGAAGACTATGGCGGCCAGGCGCTGCCGACCATGCTTGGCGTCGCCGCGCTCGAAATGTGGAACTCCGCTGCCATGGCCTTCGGCATCGGCCCGACGCTGACCATGGGCGCGGTCGAGGCGCTCGACAAGCATGCCTCCGAAGACCTCAAGACCAAATATCTCGCGAAGCTCGTCTCCGGCGAGTGGATGGGCACGATGAACCTGACCGAGCCGCAGGCCGGCTCCGATCTCGCCGCCTTGCGCGCGCGCGCCGAACCGGCCGGCGACGGCACCTACCGCATCTTCGGCCAGAAGATATTCATCACTTATGGCGAGCATGATCTCACCGACAACATCGTCCATCTGGTACTGGCGCGGCTGCCTGATGCGCCTGCGGGCACGCGCGGCATCTCGCTCTTCCTGGTGCCGAAATTCCTGGTCGGCGCCGACGGCTCGCCTGGCGCGCGCAACGACGTCTTCTGTTCGGGCCTCGAGCACAAGCTCGGCATCCATGCCTCGCCGACCTGCACCATGATCTATGGCGACGGTTTTCAGGGCGCCAGGCCCGGCGCCGTCGGCTGGCTGATCGGCGAGGAGAACAAGGGGCTGGCCTGCATGTTCACCATGATGAACAATGCCCGCCTCGCCGTCGGCATGCAGGGCGTGGCCGTCGCGGAAGCCGCGACCCAGAAGGCGATTGCCTATGCCAACGAGCGCCGCCAGGGCAAGGCGTCGGGCTATGGCGGCGCCGGCATGGCGCCGATCGTCCACCACCCCGACGTGCAGCGCAATCTCCTGACCATGAAGGCGCTGACGCAGATCGCGCGGGCGATCAGTTATTCCTGCGCCCATGCCATCGACCTGGCGCGGGTCTCGGATGGTGACCAGGCGGCCCATTGGCGCGACCGGGCCAACTTGCTGACGCCGCTTGCCAAGGCCTTTTCGACCGATATCGGCGTCGAGGTCGCCTCGCTCGGCGTCCAGGTCCATGGCGGCATGGGTTTCATCGAGGAGACGGGGGCCGCGGCACTCTACCGCGACGCCCGCATCGCGCCGATCTACGAGGGCACCAACGGCATCCAGGCCATCGATCTGGTGACCCGAAAACTGCCGCTCGGCGGCGGCGAGCATGTGCACGGCTACATTGCCGAGCTTGGCGCTGTCGCCAATGCCGTGCGGACATCGAATCTCGAAGGGCTTGGCCGCACGGCCGATGCTCTCGACAGCGGGCTCGACGATCTGACGCAAGCGACGCGTTTCCTGCAAAAACTGTCGGCCGATGGCCGGACGGACGAGGCGCTTGCCGGCGCGACACCCTATCTCAGGCTGATCTCGCTTGCAGCCGGCGGCGCCTACCTGGCGCGGGGCGCCCTTGCCGATCCGGGCCGCGTCACGCTTTGCCGCTTCTTCGCCGAGAACCTGCTCGGCGAGACAAGTGCCTTGAAGGGGCGCGTTGTCGACGGCGCCGCAAGCCTCGCCGCTGCCGGCAAGACATTGATTTCCGCTTGACGTTCACAAGGAAAGAACCGTGACAGACCATATCCTCGTCGAGCGCCAGGGCGCCATCCAGATCATCCGCATGAACCGCCCGGACAAGAAGAACGCGCTGACGCGCGCCATGTACGCCAGGATGTCGCAAACCTTGGCCGAAGGGGATGCGGATCCGGCAGTCCGCGTTCATGTCTTTCTCGGCGTGCCCGGCGCCTTCTCCTCCGGCAACGACCTCGCCGACTTCATGGTCGTTGCTACCGGCGGAGAAGGCGGCACGGAAGTCTGGGATTTCCTGATGGCGCTGGCCAGGGTCGAAAAACCCATCGTCTCCGGTGTCGACGGCATCGCGGTCGGCATCGGCACCACGCTCAATTTGCACTGCGACCTGACTTTCGCCACGCCGCGCACCGTGTTCAGGACGCCTTTCGTCGACCTTGGCCTTGTGCCCGAAGCAGGATCGAGCCTCTTGGCGCCGCGCATCCTCGGCCAGCAGGGCGCGTTCGCGCTGCTCGGCCTTGGCGAAGGCTTCTCGGCCGAACGCGCCAAGGCCGCCGGCCTGATCTACGAAGTGGTCGAGGAAGGAGCGCTGGAGGCGTCGGTTCTGGCGGCCGCCGGCCAGATCGCGGCCAAGCCGCCGCAGGCGCTCAGGATCGCGCGCGACCTGATGCGCGGGCCGCGCGAGCACCTCGTCGCTCGCATCGGCGAGGAAAGCGAGCATTTTCGCGAGCGGCTGAAATCGGATGAGGCACGCGCCGCGCTGACGGCATTCATGACCAGAAAGAAGAGCTGAGTCCTCTTCAGGGATAAAGCCGCGTCTTGTCCCAACCGCCTCCGGCATTGCGCGAAAATACCACCCGGTCATGCAGCCGGAACGGCCTGTCGTGCCAGAACTCGATCGTCTTCGGCACGATGCGGAAACCCGACCAGTGTTTTGGGCGCGGAATCTCGCCGATGGCGTAGCGGGCAGTATATTCGGCCACCGCCTTTTCCAGCGCGAACCGGCTTTCCAGCGGCCGTGACTGTTTGGAGGCCCAGGCGCCGATGCGGCTGCCGCGCGGCCGTGTTGCATAATAGGCGTCGGCTTCGGCATCGCTGACGATCTCCACCGGCCCGCGCACGCGCACCTGGCGGCGCAGCGATTTCCAGTGGAAGCACATCGCCGCCTTCATGCTGCCCAGGATCTCCCGGCCCTTGGCGCTTTCGAAATTCGTGTAGAACACAAAGCCGCTCTCATCGAACCCCTTGAGCAGCACCATCCGCACATCCGGCATGCCCTCGGCATCCACCGTTGCCAGCGCCACGCCGTTGGGGTCGTTCATTTCGCTTTTGGTGGCGTCGTCCAGCCATGCGGCAAAAAGGCGAAACGGCTCGGCGGCCTCGGTAAAGTCACCGCTTGTTAACTCAGTGTCACTCATAGTTTTTCTCAAATTTTCACCAAACAGGGGAGGTTGCCGATTGTCGCGTATCGCGCAAGCTTTTGACAGCAGGCAAGGCAGCCTATTTGCTTCAGCCAGCGCCAAAGCCGCGGTCGTGATGATTGCCTTGCCGCTTGCCGCATGCGGCGCGGGCGGCTTCAGCCTGCAAAAGGCCGAGGTCGATCGCTCGATCCTGACCGGCAGCATTTCGGCGCCGGCCGCGCCGGCCGCGCCGGCCGATTCGGACCGCGATTCCGACCAGACGACGATCGGCAACGCGGTGTCCTCCGCCGACATCGAGCAACTCCGCGGTCAAGCCGTGCCGTGGGCCAATGCCGGTACGGGTTCGCGCGGCTCCATCACCGAACTGGCGGAATTGAAGGACGGGGGCCAGACCTGCCGCCGCTTCAAGGCTTCGCGCGAAAGCTTTGACGGCGTTGCCATGTTCGCGGGCGAACTCTGCCTGGCCAGCGGCGGCGGCTGGCGCATGCAGGACTTCAGGACGCTTTGATCTTCCACCTTTGAAATAACGTCCAGCACTGGAATTTCTTCCTATGCGAGCGCATATAAGAGGCGACTATGGACTCACTCTTTCTCCAGGGCAGGAAGCATGCGCGACCCCTATGAGGTGCTGGGCGTTGCAAAGAACGCATCGGCCAAGGACATAAAATCGGCATACCGCAAACTCGCCAAGAAGCATCATCCGGACCAGAATCCGAATGATCCCAAGGCGAAGGACCGGTTTGCCGCGGCCAATCAGGCCTATGAGATCGTCGGCGACGAGAAGACCCGCGCCGCTTTCGATCGCGGCGAGATCGACGCCGACGGCAAGCCGCGTTTCCAGGGCTTCGAGGGCGCCCCCGGTGGCGGTGACCCCTTCGCCGGGTTTCGCCGCCAGCAGCAGGGAGCCGGCGGTTCGCGATTCGAGTTCCGCTCCGGACGCCCGGGCGGCGATCCGTTCGACGGCAACAGCGATATCTTCAGCCAGATTTTTGGCGACGTCTTCTCCGGCTCGCGAGGCGCCGGCCAAAGCGGGGCAGGAATGGGTGACCGCCGCCAGCCGGCAACCGCCGCCGACCTCAATGTCACGCTCGACATCACCATCGAGGAAGCGGCGAACGCTGAAAAGGTCACGGCGATGTTCCCCGACGGCCGCAAGGTGGCGGTCAAGCTGCCGGCCTATGTAGAGGACGGGCAGACCATCCGGCTGAAGGGGCAGGGCGAGCAGGGGCCGGGCCAGCCCGGCGACGCCCTGGTCAAGATCCGCTTCCGCCGGCATCCTCGCTACCGCCTGGACGGCCGCGACCTGCATGCCGATCTGCCGGTGGAACTGGCCGACGCGGTGCTTGGCGCCAAGGTGGCCGTCGAAACGCCGACCGGCAAGCTCGCGGTCAACGTTCCCGCCTGGTCGAGCTCGGACAAGGTCCTGCGCCTGAAGGGCAGGGGCCTGCCGGAAAAGGCCGGCGGCCACGGTGATCTCTACGCCCATGTGCGCATCATGCTGCCGGAAGGCGGCGACAGCGCGCTCGAAGGGCTGTTGCGCAGCCAAAAAGGCTGATTGGCGGCTCTTGTCCCCGAACTGTCCCGTTTGAGCGCTTGAAGGGGCTCTGTGCCTGTGCGATAGGGCTCTCCACAAATAAGAAATCTTGCGGAGAGCACGCATATGGCGGGTGGACAGGGCCTGATGGCCGGCAAACGCGGCCTGATTCTCGGCGTCGCCAACAACAGGTCGATCGCCTACGGCATCGCCAAGGCATGCGTCGACCATGGCGCCGAGATCGCACTGACCTATCAGGGTGAAGCGTTCAAGAAGCGGGTCGAGCCTCTGGCTCAGGAACTCGGCGCCTTTGTCGCCGGCCATTGCGATGTGACCGATCCGGCGAGCCTCGACGAGGTTTTCGCAAATGTCGCCAATCATTGGGGAAAGCTCGACTTTCTCGTCCACGCCATCGCTTTTTCCGACAAGGACGAACTGACCGGCCGCTATGTCGAGACGACGCGCGATAATTTCCTGCGCACGATGGACATTTCGGTCTATTCCTTCACCACCATCGCCAAGCGCGCCGAGGCGCTGATGACCGATGGCGGTTCGCTTTTGACGCTGACCTATTACGGCGCCGAAAAGGTGATGCCGCATTACAACGTCATGGGCGTCGCCAAGGCTGCACTCGAGGCCAGCGT
The DNA here is from genome assembly GCF_006442295.1 of Mesorhizobium sp. B2-3-2. NCBI lineage: Bacteria > Pseudomonadati > Pseudomonadota > Alphaproteobacteria > Hyphomicrobiales > Phyllobacteriaceae > Mesorhizobium > Mesorhizobium sp. B2-3-2. The sequence goes on along the minus strand of NZ_VFWA01000005.1, from coordinate 141,753 downwards.
GCGTTACCTCGCCGTCGATCTCGGGGCCAGGAAGATCCGCGTCAACGCGATCTCGGCGGGCCCGATCAAGACGCTGGCCGCTTCCGGCATCGGTGACTTCCGCTACATCCTGAAATGGAACGAATACAATTCGCCGCTGAAGCAGACGGTCACCCAGGAAGAGGTCGGCGATTCCGGCGTCTATTTCCTGTCCGACCTGTCGCGCGGCGTCACCGGCGAAGTGCATCATGTCGATTCCGGCTATCACGTCGTCGGCATGAAGGCGGTCGACGCACCCGATATTTCGACGGTCAAGGATTAACTCCCTCCGCCTATCCTCCGCCCAGGCCCTGGCCCGACCTCCGGAAGACCCGATGTACCCGCTGGTTTATATCGTGCGCCACGGCCAGACCGCGTGGAATGCCGAATTCCGGCTTCAGGGGCAGGCCGATACCGACATCAACGCGCTCGGCCGCGAGCAGGCGAGCGCAAACGGGCATCGGCTGGCTGACCTGATCTCCAACCCCGCGGAGTTCGATTTCGTCGCCAGCCCGATGCGGCGCACGCGCGAGACCATGGAGCGCATTCGCGCCGCCATGAAGCTCGACCCCGCTGCCTATGGGACCGATCCCCGCCTTGTTGAAGTGAATTTCGGCGACTGGCAGGGTTTCACCTTTGCCGAGCTCGAGACGCAATTTCCGGGTGCGAGCAGGACGCGTGCGCTGGACAAATGGAACTTTCAGCCGCCGGGCAAAGATGCCGAGAGCTACCAGATGCTGCTCGAACGGGTAAAGCCGTGGTTCGACGCGCTCGAGCGCCAGACAGTCTGCGTGACGCATGGCGGCGTCATGCGCACCTTGTTTCGCTTCGTGCTTGACATGGCCGAGGACGATGCGGCGAAGCTGGCGATACCGCAGGACCGCGTGCTCAAGCTGGAAGGCGACAGCCTGGGGTGGCTTTAGCCCCCGGCACGATCCAGGAAGGCTCATGCCGGTTGCAGGTGCATAAAACGGCTGTAACGGCTCAACAAACGCCGAACAGCCGATTTGCATTGGAAGCCTAGTTGGAGTCGCTGTCCGGCAACTGCATATCGGTGACGACGTTTTCACCATTGGTCACGTCATAGGCGATGACGATGTCCATGCCGGGCTTCAGCGCGTCGAGATCGGTTTCCGCGTTCAGCTTGTAGGATTTGCCGTCGTCCAGCGTCAGGGTCAGCGCGTCCTTGTCGATCTTCTTGATCAGGCCTTCGGTCTGCCCGGCGAAAGCGGCGGTGCAAAGCAGGAATGTGGCGGCAACAGCGCCAATCAGGGTACGCATCATCGTCCTCTTTGGTATTGCGCCGGCATGGGTAGCGGCGGATCCTCAACGGCGAATGGAGCAGAGCAGAAACCAATCGAATGTGTCAAAACTAAATCCGAAGATCACGGTTTGACCCCTGTGGAAAAGGCCAATAGAAGGCAGGCTTCAGTCGGCTCCGATGCCGGGCAAGGCACTTTGCGATGTCTCACAATACGTTCGGCCATCTTTTCCGCGTCACCACCTGGGGCGAAAGCCATGGGGCCGCATTGGGCTGCGTGGTCGACGGCTGCCCGCCCGGCATCCGCTTCGCGCGTGACGAAATCCAGGCCGAACTCGACAAGCGCCGGCCCGGCCAGTCGCGCTTCGTCACGCAGCGCCGTGAACCTGACGAAGTGAAGGTGCTGTCGGGCTTTATCCTTGACGATGACGGCGAGACGATGATCACGACAGGTACGCCGATCTCCATGCTGATCGAAAATGTCGACCAGCGCTCGAAGGACTATGGCGAGATCGCCCGCCAGTACCGGCCGGGCCATGCGGACTACACCTATGACGTCAAATACGGCGTGCGCGACTATCGCGGCGGCGGCCGATCCTCGGCGCGCGAGACAGCGGCTCGGGTCGCGGCCGGAGCCCTGGCCCGCAAGGTCGTGCCGGGCATGGTCGTGCGCGGGGCGCTGGTATCGATGGGCGAGAAGTCGATCGACCGCGCCAACTGGAACTGGAATTTCATCGGCGACGCGGACAATCCGTTCTTCACGCCCGATCCGGCGTCCGTTCCGGTCTTTACCCGATATCTCGACGGTATCCGCAAGGCGGGTTCCTCCGTCGGCGCCGTGATCGAGATCGTCGCCGACGGCGTTCCGGCCGGCCTCGGCGCGCCGATCTACGCAAAGCTCGACCAGGATATCGCGTCGGGCCTGATGTCGATCAACGCCGTCAAGGGCGTCGAGATCGGCAACGGCTTCGAGGCCGCCCGCATCACCGGCGAACAGAATGCCGACGAGATGCGCATCGGCAATGACGGCAGGCCGGTATTTCTGTCCAACAATGCCGGCGGCATCCTTGGCGGCATCTCGACCGGCCAGGCGATCATCGCCCGCTTCGCCGTCAAGCCGACGTCTTCAATCTTGACGCCCCGGAAGTCGATCGACAAGGACGGCAACGACGTCGAAGTGATGACCAAGGGCCGCCATGATCCGTGTGTGGGCATTCGCGCCGTACCGATCGGCGAGGCGATGGTTGCCTGCGCCATCGCCGACCATTATCTGCGGCACCGAGGGCAGACAGGTAAGGAAGGCAGTAAGGCAGTAGGGCAGTAGGGCAGTATGTTAAGCTGCCCGCGAGACGAGCAATTTTTCCTTCCCCCTACTGCCTTACTGCCCTATTCCCCTACTCCCTTGCGAGCGAAGCGAGCGTTCATGTCTTACGACCAGAAGAAGATCGTCGAAGCAATCCGGGCCTTCGAGCGTGGCGAGATCGTCGTCGTCATGGATGATGACGGGCGCGAGAACGAGGGCGACCTGATCGTCGCCGCCGTCCATTGCACACCGGAAAAGATGGCCTTCATCGTGCGTAACACTTCGGGCATCGTCTGCACGCCGATGCCGCGCGAGGAGGCCAAGCGCCTCAACCTTGCGCCGATGGTCGCCGACAATGATTCAGCGCACACCACAGCCTTCACCGTCAGCGTCGATTTCAAGCATGGCACCACGACAGGCATTTCCGCCGACGACCGCACGCTGACCGTGCGCAATCTCGCCAATGGCAATGTCGGTGCCTCCGATTTCGTCCGCCCCGGCCACATCTTCCCGCTCATCGCGCGCGAAGGCGGCGTGCTGATGCGCTCGGGCCATACCGAGGCTGCCGTCGATCTGTGCAAGCTCGCCGGCCTGCCGCCAATCGGCGTGATCTCGGAACTGGTCAATGATGACGGCACCGTCAAGCGCGGCCCGCAGGTCGCGGCTTTTGCCGAGGAACATGGCCTCAAGCAGGTTTCTGTCGCCGACCTCATTGCTTACCGGCAACGCAAGGAAACGCTGGTCGAACGCGTGGCATGCTCCGAGATCGATACGCTCGGCGGCAAGGCGCAGGTCTTCACCTATACGCTGCCTTGGGATTCCATGCATCATGTCGCCGTCGTCTTCGGTGACATCCGCGATGGGGAAGAGGTGCCTGTGCGTCTCCACTCCGAGGACGTGGTGACGGACGTGTTCGGCACCAGCCATCGGCTGGACGGCATCATGAAGGCGATGGGCGAGCGCAAGCGCGGCGTCATCGTCTATCTGCGCGAGGGCTCGGTCGGCGTCGCCCACCAGGAGCGCAACCGGCCGGCGAGCGGCGACCGCGAGGATCACGAAGAGGCGCGCCGCCGCGAGAATGAATGGCGCGAGATCGGGCTCGGCGCGCAGATCCTGAAGGATCTAGGCATTTCCTCGATCAAGCTGATCGCCTCGCGCGAGCGCCACTATGTCGGCCTTGAAGGTTTTGGCATCCACATCGCCAAGACCGAGATTCTCTGAAGTTCGACTGCGGCAGTAGCGTCCGATCCGCTGAACCGGACGCGTCATGGATCATTCCGCGGCAACGACGGCCGCTTCACACCCATCCAGCTCGCATTTGTGAGTGGCAAGGCTGCGTTGGCCGAGCAGCACCGTGACCAGGGCGATGCCGCCCGCGACCACCGAGACCCAGAACCCGTTCTGGGCCCCGAACGCATCCACCACCGCGCCGGCGGCGAAAGAGCCTAGCGCCATGCCGATGCCAATCCCGGTGGTTACCCAAGTGATGCCCTCGGTCAGCATCGCTTCCGGCACATGCCGTTCGATCAGGCCGAACGCCGTGATGAAGGTCGGCGAGATCGCCACGCCGCTGATGAAGACGGTCAGCGCCAGCAGCGGCACGCTGTCGGCGGTGAGCGGCAAAAGCGTGCTGACCGCGATGATGCTGACCGCGACTGCCAGCTGGCGCTGCAATGGCGCCTTCAGGTTGAGCGCGCCGACCACGATGCCCAGCACGAAGGATCCCAGCGCATAGACGCCGATCACCAGGCTTGCGGCACCGGCTTGGCCGAACTCCTTGGTGATCGCCACGGTGCTTACTTCCGTCGTCGCGAAGGTCGCGCCGATGAAGATCAGGGCGAAGGTGATGATCTGCACAGGACGCAGGCGGATCGCCGAGCCGGCCGAACCACGGTCCACCGGCCGCACTTTCGGCTCGGTCGATCGCTGCAGGATGAAAGCTATCGAGCCCAAGGCGAGAAACAAAGTGCTCGCCAGCATGCCTGCTTCCGGAAACAGCGCTGCACTGAGGCCCACCGACAGCGACGCACCGGCGATATAGACCAGCTCGTCGGCCGCCGATTCGAACGCGAAGGCAGTGTTCATCTCCGGCCGGCCGCGAAAAAGCTCGGTCCAGCGCGCGCGCACCATTGCCGGCATGCTGGGCATGGCCGCGGCCAGCAGCGCCGACACGAACAATGTCCATACCGGCCAATCCTGATTGGCCGACGCAATCAGCAGCAGGAATGCCAGCACGGAGATGATGGTGGTGGGTACGACGATCCGTGTCTGGCCGAGGCGGTCGACCAGCCTGGAGATCTGCGGCGCCAGGAAAGCGTTGGCCAGCGCGAACGTCGCCGAGACGGCGCCCGCCAGCCAGTATTCGCCGCGCGTCTGCGACAGCATCGCCACGATGCCGATCGGCGCCATGGCGATCGGCAGGCGCGCCATGAAGCCTGCAGCGGCAAAGCCCTTGGCACCAGGGGCTCGAAAAATCTCGGAATAGGGGTTCTGCATGGTCCGTTCCTCGACAAAAGGCGATTCGGAAATTACATACGATGCGTATGAACACTAAATAGATCATACGTTGCGTATGTCAATTGGCATACGGAACGTATGTGGATAAGGCCAGAAGAGATGCACAAGCCCCGCAAGGAAATGATCGCCGAAACGCGCGCCAAATTGATTGCCGCGGCCCGGCATGCGTTCGGAACGATCGGCTATGCCGAAGCGTCGATGGACGATTTCACCGCATCGGCAGGACTGACGCGCGGTGCGCTTTATCATCATTTCGGCGACAAGAAGGGGCTCTTGCAGGCGGTCATCGCCGAGATCGACGCCGAGATGGCGGCACGGGTGAATGAGGTTGCAGCGAAAGCACCGACCCGCTGGCAAAGCTTCGTCGACGAATGCACGAGCTACATCGAAATGGCGCTGGAGCCGGAAATCCAGCGAATCATGTTCCGGGACGGTCCGGCCGTGCTGGGGGATCCCGCGCAATGGCCGAACGCCAATGCCTGCGTCGCGTCGATGACCGATCACCTGACGACGCTGCAGGGCGACGGGGTGGTCGTCTCGGGCGTCGACCCCGAGACCGCGGCACGGCTGATCAACGGGGCGAGCAGTCAGGCGGCGCAGCGGATCGCCAATTCGAACGACCCGGAAGCGACATCAAAGACCGTGGTGGCGGCATTCAAGCAACTGCTCGAAGGATTGTTGAGGAAGGGTGCCACAGCCGCCTGAAGGCGGATAGCCGAGGTGCTTCCAGGTTCAGATGCTCAGGACAAGGCGCAGGCCGCCGGCAGCGCTGAGCATGCCGTAGCGGCAATCAAATCAAGGGTTTGCCAGATTTTTCGCATGTTGCCACCTTGAGGCGGGCGATCGTTGACTTGAGCGGCACTTCGCCCTGTCCGCAAAACGTCTCGCTCATGATCAGCTCGGGCAGCGGCAGCCGTCGACCCCAGCCATGTGTTTCGAGGTCCGGTTTCGGCGCGAATTCGGAGACGCGGCCGACACAGAGATAGGCCACCGGCGTCACATGCTCGGGAATCGACAGAAGATCTTTCAACGCCCGCGCCTCGATAATGCTGACCCAGCCGACGCCGACGCCTTCGGCGCGTGCCGCCAGCCAGAAATTCTGCACCGCGCAGACCGTGCTGTAGAGATCCATCTCGGGATTGTGCCAGCGTCCCAGCGGCGAACCCTGTGAGCGTCGGCGGTCGCAGGTGATGCAGATATTGAGCGCGCTTTCGCAGATGCCTTCCAGCTTGAGCTTGCGGTAGAGCGCCCGCCGCTCTTCTTCGATGGCGGGCAATTCCTGCTCGCGCGCCGCCAGGAACAGGTCGCGCACCTGTTCCCGTCGTGCGGTGCCACGAATGACGATGAAATTCCATGGCTGCATGAAGCCGACCGATGGCGCGTGATGGGCGGCAAGCAGCAGCCGTGCCAGCGCCTCGTCATCGACGGCCTCTGATGTAAAATAGCTGCGGACATCGCGCCGCGTGAACATGGCGCGGTAGACCGCATCGCGCGCCATCTGGTCGAATCCGTCACCCACGGGGATGGTCATATCGTCCGGCATCGCTTGTCCCCTTGCGATTGCAATCAACTGCCGTCCGCCTGACCATGCGGATGACGATGCCTGCCAGGCCGGTCTTCTGGCTCGGGATCAACCCGCGTCCGGCGCCTTCCCGTCATCGACAGTGGCATTTACCGGCGCGGTCCCCCTTACAGCGTTGGGCACGCCACGGGATCAAACCGTGTTCCCGATTCTCCCGCTCGCAGCGGGCACCAGGCAGCGGCCGGGACTTTACGACGAAGCCTCCGCGCCGCCAATCCCCGCGGCGACGCGAATGGACGCAGGCGCGATTTTCCCCAGCCATCAGGCCGCAACGCATGGCTATCGCCGCTCCGGGGCACTAGATAGGGAGCATGGCCACTCGTCTCTACACCCATCCGATCTTCCTCGAGCACATCACGCCACCCGGCCATCCGGAGCGGCCGGACCGCTTGCGCGCCATCGAGCGCGTGCTCGACGAGGAGGCTTTTGCCGCGCTCGACCGCCTCGAGGCGCCGGAAGGCGACGAGGCCACCATTCTCTACGCGCATCCCGAGGATTTCGTCGAGCGGGTACGCGCCGCCATTCCCGAGACGGGCATCGCCCGCATCGATGCCGACACAACGGCCAGCCCGAAGAGCTGGCAAGCGGCGATCACCGCGATCGGCGCCGCCAACGCCGCCGTCGACGACGTCTTTGCCGGCAGGGCAGACAACGTTTTCGTCGCCGCCCGGCCACCCGGCCATCATGCGGAGAAAGCGACGGCGATGGGCTTCTGCCTGTTCAACACGGCGGCCATCGCCGCACGTTATGCACAGCGCAAACACGATATCGAACGTGTCGCCATCGTCGACTGGGACGTGCATCACGGCAACGGCACGCAGGATATTTTCTGGGACGATCCGTCCGTGCTTTACTGCTCGACCCACCAGATGCCGCTCTACCCCGGCACCGGAGCAAAGAACGAAACCGGCGCGGGCAACATCGTCAACGCGCCGCTTGCGCCGCAAACCGGCAGCGACGCGTTCCGCGATGCCTTCCTGTCGCGCGTGCTGCCCTCGCTCGACAATTTTGCACCCGACCTGATCATCATTTCGGCCGGTTTCGACGCGCATCATCGCGACCCGCTGGCCGAGATCAACCTGACCGAGGATGATTTCGACTGGGCGACCGGCCAGCTCATGCAGCGCGCGGCGCGCCACAGCGGCAACCGGCTCGTCAGCCTGCTCGAGGGCGGCTACGATCTGCAGGGATTGGCATTTTCGGTCGCCGCCCATGTCGGGCGACTGATGAAAGGATGAATGATGGCTGGTGAAACCAACGAAGACGTCAAGGCTATGAGCTTCGAACAGGCTCTCGACGCGCTGGAGAAGATCGTCGATGATCTGGAGCGTGGCGATGTGCCGCTCGACCAGTCGATCAGGATCTACGAGCGCGGCGAGGCGCTGAAGGTGCATTGCGACCGCTTGCTCAAGGCAGCCGAGGACAAGGTGGAGAAGATCAGGCTGTCCCGCGACGGCAAGCCGGTCGGGACGGAGCCGCTGGACGCGGATTGAGGCACGCGGCCGTTGCCGGTTTTTGACACGATCATGATTGAGGATAGAACGCATCCCGATTGAAACGGCTTCAGGACAAGAGGAGATACGGAAGCGATGTGCAGAAACATCAAGACCCTGTTCAATTTTGATCCGCCGGCAACCGATGACGAGGTGCGCGATGCTGCCCTTCAGTTCGTCCGCAAGCTGAGCGGAACGACGCGGCCCTCGAAGCAGAACCAGCACGCCTTCGACCATGCCGTCGAGGCCATCGCGGCGTCGGCGCGCGAGCTTCTCGATTCGCTTGAAACCAACCAGCATCCGCGCAATCGCGAGGAGGTTGCGGCCAAGCTGCGGGCGAAGGCGGCGATCCGCTTTGCCTGATCTGCCCAAAGCAGCCATCGGCCGCTGACAAGGAGAGTTCATGAGCTTCTTCCCCGGGAAGGACCCCGAAATAGGCGACGCCTTTGCCAGCGACCAGATCGAATTGATGGTCATTCCGAACGCGAAGGACATTGGCGGTTTTCAGGTTCGCCGTGCCTTGCCGACCGCCAGAAGGCGGCTGGTCGGTCCCTTCATCTTCTTCGACCGCATGGGGCCTGCCATCCTGCGCGCCGGTCAGGCGCTCGACGTCCGGCCGCATCCGCATATCGGTCTGTCGACGGTCACCTACCTGTTCGATGGCAGGATCAGGCATCGCGATTCGCTCGGCACCGAAATGGTGATCGAGCCGGGTGACGTGAACCTGATGACCGCCGGCCGCGGCATCGTCCATTCGGAGCGCACGCCGGAAGAACTGCGCGGCGCGCCGATGTCGGTCTCGGGCCTGCAGACATGGCTGGCGCTGCCGGACGGCAAGGAGGAAGTGGCGCCGGTGTTCGAGAACACCGCTGTCGCGCGGCTTCCCGACATCGACGCGGAAGGCGTCAGTGGCCGCATCGTCATCGGCGATTTCCAGGGGCTGCGTTCCCCGGTGCGGGCCGATTCCGAGACGCTCTACGCCGACCTCAGGCTGGCGCCGGGCGCCAGCGTCAAAATCCCGGCCGACGCGGAAGAACGCGCCATCTACACGCTGGAAGGCGAGGTCTCGATTTCCGGCGACGTGTTTCCGGCCGAACGGCTGCTGGTGTTCCGGCCCGGCGACGAGATCGTCGTATCCTCACAGGCCGGTGCCCATTTCATGCTGTTCGGCGGCGCCTCGCTGGGCTCGAAGCGCTACATCTGGTGGAATTTCGTCTCGTCCTCCAAGGAGCGCATCGAACAGGCCAAGCAAGAATGGAAGACCGGCCGCTTCGACATCGTTCCCGGCGATGAGAAAGAGTTCATTCCACTGCCGGAAGGCTGAGGAAATCGACGACAGGGCCGTGCCTTCCGCGTCATTTGACAGGCATTTACTTTCGCCTGACGGCGGCCTATCCCGCGCATGAACAGAAGCCTGGGCCTACCCGTGAACGCAACGCCGCATACGCCGCTTCTCGACAAGGTCCGCATCCCGGCCGAACTGCGCACGCTTTCCGAAAGCGAATTGCCGCAACTGGCATCGGAGCTTCGCCTCGAACTGATCGACGCGGTGTCGCGCACCGGCGGTCATCTCGGCGCCGGGCTTGGCGTTGTCGAACTGACCGTGGCGCTGCACTATGTCTTCAACACACCCGATGACCGGCTGATCTGGGATGTTGGCCACCAGGCCTATCCGCACAAGATCCTGACCGGGCGCCGCGATCGCATCCGCACCTTGCGCCAGGAGGGCGGCCTCTCCGGCTTCACCCGCCGCACCGAGAGCGAATACGATCCGTTTGGCGCCGCCCACTCCTCGACGTCGATATCGGCGGGCCTGGGCATGGCGGCGGCCCGCGATCTTGCCGGCGGCCGCAACAATGTCATCGCCGTCATCGGCGACGGCGCCATGTCGGCCGGCATGGCCTACGAGGCGATGAACAATGCCGGTGCGCTCGATGCCCGCCTGATCGTCATTCTCAACGACAACGACATGTCGATCGCCCCGCCGACCGGCGCCATGAGCGCCTATCTGGCGCGCCTGGCCTCTGGCAAGGCCTATGTCGGCCTGCGCGACTTCGGCAAGAAACTGACCTCGTATCTTGGCAAGCGAGCCGACCGTGCCATCACCAGGGCCGTCGAGCACGCGCGCGGCTACGTGACCGGCGGCACGCTGTTCGAGGAGCTCGGCTTCTACCATATCGGCCCGATCGACGGTCATAATCTGGACCATCTGATCCCGGTGCTGAAAAATGTCCGTGACAATGGCAAGGGCCCGGTGCTGATCCATGTCGTCACCCAGAAGGGCAAGGGCTACGCGCCGGCGGAGGCCGCGGCCGACAAATATCACGGCGTCAACAAGTTCGACGTGATCACCGGCGCGCAGGCCAAGGCTCCGGCCAACGCGCCGGCCTACACCAAGGTGTTCGCCGAAAGCCTGATCCGGGAGGCCCAGGAGGACGAGCGCATCGTCGCCGTCACCGCCGCCATGCCGGGCGGCACCGGGCTTGACCTGTTCGGCGAAGTGTTCCCGGCCAGGACCTTCGATGTAGGCATCGCCGAGCAGCATGCGGTGACGTTCGCGGCCGGCCTCGCTACCGAAGGCTACAAGCCGTTCGCGGCGATCTATTCGACCTTCTTGCAACGTGCCTACGACCAGGTCGTGCACGACGTGGCGATCCAGAAATTGCCGGTGCGCTTCCCGATCGATCGCGCCGGCTTCGTCGGCGCCGACGGCGCCACTCATTGCGGCGCCTTCGACACCACCTTCCTTGCCTCCCTGCCGGGCTTCGTCGTCATGGCGGCGGCCGACGAGGCGGAACTGCGCCACATGGTGCGCACGGCGGCAACCTACGATGACGGCCCGATCGCCTTCCGCTATCCGCGCGGCAATGGCGTCGGCGTCGACATGCCCGATCGCGGCTCGGTGCTCGAAATAGGCAAGGGCCGCATCGTCAGGGAAGGCAGCAAGGTGGCGCTCCTGTCCTTCGGCACGCGCTTGCAGGATTGCTTGGTCGCGGCCGAGGAACTGGGCGCGGCCGGGCTTTCGACCACCGTCGCCGATGCCCGCTTCGCCAAGCCGCTCGATGCGGACCTGATCCGCCGGCTGGCCCGCTCGCATGAGGTTCTGGTCACGGTGGAGGAGGGCGCCATCGGCGGCTTCGCCAGTCACGTTTTGCAGTTCCTCGCCCATGAGGGCCTGCTGGAAAGCGGCCTGAAAGTGCGCCCGCTTGTGCTGCCGGACGTGTTTGCCGACCACGCCAAGCCGGAAAAGATGTATGCCGATGCCGGTCTCGATGCCGCCGGCATCGTCCATACGGTTTTCACCGCCCTCGGGCAGGCGGTCCGCGCCCAGCGCGCCTGAATCAAAGTCTCAAACCTCTGGATCGGTTTGTCGGCTATTTGTAATAACACATTGTTTACGCTGCTGTTTGGCGGTTTGATTACCGTGTCTCTTGGTCATTTTTGAACGGCGCCCTGCTAGATACGCATCAGGCAGGGAGACAATTGGAATGAGGACGTTTCTGTACGGCACGGCCGTTTTTGCCGTGATGGTCGTGCCGGCTGCCGCAGAGACGCGATACGACCGCAATCTCGAAAAGGCGGCCGCGGGTATAGTCGCCGGCAAGATGGGCGATATCAGGGGCGGCTTTTCCTACAAGCAGGTGCCGCAACTGGTGCCTGACGCCGCACCAGTGCCGGCTGTTCCGGTCGAGCATTCACGTGAGCAAGCGTCAGGCAATGCGGATGACGGCCTGTCTCCCGCCGTCGAGCGCCAGGTGCCGCGCGCCACATTTTAGCCCAGCCTAAAACCACATGTCGCGCACGCAACGGCCGTCGCGTGGAAGATCATCATAGGTATCGAGACCGTCGAAATGGTCGATCGGCAGATCGGCGACGTCCTCCGGCGGCGCCAGCCGCACATTGACGGCGATGCGTGTTCGACCGGAAGCATCGGCGCGCAATCCGCGCCAGGCCAGCACGCAGGCACAGGCCGGGCAAAACAGGATTTCCAGCGAAGGCGTGCCCTTTTCGGTCCGCCTGTAGCTTCTCGTCGGCCCCGCGACGCAGATCCGTTCATCGACATAGTCGTAGGCCCAGAGCACGCCGTAGCGGCGACAAAGCGTGCAGTTGCAGGCTGTGATGGATCCAGGATCGCCTTCCAGCGTCCAGTGCGTCGCCCCACAGTGACAGGTTCCGGTCAGCACTTTCGACTACCCCGTATAGACAGCAACCCCATTGTGCCGGCCCGCCGCGACGCTCGCAAGCCGCGCAGCGGCCTGACGCCCCCGCATGCTTGCGATGATGTTTCTTGTTCCCCGCCCAATGTCCTTGCCTTCGCAGCGCGCATTCGCCATGAAGGCCGATGAACTCGCCCCTGCCAGCCAGCACCCGCCAGCGGCTCGACGACCTGCTCGTCCAGCGCGGGCTGTTTGCCAGCCGCTCACGTGCCCGCGACGCCGTCGAGCGCGGCACGGTGACGATCGATGGCGCCATTGCCCGCAAGCCTGGTCAGAACGTTTCTCCGCAATGCCTTGTTGTCGTCGACGATCCGGCCCAGGGCTATGTCTCGCGCGCGGCGCTGAAACTGATCGCCGGGCTCGACCATTTCGGCCTCGATCCGGCCGGCCGCGAGGCGCTCGACATCGGCGCCTCGACCGGCGGATTCACCCAAGTGCTGCTCGAACGCGGCGCGACCCATGTCACGGCGATCGATGTCGGTCACGGCCAGATGCATCCCGATATCGGCAATGACGCGCGCGTGACGGTCATTGAAGGGCTGAACGCCCGCGATCTCTCGGCCGCCGATCTTGGCGGCCGCAATCCGCACTTCGTCGTCTCCGACGTCAGTTTCATTTCCCTGAAGCTGGCATTGCCGCCCGCGCTCGCCATTGCGAAGCCCGGTGCCGCCGCGGTCTTTCTGGTCAAGCCGCAATTTGAAGCGGGCCGCGAAGCGATCGGCAAGGGCGGTTTGTTGAAAGATCCTTTCGACGCCGCCCGTGTCGCCGGCCTGCTGCACGATTGGCTGGATGCCGTCCCGGGCTGGCGTGCGCTCGGCCTGCATCTGTCGCCGATCGAAGGGGGCGATGGCAACCGCGAATTCCTGCTCGGTGGAATAAAGGACCGATGAGCGCGCGCTTCACCATCGGCAAGCTCGGCGCGCAGGGTGACGGCGTCGCCGAGACCGAGACCGGAGAGGTCTTCATCCCGTTCACGCTGCCGGGCGAAACCGTCACCGCCGCGCGCGAAAGGGATCGCGCCGCGCTGATGGCGCTGATCGAGGCCTCGCCCCTGCGCATCGAACCCGCCTGCCGCCATTTCGGCGAGTGCGGCGGCTGCGCCCTCCAGCATCTGGAGGCGCAAGCCTATCAGCAGTGGAAGCGCGAGAAGGTCGTGCATACGCTGAGGGACATCGATTGCGAAATAGGCGATCTGGTTGCCTGCGCGCCGCATACGCGCCGCCGCGTCGTGCTCGCCGCCAGGCGCACCGAAACAGGCATGCTGCTCGGCTTCAATCGCCATCTGTCGCCCGAGATCATTTCCATCTCCGAATGCCCGATCTCGCTGCCCGGGATCGTCGGCGCGCTCGACGGCTTGAGGGCGCTCGCCGAATTGATCTGCGCCACCCCGAAATCGTTTCGGATGGCGGTCACCGTGACGGGTTCCGGCCTCGACGTGGCGGTGCATGAATCGGGCAAGCTCGGCGAAAACCAGCGACGCGTCGCTTCCAATTTTGTCATTGCGCAGGGCTTTGCCAGACTGTCCATCGATGACGAGATCGTCATCGAGCCGAAGAAGCCTGTCGTCATGTTCGGCAGCGTTGCCGTCGCGGTGCCGCCGGGCGCCTTCCTGCAGGCAACGGAGGCAGCCGAACGGACCATGGCCGATATCGTCGGCGGACATTTGAAACGTGCCAAAAAAATTGCCGATCTCTTCGCCGGCTGCGGCAGCTTCGCCCTGCGGTTGGCCGCGAGATCGGAAGTGCATGCGGTGGAAGGCGATGCGGCCGCGCTTTCGGCGCTCGATCGGGGTTCACGCTTCGCCACCGGCCTGAAACGCGTGACCGGCGAGCGCCGAGACCTGTTCCGCCGTCCGCTGACGTTCAAGGAGTTAAACGCCTTTGATGGCGTTGTCTTCGATCCGCCCCGTGCGGGCGCCGAGGATCAGTCGAAGCAGATCGCCCGCTCGGATGTTCCATTCGTTGCCGCGGTCTCGTGCAACCCGGTGACGCTCGCGCGGGATTTGCGCATCCTCATCGACGGCGGCTACGCCGTGAAAGGCGTGACGCCGATCGACCAGTTTCTGTGGTCGCCCCATGTCGAGGCGGTTGCCTTGCTGGAGAAGCCGCGGAAAAGGCGTTAGGCGCTTAGCCCTGCTCAGCGAGACTGGCTGCGTCATGCAGTCTGCCCCCGAAATCCCCAGCCAGGTTTATCGCTAAAGTTGTGGATGATCGCCACTGCAGTTGAATCTGCCCTCGAAAAAGGCATAATCCAAATTGGGATAGGGGGAGAAGATGATTTCATCGGGACTTGTTGCCGAGATTTTTGGCTCGGCTCTCATCATGGCGCTCACCGGTGCGGTGCTCGCTTGGATCTTGAGAAAATTCACGCGTATGGGGCTGGTGCCATCCTATGCGCTTGGCGTCGCGGTCATGACGTTTGTCGGCGCTGCGCTCTATGTCTCCGGCCACGATGGGACCGTCGACTACCTCAGTGCGTGGACCCAGTACGCGATCGGTGGCGTTGTCGGTTTCCTGATCCTGTACGCTACGTCGCGCCGCTCTGTGAGCAAGACCTAGCAGACTGGCCACGAGGCGGCTTCAAACCCTCGTGCCGCCGACCGTCATCTGGTCCATCCTGAGGTGCGGCTGGCCGACGCCGACCGGCACGCCCTGTCCGGCCTTGCCGCACATCCCGATGCCGTTGTCGAGCTTCATGTCGTTGCCGATCATCGAAACGCGGTGCATGGCGTCGGGTCCATTGCCGATCAGCATGGCGCCCTTGATCGGCTGCGTCACCTTGCCGTTCTCGATCATGTAGGCTTCGGTGCAGCCGAACACGAACTTTCCCGAGGTGATGTCGACCTGGCCGCCGCCGAAGGAGACGGCATAGATGCCGTTCCTGACCGAGGCGATGATCTCGTCCGGCTCAATGTCGCCCGATGTCATGTAGGTGTTGGTCATGCGCGGCATCGGCTGGTGCGCGTAGCCCTCGCGCCTGCCGTTGCCGGTGGCCCGCATGCCCATCAGCCGGGCGTTCTGGCGGTCCTGCATGTAACCGACCAGCTTGCCGTCCTCGATCAGCACGTTGCGCGCCGAAGGCGTGCCTTCGTCGTCGACGGTGAGCGACCCGCGTCGTTCCGCGATCGTGCCGTCATCGACGACGGTGACGCCCTTTGCCGCCACCTGCTGGCCCATCAGGCCGGCGAAGGCGGAAGTCTTCTTGCGGTTGAAGTCGCCTTCCAGCCCATGGCCGACGGCCTCGTGCAGCATGACGCCGGGCCAGCCGCTGGAGAGCACGATGTCGAAGGTGCCGGCCGGCGCCGGTATGGCTTCGAGATTGACCAGCGCCTGGCGCAGCGCCTCCTTGGCGGCGTGCTTCCAGCTGTCCTCGACGAGGAAGTCGCCGAACGCCTTGCGCCCGCCCATGCCGTAGGAGCCGCTTTCCTGGCGGTCGCCGTCGCCGACCACCACTGACACGTTCACCCTGACCAGCGGCCGGATGTCGCGTACCACCTGGCCGTCGGCGCGCACGATCTCGACATGCTGCCATGACGAGGTCAGCGATGCCGAGACCTGGCGCACGCGCGGATCTTCGGCGCGCAGCCAGGCGTCGATTTCCTGCAACAGCTTCGCCTTGGCCTCGAAGGAAGGCGAGGGGATAGGGTTCTCATCGCCATAGAGATAGCGGTTGGTGCGGGCGGGCGCGGTGGCAAGCGTCCCGGAATAGCCGCCCTTGACGGTTGAGACGGCGTCAGCCGCGCGTCGCAGCGAGGCCTCGGACAGGTCGCTGGAGTGGGCATAGCCGCTGGCTTCGCCGGCAACCGCGCGCAGGCCGAAACCCTGGTCGGTGTTGAAATTGGCTGTCTTCAGCCGACCATTGTCGAACATCAGCGCTTCGCTCTCGCTGTATTCGACGAACAGCTCGCCATCGTCGGCGCCGTTGATGGTCTCTGCGACGATCTCCTTGACGCGATCGTCGGAAATATCGAATTGGCCGATAAGGCTGTTCATGGCGTATGTCCGTGGATGAATGGTTATATCCGGGATGTAGGCGCGAAGCCGTGCCCAGACAATCGCCAATCGTCATTCAGATGCAGGGCGGCGGCGTCCCGGATTCATCCCAGGTCCGGAAAACCTGTCGCTGATCGGCAGATCCCGGGTCGAGGCGCGGGAGTCTACGGCAGGGCTGCAAATCCGTCGGCAAAACCCTTGAGGTCCACAGGGATGCCGATGCCTTCTTCCGGCGTCTGGAAGACGATGAACGTGGCCGACGTGCCGGTCTTCAGCGTATCGAGCAGCGGCTTCTCGAGAATGACCTCGGCGTAGCAGCCGTCCTGGAAGCAGCGCACGAAATAGGCGCGGCCGATATCCTTGCCGTCGACATTGAGGCCGAGCCCGTTGGGCAAGAGCACACCGAGCGGCGCCAGCACACGCAGGATCTCCGCCTTGTTGTCGGCGGTGCGCAGCACGACGACCGACAGTCCCATCTCCGGGCGGTCCTCGGCGACGACGTTCTGCATCATCACGCATTGTTCTGACGTGGCGCCGGCCGGTGTGTCGCAGATGATCGACCACGCGCCATGGGTCGACTTGACCGTGCCGCTCGGCTGGGCCGCGTTGGCCTGGCCGGCGGCAGACAAGCCGGCGACGGACAAGGCGGTGAGAAAGATGACCTTCGCCAAGGGGCTCGAAAGCCCAAATCCCGACAGCCAAGAGTTCATGACGGCTCCATTGCGAATCACGGCACTTTAAGCCGCGCCAAAGCCAAGTAAAGGACGAGACAGCGGCCGAGCCGCTACGAAAATGCCAATGCGGCGCTTTTCCTAGCCAATTTCGCCCGAATTACGACGCTAGGCGCGCCGGCCGGCAGGAAGCAGCCGATCCGTCGAACATAGCCGATTCGCCATGGCGGCCGCCGCCTTCAAAGATGCATTCCGGCTTGCGCGCAAAAATGCCGCACGGTTTCCTCCGCTCCTTTCTTGCGGAGGGAAAAAGAGTATGGTTTGAACCAGCTTGAGACAGTCGGGATTCCCGTCCCGGCATTGTTCGTTATTCTCGTGGACACAGCCGCGAGGAACTGGGAGACGAAGAGGGCGATGAGAAATTTCCTGGCAAACGCCAAGTTTCCAGCAAGTGCCAAGTTTCTAAGCGCTTGTGCCGTTAACACGTTTTTCGCCGGCACGGCCGCCCATGCCGATCAGCCTGTCGAGTGGGAGACGACCTTCCAGGCGCCGGCAACCGACATGATGCGCCAGATCGAGTGGTTCGGAAACTACACGATGTGGTTCATCATCCCGATCACCGCCCTGGTATTGGTCCTTCTGATCTACTGCATCGTGAAATTCCGCGCGAGCGCCAACCCGGTTCCATCCAAGACCAGCCACAACACCCTGATCGAGGTGATCTGGACTGTCGGCCCCGTCGTCGTCCTGCTCTGCCT
Source organism: Mesorhizobium sp. B2-3-2 (assembly GCF_006442295.1). NCBI lineage: Bacteria > Pseudomonadati > Pseudomonadota > Alphaproteobacteria > Hyphomicrobiales > Phyllobacteriaceae > Mesorhizobium > Mesorhizobium sp. B2-3-2. Next base: position 123,941 of record NZ_VFWA01000005.1, on the reverse strand, counting down.
CGCTATCCCGTCGTTCCAGCTCTTGACTGCGCAGTACACGCCGCCGGAAGAAGCCAAGCTTACCGTCAAGGCGACGGGCAACCAGTGGAACTGGGATTACGAATACCAGACCGACAACACGCTCTCGTTCAACTCGGCGATCCTCCAGGATGGCGACCGCGCCGCCGCGGGCAAGGAGGATCGCAAGGTCTATCCCCGCCTGCTTGCCGTCGACAACGAGATGGTGGTGCCCGTCCACACGATGACCCGGGTGCTCGTCACCGCGACCGACGTGATCCATTCCTTCGCCATGCCCTCCTTCGGCATCAAGATCGATGCCATTCCCGGCCGCACCAACGAGACCTGGTTCAAGGCGGAGAAGGAAGGCCTCTATTACGGCCAGTGCTCGCAGCTTTGCGGCAAGGACCATGCCTTCATGCCGATCGCCATCCGCGTCGTCTCCGACGCGCAGTTCAAGACCTGGCTGGCTGCGGCCAAGACCGATCTGCCCGGCGCCAACAAGACGCTGATGGCCGAGGTCGATGGTCAGAACAAGGTAGCGGCCGCCGGCAACTGATGCCGCTGGTTAGCAAGATTTAGGGAACGGAGCGGAACATGGCAGACGCTGCAGCTCACGACGGGCACGACCACAAGCCTTATCATGGTTGGGTGCGCTGGGTTTATTCGACCAACCACAAGGACATCGGTACGCTCTACCTGATCTTCGCGATCATGGCCGGCATCATCGGCGGCGCGCTGTCGGTCGCCATCCGCATGGAGTTGCAGGAGCCTGGCATCCAGATCTTCAGCGGTCTGGCGCAGATGGTCTACGGCATGAACGGTGACGCCGCGATCGACGGCGGCAAGAGCATGTACAACGCCTTCGCCACGGCGCACGCGCTGATCATGATCTTCTTCATGGTCATGCCGGCCCTGATCGGCGGTTTTGCCAACTGGATGGTGCCGATCATGATCGGCGCCCCGGACATGGCGTTCCCGCGCATGAACAACATCTCGTTCTGGCTGCTGCCGCCGGCTTTCATCCTGCTGCTTATCTCGATGTTCGTGCCGAGCGCGCCCGGCGCCTACGGCGTCGGCGGCGGCTGGACGCTCTATCCGCCGCTTTCGACCTCCGGTCAGCCCGGCCCGGCCATGGATCTGGCGATCCTGTCGATCCACATCGCCGGCGCGTCCTCGATCCTGGGTGCCATCAACTTCATCACCACCATCTTCAACATGCGCGCGCCAGGCATGACGCTGCACAAGATGCCGCTGTTTGCCTGGTCGGTGCTGGTCACCGCATTCCTGCTGTTGTTGTCGCTTCCGGTTCTTGCCGGCGGCATCACCATGCTGCTTACCGACCGCAATTTCGGCACGACCTTTTTCGCTCCCGATGGCGGCGGCGATCCGCTGTTGTTCCAGCACCTGTTCTGGTTCTTCGGCCATCCGGAAGTGTATATCCTGATCCTGCCGGGCTTCGGCATCATCAGCCATATCGTCTCGACCTTCTCGCGCAAGCCGGTGTTCGGCTACCTCGGCATGGCCTACGCCATGGTCGCGATCGGCGCGGTCGGCTTCATCGTCTGGGCGCACCACATGTACACGACCGGCCTGTCGCTCGACACGCAGCGCTATTTCGTCTTCGCCACCATGGTCATCGCGGTGCCGACGGGCGTGAAGATCTTCTCCTGGATCGCGACGATGTGGGGCGGATCGATATCGTTCAAGCCGCCGATGCTGTGGGCGCTGGGCTTCATCTTCCTGTTCACGATCGGTGGTGTTACCGGGGTTCAGCTGGCCAATGCCGGTCTCGACCGGTCGCTGCACGACACCTATTTCGTGATCGCGCATTTCCATTACGTGCTGTCGCTGGGGGCGGTGTTCGCCATCTTCGCCGGCTGGTACTACTGGTTCCCGAAGATGACCGGCTACATGTATTCGCCTGTCATCGCCAACACCCATTTCTGGGTCATGTTCGTCGGCGTCAACCTTGTCTTCTTCCCGCAGCACTTCCTCGGCCTTTCCGGCATGCCGCGCCGCACCATCGACTATCCGGACGCGTTTGCGGGCTGGAACATGGTGTCGTCCTACGGTTCGTATATTTCGGCTGTCGGCGTGGTGATCTTCCTCTATGGCGTGTTCGAAGCCTTCCAGAAGAAGCGGATCGCTGGCGCCAATCCATGGGGCGAGGGCGCAACGACGCTGGAATGGCAGCTGCCTTCGCCGCCGCCGTTCCACCAGTGGGAGCAGCTGCCGAAGATCAAATAAGGCGGCAGCCCGGAATCGAAACCGCCGGCCTGCCGGCGGTTTCGGCCAAACGGAATATGGATTTGAGTACGCATGGCCCTTGTCGACGAAACCAGCATTGACGAAGCGGGCTTCCGCATGTCGGAAGCGACGGCGGGTGATTTCTTCGCCCTCCTGAAGCCGCGCGTCATGTCGCTGGTGGTGTTCACCGCCTTTGTCGGACTGGTCGCGGCACCCGTGACCATCAATCCGCTGCTGGCGGTGATCGCGATCCTGGCTATTGCCATTGGGGCTGGTGCCTCCGGCGCGCTCAACATGTGGTACGATGCCGATATCGACGCGGTGATGACGCGCACTGCCACCCGCCCGGTGCCGGCCGGCCGCATCCAGCCCCACGAGGCGTTGAGCTTTGGGTTGGTGCTTTCGGTTTTGTCGGTGATGACGCTCGGCGTACTGGTCAACTGGCTGTCGGCGGCGCTGCTGGCCTTCACCATCTTCTTCTATGCCGTCGTCTACACGATGTGGCTGAAGCGCTGGACGCCGCAGAACATCGTCATTGGCGGTGCTGCCGGCGCCATTCCACCCGTCATCGGCTGGGCCGCGGTGACCGGCACGGTCAGCCTGGAGAGCGTCGTCCTGTTCCTCATCATCTTCCTGTGGACGCCGCCGCATTTCTGGGCGCTGGCGCTGTTCAAGTCGCAGGATTATGAACGCGCCGGCATCCCGATGATGCCCAATGTCGCCGGCCCGGCGTCGACCCGCCGCCAGATCTTCGCCTATGCTCTGGTGCTGGCCCCGGTCGGTGTGCTGCCGTGGCTGCTTGGCTACACCACGCCGTTCTATGGCGTGGCTGCCCTGCTGCTCGGGCTCGGCTTTGTCTGGTATGCGTGGAAAGTGCTTGGCATGGCCGACGACGATCGCGCGATGAAGCCAGCCAAGGCGTTGTTCGGCTATTCGCTGCTCTATCTCTTCGCCATCTTCGCCGTCTATCTCGCCGATAGCGTCGTCGAACGTGCACTCGCGGTGGGTGGAGCATGAGCATGATCGAAGACAAGCTCGAAACGGTCACCTTGACCGAGCGCCAGCGGAAGGCCCGGCGCAACCGCTCGGTCGCCATCGGCGTGGCCTTGGCCGTGCTGGTCGTTATCTTCTATATCGCGACGATCGTGAAGTTCGGTCATAACCTCTCTGGCACGATGTGAGGCAGGAGATGGGTGTCGACACGAGCGCCAAACCGGCCAGGAACAACAGCAACCGCCTTGTGGCGGCCGTCTGCCTTGCCTTCTTCACCGGCATGATCGGCATGGCCTATGCCGCGGTGCCGCTCTACAAGATGTTCTGCCAGGCGACAGGCTATGGCGGCACGACGCAACGCGTCGAGAAGCAATATGCCGGCCGCGTGCTCGATCGCGAGATCACCGTCCGCTTCGATGCCAATATCGCCGGCGTGCCGTGGGATTTCCAGCCGGTCCAGCGCTCGATGACCATGAAGATCGGCGAAACGGTGCAGGCGCACTATCAGGCGACCAACAAGTTCGATCGCCCCATCACAGGCCGTGCCACCTTCAATGTCCAGCCTGAACTGGCGGGGCCCTACTTCAACAAGGTCGAATGCTTCTGCTTCACCGACACGACGCTGAAGCCTGGCGAAACGCTTGACATGCCGGTCCTGTTCTACGTGGACCCCGATATCGTCAACGTGCCGGAACTGAAGGACGTGAAGACGATCACCCTGTCCTACACGATGTTTCCGGTCGAGAAGAACAAGCCGGTCGCATCGTCGGAGCCGGTCCGGGGCAACAGCAAGACAATTTCAAATACCGAAGGAAATCTCGGGGGTTGATATGGCAGACGCGCACGCAAAACATCACGACTATCATCTCGTCGACCCGAGCCCGTGGCCTTTCCTGGGATCGATAGGGGCTCTCGTCACCGCCTTTGGCGGCGTTTGCCTCATGGAATACCTGAAGGGCGGCTCATTCCCGATCTTCGGCTTCAACATCGCCAATCCGTGGCTGTTCTTCATCGGCCTCGCGATCGTCCTCTACACCATGTTCGCCTGGTGGTCGGACACCATCAAGGAAGCGCATGAGGGCCATCACACGCGGGTCGTGTCGTTGCATCTGCGCTACGGCATGATCATGTTCATCGCCTCCGAGGTGATGTTCTTCGTCGCCTGGTTCTGGGCCTATTTCGACGCCAGCCTGTTTCCGGGCGAAGCCCACCAATATGCCCGCACCGCGTTCACCGGTGGCGTCTGGCCGCCGAAGGGCATGGAGGTTCTCGATCCTTTCCATCTGCCGCTCTACAACACCGTGATCCTGCTGCTGTCGGGCACCACGGTCACCTGGGCGCACCACTCCCTAATCCACGGCGATCGCAAGGGGCTGATCAACGGCCTGGTGCTGACCGTCGGCCTCGGCATGCTGTTCACCATGGTGCAGGCCTACGAGTACATGCACGCTCCGTTCGCCTTCAAGGATTCCATCTACGGCGCCACCTTCTTCATGGCGACCGGCTTCCACGGTTTCCATGTCATCATCGGCACCATCTTTCTGCTGGTTTGCCTGATCCGGGCCATGAAGGGCGATTTCACGCCCAAGCAGCATTTCGGTTTCGAGGCTGCCGCATGGTACTGGCATTTCGTCGACGTGGTCTGGCTGTTCCTGTTCGCCTCGATCTACGTCTGGGGGTCGGTCGGCGCGGTGATCGAAGCCCACTGATGCCGGTCTGATGAGTTTGAAGGGGCGGCTGCGGCGACGTGGTCGCCTTCTTCTTTTCGGTGGAATACAATCCGGGCGGTTGCGAGGGCGCACAGCGTCGACGCCGGCAGCATGATCATGATCACGGCCAGCCGAACGGATTCGGCGGCTGCTTCAATTGGTCGGCTGGACCGACGGCGGCATTGCCGTTAGGGACTCCGGCATGGACGAAGCCTGCGCAGTGGTGGTCGATGGGAGACCCATCGGGATTGAGCGGTAAGCGATGAGCGACGACGCTTCGAGGAGTGAAGATAGGGCGATCTGGCCTCCGATCGACCCGATTTCGGCGGGCCTGCATGGACGCTGCCCACGCTGCGGCGAGGGGCGGCTGTTTTCCGGCTTTCTCACGGTAGGCAAACGCTGCACCAGTTGCGGTCTCGATTATTCCTATGCCGATGCCGGCGACGGGCCCGCGGTTTTCGTCATCCTGATCATCGGCTTCCTCATCGTCGGCCTGGCGCTCTGGGTCGAAGTGACGCTGAGCCCGCCGCTCTGGCTGCATCTGCTGGTCTGGATCCCGCTGGCGCTGGTGCTGTGCCTGACGGCGCTCCGGCTGATCAAGGGGGTGCTGCTCACGCTGCAGTACCGCAACAAGGCGGCCGAGGGCCGGCTGGATCGCGGCGAATGACCGACATGTCCGCCAAAGACGGCGGTCGTTCGCGGCCAGGATCGGTATTGCTGCTCGGCATTGGCCTCGTCCTGCTCCTGATCCTGCTGGCGCTCGGCACCTGGCAGGTCCAGCGCCTGCACTGGAAGGAGGGTCTTCTCCAGACCATCGACCAGCGCACCCACTCGCCGCCGCTCCCGCTGGCCGAGGTGGAGAAACAATTCGCCTCGACCGGGGACGTCGACTACACGCCGGTGACGGTGACCGGCACGTTCCTGCATTCGGGCGAGCGGCATTTCTACGCGACATGGGAAGGCGAAGCCGGCTTCAACGTCTACACGCCGCTGGCCCTCGACGATGGCCGCTTCGTTCTGATCAATCGCGGTTTCGTGCCATACGATCTGAAGGATGCCGCCAAGCGCGCCAAGGGACAGGTCGCGGGCAAGGTGACGGTCACCGGCCTCGCTCGCAATCCGCTGCCGGAGAAGCCGTCGATGATGCTTCCCGACAATGATGTTCCGAAGAACATCTTCTACTGGAAGGACCGCGACGCAATGGCGGCGAGCGCCGGCCTGCCGGCGAGCGCCAAGCTGGTGCCAATCTTCATCGACGCCGACAAGACGCCCAATCCGGGCGGTTTGCCCATCGGCGGTGTCACCATAATCGACCTGCCGAACAGCCATCTGCAATATGCCGTGACCTGGTATGGGCTTGCCGCCGCGCTTGCCGCCGTTCTCATCCTGCGGCTTCGCAGGCCAGCGAAAGAGGAATGAGCGCGACCGACCTGCTTGAAGGGCCATCGCCCTTGACAGGACGGGGGTAGGCACCTCATTTCGGCTCTGATCAAACGGCCCGGATTCATGCTTCAGACCACCACAAAGCTTCCTCTGACGATCCGCCTCTGCCAGCCGCGCGGTTTTTGCGCCGGCGTCGACCGTGCTATCCAGATCGTCGTGCTGGCGCTGAAGAAATATGGCGCGCCGGTGTATGTCCGCCACGAGATCGTGCACAACCGCTATGTCGTTGAAGGGCTGCAAAGCCTTGGCGCCGTGTTTATCGAGGAACTTTCCGAGATTCCGGCAGAACATCGGCAGTCGCCCGTCGTCTTTTCTGCGCATGGCGTGCCGAAGTCGGTACCGGCGGATGCCCAGGCGCGCAATTTGTTCTATCTAGACGCCACCTGCCCATTGGTCTCGAAGGTCCACAAGCAGGCGATGCGCCACCAGCGGCTCGGCCGCCACGTGCTCCTGATCGGCCATGCCGGACATCCCGAGGTGATCGGCACCATGGGACAATTGCCGGAAGGCGCGGTAACGCTGATCGAGACCGAAGCCGATGCCGCGAGGCTTGCGCCGGCGGACCCGAAGGCGCTCGGCTTCGTCACCCAGACCACGCTTTCGGTCGAAGACACGGCCGGCATCATCCGGGCGCTGCAGGACCGCTTTCCCGAACTGCAGGCGCCGGCGGCGGAATCGATCTGTTATGCCACCACGAACCGCCAGGAAGCGGTCAAGGACACTGCCGCGGGCGCCGATCTCTACCTGATCGTCGGCGCGCCCAATTCGTCCAATTCGCGGCGTCTTGTCGAAGTGGCCGAGCGTGCGGGGGCTGCGATGTCGCTTCTGGTGCAGCGTGCCGCCGAGATTCCGTGGGACGACATCGGCGACATCTCGACGCTCGGTTTGTCGGCGGGGGCGTCGGCGCCGGAGATCATCGTCGACGAGATCATCGATGCGTTCCGCCAGCGCTTCGATGTCACGATCGACCTGGCCATCACGGCCACTGAAACGGAGGATTTTCCCGTCATGCGGGTACTGCGCGATGTCGAACTGACGGCGGCCGACATGGCTTTCGTCAACGGGGCGCCGTAAGGCACATGGCGGTCTACACCGACGTTGCGGAAGGCGAACTCGGCGCATTCCTGAAGCACTATCCGGTCGGCGATCTCCTGTCTTACAAGGGCATCGCGGAGGGCACCGAGAATTCGAATTTTTTGCTGCACACCTCCAGCGGCTCCTACATCCTGACGCTCTATGAAAGACGGGTGGAGAAGGCGGATCTGCCGTTTTTCCTGGGGTTAATGGGCCATCTCGCCAAAAAGGGCGTGTCCTGCCCGCTGCCGGTAACCGCGCATGACGGCAGCGTCATCGGCACGCTGGCGGGCCGGCCAGCCGTCATCATCACTTTCCTCGAGGGTCTCTCGCTTCGGCGACCGACAGCGATCCACTGCGCCGAGGTCGGCAAGGCGCTGGCCGCCCTGCACCTGGCCGGAGCCGATTTTCCGATGACCCGCCCCAATGCGCTCGCCATCGACGGCTGGCGCAAGCTCTGGTCGGCAGCTCGCGACCGTGCCGATGAAGTCGAGCCGGGCCTTGCGGCCGAAGTTGATGCCGACTTCGCCGATTTCGAGCGGAATTGGCCGAAGGGTCTCCCGGAAGGCATCATCCATGCCGATCTTTTCCCGGACAACGTGTTCTTTCTCGGCGAGAAGCTCTCCGGCCTGATTGATTTTTATTTCGCTTGCAACGACCTCTACGCCTATGACGTCGCCACCTGCCTGAACGCCTGGTGCTTCGAGAAGGATTTTTCCTTCAATCTCACCAAGGGCAAGGCGTTGCTTGCCGGCTACCAGGGTGTGCGGCCTCTGAGTGATCAGGAAAAGGCAGCACTTCCGATGCTGGCACGGGGCTCGGCGCTGCGTTTCATGCTGACCCGGCTGTATGACTGGCTGACCGTTCCCGATGGCGGGCTGGTGATGAAACGCGATCCAACCGAATACATCAGGAGAATGCGGTTTCATCGGACGATCAAATCTGCTTCGGAATATGGACTGGCATGAGCAAACACGTTGAGATCTTCACCGATGGTGCCTGTTCGGGCAATCCCGGCCCGGGCGGCTGGGGCGCGATCCTGCGCTTCAATGGCGCCACCAAGGAACTATCGGGTGGCGAGGCCGAGACGACCAACAACCGCATGGAATTGCTTGCCGCCATCTCGGCGCTGAACGCGCTCAGGGAACCTTGCACGGTCGATCTTCACACCGACAGCAAATATGTCATGGACGGCATTTCAAAGTGGATCCATGGCTGGAAGAAGAACGGCTGGAAGACCGCCGACAAGAAGCCGGTCAAGAACGGCGAGCTCTGGCAGGCGCTCGATGAGGCCAACCGGCGTCACAAGGTTACCTGGATCTGGGTCAAGGGCCATGCCGGCCATATCGAGAACGAACGCGCGGACGAGCTTGCTCGTGAGGGCATGGCGCCATTCAAGAAGGGCCCGGTCACGCTTGTTTCTACCCCACCCAAGCCGGTCGCGCAGTCCAAGCAGCCGGCGGTGGCAAAGGCGCGGCGTTCGACCCAAAGCTATTGAAATTCCGGGGCGGCGCCATCCCCAGGCTGGGATCTCTATCATGCCGGTCCTGCACCATGTGACGCATCCCCAGGTTCAGGTGGACGCCAAGATTCCGGTACCGGGATGGGGCCTGCCCGATGTTGGACGCGCGAGAGTGATTGCAATACTGGCTGCTTTAACCAACGCCAGCGGGCGTGCGCATAGAGCCCATAACGTTGCAGTTGCTCCGGGATGGGAGTAATATTTCCTACCAAAGAGCAATGAAGGAACCGGCATGGCGAATGTGGAAAAAATGAGCATTGCGGTGACGCCGCAGCAGGCAGCCGTCATGCGAGAGGCGGTGGAAGCGGGCGAGTATGCCACTGCAAGCGAGATTGTGCGGGAAGCAGTGCGAGATTGGCTGGCCAAACGCGAACTGCGGCATGACGATATCCACCGGCTGAGGCAGCTGTGGGATGAAGGCAAGGCAAGCGGAAGACCCGAGCCTGTGGATTTCGACGAGCTGCGAAAGGAAGCTCGGCGAAAGCTGACGGACGTCTCGCCGAATGGCCGTTAGGCTAGTCTGGTCACCCGCAGCTAGAGCGGACCTCATCGACATCTACATGATGATCGGCAGCGAAAACATACGGGCAGCCGATCGTTATTATGATCGGCTGGAGGCGCGAGCCATGCAACTGGCAGACCAGCCGCGCATGAGAATTAGACGACCGGACATTAGGTCGTCCGCACGAATGCTGGTGGAGACGCCGTTTTTACTGCTCTACGAAACAATTCCGGACACCGACGATGGCCCTGTTGAGCAAGTTGAAATCGTCCGGGTTGTGGATGGACGGCGAGATTTGAACCGCTTGTTCTAGCCATTCACCGGATCAACAGTGCGGTGCCCCAAAGCCCGAGGGCGAACACGGTATGTGACACCAGGTTGAGCGCCCGTACCTTCATCGGGTTGGGCCGCTTCGATGCTGCCCAGCCCGCGCCCATGCCGGGCGCCAGCAGGAACCAGCCGGCGCCGACGGTGACGATGCCGAGGATGAAAGCAGGCAGGAAGGTCGGCGCGACAAGCCAGCTCGCTCCGGCCACGACGACAAGGATGATGCCGTAGACGATGCCGACGAAGTAATGGAAAGCCCAGCCCAGCACCTGCTCATGCGCGTACGGCGCAGCCTCGCCGATATCGTCGTGGAAAACCTTGTCGCGGAGGTGCCATACCCAGCGCCCGACCGGTCCCCAGTTCGGCCGCGGCTGGCCGAACGCCTTGTGCAGGAACAGGGCCCAGATATCCATCAGCAGCGTGGCGCCGATGCCAATCGCGACGGCGCGCCAGAAGATGTCAAACATCGTTGGAATCCCCCCAAAAGTCAGGCAGTTCCGGGGCGCGGTCGCTTGTCGGCGAGGCCTGGCGCCGCGGCCCCGCCTAACGGCCGCTGAAGCTTACAGCTGTCCCAGAATATGTGCCGCGCCGGATTCATCGACGCCGGGCTTGGTCTCGACATTGAGGGCGGTGACCTTGCCGTCATCGACGATCATCGAAAACCGCTTCGACCGAAGACCCATGCCGCCGCCGGAGAAGTCGGCGTCGAGGCCGATCGCCTTGGCGAAGTCGCCATTGCCGTCGGCGAGGAACAGGATCTTGCCTTCACCGCCGGTGAAGCGCGCCCAGGCCCCCATGACATGGACGTCGTTGACCGAAACGACGGCTATCGTATCGACGCCGCGCACCAGGATGGCGTCGCGGTTCTCCAGATAGCCGGGCAAATGATTGTTGCTGCAGGTCGGCGTGAAGGCGCCTGGCACAGCAAACAGCACGACCTTCTTTCCTGCAAAAATCTCGGCCGTCGTGATCGGCTTGGGACCGTCGGCGGTCATCGTCTTGAACGTCGTATCGGGCAGTCTGTCGCCAGCGAAAATGGACATGGGTTCCTCGTTTGCGAGAATGGGGAAGGACGTGGCCTTGGGTAGCGAACTATGCGGTTTCCCGCAACCATCGCGGAGGGCTGGATCAAGGGAAAGGCAGAAGCCCTTCGACCGCGCCTGCCGAACTCGTCAGCGTATAGTGTAGTCCGCCATCCGTGGGTGTCGTCGAGGGCCGGTCGAGGATCGGCACGGTGAAGATCAGCTTGCCGTCCTTCTGGCTGCGGGCCGGCGAACCGAACATGTAGTCGCGGTCTCCTGCGACGAAGAAGTCCGCCGCTTCCGGATCGCCGGGAAAGCTCGCCTCCACAACCAGCGTTTCATGGTCGCCCGGCAGCACGTTGATGCCGAAGTCGGATCTTGCCGGCGCGGGCAAGGCGGCGAAGCTCGCCTTGACCAGCTCCGCGTCCTCGGCATTATCCGGGTCGGAGCCGGGGTCGACGGTCAGCCGCGTCTGCACAGGGATGCAGATCGTCTCGCAAATGCCGAGGAAAATGTCGGCGTCGATGACGGACGGATCCTTCGCGGCCGACAGCGTGAACGTCACCGGCAGCGAGACCGGATAGTCGTAGCCCGCCCATTTGCCGTAGCCGTCGTCATGACGCTTCGGCGCCGGGAAGGAAAGGCTGGCATCGGAAATGTTGGTGCTGGCCGAGATATCGAGTTGCGGCGGCACGCCCGCGTCGCCCGGGTCGCGCCAATAAGTCTTCCAGCCAGGCTTGAGCGCTATGTCGAGAACGCCCCGGATGCGGCCGGCATCGTCGGGCTTGCCGCTCGTCACCAGCCGTACCTTGCCGCCTTCGCTGTTGTACCAGGCGGACGAGGAGGCGGCGGCTGGGAGTGTGATTGCCGATCCGACAGCGGCGCCGAGCAACAGGATTTTCAAGCTTTGCATGGTGGTGATTTGATCGTCCGTTCATGGCCGTGCAATGATTTCATGGTCTTGCCGGTATCATATTTGCGTGACCTTTGCCGCAGGTAATGATCGGCCGGCGGCATGGGCTTGGTCGAAAACCGGCGCGGTACATCTTTTCGGCGCCCGGGAAACGCGTTACGCTCTGATCATGGACTTGTTGCGCCACAAGAAGACGGCCGCCGGCAGCGGCTTTCTCGACGATCAGTTCCTCATTGCCATGCCCGGCATGAAGGACGACCGTTTCACGCGCTCGGTCATCTACATCTGCGCCCACAGCGATGAGGGCGCGATGGGCCTGATCATCAACCAGACGCAGCAGATGCTGTTTCCGGACCTTTTGGTGCAACTCGGCATCATGAACGAGCACGAGGCGATCCGGTTGCCCGCCCGTACCCGTGATTTCGTCGTTCGCAATGGCGGGCCCGTCGACCGCAGCCGCGGCTTCGTGCTGCATACGGGCGATTACCGGGTGGAGTCTTCGCTGACCGTTTCCGACGATGTCTGTCTGACCGCGACCGTCGACATATTGCGCGCCATATCGTCGGGCCGCGGACCCCGTCACGCGCTGATGGCGCTGGGTTATTCGGGCTGGGGCGCCGGCCAGTTGGAAACCGAGATAGCCGAAAACGGCTGGCTGACCTGTCCGGCTACTCCGGAGCTTTTGTTCGATACCGACATCGAGCGCAAATATGACCGGATTCTTGCCTCGATCGGCATCGACCTCGCCCATTTGAGCGTAGCGGCCGGCCACGCCTGAGCTCCAGCGGCGTGAAAGCCAATTACGCCTGCGTCAGCGGATACTGTTCCTTCAGCGTCTTCAGCACCTGATCACCGGGCATCGGGGCACCGAACATGAAGCTCTGCACATATTCGCAGCCCATCTGGCGAAGCTCCAGCGCGTCGCGCTCGTCCGAAATACCTTCGGCGACCACCGACAGGCCCAGCTCATGCGCCATGCTGACCATGGATTTGAGCAGCACGGCGCGTTTGGGCGTGTTGTCGTCGACGAAGCTCTTGTCGATCTTGATCGTGTCGAAGGGAAAGCGCGTCAGATAGGCGAGCGACGAATAGCCGGTGCCGAAATCGTCGAGCGACAGGCCGATGCCGAGCTGCTTCAGCTTGTTCAGAACATGGGCGGTCTGCTCGGGATTGTCCATGACCAGCGATTCCGTGAGCTCGAGCCGGAAGCAGCGCGGCTTCAGATTGGCCCGAGCAATAACGGAGCGAACATCGCTGACCAGGTCGCGGCGGATGAGCTGGCGGCTGGAGAGGTTGACCGACACCGACAGCGGCGCGTCGCCGATCTGCTTCTGCCATGCCGCCAGATCCTCGGCGGCCTGCTGCATGGCGAACAGCCCAAGCTGCACGATCAGCCCGCAGCTTTCGGCGACCGGGATGAAATCGGCAGGCGGGATCATGCCGCGGCGCGGATGGTCCCAGCGCAGCAACGCCTCGAAGCCGGCGACGCTGCCGTCTTCCAGCCGCACGATCGGCTGGTAGGCAAGCGTGAATTCGCGCCGTTCGATGGCGCGGCGCAGGTCGGATTCGAACTGCAGCCGGTCGGTGCCGACGGCGCGGAAGGCCGGACGGAACGGTTCGATCCGGTCGCCGCCGAAGCGCTTGGCCTGGTGCATGGCAAGCTCGGCGTCTTTGACCATGTCCTCGGCCGAGGTCTGCGCCGAGGTCCAGGTGATCAGCCCGATCGAGGCGGTCAGCACGATCTCGCGCTTGGCAAAGGTGATCGGAGCGTTGATGGCATGCTTGATGGCGTCCGCCACCGCGGCGATGCGGGCCGGGTCCTGTTCGGAAAGCAGCATCAGGGCGAACTGGTCGCCGGCGAAGCGTGACAGCGAGTCCTTTGGCTTCAACAGCCGGTGCAGGCGGCGCGCGATGGTGAGCAGGATGGTATCGCCGGCCGAGATGCCGAGCCCGTCATTGACCTGCTTGAAGCGGTCGATATCGATGACGAAGACGGTCGGACGCACTTTCTCTTCGGTCCGTGCGATCGAGATGATCGCCTCGAGCCGGTTCATGAACAATTCGCGATTGGGCAGGCCGGTGAGGTTGTCGTGCACCGCGTCGTGCAGCAGCCTCTCCTCGGATTTCTTCTGCTCGGTGACGTCGACCATGGTGCCGACGCAGCGGATGACCTCGCCGTCCGATCCGATCACAGGGCGCGCGCGCAGAGCAAACCAGTGATAGTGGCCGTCGGCGCCGCGCAGCCGGAAGTTCTGCGCCACCTTGCCGCGCCGATGCTCGAGCACCACGTCGAGCGTGGTGCGGAACGTGTCGCGGTCATCGGCATGCAGCACCGGCAGCCAGTTGCGGGCAGCACCCCCCAGACTGTTGGGGGCGAGGCCGAGTTGGATGCTGACGTCGGGCTTGGTGACGACGCGGTCGCGCAGCACGTCCCAGTCCCACACCGTGTCGCCCGAGCCGGCCACCGCCAGCGCCTGCCGCTCGAGGTCGGAAAACAGTCCCTGGTGCAGCGCGCCGCCGGCAAAGGCATGCTGCATGACGGTGAAGCCGATCAGCAGGATGATAAGGATCAGACCGCCGCCAAGCGCCGGCTGGGCGATGTCGTTGTCGAGCATGCCGGTTATCGCCATCCACGATCCGCATAGCCACAACAGCACCATCACCCAACTGGGCACAAGCATGATCGCGCGATCATAACCGCGTATGCCGAGGAAGATGATCAGGCCGAGCCCGGTCAGCGCGGTAGCGGCGAAGGACAGTCTGGCGATGCCCGCCGCGACCGCCGGGTCGACGATGGCGACGCCAGCGATCAAGAGCAGGCCGAGGATCCAGACCAGCGCCCCATAGCTGAAATGGCCGTGCCATCGGTTGAGATTGAGATAGGCGAACAGGAACACCACGAAGGTAGCCGCCAGCGCCACCTCCGTTCCCGCCCGCCACATCTGCTCGTTGCCGGGCGATATCTCGATGATTTTGTTGAGAAAGCCGAAATCGACGCAGATATAGGCAAGCACGGCCCAGGCGAGTGCCGCGGTCGCGGGGAACATGGAGGTTCCCTTGACGACGAACAGGATGGTCAGGAACAGTGCTAGAAGGCCGGCGATGCCGATGACGATGCCGCGGAACAGCGTGTAGGAATTGACCGAGTCCTTGTAGGATTCCGGATCCCAGAGATAGACCTGCGGCAGCTTGGGTGAGGCGAGTTCGGCGATGAAGGTGATCACCGTTCCCGGGTTCAGCGTCACCCGGAAGACATCGGCGTCGGGGCTGCTCTGGCGGTCGAGAGCGAAGCCTTCGCTGGGCGTGATGGCGGCGATGCGGGTCGAGCCGAGATCCGGCCAGAAGATGCCGGAATTGACCAATCGGAAATGCGGCGCCACGATCAGCCGATCGAGCTGCTGGTCGGTGGTGTTGGCAAGCGCGAACACGGCCCAGTCGCCGGTTGAGCGGGCGTCATTGGCCTCGACCTCGATACGCCGCACGATGCCGTCGGGTCCGGGTGCGGTCGAAACCTGGAAGTTTTCGCCCTGGTTGCGGTAGATTTCCACGGCGCCGGACAGATCGAGCGCGACATCGTCGCGGGCAATCTTGATCGGTTCGACGGCAAAGGCCGAGGACGCAGCGCACAGCGTCAGGATCGTCGCGAGGACAAAGGCGAACAGTGGCCCGTTGCGCAGGAATTTCGTCAAAAATCAGTCCTTCGTTCCAGCGCCTGGCGGATCGTCCGCGATCCGGGCGTAGAGGTAGTGGTCCTGCCAGATGCCATTGATCCTGAGGTAGGATCGCAGAAGTCCTTCGCGCCGGAATCCGGCTTTTTCAAGCACACGGATCGACCTGATATTGTCGGGAATACAGGCCGCTTCGATCCGGTGCAACCTCAGCGTATCGAAGGCGAAGCGGGTCACGACCTTGACGGCGTCGGTCATCAGGCCGCGACCGCCGAAACGCTCGCCGATCCAGTAGCCGACATGCCCGCTTTGCGAGACCCCGTGGCGTATGTTGCCAAGCGTAATTCCGCCCGCCAACCTGCCGCTCGACTTCTCGAAGATGAAGAAGGCGATCGCCGTTCCTTGCGCATAGTCCTCGCGGTAGCGGCTGATGCGCAGCCGCCATGCCGCCCGGTCAAGCTCGTCCGGCGCCCAGCGCGGCTCCCATGGTTCGAGGAAGGCCCGGCTTTCGCCGCGCACCGCCGACCACTCCCGGTAGTCATTGGTGAACGGCACGCGCAGCGTCACGCGGTCGCCCTTCAGTGCCGGCAGGTCGCGGCGAAAGAAAGGGAGCGCGAACACGGCGCTTGTGCAGGCTTAGACGGCGAGCTTGCGGGCCGTGGTGTGCGTGCCCGGAAGCGAATCGAGGATCGCTTCGTATGGCGCCAGCGTACCCACGGGCCCGACAGCGGTAAGCGTCGGTTTGGTCGAGAACAGCCGTGACGACAGGTCGGTCAAACGATCGACCGTCAGCGCCGAGAGCCGCTCCATCAGTTCCTCCTTGGCGATCGGCCGGCCGAACAAGAGCAGCTGTCGCGCGATCTGCGAGGCGCGGCTGGCCGGGCTTTCGGCCGACATGATCAGACCGGCGCGGTATTGCGCGCGTGCCCGGTCGAGCTCTTCCTGCAGGATGTTCTCGCCGGCCTTTTGCAATTCCTCGATGATGACAGGCACCAGTTCGGCGATGTCGCTCTGCCCGGTCGCTGCATGGACGCCGAATATGCCGGTATCGGAAAAGCCCCAGTGGAAGGCATAGACCGAATAGCACAGGCCACGCTTTTCGCGGACTTCCTGGAACAGCCTCGACGACATGCCGCCGCCGAGGATCATCGACAGCACCTGCGAGGCGTAGAAATCGCGCACATGGTAGGCACGGCCCTCGAATCCCAGCACGATCTGCGCATCCATCAGGTCGCGGTCCTCGCGGAAATCGCCGCCGACATATTGCGCATATTGCGGGATCGTGTTGTCGGCCTTGGTGCGGAAGCCGCCGAGCTGCTTTTCCACTTCGCGCACGAAATTGTCGTGCTTGATGTCGCCGGCGGCCACGATCACCATGCGCTCGGCGCCGTATTGGCGCTCGATGAAATCGTGCAATTGCTTCGAGGTGAAGGATTTGACGGTTTCCGGCGTGCCCAGAATCGAACGGCCGATGGTCTGGTGGCGAAAGGCAGTCTCGGTGAACCGGTCGAACACGATGTCATCGGGCGTGTCGTGCGCGGCGCCGATTTCCTGCAGGATGACGTGCTGCTCGCGTTCGAGCTCCTGCGGGTCGAATTCCGATTCCTGCAGGATGTCGGCAAGAATGTCGACGGCCAGCGGCACGTCGTCGGAAAGCACCCTGGCATAGTAGGATGTGGTCTCGACGCTGGTGGCGGCGTTGATCTCGCCGCCGACGTCCTCGATTTCCGAGGCGATCTCGAAGGCTGTTCGCCGCTTTGTGCCCTTGAACGCCATGTGCTCGAGCAGATGGGCCATGCCATGCTCTTCGTCACGCTCATTGCGGGCACCCGACTTGACCCAGGCACCCAGGGCAACCGATTCGATGCTTGGAAGGGTTTCGGTGGCGACTGTCAGGCCGTTCGACAGACGGCTTACCTCAACACCCATATGGTTCGTACTCCTTAACGCGCCGCTCGCGCACGGCGGCTGACGTAATCTTCCACCATTTTCAGGTCGGATGGAAGTACCGTGTATTTTTCCTCCGATGTCATCAACCCACCTAGCCATGCGGGCAGTGCGGGCGACACGCCGCTGGCGGCCTCGACGGCGGCCGGGAATTTTGCTGGGTGCGCAGTGCCCAGCACCACCATCGGCGCGGCATTCGAAGCCTTGCCGGCCGCGACATGCACGGCGGCCGCGGTATGCGGATCAAGCAGGTAGTTGCTGGCCGCGAGCGTCGAGCGGATCGTGGCGGCGACCTCGTCCATATCGGCGCGGCCGGCATCGAATTCGGCCCGCATCCCTGCGATTTCCGCGGCTTCTATGGTGAAGGCGCCGGATTGTTTGAGCCCGGCCATGTAGCGCCGCACGGTCGCCGGGTCGCGGCCCGACGCCTCGAACAGAAGGCGCTCGAAATTCGACGACACCTGGATGTCCATGGACGGCGAGGTGGTCGCGAACACGCCCTTGGTGCGGTATTCGCCGGTCGCGAAAGTGCGTGCCAGTATGTCGTTGTCGTTGGTGGCGATGACCAGCCGCTCGATCGGCAGCCCCATTTTCTTGGCGGCGTAGCCGGCGAAGATATCGCCGAAATTGCCGGTCGGCACGGTGAAGGAGATCGGGCGGTCGGGCCCGCCGAGCGACAGCGCCGAGGAGAAATAATAGACGATCTGGGCCATGATGCGGGCCCAGTTGATCGAATTCACCCCCGAAAGCGAGACCCGGTCGCGGAAGCCGTGGTCGTTGAACATGTCCTTGAGTAGGCCCTGGCAATCGTCGAAATTGCCTTCGATCGCCAGCGCATGCACGTTTTCAGCCTTCGATGTCGTCATCTGCCGTTGCTGCACCGGCGAGACGCGGCCATGCGGGAAAAGAATGAAGATGTCGGTGCGGCTGCGTCCGGCGAAGGCGTCTATCGCTGCTCCGCCGGTGTCGCCCGATGTGGCGCCGACGATGGTGGCATGCTGGCTGCGTTCGGCGAGCACATGGTCCATCAGCCGGGCAAGCAGCTGCATCGCCACGTCCTTGAAAGCCAGCGTAGGTCCATGGAAGAGTTCGAGGACAAAAGTGTTGGGGCCGGTCTGGACCAGCGGGCAGACGGCCTCGTGGCGGAAGGTGGCATAGGCCTCGCGCACCAGGCGCTCGAACACGGGCGCCGCGATTTCGTCGCCAAGGAACGGCGACAGCACGCGGATGGCCAGGTCGGGATAAGCAAGGCCGCGCATGGCGCGGATCTCGGCCATCGAGAATTGCGGCCACTGGCGCGGCACATAGAGCCCTCCGTCGCGTGCCAGGCCTGTCAGCACGGCATCGCAAAACCCAAGCGCGGGCGCCTCGCCGCGGGTACTCACATATTGCATCGTCACAATTCCGTTACTGCCTTGGGTTTTCCACCCACCGCAAGGTGGTTAATTTCTACGCTGGCTCAGTCGCATTTTTGCCGCGCGGTTGATATACGTCACCGGCTTTGCGAGAGGGAAGTGCAGTTTCATGGCGTTTCATACATTCAACGGTCGCTTTTTCGCGGGTCTTGCGCTCACCGGCTTTATGCTTGCCGCCGCCGGCTGCCAATCAGGCGACAACGGTATTCTGAACCTGGGTTTCGGCAAGAAGGACCCGACCGCGCCACCGCCGCCGCAGGACCCCAAGATTCTGGCCAGCCAGTTGAACGCCTATTGCCCGAGGGTGACGCTTCGCGACGGCACGGCATTCTTCAACACCTACGCCAACGAAGCCCGGAAGCCCAGGCCCAAGCTCAAGAAGACCGGCGACGCCGCGCAGGATGCCGCGGCCCAGGCGGAGGCCGACGCTGCCGCTGCTACTCCGCCGGACGATTCGGCGAGGATCATTTATCAGGCCTCGATCAGCGACGTGACGCGGGATTGCAGCCGCGCCGACGGACAGCTGACGATGAAGATCGCGGTCGCCGGCAAGATCGTGCCGGGGCCGAAATTCACGCCCGGAACCATCACCATGCCGATCCGCACCGCCGTGATGCATGGCACCGAGGTGCTTTATTCGCAGATCCACCAATATCAGGTCCAGGTTACCGATCCCTCGGTCGCCACCCAGTTCGTCTTCACCGATTCCAACATCGTCGTGCCGGCGCCGACAGCGCAGGATTATCAGGCCTATGCCGGCTATGACGAAAATGCGCCGAAGGCTGCGACCGACAAACCGAAGAAGGGCAGGAAGAAAGCCGCCGCGACCAACTAAGTCCGCGGCAGCGGTGCTCTTGAAGCCAAGCGGACGCTCACGCGTCCGCCGACCACTCGGATAAAGCGGCCAGCGTGCCGCCCAGCTCCGCCCAGCGGCGGATCACCGTCTCGGCGCCCGCCTCCGTCAGCGCATCGGCATGGCCGGGATAGCTATGGGCGGCGCCGGTGAAGCCGATGACACGCATTCCCGCCGACCTTGCGCCGGTGACGCCGTGCACGGAATCCTCGATGACGAAAGTGTTTGCCGGATGGGCGTCGAGCTTTTCGGCGGCCAACAGGAACACGTCCGGAGCCGGTTTGGTTTTTCCGGTCGGCGTCTCCATTGCGGAGAAGATGCGCCCGGCGAAGAATGGCAGCAGATGCACCTTCTCCAGCATGAATTCTATCCGCTCCGAGCGTGAGTTGGAGCAGATGCAACGTTGCGCCGTCACCGAGGCGACCGCTTCGCGCACGCCCTCGATGGCACGAACGTCGCTGCGCAGTTTCCGGTCGACCAGTTCCTCGGCGCGATCGATCAGCGATACCTGGAACGGGATGTCGGACTTCTCCTCGACCCGCATCAGGATGTCCTTGAACGTCAGCCCCGCATAGGTCTCGGCGATCTCCTCGGCCGAGATCTCGTATCCGGACAAGGTCAGGAGCTCGGCCTCGACCCGCGCGGCGATGATTTCGGAATCGACGAGCACGCCGTCGCAATCGAAGATGACAAGGTCTGGCTGGGGCATGGTGATCCGGGCAATGAGGGCGGACAGGCTTCAGGCGGCGCGGCATACACCAACGGGCACATCGGTGCAAACCGGCGGCGCCCGATCGTTGCCCTTCACCGAATATTTACGCTGATCGGTAACCATAACCGGGAGTAAACAGTAACGCGTGCCTTGGGTGTAAAAATGTCAGCCGTGCGTCTTGTCGACGAGCTTTCCCATGCTCCCCAGCAATCCGAATGGCTGGACACGATCCTGAAGGGCGACTGCGTCGCGGCGCTCGACCGGCTGCCCGAGAAATCCATCGACGTCATCTTCGCCGATCCGCCCTACAATCTTCAGCTCGACGGCGACCTGCACCGACCCGACCAGTCCAAGGTCGACGCGGTCGACGACGACTGGGACCGGTTCGAGAGCTTCGAGGCCTACGATGCCTTCACGCGCGCCTGGCTGCTGGCGGCGCGCCGGGTGCTGAAGCCCAACGGCACCATCTGGGTCATCGGTTCCTATCACAACATCTTCCGGGTGGGGGCCAAGATGCAGGACCTCGGCTTCTGGATCCTCAACGACGTCGTCTGGCGCAAGACCAACCCGATGCCGAATTTTCGCGGCCGCCGCTTCCAGAACGCGCATGAGACGATGATCTGGGCCTCTCGCGACCAGAAAGGCAAGGGCTATACCTTCAACTACGAAGCGTTGAAGGCGTCGAACGACGACATACAGATGCGTTCCGACTGGCTGTTCCCGATCTGCACCGGCGCGGAGCGGCTGAAAAACGACAATGGCGACAAGCTGCATCCGACGCAGAAGCCGGAAGCATTGCTCGCCCGTATCATGATGGCCTCGACCAAGCCGGGAGACGTCGTGCTCGATCCTTTCTTCGGCTCCGGCACGACAGGCGCGGTGGCCAAGCGCCTTGGCAGGCATTTTGTCGGCATAGAGCGCGAGCAGGCCTATATCGACGCCGCCAATGAGCGCATCGACGCGGTGCGGCCGCTCGACGGCGCGGACCTGACCGTGCTGACCGGCAAGCGCGCCGAGCCGCGCGTGGCTTTCGTCAGCCTGATCGACACCGGGCTGGTGACGCCCGGCGCCACGCTCTACGATGCCAAGAAGCGCTGGGCGGCCAAGGTGCGTGCCGACGGCACGGTGGCGATCGGCGACAGTGCCGGCTCGATCCACAAGATCGGCGCCGAAGTTCAGGGCCTGGATGCCTGCAACGGCTGGACCTTCTGGCACTATGAACGCAGCGGCGGCCTGACTCCGATCGACGAACTGCGCCGTATCGCCCGGCTCGGCATGGAAAGGGCAGGGGGCTGACCCTTGTCCGATGCCGCGCCTTGGCGTTGATTCAAAGTCTCAACGAAGCGCTGGAAGCGATTCAAATCACGCCTTGATTCCGAGCCGCTCAAGATCTGCCTTAAGCGTCTTGGCATCGGTGAACAGCACCGCTTGCCAGCCGGCCGCCTTGGCGCCGTCGACATTCTTCTGGCTGTCGTCGATGAACAGCGTCGCGGACGGCTCGAGTTCGAACGCGGCGACGTGATGGTCGTAAATGTCGCGATCCGGCTTGATCTTGCCGATCTCGCCCGAAATGGTGACACCGCGGGGACGATTGAGAAAGTCGAAGCGTTGGCGTGCTTCGGCCAGCGTATCGGCGGCGAAGTTGGTCAGCATGGTGACATCGTGCCCGCTGTCGATCAGGCCGACCATGATGGCGACGCTGTCATCATAGGCATGCGGCACCATGTCGTGCCAATGACGGCGAAAATTGCGGATGTTTTCCGCATGATCCGGGTAGTCGGCAATCAGCAGCGTTTCCGCCTCTTCCCATGTCCGGCCGCGGTCCTGCTCGATGTTCCAGTCATGCGTGCAGACATTGTCGAAGAACCATTTCCGTTCTGTCTCATCGGGAATAAGCCGGCTGAACGGGATGTTGGGATCGTAGTGGATCAGCACTTTGCCGATGTCGAAAACGATGTGACGGATTTCAGTCATGCGGTCCTCGTTCAATGCGGGCGTTGCCTTTTCGTCGCGCCGGGTATTGCAGCCTCGATTGCCTTTTTCATGACAGTGGGCAGCGCTTCGCCCGAAATGTCCGCTGGCAGCGACCAGAAATGGCCGGCTGGAGTCTCACCGTTGCTTCGGGCAAGGAACACTTCGAGCTCAAGCGCAAAATGGGTGAAGACATGCGCGATCCGGCCGGCTTGCCGCCAGTCGCCGGGAAAGGGTGCGGCGGCCACTGTGGTTGCGCCGTCCAGCCGTGCCGTCCAGCCGGTCGTCGGCACCTCGGTCATGCCGCCGAGCAGCCCCTTGTCGGCCCGTTTGCGCAAAAGAATGGCGCCGTCGTTTCGCACGGCGACGAAAGCAGCGCCGCGCCGTAGCGGTTTGCCAGCCTTGGGCAGGCGCACCGGGTATTTTTCGGGATCGCCTGAAACGACCGCGCTGCATTCCTCGCGCAGCGGGCAAAGCATGCAGCGCGGCCGGCGCGGGGTGCAGATCGTGGCGCCCAGATCCATCATCGCCTGCGCGAAATCGCCGGGCCTCATGGCAGGAACCATGCGCTCGACACGGGCGCGGATGTCGGCCTTGGCTTCGCTCAGCGGCGTGGCAATGGAGAACAGGCGGGTCACGACGCGCTCGACATTGCCATCGACGACGGCAGCCGGCCGGTCGAAAGCGATCGCCGCGATCGCTGCCGACGTATAGGCGCCGATGCCGGGCAATTCCTGCAAGCCGGCTTCCGTATCCGGAAACCGGCCGCCGCGCCCGGCCACCAGATCGGCGCAGGTCTTGAGATTGCGGGCACGGGAGTAGTAACCGAGCCCTGCCCAGGCCTTCATCACGTCCTCGACAGGCGCCGCCGCCAGCACCGCGACGTCAGGCCATTTCTCGACAAAGGCGCGAAAATAGGCCTTCACGGCTTCAACCGTGGTCTGCTGCAGCATGACTTCCGACAGCCAGATCCGGTAAGGATCGGGCCGCACGCCACGGGCATGGTCGCGCGGGGTCACGCGCCACGGCAACTCGCGGTGATGCATGTCGTACCATGCGAGCAGGCGGGACGCGGTAGACGCAGCGCTGCCGCTGTCACTGGACGCAGCTTTCCTGCTGTCACTGGACGCAGCTCTGCTGCTGTCCTCTGATATGGCCTTGCGGGTCTGCTCGTGCGGTGCCATTGATCTCGTGTCGGCCTCGGCCGGGAAGAGTGGAGGTGGGTGGCTGGAGAACGCACATGGCAGGGAAAAAGCCCTTCGGCAATCCCGTTCCGGTGAGCGATCTCGCGACCGCGATCCTCGATCCGGTGCTGCGCAAGCGAGCGGGCATTTCGGTCAGCCTGGTCCAGTCGTGGGAAGAGATTGCCGGTTCGCGCCTGGCCGGCCATTCGCGCCCTGAAAAGATCCAGTGGCCGCGGCGGCTGCACGAAGACGATCCGTTCGAACCTGCCGTGCTGGTGATCGCCTGCGAAGGCATGGCGGCGCTCCATCTGCAGCACGAGGCCGGCGAGATCATCAATCGCGTCAACGCTTTTCTCGGCTTCACGGCCATAGGCCGTATCAGGATCGTGCAGAAGCCGGTTCTAAGTGAAAAGGCGCGGCCGAAACCGCCAGCCAGGCCTCTCAATGAAGCGGAAAAATCAAGACTGTCGCACATCGTCGGCAAGATAGAAGACGATGGCCTGCGTGCCTCGCTGGAGCGGCTCGGCGCCACTATTCTGGGACAAAGAAAGTCATAGCACCGTCGCCAATCTCGCGATTTCGTGATTATAAGCTTCAAGTTTCACGATTGGATTGGGGACGGCGATGCCTTAATTCGCGCCAACTCTCGCCTTTTCGTGCCTTTGCGTTGCAAAATCCAACCCTTGTCAGGTGATTCGTATGAACCGTCCTCCGTTCGGCAAAAGCTTGTCCCGCAGAAACCTGCTGTCTTCGCTGGCCGCCATTCCGGCGGTGGCCATGCTCGCGGCATGCAGCGACTCTGGTGAGGAAGCCAAGGCGGCCGATGTGAAGCCTGCCGCTCCCGCCGCGCCTGCGACAGCGGCCACGCCGGCCGCCGTCAAGGCGCCGGAGGCTCAAGGCACGGTCGACATGGCCGAACTGCTTAAGCCCGGCGCATTGCCCGACAAGCAACTCGGCAAGGACGACGCCAAGGTCACGATCGTCGAATACGCCTCGATGACCTGCCCGCATTGCGCGCATTTCGCCGAAACCACCTTCCCGGAATTGAAGAAGAAATACATCGATACCGGCAAGGCACGCTACATTCTGCGCGAATTCCCGTTCGATCCGAGCGCCGAGGCCGGTTTCATGCTGGCGCGATGCGCCAAGGACAACTACTTCCCGATGGTGGATGTCCTGTTCAGGCAGCAAGCGAACTGGGTGGGTGTGTCCAACACCAAGGATGCGCTGCTGCAAATCTCCAAGCTCGCCGGTTTTACACAGGAGTCCTTCGAAGCCTGCTTGACGGACCAGAAACTTCTGGACGATGTGAGGGCGGTCCAGAAGCGCGGCGCCGACGAATTCAAGGTCGACTCGACGCCGACCTTCTTCATCAACGGAAAGACCTACAAAGGGGCGATGTCGATTGAGGAAATGTCGGCCATCATCGACCCTCAGCTCTGACGTCCTGGCAATGCCGAAGCGGCAGCGCTTCGGCACGCGCGGCCCTTTTGCCGCGCCGCGACCGTGCGCCCCGCCGCAAACCCGCGGCGCGGTTTCGCGTTCAGGGCGGCGTGAATGAAGTTTTCACGCCTTCGCCTCCTCGGTTTCAAATCCTTCGTCGAACCAGGCGAGTTCGTGATCGAACGCGGCCTGACGGGCATTGTCGGGCCGAACGGCTGCGGCAAGTCGAACCTCGTCGAGGCGCTGCGCTGGGTGATGGGCGAAAGCTCCTACAAGAACATGCGCGCGTCCGGCATGGACGACGTGATCTTTTCCGGCTCGGGCACGCGTCCGGCCCGCAACACCGCCGAGGTCACGTTGTTCCTCGACAACAGCGATCGCTCGGCGCCGGCAGCCTTCAACGACGCCGACGAATTGCAGGTGTCGCGCCGCATCGAGCGCGAGGCGGGCTCGCTCTACCGCATCAACGGCAAGGAAGCGCGCGCCAAGGACGTGCAGCTTCTGTTCGCCGATCAGTCGACCGGCGCGCGTTCGCCCTCGATGGTCGGCCAGGGCCGCATCGGCGAGCTGATCCAGGCCAAGCCCCAGGCGCGCCGCGCCCTGCTGGAAGAAGCGGCCGGCATTTCCGGCCTGCATACGCGCCGCCACGAGGCCGAACTCAGGCTCAAGGCCGCCGAGCAGAACCTCGAGCGCCTGGACGACGTCGTCGGCGAGCTGGAAAGCCAGATCGAAAGCCTGAAACGCCAGGCACGCCAGGCCTCCCGCTTCAAGAACCTGTCGGCCGACATCCGCAAGGCCGAGGCGACGCTGCTCCATCTGCGCTGGACGCTGGCCAAGACCCAGGAAGGCGAGGCACGTTCGGCGCTGGCCGTCGCCACCGCCCTTGTCGGCGACCGCGCCGCGGCCCAGATGGCCGCCGCCAGGGAGCAAGGCATCGGCGCGCATCGGTTGCCCGATCTGCGCGATGCCGAAGCTGCGGCGGCCGCGGCCTTCCAGCGTCTGTCGATCGCCAGATCGCAGATCGAGGAAGAAGCCGGCCGCATCCGCGCTCGCCAGGCGGAACTCGAGCGCCGGCTCCAGCAGCTCGACGGTGACATCGCCCGCGAGGAGCGCATGGTGCGCGACAATGCGGATATCCTCGAACGCCTGCGCACCGAGGAAGCAGCGCTCAATTCCGAAAATGCCGGCGCGGCCGAGCGTGAAGCAACCACCCGAGCCGCCTTCGAACAGGCAGCCGCGACGCTCTCGCAGAGCGAAGCCAGGCTTGCAGCGCTAACCGCCGAGCGGGCCGAGGCCGCCGCTTCGCGCAATCAGGTCGAGCGGACGCTGCGCGAGACCGCCGAGCGTCGGGACCGTTTCGCCCGCCAACTCGCCGATGTCGACCGTGAATTGTCCGAAATCCTCTCCAAAGTCGCGGGCTTGCCCGACCCGGCAGAGAAGCGGCTTCTGGTCGAGGATGCAATGGCGAGGCTCGAAGAGAGCGAGGCTGGGGCGATTGCCGCCGAACAGGCGGTCGCAGAGGCGCGTGCGGCCGAAAATGCCGCCCGTCCGCCATTGCAGGACGCCAGGGCCGAACTGGCGCGCATCGAGACCGAGGCCCGCACGCTGGCCAAGATCCTGAACGCCGCCAGCGGCGATCTCTTCCCGTCCGTGCTGGAACAGATCAGCGTCGAGCGCGGCTATGAGACGGCCTTGGGCGCCGCCCTTGGCGAGGATCTCGACGTGCCGCTCGATCGCAGCGCGCCGGTGCATTGGGGCGAGGGCGCGATCCAGGCCGGCGACGCCGCGCTTCCCGAAGGCATCAAGAACCTGGCCAGCGTGGTACGTGCCCCGCCGCAGCTTGCCCGCCGGCTGGCGCAGATCGGCATTGTCGAGAGCGCCGACGGCCGCCGCCTGCAAGGACTGCTCGCGCCCGGCCAGAGGCTGGTCAGCCGTGAGGGCGCGCTGTGGCGGTGGGACGGGCTGACCGCCAGCGCCGACGCGCCGACCGCAGCCGCGCAGCGCCTGGCGCAAAAAAACCGGCTGGCCGAGCTCGATGCCGAAGCGGCGCAGGCGACGCTTGTTCTGCGCGAGGCCGAGGCGGCGCTCGCGCAGGCTGAACAGGCGCTTCGCGAGGCCAGCGAGGCCGAGCGCGCCGCGCGTCAGGCCGGCCGCGACGCCCAGCACGGACTGGACGCCGCCCGCAACGCGCTGGCCGAAGCCGAAAAGGCCGGCGGCGAATTGTCGAGCCGGCGCGCCGCCCTGGACGAGGCCCGCGCCCGCATTGTCGACAGTCATGAAGAAACTTCGGCCGCCTTTGCCGAGGCGGAAATGCTGCTGCAGGACGCGCCCGATCTTGGCGACCTGCAGATACAGCTCGAACAGTCCTCGGCCAATGTCGCCCGCGACCGCGCCACGCTCGCCGATGCGCGTGCCGTCCATGAAGGATTGCGGCGGGAGGCCGAGGCGCGTTCGCGCCGGCTCGATGCGATCGGCGCCGAGCGCAGCAACTGGCTGGAGCGTGCCGAGAACGCTTCGACGCAGATCGCCTCGCTGGGCGAACGCAAGGCAGAGGCCGAGGCCGAACGCGAGAGATTGGCCGACGCGCCCGACGAGATTGATGCCAAGCGGCGCGCCTTGCTGTCACAGCTCACCGAAGCCGAGACCTTGCGCAAGGCGGCAGCCGACCGTCTGCAGGAAGCGGAGAACAGGCAGGCGGAACTGGACAAGGCGGCCACCGGCGCGATCCAGTCGCTGGCCGAGGCGCGCGAGACCCGTGTCCGCGCCGAGGAGCGCTTGACCGCAGCCGACGAGCGCCGGCTGGAGGTCGAGGCGCGCATCCAGGAGACGCTGAACACTCCGCCGCATCTGGTCATCCGCCATACCGGGCTGGAAGCCGACGATCCGATGCCCGAAATGGCCGAGATCGAGCGCCAGCTCGACAGGCTGAAGATCGAGCGCGAGCGGCTCGGCGCCGTCAACCTGCGCGCCGAGGAAGAGCAGAAGGAGCTTTCGGACCGGCTGGAGACCATCGTCTCGGAGCGCGAGGACATCATCGAGGCGATCCGCAAGCTCCGGCAAGCGATCCAGAGCCTCAACCGCGAAGGCCGCGAGCGGCTTCTCGCCGCCTTCGACGTGGTCAACGGCCATTTCCAGCGGCTGTTCTCGCACCTCTTCGGCGGCGGCACGGCCGAATTGCAGCTCATCGAATCCGAGGATCCGCTCGAGGCAGGGCTTGAAATCCTTGCCCGTCCGCCCGGCAAGAAGCCGCAGACCATGACGCTGCTGTCCGGCGGCGAGCAGGCGCTGACGGCGATGTCGCTGATCTTCGCCGTGTTCCTCACCAACCCGGCGCCGATCTGCGTGCTCGACGAAGTCGATGCGCCGCTCGACGATCACAATGTCGAACGCTTCTGCAATCTGATGGACGAGATGGCCAAGACCACCGAGACGCGCTTCGTCATCATCACCCACAATCCGATCACCATGGCGCGCATGGACCGGCTGTTCGGGGTGACCATGGCCGAGCAGGGCGTCAGCCAACTCGTTTCGGTGGATCTGCAGGCAGCCGAAGCCATGCGCGAGGCAAGCTGACGCGTCCTCAATGGGCGGATCATTTCAAGTCACTTGGTATTCGATGGATCGTGGAACGGCTCGAAGTCGACGTCACGCGATCCCGCACGGAAAGCCGCTCCGCATGTCTCTTGGATGCTCTAACCAGTATGGCCGTGCTTGTGCGGATGATGCCTGGCCGACGACCAGACGAAATACAGCGACCCCAGCTTCAGCACAGGCACCCGACGATCCCGCTCGCGATCACGCAGTTCGCGATAGACCTTCACCTTCAGCGTGCCCCCCGGCAGTCTGATTCGCAGAGCCATGGCGGCCGCAGTATGCGCAGCTTTCCAGGCGGCTGAGAAGGGGCGGTCCAAGTCGTCCCGCCGGCGTCCGGGCGTTCGGACGACCGGTCGGGAATCATGTCTGCCCACCCGACGGGGAAATATTTGCCATCTGCCAGGCCGGCAACTCGCGCCTGTGCTCGCGGCGCCGCAGCTCATTGACGTTGCTTCACCTTCAACGTGCCGTGCTGAAGCCTGATCTTAAGTGTCGTCGTGTCGTTCGCGCGGTAAGGCAGGCGATTCGACTACTTCTCGCCTTGCGCGTTGCACGATCCAGGTCGCACAGATCGCGGCCAGCAGACCGCATGCCATGCCGACGCAATCGGCAACCCAGTCGAGCACGTCGAAATCGCGGCCTATCGCCGTGGTGCCCTGGAGGACTTCGATGGCGGCACCGACAAAAGCGAGGAAGACGATCAGCACCGGCTTGTGCCGCGGCCAGCCAAGGCTGCCCAGGAAAGCCAGCACGGCGAATGCGCTGGCGTGATTGAGCTTGTCATAGTGGAAACCGATATCGATCCCGAATTGCTTGAGGCGATGTACCGGCAGCAGCGCGAGAACGAGAACGGCCACGAGCGTGACGACAAAGGCAATCCGCTCGGCGACGGAATAGATTCTCATTCTGCTCCAACAACATGTCTCCGGTATAAACCGTAACCTGTGTGTCCGGAACGGACCCCTGTGCGCTTGGCTGGGGCGCCAGGATTCGAACCTGGGAATGTCGGTACCAAAAACCGATGCCTTACCACTTGGCGACGCCCCAGCAGCTGACATGCGTCGACTGCGCGCGGCCTTATAGGCTGTGCCGGTGGAAAGCTCAATGCTGGAGATTGCGACATTCCGGTTGATCCACGGTTCCGTTGGCGACGGCCGCACCGGTCGCGCCGCCTATTCTCCCCACACTGCCATCTCGTTTCCGGCCGGATCGGCAAAGTGGAACCGCCTGCCGCCGGGAAACGAAAAGATCGGTTTGACGATCGTGCCGCCGGCATTCTCGACCGCTGCCAGCGTCTCTTCCAGATCCTGGGAGTAAAGCACCGGCAAGGGCTTGGCGGTGGCGTCGCCGCTGTCGGCCTGGAAACCGCCGTCCAGTCCCTCGCTAAAGGCCGAATAGGTCGGTCCATAGTCGGTGAACGACCAGGCGAAGGCGGCGCTGTAGAAGGCTTTCACACTGTCCAGCGTCGCGCCGGTTGCCGGCAGTTCCAGATAGTCGAGTTTTCCGGTGAGCTTCATGAGGTACCTCTTCGTTCCCTGTATGTTCTAGCCTCGTGCCGTTGGAGTAGCAAGTCCTTTTGCCGTAGCTTTTGCTTAATCGATTGTAGCGGCCAAACGGCCTTTCCGACGCCTTGCCTTTCGCATTGCAGCATCATATCGCTCCAAAGTCGGGCATGGCGGGACTTTCCGTTTCGTCAATCTTTCCAATCTCCTGCAACCGGAGAGCAAAGCATGACCAAGTGGGTTTTCACCTTTGGCGATGGTGCGGCAGAGGGCCGGGCCGGTGACAGGAATCTGTTGGGTGGCAAGGGTGCCAATCTGGCCGAGATGTGCAGTCTTGGCCTGCCGGTACCGCCGGGCTTCACCATCACGTCGGAGGTTTGCAACGCCTACTATGCCAACGGCCGTGCCTATCCGGCAGGGCTTGAGGCTGACGTCGCCGTGGCGCTGGACCATATCGGCCGGCTCACCGGCCGCCGTTTTGGCGATCCGTCGAAACTGCTTCTGGTATCGGTCCGCTCCGGGGCCCGCGCCTCGATGCCCGGCATGATGGATACGGTGCTCAATCTCGGTCTCAACGACGAGACCGTCGAGGCGCTGGCCGTCGATTCCGGCGATGCGCGCTTTGCCTATGACAGCTACCGTCGCTTCATCCAGATGTATTCCGATGTCGTCATGGGACTCGACCACGAGGTGTTCGAGGAGATCCTCGAGGACCAGAAGGCCAGCCTCGGCCATGAGCTCGATACCGAACTGACGGCTATCGAGTGGCAGGGCGTCATCGCGCTCTACAAAGCCAAGGTCGAAGAGGAACTCGGCAGGCCGTTCCCGCAGGATCCGCACGAACAGCTCTGGGGCGCCATCGGTGCGGTGTTCTCGAGTTGGATGAACAACCGCGCCATCACCTACAGGCGCCTGCACGATATTCCCGAAAGCTGGGGCACGGCGGTCAATGTCCAGGCCATGGTGTTCGGCAATATGGGCGAGACCTCGGCCACCGGCGTCGCCTTCACCCGCAATCCCTCGACCGGCGAAAAGCAGCTCTATGGCGAGTTCCTGGTGAATGCGCAGGGCGAGGACGTCGTCGCCGGTATCCGCACCCCGCAGAACATCACCGAGGCGGCCCGCATCGCCGCCGGCTCCGACAAGCCGTCATTGCAGAAACTGATGCCGGATGCCTTCCAGTCCTTCGTCACCATCTCCGACAGGCTGGAAAAACACTACCGCGACATGCAGGACCTCGAATTCACCATCGAGCGCGGCAAATTGTGGATGTTGCAGACGCGGTCCGGCAAGCGCACCGCCAAGGCGGCGCTGAAGATTGCCGTCGAGATGGCCAGGGACGGCCTGATCTCGAAAGAGGAGGCGGTCGCCCGCATCGATCCCGCCTCGCTCGACCAGCTCCTGCACCCCACCATCGATCCGAAGGCCGCGCGCGACGTCATCGGCGTCGGCCTGCCGGCGTCTCCAGGCGCCGCCACCGGCGAAATCGTCTTTTCCTCCGCGGACGCCGAGGATCTCAAGGCGCAAGGGCGCAAGGCTATCCTTGTGCGTGTCGAGACCAGTCCCGAGGATATCCACGGCATGCATGCGGCGGAGGGCATCCTGACCACGCGCGGCGGCATGACCAGCCATGCCGCGGTCGTGGCGCGCGGCATGGGCAAGCCGTGCGTTTCGGGCGCCGGTTCGCTGCGCGTCGACTATAAGGCAGCTACGCTGATGTCGATGGGGCAGACCTTCCGCAAGGGCGACATCATCACCATCGACGGCGGCAACGGGCAGGTGCTCAAGGGCGCTGTGGCGATGCTGCAGCCGGAGCTTTCCGGCGATTTCGCCGCCATCATGGAATGGGCGGACGCGGTGCGGCGCATGAAGGTGCGCACCAATGCCGAAACCCCGCTCGACGCGCGCATGGCGCGCTCCTTCGGCGCCGAAGGCATCGGCTTGTGCCGCACCGAACACATGTTCTTCGATGGTGCCCGCATTGTCGCCATGCGCGAGATGATCCTGGCCGACACCGAAAAGGACCGGCGCGCCGCGCTTGCCAAGCTGCTGCCGATGCAGCGAGCGGATTTCCTGGAGTTGTTCGAGATCATGGCCGGCCTGCCGGTGACCATCCGCCTGCTCGATCCGCCTTTGCACGAATTCCTGCCCAAGACCGAGGCTGAGATAGCCGAAGTCGCGGCGGCGATGAATGTTGCGCCGGACAAGCTCAGGCAGCGCACTGAGGCGCTGCACGAATTCAACCCGATGCTCGGCCATCGCGGCTGCCGGCTTGCGGTGTCCTATCCCGAGATCGCCGAGATGCAGGCGCGCGCCATTTTCGAGGCCGCCGTCGAGGCCGGCCGCAAGGCCGGCGCGCTGGTGGTACCCGAGATCATGGTGCCGCTGGTCGGGCTTGTGAAGGAACTCGATTACGTCAAGGCGCGCATCGATGCGGTGGCCAAGAGCGTCATGGACGAAAGCGGCGTCAAGATCGATTACCTGACTGGAACCATGATCGAGCTCCCCCGCGCGGCGATCCGCGCCCATGTCATCGCTGAATCGGCCGAATTCTTCTCATTCGGCACCAACGATCTGACCCAGACGACATTCGGCATCTCGCGCGACGACGCGGCCTCGTTCCTGGAGACCTATCGCCAGAAAGGCATCATCGAACAGGATCCGTTCGTCTCGCTGGACATCCACGGCGTCGGCGAACTGGTGCGCATGGCCGCCGAAAAGGGCAGGGCGACGCGGCCGCGGATCAAGCTCGGCATTTGCGGCGAGCATGGCGGCGATCCGGCCTCGATCCGCTTCTGCGAGGAGGTCGGACTGGATTATGTGTCCTGTTCGCCCTACCGCGTGCCGATCGCCCGGTTGGCGGCCGCGCAGGCGGCCGTTCAGGCGGCGAAGGCGGGCCGCGGCTGAGTGCTTGCCGCCGGTCGGAACGAGGGACTGCCGCAAGACGGTCAGATTGTCGCGTCTGATGCTTTTCTGCTATCCAGCTCCCGATTTCCGCCTTCATGCGGGTCTTGGGATGGCCGCTTGAAACGCCGCTTGGAATTGTTTGATGCGCCTGCTGCAAAAAAATCTCTGTATCATGGCCATGTCATTGGCCATGGTGTCCACCGGCCATGCCGCATCGCTGGTCGAACCCATCCTGCACATCAAGCCGGATGCAGGCGGAGCCGGGCGCATTGCCTTGACCCTCGACGCCTGCGGCGGCCGGACCGACAACCGCATCCTCTCGGCGCTGGTGGAAAACAGGATACCTGCGACCATCTTCGTCACCGGCATCTGGCTGAAGCGGAACGCCGCCGCCGTCGAGATCATGCGGGCGCATCCTGACCTGTTCGAACTGGAAAACCACGGCGGCCATCACATCCCGGCCGTCGACACGCCGCAGAAGATCTATGGCATACGCAGCGCCGGCAGTCCGGAAGCCGTGCTGGCCGAGGTCGAGTCGGGCGCCGTCGCCTTGGCCGGAACTGGCGAGCCGGCGCCGAAATGGTTTCGTGGCGCGACCGCGGAGTATAGTCCGTCGGCGATCGCCATGATCCGCAAGCTGGGCTTTAAGATCGCCGGCTTCTCGATCAATGGCGATGGCGGTTCGCTGCTCGGCGCCAGGGAAACCACAAGGCGCATAGAAGCGGCCAAGGACGGCGACGTCATCATCGCCCATATCAACCAGCCGACCCATGCAGCCGGGGAAGGCGTCGTGCAGGGCCTGCTGGCGCTTAAGAAAAAGGGGCTGACCTTCGTGCGGCTCGACGATGCCGACGGCCTCGGCAATAACGGCACCACCGACTGATCCGCAGGACGGCACGTCCGGCCTCCTCGTTGGTCCGTTCAGCCTGGCTTGGCTTCGATGCTGACCTTGCTTGCGTAGAACGCCCCGTGGTTGCGAATTTCAGCCATTTCGTCGAAAGGCTGCTCATAGGCCCACATCGCATCCTTGCCTGCCTCGCCGGCAGGCAGCACGCTCCAGTAGCTCGCGTCGCCCTTGTAGGGACAATGGGTGGAGGATTGCGTGCCGCTCAGCTTGCTGAAATCGATGTCTGCGAACGGGATGTAGAAGGCGGCCGGGTAGGGCGCTTCCGTAAGCACCTTGGCGTTCGTCGATGAGGCGATAACCGTGTCGCCTGCACGCACGGTGACGGTGCCCTTATACGGTTCGACGGTGATGACCTTATCGGGATTGCGCCGGAAGCCGGGTGCCGGGTTGGCGATCTTGTCCATGCTGTTTCTCCTCGTCTCAGCTTTAAGTGTGTCGACGAGGTTGTTTGCGCAAGGCCGACGGTCGCCGGCAATCCGCAATCGATCTCCAGCCGTGGGCGCTGCCGACGGTATTTTTCGCGATGACCTTGTCCGGCGAGGCTCAGGCCGCGGTTCTGAACGCGTCCATCAGGCCGGCATAGGCGGCAGCGATACCGGCCACCGGATTGCTGCTCCTGGACGCGGTCTCGACTTTCAAGTGACCGCCGCCGGTCGGCAGGGTGAGCAGCAGGAATTGACGATTGCCGCCGTCGCCTACCGATGCCGCGGCGACGTGCTCGCCTTCCCCTTCGCTCTGAACGCACATCTTGAACAGCAGCGTGCCGCCAACCGCTTCGAGCGCACCGCCGACAACTTCAACAAATTCGTCTTCGGAAACAGTCTTTGTGTCCGGCACCAGATCGCCCAGGCTTTCGGCAAGCGTACTTTCCAGTGCCTTATCGTCGAGCTGCGTGTCCATGCGAACCTCTTTCAGTCGCCAATCGCACCCCTTTGCCCATTAACGAAACTTAATGCCGACGATGGCCGGATTGTGGCGGATTCTCCTCTCGGTCGAGTAATTTAGTCTCCTCTGATATAATGGGTTTCAAGGCCGCCGATCCCATTGCATGAGCACCAGGCATTCGGACTCCAAGAAATACGCGATGCGATCGCTTCCCTGCGACCGGCATCCGGATTTCCTTCGCCACCCGGCGGTGGCTGGACAATCCACCGGTTCGCTTCACAATGGGAACAAAAGCGAGAAGCGTAAGGGAGGAACGAATGCTGGGGCTGATGCAGGAATGGCCGCTTCTTTGCCATAAGCTTATCGACAACGCAGAGCGGCAGCATGGCGGGCGAGAGATCGTATCGCGGTCGATCGAAGGTCCGATCGTGCGCACAACCTACGCCAGCATCCATCGTCGCGCCCTGAAGGTCTCGCAGCGCCTGGAGCGTGACGGCTATCGGCTGGGCGACCGCATTGCGACGCTGGCCTGGAACACGGCGCGCCACATCGAGGCCTGGTATGGCATCATGGGCATCGGCGCGATCTATCACACGCTCAATCCGCGGCTGTTTCCCGAGCAGATCGTCTGGATCATGAACCATGCCGAAGACAAGGCGGTCTTTGTCGACCTGACCTTCCTCCCTTTGCTCGAGAAGATCGCCGGCGCGGTCAAGTCCCTGAAACAGGTGATCGTACTGACCGACAGGGCGCATCTGCCGCAGACCACGCTGCCCAACGTCGTTGCCTACGAAGAATGGCTCGACGAGGCCGACGGCGACTTCGCCTGGAAGAGCTTCGACGAAGGCACCGCCGCCGGCATGTGCTATACGTCGGGAACCACGGGCGATCCAAAGGGCGTCGTCTACAGTCATCGCTCGAATGTGCTGCACGCCATGATCGCCGCCATGCCCGACGCGATGGGCCTGTCTTCGCGCGACACGATCCTGCCGGTGGTTCCGATGTTCCACGCCAATGCCTGGGGCCTCGGCCAGAGCGCGCCGATGGTCGGCGCCAAGCTGGTCATGCCCGGCTGCAAGATGGACGGCGCCTCGATCTACGAATTGCTCGACACCGAGAAAGTGACCTTCAGTGCAGCCGTGCCGACGGTGTGGATGATGCTGCTGCAATATCTTGAAGAGACCGGCAGGAAGCTTCCATACCTGAACAAGGTCGTCATCGGCGGCTCGTCATGCCCGCGGATCATCACCAAGAAGTTCCAGGACAACTACGATGTCCAGGTCGTCCACGCCTGGGGCATGACCGAAATGTCGCCGCTCGGCACACTGTGTACGCTGAAGCCGGACTATGCAGGCCTTCAGGGCGACTCCCGGCTCGATGTCCAAGGCAAGCAGGGTTACCCGCCCTTCGGCGTCGAGATGAAGGTGACGGACGACGACGGCAAGGCGCTGCCTTGGGACGGCAAGACATTCGGGCGGCTGAAGGTGCGCGGCCCGGCGGTGGCCAGTGCCTATTATGGCGGCGCCGGCTCGGAGCAGTTCGACGACGACGGCTGGTTCGATACCGGGGATGTCGCCCACATCGACGCGAGCGGCTATATGCAGATCACCGATCGCGCCAAGGACGTCATCAAGTCCGGCGGCGAATGGATTTCGACCATCGACCTGGAGAATCTGGCCGTCGGCCACCCAGATGTCGCCGAGGCAGCGGCAATCGGCGTTCCTCATTCGAAATGGGGCGAACGGCCTTTGCTGGTGGTTGTCCGCAAGCCGGGCAAGGAACCGACCAAAACCGATATCCTTGGTTTTCTCGACGGCAAAGTGGCCAAATGGTGGATGCCCGACGATGTCGCTTTCGTCGGCGAAATTCCGCACACCGCCACCGGCAAGATCCAGAAGATCACCTTGCGACAGCAATTCAGGGACTACCGCTTGCCGACGGATTGACGCGATATTGCGTGTCTCGGCCTGGTGCCGTCGTAAAAGGACAGCGCAGCGCCTTGCAGCTTTCGCAAGGGGCACTATGGCATTTTCCAACTGGCGCGTGATCCTTCTCGAAAATCGATTCCGATTTTGGTGACCATGCGCTAAGTCTTCGTTCGGCTTGGGATAACGCAGAGAAACATGGTCAGCATTTCCGAACGGCAAACATCGAAGGCTGCCGGATGGTCGCGGCGCACCGCTGCTTTTTCGGCGGTGCTTTTGCTGACCGTGTTCATCGGCCATTATTTCAACCTCGTTGAAACGCCGGTGTTCCTGTGGGTGCTGGCTATTGTCGCGCTGCTGGCGGCGCTGGCGCTGCTGTTCGCCGGATTTGCCTTCTCGAGGGTGTGGAATTTTGGCGACTACGGCGGCCGCGACATCACGGTCGGCGTCTTGCTGGCATTGCTGGTGCTGACCCCCTATGGCATCGCCGCCTATTGGGCGACAATCTTTCCGCCGCTCAGGGATATTTCGACCGATTTTGACGAGCCGCCGGCACTCGACGTCACCGGTCGCATAAAGGATATGAACGTGCTCTCGCCGCCGACGCCTGGCGAGCAGCGGTTGCAGACCGACAGCTACCCGCTTGTCACCGCGCGCAGTTACGACCTGCCGTTCGAGACCGTCGTCACTGCCGTTGAAACTGTGCTCGACCGCCGCGATTGGGATCTTACCGGACCCTATCCCGAGCTCGCCGGGCAGAGCGAAGTGACGATTACCGCCATCGCCAGGAGCTTCGTGCTGGGCCTTCCCGCCGACGTGGCGATCCGCATTACGGACGACGGGGACACGGTCATAGTCGACATGCGGTCGGCTTCGCGCTACGGCCGCCACGACCTCGGCGACAACGCTGCGCGCATCACCGACTTCCTGGCGGAGTTGGACCAGGAAGTCGCCGGCCAGGTCGGCGCGGCTCCGGCCGAATAGCCTAGCTGCTGGACCTATGCGGGCGGCGTGAAAACGCCATCTATGGCCGGCGCGGCGTCTGTCGCTACCAGGCCGCGGGCCACCAGATCCTCCAGATGGGCAAGCACCGACAATCCGGCGGCGCCGTGCAGCCGCGGGTCGGTATCCCTGTAGATCGCCTTGACCATGTCTGCGATCGTGCGGTCGCCGACGCGGACCCGCTCCAATATGGCCCGCTCGCGCATTTTGCGATGGGTCTTCAACCCGCGCATGAAGCCGCGCGGTGCCGTCACCGGGCCGCCGTGGCCGGGCAGCAGCAAGCGGTCGCCGCGTTCGATCAGCCGGTCCAGCGAGGCCATGTAGTCTGCCATCGCCCCGTCCGGCGGCGCGACGATGGAGGTCGCCCACGCCATGACATGGTCGGCCGAGAATAGGATGCCGGTGCCCTCCAGTGCGAATGCCGCGTGATTGGCGGTATGGCCGGGGGTCAGGACCGTGCGGATCGCCCAGCCGTCGCCGGCGACCCGCGCGCCGTCCGGCAGCGCGACATCGGGCACGAATGACGTATCGGCGCTGGCATCGAGCGCGTTGATCTCGCCAATATGCAATGGCCTTGCCGGCCGGTGCGGCCCTTCCGCCAGCACCTGGGCTCCGGTTTCCTGCTTCAGCCGTGCCGCCAAAGGGGAATGGTCGCGATGGGTGTGGCTGACGAAGATGTGGCTGACTGGCCTGCCGGTGATGACGTCGAGCAAGGTGCGCAGGTGAGCTTCGTCATCCGGCCCCGGATCGATCACTGCGAGCGTATCGCGTCCGACGACGTAGCTGTTGGTGCCGTGGAAGGTGAAGGGACTGGGATTTCGGGCCGTGACGCGCTGCACGTCGCGCGCGACGCTGACGCCTCCGCCGTAGCAGGGATCGAAGCTGGTATCGAATTCGAGGGCCATGACGGTGTCGATGCCTGTTGCGGGAATGGCAAAACCGATTGCCGCATAGCACGCAAGCCAATATAGGAAAACGCAAGACCGCGATCATCGGATGGCGGCAATCGGATGGGGAAGACCATGGCAACTGCAACGACAATGCGCCCGCTTATTTCTCTGGCTCTGCCGCAAGATGGCGCGGCGCGGCTGGCAACGCAGCTTTTCCTGGCTATAGTCGGAACGCTGTTGCTGACGCTGTCGGCCAAGACCAAGGTGGTTTTGGGGCCCGTCGATATTTCGATGCAGACGCTCGCCGTCCTGCTGATCGCCGCCGCGTTCGGCCTGCGGCTCGGCGTCGCCACCTTGCTGCTCTATATGGCCGAGGGCGCGATGGGCTTCCCGGTCTTCCAGGGCACGCCGGAAAAGGGCATCGGCATTGCCTACATGCTCGGCTCGACCGGCGGCTATCTCGCCGGCTTCGTGGTCATGGCGGCGATTGTCGGCTGGGCCGCCGATCGCGGCTGGGATCGCCATCCCATCAAGCTTTTCAACGCGATGCTGGTTGCCGAGTTCGTCATGATGGCCATGGGTTTTGCCTGGCTGGCGATGCTCATCGGTCCGGAAAAATCCTGGCAGTTCGGCGTCGTGCCGTTCATCGTCGGTGATCTGATCAAGGTTGCTCTTGCTGCCAGCCTGGTGCCCGCCGTCTGGTCGCTGCTGAAGCGCTCCTGAATTTAGCGATCCACTGAGGCATTCCGGGGAAGAACCTGGTTCATCCAGGTCGGACGGATGTGACTGGCAGGTCTTGGCCAAGCAGCCAGCCAGTCACCACAGATACGAACATCCATTTACCTTCATGCGTCCAGACATTCTCGATGACTGGCAGTAAGTCAATCTATTAGCGATAGCTTTTGAATCGCATTCAGCGACGCGATTGATAAAAAATCCTGCCGATTGCTACAGTGTAAATAGATACTTGCTGGTATCGTTACAGTGTCGTAGTTGTTGATCTTCGACTGAGTCGAACAGCCAGTAGCGAGAGGCCCGATTCCGCTTTGCGAATGAACGGCCAAGCCAAGCGCATTATTGCAATGGTAATCGCCGACATGGCAGCTTCGAGGGGGGAAGAAGTTGAATGTCGCAACATCAACTCTTGTCGGAAGCCGGCACTTCCTGTTTAGAATTCGCTTTCAACTTATTGGCGGACTGACATTCGCGATCGTCGCGCCGGCCCTCATCCGGATTGCCTTCAAACCCGATGCGGTCTACGTCGCCAATCTTCAGGTAACCGTCGCCGCCGCGGTCATTGCGCATGTAGCAGGCTTCCTTGCCTATCGCCGCATTGGGAATTTCCCCGGCGTGGCCGCTGCCAGCTACATCCTACCGACATTTGTGCTGTCCTACGGGCTTGTTTTCCTGACCATTTTCTTTTTTCGCTTCGAATACAGCCGGTTTCAGGCGGCGGCCAGCTTCACCCAATCCACGCTCTGGTATTTTGGCCTGAGCCTCATAACGCGGCATCTCGACCCGTACCGGCTGGTCGTCATTCCCGGCGGGGATGTAGAGCGCCTAAGGACACTGCCGGGAGTGCACTGGTTCTGGATCACCTCGCCCGCCACCGTCATCGAACGGGCCAATGGCGTGGTCGTCGATCTGCGGGCCGACCTTGACGCCGAATGGGAAAGATACATCGCGGACCGGGCTCTTTCGGGCACGCCGGTCTACCACGTCAAGCAGGTCAGCGAATCGCTGACCGGCCGCGTCGCGATCGAACATCTGTCGGAGAACACGCTCGGCTCGCTCAATCCGAACCAGGCCTATCTCAAGATCAAGCAGGCAATCGACTGGATCTCCGCGCTTGTCATGGTCGTGGCCCTTTCGCCTTTCGTGGTGCTGATCGCGCTGCTGATCCGGCTGGACTCGGAGGGTCCGGTGCTGTTTCGCCAGCCCCGCATTGGCTACAGGGGCCGGATCTACACGGTCTACAAATTTCGCTCGATGAGGCAGCAAGCCGGCATTGGCAGCGACAAGGACAAGGCGATCACGAAACGTGACGACGATCGCATCACCCGGATAGGGCATTTTTTACGCAAGTTCAGGATCGACGAGCTGCCGCAGGCCATCAACATCCTGCGCGGCGAAATGAGCTGGATTGGACCACGGCCCGAGGCCGTCGTCCTGTCGCAGTGGTATGAGGCGGAATTGCCGTTCTATCGCTACCGGCACATCGTCAGGCCGGGTGTGAGCGGGTGGGCGCAAGTAAATCAGGGTCATGTCGCGGCGGTCGACGATGTGATGGAGAAATTACACTACGATTTTTACTACATAAAGAACTTCTCGCCTTGGCTTGATGTTCTCATCACCCTCAGAACCATAAAGACGATGATTACCGGCCATGGCGCGCGATAGCGGAGGCGGTGGCTGATTAAGGCTTGCCGGACAGGAAGCAAATGGACCTCGGTTCCAGGAAAATAGCTGTCATCGGGCTTGGCTATGTGGGTTTGCCGCTGGCGGTGGCCCTCGGAGCGATCAGGGACGTCGTCGGCTTCGACATCAGCCAATCGCGTGTGGATGCGCTGAGGCGTGGCGAGGATCACACGCTCGAGGCCAGCAGAGATGAAATCGACGCCGCCACGCGGCTGCGGTTCACCAGCGACAAGGCCGATTTGCGGGATTGCGGAATTTTCATCGTCACTGTCCCCACTCCGATCGACAGGGCCAACCGGCCGGATCTGAAGCCCCTTGTCATGGCCTCCGCCACGGTCGGCGAGGTGATCTCCCAAGGTGCGGTGGTGATCTTCGAGTCGACTGTCTATCCCGGCTGTACGCAAGAGGTGTGTGCGCCGCTGATCGAGAAACATTCGGGTCTGCGCTACAACGAAGACTTCTTCCTGGGCTACAGTCCTGAGCGCATCAACCCCGGCGACCGCGAGCACCGACTGCAGACGATCGTCAAGGTCACCAGCGGCTCCACGCCGGAGGTGGCGGACGCCATCGACGCCCTCTATGCCTCGATCATTCCCGCCGGCACGCATCGTGCATCGAGCATCGCGGTCGCCGAGGCAGCCAAGGTCATCGAGAACACGCAACGCGACCTCAACATCGCCCTGATGAACGAATTGTCGCTGATCTTCGGCAAACTGGGCATCGACACGTCGGAGGTGCTGGAAGCGGCCGGCACCAAATGGAATTTCCTGCGCTTCAGCCCTGGTCTCGTCGGCGGCCACTGCATAGGCGTCGATCCCTATTATCTCACCCACAAGGCTCAGGAACTCGGCTATCATCCCGAGGTGATTCTTGCCGGTCGCCGCATCAACGACGGCATGGGCCGGCATGCGGCGGACCAGACGGCCCGCCTTATGATGCGCAAGGGCATACCTGTCGTTGGCAGCCGGATTCTGGTCATGGGCGCAGCCTTCAAGGAAAACTGTCCGGACCTGCGAAATTCCAAGGTCGCCGACATTGTCGCGCAGCTGAGGCAGTACAATGCCGGCATCGATATCTGGGATCCTTGGGTCGATGCGCAGGAATGCGCGCGCGCCTTTGGCGTAACGAGCGTTAAAGAGATGCCTGCCGCGCGTTATGATGGCGTTGTCGTCGCCGTGGGGCACGGGCAGTTTCGCACCCTGGGCGTTGCCGGCCTGCGAGCACTTTGCAAGGACCCTAGCGTCGTCTACGACATCAAGGGTCTGTTCCCCAGGGATGTTACGGA
The DNA here is from genome assembly GCF_006442295.1 of Mesorhizobium sp. B2-3-2. NCBI lineage: Bacteria > Pseudomonadati > Pseudomonadota > Alphaproteobacteria > Hyphomicrobiales > Phyllobacteriaceae > Mesorhizobium > Mesorhizobium sp. B2-3-2. The sequence goes on along the minus strand of NZ_VFWA01000005.1, from coordinate 81,681 downwards.
CGGGCGGTTCTGATGAAGGTCCTGGTCACCGGCGCTGCCGGCTTCATAGGTTACCACGTCGCCAGGCGGCTCCTCGAACGCGGCGACGAGGTCGTCGGCATAGACAGCATCAACGACTACTATGATCCGCAGATCAAGCAGGCGCGCCTGCGGCTTTTGGCCGAAGCCAGCCGCAGCACCAATGCGGGCTACCATTTCATCCACGGTAATCTCGCAGAGCGAAACGTGGTGGACGGCTGCTTTGCCGATCACGCCTTCGACCGCGTGATCCATCTCGCCGCCCAGGCCGGCGTCCGCTACAGCCTTGAAAACCCGCACGCCTATGTCGAGAGCAACATTATCGCCTACGCCAACATGCTGGAGGCCTGCCGCAACAGCCGTGTCGGCCACCTGACCTATGCCAGCACGTCGAGCGTCTACGGCGCCAACACCGACATGCCGTTTTCCGAGCATCGCCCGGCCGACCATCCGCTGCAGTTCTACGCCGCAACCAAGCGCGCCAACGAGTTGATGGCGCACAGCTACAGCCACCTGTTCGGGCTGCCGACCACCGGCTTGCGTTTCTTCACCGTGTACGGCCCTTGGGGTCGTCCCGACATGGCGCTGTTCCTGTTCACCAGGAACATCCTGGCCGGCGAGCCGATCAAGCTGTTCAACAACGGCAACCACACGCGCGACTTCACCTACGTCGAAGACATCGCCGAAGGCGTGATCCGCGCCAGCGACAGTCCCGCCGCGGCTAACCCCGCCTGGGATTCCGATCATCCGGATCCTGCGACGAGCAGCGCACCTTGGCGTATTTTCAATATCGGCAACAACAACCCGGTGAAGCTGACAGCCTATGTAGAGGCGCTTGAAAACGCGCTTGGCCGCAAGGCCATCGTGGAACTCTTGCCGCTGCAGGCCGGCGACGTGCCTGACACTTTTGCCGATACTTCGGCGCTGCAGGCGGCGGTCGGCTATCGCCCCGGCACGTCCGTGACGGAGGGCGTCGGGCGGTTCGTCGAATGGTACCAGGAGTATTTTGAGCGGAGGTAGGGGGAGTCACGTCTTGTCCACAAAATCGATGACGGGATAGCGTCGTTGCTGCGGGGCTTTGTTCGCACGAACGTGGCGGTCTCAGAGTGTCTGGACCGAGCCTTGCCGCTACGGCTGCGCACGGACGGCAACCACGCCTTTGCTGCGGAAATCGCACCGGCGCTGCTTACACCTGACGCACTGGTCTATGATCTGGGCGGAGGAGCAAGGCCGCTTGTAGGCCTGGCCGAGAAGCGTCGTCTGCGGCTGGTCGTCGTCGGGGTGGACCGCGATGCCAAGGAATTGTCGAAGGCTCCAGACGATATCTATGACGAGCGGATCGAGGCGGACCTTACCTCGTTCAGGGGAAAGGGAGATGCCGATCTGGTCATATGCCAGGCCACCCTGGAGCACGTCCGCGACGGCGAAGGCGCATTTCGCGGTATTGCCAGTTGCGTAAGACCGGGCGGCACGGTCGCCATTTTCTCGCCTTCACGCAACGCCGTTTTCGCCAGGCTCAATCGGGTCTTGCCCGAGGCGATCAAGCGGCGCCTGCTGTTTGCGGTCTATCCCGAAAAGGGCAGGGGGCACGACGGCTTCCCGGCCTTCTATGACAGATGCCTGCCGAGCGAGGTGGAAAGGATCGCAGCGCAAAATGGCCTGGAGCTTGTCCAGCGTCATCTGTTCTGGAGGAGTTCATACTTCTACGCTTTCGTGCCGGCCTTCCTTGTCTGGCGCCTCTGGCTAGGTCTCTCGGCTCTTCTCATCGGGAAGGATGCGGCTGAAACCTACGCCTATGTCTTTCGGCGAAGACATTGATCACCCAAGCATATTCTCCGCTTTGGTGGACCCGAACGCGACGGGCGGTCTCCCCGTATCCGGGTGGAGCACCGCTCGTCGCGCACGGTCAGGCGCAAGCAAAAAAGCTTTCGCCGTGACCGGCCAGGAAAGGTGGTGAACCGAGTGACGCGCACGCGCCAAGACAAGAGATCGTCAGGCAGCCCAGACGCTCGGATTGCTATCTTCATTCCCTCTCTTCGTGCTGGTGGCACCGAGCGGGCAATGCTTACCCTGGCCAGCGAATTTGGCCGGCGCGGCTTGCCGATCGATCTGGTGCTTGGATGTGCGACGGGCGAGTATCTCGCTTTGGTACCGAAGACGATAAGGATACAGGACCTCCGGGCCTCGCGGTTGCTGTTTTCCGTATTGGGCTTGATCCGGTATTTGAGACGGGAGCAGCCGCGGGTGATGCTGACGGCGTTACCCCATGCCAATATCGTTGGCATCATCTCGTCCATGCTGTCGCTGCGCCGGATACCGATCGTGATATCCGAAAGGAGCAATCTTTCCAGGACCGTCGCCGATACGAAGTTGGTTCGTGAGAAGTTCCTGCCATTCCTCATGCGGCTGACCTATGGTCGAGCCGACACGATCATCACTGTATCGCATGGCGTTGCGGAAGACCTGATCCGGAGCATCGGGATCCACCGGAGTTCCGTCAAAACAATCTACAATCCGCTGGACATCAAACATGTTGAAGAGCAGGCGGATGAACCGCTCGAACACCCTTTCGCGGTTGAGGATGGCAGGGTCTTGCTGGTGGCCGTTGGGCGGCTTGATTTTGCAAAAGACCATGCCACGCTCATAAGCAGCTTCGCACGGATTGCGACGAAGAGGCCCGTCAAATTGGCCATTGTCGGGGAAGGGCCGCTGCGGGGATCGCTTCAAACACTGATCGACGAACTCGAGCTGAATTCTTCGGTCGCTCTGGTCGGCTTTTCGAAGAATCCGTATCCGTGGATGCGGCGGGCAGCGTTGTTTCTTCAATCCTCCCGCAGGGAGGGATTTCCAAACACGATCATCGAAGCAATGGCTTGCGGGACCAATGTGGTGAGCACCAACTGCGAAAGCGGTCCGGCCGAGATTCTGGAGGACGGCAAGTGGGGGCGCCTCGCCGCGGTCGGCGATGCCCAGGGTTTTGCGGCAGAAGTGATGGCCGCCCTTGATGAAACTGATCCTCCAGACGTCAGGCGTCGGGCGCGGGATTTCAGTGTCGAAAAGGTGGCCGACGCCTACCTGCTCGCGATGGGTGTCGATCCCACGAACGCCGTGGGGAAGGAGCGGTCGTATTAAGATCCTGCACGTCATCACCGGACTTGAGAACGGCGGTGCCGAGGCAGCGCTATACCGCCTGTGCACGGCCGAGCGCAGCCATTCCCATTTTGTCGTCTCGCTTTCGGGCGAGGGAAAATATGGCCCGTTGCTTCGCGCGGCCAAGATACCGCTCGCTTGTCTGGCGATGCCAAAGGGAAGATTGAGTCTCAGGGGGCTCGCCTCGCTCAGGCGCGTGTTCTCGACCTATCGGCCGGACGTGGTTCAGTGCTGGATGTATCACGCCAACCTCGTCGGAGGCATCCTGGCGCGGCTTGGCGGCATCAGGCCGGTTCTTTGGGGGATGCACAATTGCGGACTGGATCCGCGGGCGGCTTCCTTTACGACCAGAGCGGTGGACAGGATATGCGCTCTCATATCCGGTATCATCCCGGCTCGGATTGTCAGTTGCTCGCAAAACGCGTCGCAGCGCCACATTCATGCAGGATATTCGAGTTCGAACTGGACGATCATACCGAATGGCTACGATCTGGCCGTGTTCGAGCCGGACGACCGGGCGCGCGCACGGCTCCGTCAGGATTGGTCAATAGGCGACGGCCAGTTCGTTGTCGGAAACGTCGCTCGCTGGCATCCCGACAAGGACCACCAGAATCTCTTCGCTGCCTTGTCCAGGCTGTCGATGCACAAGAGCCTTCCCTTCAAATGTGTTCTTGCCGGCCCGGGCATGACGGCTGAAAACACTGCGCTTGCCGTGCTGTTGGAGCGCTATGATGTTCGCCACAAGGTGAAGCTTCTCGGGCCGAGCGACGACATTGCCGGTTTGATGAATGCATTCGACATTCATGTGCTGGCCTCCAGCAGCGAAGCGTTTCCGAACGTGGTTGCCGAGGCCATGGCATGCGGCACGCCATGCGTGGCAACGGATGTCGGAGACATCGCGATGCTTGTCGGCAACACGGGATCTATCGTTCCGCCGCGGAACCCTGACGCGCTATCGCGTTCCATCGAGATTATGGCTTCGGAAATCCAGGATACCCGGTCTTGGGCGAGCAGGCGGCAAGCATGTCGCGACCGCATCGCTGCGGATTTCTCGCTTGAGCGGATGGCGCACTCGTATGGCTTGCTGTGGGAGAAATCGTCCCTGGGCTGCTAAGGGGTGAGAACAATACGAATATTCAGATGGCGATGAACCGAAAGTGAAGCACCTAAAACGAGATTATTTTGTTTCGCCATTTGCGCTCACGCCGCAGATGTTGTTGCTTTTGTCGAGCTTGATCTACTTTGTGCCATTCGTCACCTGGGGATTTCAGTATGTTGATGTCGGCAGAAGGAAGTATGATTTCATATATCACGCGGGCACTGGATATGCCATTGTGCTTTCTCTTTCTTGCATTGTTGCCGCGATGCTGGTCTTCATGCCAAGGCGGCAAGATTTCGAGGTCGAAGGCAACGTTCGGGGAGAGTCGATCGTAATAATTGCGATGCTGGTGGTGTTCGGAGGGATTTCGATGGCAAATCCGGCACTTTTTTCGGCCTCAAAGGCCGATATTTTGTCATCTACCGGGCGGATCCAGTATGTATTTTACAACAGCTGCATCATCGGCGTTGTGTTCGGAGCCCTGTCGGGGTGGAAGAAATCCAGGCTGGTCATCATCTTGAGCTGCCTGGGGCTGATACTTACGCTCTATATCGGGCATCGCTCTTCGGTTGCCATCGCGATTTTAGCTTGTTTGTACGTAAGGTACAGGAACATTTCCCTTCTTTTGATCAGGAAAAGATACATAATTGGAGGAATTGGCGCATTCTTTTTTCTTGCAGTGTACAAAGCAGTATATGCAGCAATAAAAGCAGGAAATTTTGAACTTGTAGGTCAGAGAATACAGTTTGACCAATTGTCCGATTCCGCTCTCGTGGGGCTGGAGCAGTTCGTGACATTGGCTCACCTGGATCTGGTCGTGAAATATGACTACACCTTGCCGTGCTCGAATCTTTGGCTGGTGCCGCTTTCCCTGTTTCCGTTCTCGGATACCGTCTTTGGCAAGGACGGATGCACCTACAACGAGCAGGTTCAGCCGTTCCTATTTCCGGGTTACAGTGGTGGCGTCGCTGCAAACATCTGGGCGGAGTTCTATGCCAATTTCGGGTATGCCGGATTTCCGCTGCTCGTTGTCATTCTGTCGCTCGTGTGTGTTGCCGTCGAGGCGATAATCCGCAATGTGCGCAGCGCGGCGCTCAAGGCCGGGCTGATCGTGGCTATCGTCCATCTCACATTCTACATCCAGCGCAAGGAATTGCTTGGTGCGTTTATCTCCGCCAAGCGAGCCGTTCTCGTTGCGCTTTTCATATTTGGCTTGGTTTATGTGCACCGGAAGTGTTTTCCGCCGGTCCCCGCCGAGGTGATGCCGCAGGCGGCGCGCGCCTTGCGCCGAGACAATGGCTGAGGACGTGACGGCGGTCGCCAAGCCTTCCGGGTGGATACGCGCGCGGCGGGTCGCTCGCGACGTTACGTTTACGACGTCCGCAAGCGGAGTGGCCGCGTTGTGCTCCATCCTTGCACTGGCGCTCAACGCACGGTCGCTAGGACCGGGGAATTTTGGCACACTCGCCGTAATTCAGGCCTATGTGGCGTTCGTTTCCGGCCTCTGCACGTTCGAGAGCTGGCAGCCTGTGATCAGGCTGTGTGCGAGGTCGCCTTTGCGTCTGGGGCCCGCGGCATCTTGCGGGATCGCCCTCGACGTTTCGGCCGCCCTTTTCGCCACGGTCCTGGCGATAGGCGGGATCTTGCTGTTTGGAGAAGCTGTTGGCGTGTCGCGGGATAATCGCCTTCTGGCGATTATCTACAGCCTCACCCTGTTGGCGAGTCTTTCGGGTACGCCGAAAGGTGTGCTTCGGCTGAACGGCCGGTACGACGTCATTGCCGGCAATCAACTCATGCAAGGGATTGCCGTGGTGGTTGCCTCTCTCGTCCTTTGGATCCTGGATGCCTCATTGCCGGCTTATGTAATCGTGCTGGCAGCGGTCGGCGCATTCTACAACCTGACGCTGTTCGTTCGCATGCTGCTCTATGCCAGGCAGGCGGAGATCGAACTGTTCAACCCGCTTCGCTCCCGGTCGAAACGCCGTTTCTTCTGGACGTTTCTTGCCATGGCCACGGGCACCAGTCTGCTCTCGACGCTTGTGAGTGCCAGGCGGCATCTCGCATTGTTCCTTGTCGCGGGCCTGCTGGGAGAGGTCGCCGCGGGCTCTTATTCGCTCGCATCGCGCCTGGCGACGATGGTTTCCCGGCTGACCGGTCCCTTGAACCAGGTGATCTTTCCCGAAATCGCGAAACTGTCGAAGCAAGAGCCTCCTTCTCGTCTATACCGCTTGAACGCCCGCATCACTGTGGTTTCGGCATGCGCCGCCGCCGGCATGGCGGTCGGGGGGGGGCTGCTGCAAAACCCCATCGTCCTTCTGGCTGGCGGTTCGGCCTATGCCGAAGCATCGCTGCTCTTTGCCATTTTGTTCGCGGCCGAATGCTTCGGCCTCGCTGGAATACATCTCAATCCGTTGATCCAGGTCGTGGCCGGGACGAAGCCGCTTTTGAAAATCACGGCGCTGGCGGTCGTCGTCTATGTTCCGCTTTGCCTGGTTTTGTCCGGATGGATCGGGATCTCAGGCATCGCCTGGGCCGGCTTGCTCGTATCGGCGGCGGTCTATGCGGCGATGATAGTGGTTTCGCACCTATTGTTGAAAAGGCGAATCCGCATGGCGGAAGATATCTGAAGGCTGATGTTTTGAGATACCTGTTTTGCCTGCCAAGATACCACACCAATGCGGTACCCTGGGTTCGCATTCTGACTTCCGCGGGGCACCATGTTGCGGTCGACGTGGTCGGAACGAGCGTCACCGAGAATCACGCGCTTGTTTCTCCCAATTTGATGGCTCCATCCGCGCTGTCCCGTATGATCATGCGTCGGCGCTCGAGCAACATTCCGAATTCGCCTTTTTCCTCTCCCGGCGTCTTTTCCTACTGGAAGCGCTTGCGGGCCGAAGACCCCGACATCGTGATCGTTCGCGGTGTGACGCGAAGATTTTCCAGGGTCGCGGCACTCTGTTCAATCCTGCAAGGGCGCAGACTGGTCATCTACGACCAGGAGGACGCCACGCCTCGGGCATGGAGTGGCACTTGGGTTCGAAGAGCCGTCTTTCAGGGGCTGGGCATTCCGCATTTCACCTCGCGGCTATCACCGAACCCTGGCCCGCTCAGGGTCGGCGATGCCATGTCCCTGCCATTCGGGAGCCCTTTCGAACCGGCCCGGACTGAAGGCCTGGAAAGCAGGCCATTGCAGTGGCCGCCTCGAATTTTGATGGTGGCAAAATACCGGGAGCGCAAGGGGCACAGTTTGCTTCTGAGGGCGTTGTCGGCGATTTCATCCATGCCTTTCTCCCTGACATTCTGCGGCGAGGAGGCAACGCATGCCGACACGGCTTTTTGTCAGGCCTTGCGGCGCGAGGCTCAGGCGCTTGGCGTGGCCGACCGGCTTCGGTTTCGAAACAACATTGCCCATGACGACATGATCTCGGTCTTTTCCGGTCATGATCTCTTGATATTGCCATCGCGGGCTGAACCCGCGGCGGTGTCTCCCATCGAGGCGGCCTGGGCGGGATGTGCCGTGCTGATGTCGCGAGACAGCGGCACGAGGCACTACATGCCCGAGGGAGCCGCTTTCGATTTCAACCCCGACGATCCGCACGACATCGCACGCGCGGTCGCAGGGCTGATCGCTCGGCCGCAGGATCTGGGGCCTGCAAGGGACGCTTGCTTCGCGCGCATATCATCGCTCGCCAATGACGACGAAATCTTGCGGCTGTTCGAGACCTTTGGGCCGGACAGGGCACGATTGCATACGCGACGGTGAGCGAAACGGCATTTGGGGGAGGCGGGGACGATGCATGGGATCGGAAGAAAGATAGTCATCTCCATCAACACGTCCTGGAATGTCGTCAATTTCCGCAAAGGTCTCATCGAGGCGCTGCAAGGGCAGGGCTATGAGATAGTGGTTGCGGCACCCAGGGACGAGTATTCGCGCCTGATCCCGCCGATGGGCTGCCGGTATGTCGAAATCGAGATGGATAATTCCGGCACCTCGCCGTTTCGCGACATGGTGCTTCTGTGGCGCTACTGGCGCCTGCTGCGCCGCGAGAGGCCGCTGGCGTTTGTCGGCTTCACCATCAAGCCCAACGTGTTCGGATCGCTGGCGGCAAATCTCAATGGCATCCCGGTCATAAACAATGTTTCAGGGCTCGGCACGGTTTTCGTCCGTGGCGGCCTTCTCCAGAAAATTGCCAAGGTCCTGTACCGGCTGGCGCTGGCCCGTTCGAAAATGGTCTTTTTCCAAAATGACGACGACAGGATGCTCTTCCTCGACGAGCGCCTGGTTCGGAAGGAACAGACCGCGCTGCTGCCGGGCTCCGGGGTCGACCTTGTTCGCTTCTCTCCGGCGCCCCGCCAAAGCCAATCGTCCGGCGCGATCGTCTTTCTGCTCGTGGCCAGGCTGCTCTGGGACAAGGGCGTGGGCGAGTTCGTCGAGGCAGCTCGCCAGATGCGCCGCAACATGCCCGGCGCGCGCTTCCAGCTTCTTGGATTCCTCGATGTCGAGAACCGCACCGCAGTCAGCCGTGTCCAGGTCGAGCGATGGGCAGGCGAGGGCCTGGTCGAGTATCTCGGAACCACCGACGACGTCCGTCCCTTCCTCGGTGCCGCCGATTGCGTCGTCTTGCCATCCTACAGGGAAGGAACGCCGCGCTCGCTGCTGGAAGCAGCCGCGATGGGCAAGCCGCTGATCGCGTCAGATGTGCCCGGATGCAGGGAGGTGGTGGACCACGGCGTCAACGGCCTGCTGTGCAAGGTGAAAGACGCAGACGACCTGGCGAGCAAGATGCTCGAATTCGCAATGATGGACGCCGCATCCAGGGATAAGATGGGCACAGAGAGCCGAAAGAAAGTCGAGCGGCAGTTTTCAGAACGGATCGTCATCGAGCGCTACATGGCGCAGATAGGGAAGCTCAATGCTCGCCAGGCGATGAACGGGCCGGCGTATAGTTGAACGCGGTTGAAGTGCGAGCCGAGAAGGTCAGGCATTCAACCAGGTGCCAAGCTTGTCTTGCTGCATTGCAGATCGGGACTCGGCTTTCGAGGTGCTCGGCTTTGATCAAGTTGGCTCGGTGTAATCAGGATGAAAAGGAAATCGTAATTTCTCTTTGGAGGGCAGACATCCATCGCCGACAGCTCGGGATTATTTATGCATAATTGCTAAAATGGCGTGTTGTTCAGGTCAAATTTCTCCGCATCGTGCGACACGGGTTGGAATTGTGGCAAAAAAATGTTAGGCGCTGATGTCACCACCTTTTGATCTGGCATATCCGGGATGATTTGAAGGAAAGGCGAAACGGATGAATGTCATCATTAGAACCGCAGTGAGCGCGTTGGTTGCCTCGAGTGGTTTCACTTCGGTTTCATCTTTCGCCCAGGATGTATCTTGCAGCTGCGCTGCCGCCTATCGCGGCCCGGCGAGTGCCATTGGATCCATTCGTTCCGCAGATGGCGACGTGATGGTCTCGCAGTCGGTCGGCTATAGTCGTGCAAAGGCGGGGAGCACTCTCGGTCTCGGCAGTCGGGTGGTAGTTGGTGCCAACGGTTCGGCATCCGTGCTTGTTGGCGGTTGCCACATGAATGTACCGGCGAATTCCAGTCTGGATGTTTCACGCGTGGGCGGCAACATCTGTCTGAAACTCGTGGATTCGGAGCGGACGGCGGCCATCCAGCCGTCCGGCGGCACAAGTGGGTTTGGGCTGCCCGAAGGGATTTTCGTCGGTGCGCTTGTCACCAGCGGTGTGTTGGCGGCGACGCAGGATGACGACAAAGCGGTCAGTCGTTGAGGGGCGGATCACCGTGAATGCTGGTGAGTTATTTGAGCGTTGTTGATCGAAGGGGTGCGTAAGCGATTCGTTCCGGGGGGCGGATCGTTGGTTCGAAGGGGGGTAGAAATGACAGGGCGTCATCGGGTTGGGGTTGCTTTAGCTTTTGTCACGCTCGCCGGGGGAGGTGCCTTGTTTGGAGCGTCCGATGCTGTTGCCCAGTCGGCTCAGACATGTTCGTGCCTGGCCGCTGCGCCCGTGTCTGGCATTGTCGGCCAGTTCACCCAAGTCCAGGGTGAGGTGCAGATGGCGCAGGCCGGCGGTTACGCCGAGGTGGACGCGGGAGCGCCGATCTATCCAGGCGCGCGCATCATGACCGGGCCGCAAGCATCGGCTTCCTTGGCTGTCGGCGCCAATTGCGCGCTTGATGTTCCGGCCAACGCGACCGTCAGCATCGATCCGGTGCAAGGCGGTATGTGCGTCTCGCTTGATGCGCAGCAGGCTGCTACCGGACCTGCCAATTCCGGACCTGGCATTTTGCCGGTGCTGTTGGGCGCCGGCGCGGTTGGTGGCGGCGCCGCACTGGCTATTGGACTACAGGATGACGACGACGCAGTCAGCCGCTAGCCAAGGTCTGGTCTCGCCGGTTCGCGCAAGCTCGGGCACGATAGTGCAGAACCAGTTGCTCACACCATCGAAAACGAGCGAAGAAGCCGGGAGCCAGCTGTGCGGGCCATTTCGATGGACTGCCCAAGCTGTTCAAAAGTGGGGCTCTGTGATGGGCATTCTCGATCTTGAGGGAAGTGGCGCGAGGATGCCGGCACTGCTTGTATTGCTCGCCCTCTCTGCTTGCGCGAGCAGTTCATCATCGTCCACGAGCTCTGTCGATGCGCTGCAGCCGACATCGTCCTCAACGGCGCTTGCCGGTGGCGGCGCGCTACAGATGGTGAAGGATCTGCCGGCACCGCAGAATACACAAAACGGCAGCGAGCAGCCGCTGTCTGCCAACGATGTACTCGAAGTCAGCGTATTCCAGGTCGACAACCTGAACAGGACGGTTCAGGTGGATGCCGGCGGCCAGATTTCCCTTCCGCTTATCGGGACGATGACAGCGGCCGGCAAGACGGTCCGCCAGCTCGAAAAGGATATCGAGACCGCCTATGGCGCAAAATATCTGCAGTCGCCGGATGTGACGATTTTCGTCAAGGAATCGATAGGCCAGCGCATCACGGTCGACGGCGAGGTCAACAGGGCCGGCATCTACCCGGTGTCCAGCAGCGCCTCCTTGCTGGATGCGATCGCCCTTGCGGGAGGCTTCAACGCCATCGGCGATGCCGGCAAGGTCTTCGTCTACCGCAATGTCGGTCAAAACAAGCTGGTCGCAAACTACAATGTCGAGGAAATCCGCACCGGCAAGAATCGCAACCCGCGTATCTATGGCGGCGACGTGGTCGTGGTTTTCGCTTCGAAGTCGAAAATCGCAATGAACAATTTGAAGGATGCCTTGGGCCTCGCATCGAGCGCGGCCCGAATTGCGGTCATTCCGTAAGAGGGCCTGGCCGGCCAGGATACGGACAACCAGGATCACCTCGCGCATGCTCGATCGCAACAGGCAGTCCCAAATCGCCGGTCCTCGATATGGCCAGGCTTTGTCCGCGGACCTCTATTATGACGGGGCGCAGAATTATAGTCCTTACGGTCGAGACTATGCCGCTCACGACGAGAGATTCAATCCGCTCAAGCTGCTTTTCTATGTCGTGCAATATCGCTGGCTGATCGTCATGATGGCGGTGGCTGGCCTGGTTGCCGGTATCATAGTGACAATGATGCAGACGCCGAAATATCAGGCAACCACGCAGCTGGAAGTCCTGGTCCCTTCGGCAAAGGTTTTTCAGGACATCGAAGTGGTTTCCGAAAACAGCGACTTACGCGCATTTCTGACCGCTCGCGAGAAATTGAAGAGCCGGGCGCTGGCCCAGCGCGTCGTGTTTCAGCTGGGGCTCTCCGAAAAACCGGATTTCCTGTTCCCGACCCCGAGCTTCTCGCTCAGCAACATCTTCTACCGTGCATTCGGAATTTCCAAATCGCCTTCGATCCAGGAAAAGACCCCCGAAGAGCGAGAGGCGATGGCGATCAAGCGCGTTCTGAAGGATCTGACGGTCAACCTTGTGACCAACACCAGCTTGCTGTCGATCACCTTCATCGACCAGAAGCCAAGATATGCAAGTGACGTCGCCAACCAGGTCGCGCAGAGTTTTATCGATCAACGTCTCGACCAGACCAGCGAGACGTCCGATCTGGCGAGACAGTTCATCCAGGAACAGGTCCTGCAGGTCAAGCAGAAGCTGCAGAAGTCCGAGGAGGAACTGGTCACCTATGCGAAGGATGCCGGCATCACCGTCACCGGCGACGATAAATCGCTGATCGGATCGAACATCGAGGCGCTGAACACGGCGCTCGCGACCGCTATCCAAGATCGTCTTGATGCCGGTCGCGTCGTGGACCAGATAGACAAGGGCCGAGGCTCCAGCCTGTCACCGGTTCTGGAGAGTGATGGCTTACAAAAACTCAGCGAAAAACTCGCGGACCTCAAGAGCCAATATCAGCAGAAACTGAGCATTCTGAAGCCTGGCTTTCCGGAGATGCAGCAACTCCAGTCGCAGATCAAGGAGCTGACGCGGCTCTATAACAACGGCGTCCTGGCGATAACCGATTCGCTGCGCCTGAAGTACCAGGAAGCGCAGAACAAGGAAGCCGACCTCAAATCCAAGCTCGCCGAGATGGAAAAACAGCAGGTCGTCTTCAATGACAAGAATATAAAATACACCATCCTCAAGCGCGAGGTCGATTCCAACCGGTCGCAATATGACAGCCTCATCACCAAGTTGAATGACGTAGGTGTCAGCTCCGAGCTCAAGACGCAAAGCGCAGCCATCGTCGATTACGCGACCCTGCCCGTAAGTCCCTATTCTCCGCGCCTGATCATCAATCTGGCGATCGCGCTAGCGCTGTTCATGGCTCTCACTGCATCGATCATCTACATCATCGAGTTGCTGAACAACACCTTCACCAACCCCGAGCAGGTCGAAAGGGAGCTGGGGCTGGCCATGCTCGGCATCCTGCCGCTCGTCGATGACCGCGAACTGATGGCCAGCATCGCCGATCAGAAGTCCGGGCTATCGGAAGCTTATCGTTCGCTGCGAACGTCGCTGCAATTCTCCGGCGCGGAGGGCGCGCCGCGTTCTCTCCTGGTGACCAGCTCCGAGCCTTCCGAAGGCAAGTCGACGACCTCGTTCAAGCTCGGTCAGGATTTCGCCGCCCTCGGTGCGAAGGTCTTGCTTATCGACGGCGATCTGCGCAAACCGAATCTTCATCGGCTGTTCGGTCTCGACAACGCGATTGGGTTGAGCAATCTCCTGACGAATACCGTGCGCAAGGAAGATGTGGCGGGCATATTCAGGACGACCAAATATCCCAACGTGACCGTGCTGACGTCGGGAACGATCCCGCCCAACCCTGCGGATCTGCTTTCGTCGCCGAAGATGGCGCTGATCGTCACAAATCTCGGCAAGCGCTTCGACCTCGTCATCATCGACGCTCCACCGATCGTCGGCCTGTCCGATGCGCCCATTCTCAGCCGGCTTGCCGAGGGCACGCTGGTGGTCATTTCCACCAACCAGGTGACGCGCAAGGCGGCCAAGACGGCGCTGAAACGACTGCGCGCAGCCGGAGCGAATGTGATCGGGGCGGCAATGTCGAAATTCGCGGTGAACAAGTTCGACTACAACTACGCCTATAAGTACATGAACTACCAATATTACGAACATGGCGCGGGCACGCCGAAGATTGAGGGCAAAGTCGATGACGAAGCAGGCCAGCCCGCTCATGCAAAATCTCCTGCGTTCAAGCGTTTGGTTCGTCGCCTCCGTTCTGGTGTTGATGGCTTCGTCGATCGGGCTAAGTCGGCTCCTTGAGGAGGGAACGCCGAGCGTGTCTCTGGCATTGGACCCGCTGAACGCAGATGCCTTGATAAACGAAATTGCCGGCGAGCTGAACGAAACGAGCGCCGATATCGGCGCCTTGGCCGCCAAGGCCAAGAATGCGCTTCGCTTCAATGTCGCGGACGCCCGTCTCTACAGCCTGATCGGCGAGATCAAATATCGGCAAGGCGAACAGACCCAGGCTTTCGAACTTTTCGACCAGGCGCGAAAGCTGTCCAAGACTGAAATCCATGCGCTGCAGAGGTCCATCGATCGCTCGATCTCGGCAGGCGATCTGGCGAGAGCCGTGGGCGAGATCGACACCTTGCTGCGCCGGTGGCCAGACCAGTTTTCGGCCGTCGCCCCAGGCTGGCCTGCTATCCTTTCCAGTTCCGACGGCTATCAGGCCGTGCTGGCAGCCCTGGAGGCAGAGGCGCCGTGGCGTGGTAAGCTTTTTCTCGCCCTTGGCCAGAACCCGCAAAGCCTGGGCCCTGCAAACCAGCTGCTGCTCGATCTCGGGCGCACGGGTGCTCCGCCGACATCCAGCGAATTGTCCGCCGTTATCACCGGTTACATCAAGCAGAAGGACTATGGCCCGGCCTATCGGCTGTTTCTTTTCAGCCTGTCCGATCGGGAGCGGAAGCTGGGCGGCTATATCTTCAATGGCGGCTTCGAGCCGCTCTTCAGCGGCAAGCCGTTCGACTGGGTGATACACGACCGATCTGGGCTGGAGATCACCTTTGCCGGATCGCAGGGCGCGGGTGAAACCGACAGCGGGGCGACGGTTCGATTTCTAAACACGCCGGTCAAGAACGCCGCGCTTCAGCAATATGTCGAATTGCCGCCCGGCTCTTACCGGATGTCCATGACCGCGTCCGCGACAAATCTCAAACTGCCAAAGCAGCTGTTCTGGTCTGTCAGATGCGCGGACCCGTCAAGCGAGATAGCGCGCTTCAACATACCGGAAGGCACATTCAACCGGCGAAGCCTGAGCCTGGATTTCACCGTCGGACCGGCTGCGTGTCCGATACAGTTGCTGAGGCTGGAAACGGCCGCAATTGCCGAGAGCTGGCGGTTTCGATACGTCGGCACGCTGGTCATGCACAGATTGAGCATCGAAAGGGTGTCGTCGTGAGAGCACGGTCACGGCAGACCGGGCAGTGGGACAAATACCTGCTTGGGTCGGTGCTTTTCCTGTCCCTGCTGATTGGCGGCGGCACCGCGAGCGGTCTCTATACCGAAACGCTGATCGAGATAGCGGCGATTGTCTCGGCCGCGGTCATCCTGTCACGGCCCAGCGGACAAACAATTCCCCGGGCGATCTTGTGGCTGATCGCTCTCGGCCTGGCCATGTTTTGCTTCCAGATCGTTCCGCTGCCCGGGGCCTTGCTGGATGGGTTGCGGCCCGAGGTGCTGCTTGCCAAAACCTGGATGGAGGGTGAAACGCAATCGCGCTTCGTCAGCGTCGGCGTAGGGCGCACGATCGAGTGCATGTTGTATTTCGCCGCCGCCGCGGCATTCTTCCTCAGCGTCACCCGCCTGCGCACCGAGCAGGTCTACGGCCTTGTTCCCTTCTTTTTCATGGGAGTCATCTGCAATGGCCTGGCCGCGGCGATCCAGTATTCGCTCTCCGATACAGTCGCCATAGAAGGATTGCTGCCGTTTACGATCAATGCGGGCCTGTTTGCCAATCAAAATCACTTTTCGGCCTTGCTCTTCGTCTCCATCCCATTTGTGGTCTATTACGGCCTGTTCCGTGGACATTTTCTGTCCGGATCGCTTGGGCTGACGATGCTCTTGCTGCTTCTTCTGGCAGCCGGCTCGCGCGCTGGCATTCTGATCGGACTGGTGACCACCGCGATTTCCGTTGTCTTCCTGTCCGCTCGCTCGAGGGCGGGCGGATATGGCATTCTTGCGGTTTTCATCGGGCTTTCCGTCTACACGATCGGCGCATGGGCTAAGATCGATGCGAAAGTTGTCGATCCGGCATTCGGCAGGACGGAGTTTGCTCGCACCACGATCGAAGGAATGAAAGAGAACTGGGTGACTGGCGTTGGTTTTGGCAGCTTCCCGAAGGTCTATCAGATATACGAAAAAGCCGGAATGATTTTCAAAACTTATGTAAATCATGCCCACAATGACTACCTCGAATTGGCATTTGAGGGCGGCATACCGGTCGTTTTGTTAATGATTGTGTATGCCATATTGCTTTTCGCCTCGTCGGTCCGGATTCGCCGGGAGCCGTTACAGAAGGCTGCGTTTCTCTCGGTGTCGTTTTTGCTCGTTCACTCTCTTGTCGACTATCCCTTGCGAACCGCAGCACTCGCGATGACGTTTGCCTATTTGAATGCGATCGTCTTTCACAAGGGTTTTGCCGAGCGGCTGAACCAAAGGCGCGAGATGGGCGAGATAGGCCATCACGATGAAGACAATCTGCTTGTCCCGGCCATGACCTCGGGCCCGGCAAGGCAAGGGCGGTTGGCCGGGGCCGGGGACACTCGCTCGGCTCCTTCGTCGGGCACCAGATTGACAAGCCGCGGCATGAAACCTAAGCACGGGCGGCTTGTGTCAGGGGAGGGGACTTAGGCATGTCAAGGAGAGTTTCTTGAAAGGAATTATCCTTGCTGGAGGCAGTGGAACGCGCCTTTATCCGCTAACGTTAGCGGTCTCCAAGCAAATACTCCCGGTATACGACAAGCCGATGATCTATTACCCGCTGAGCGTTTTGATGCTTGCGGGGATTCGAGAGATTCTGGTCATTTCCACGCCGCGGGACCTGCCGGTTTTCCGCGAGCTGTTGGGCGATGGATCGGAATTCGGGCTTGAATTGTCCTACGCCGAGCAGCCGCAGCCCAACGGACTTGCGGAAGCCTTCATTATCGGCCGTGACTTCATCGGCGCGGACAGCGTGTCGATGATACTGGGCGACAACATTTATTTTGGCGACGGATTGTCCAAGCTTTGCCGCACCGCGGCATCGCGCGAAAGCGGCGCTTCGGTGTTCGCCTACCATGTCGAGGATCCGGAGCGCTATGGCGTAGTGTCCTTCGACAAGACCAGTGGAACCGCGCTCACGATTGAAGAAAAACCACAGAAGCCGAAATCCAACTGGGCCGTCACCGGCCTTTATTTCTACGACAACGAGGTTGTCGACATCGCCTCAAGGATTCGGCCCTCGGCTCGAGGCGAGCTCGAAATCACGGCGGTCAACAATGCCTATCTCGAGCGTGGCCAGTTGCAGGTGCATAGGTTGGGGCGCGGCTACGCCTGGCTCGATACCGGCACTCACGACAGCCTGGACGATGCTTCTTCGTTCGTGCGTACAATCGAACGTCGCCAAGGCATCAAGGTCGCCTGTCCGGAGGAAATCGCCTTCGAACAGGGCTGGCTGAGGGCTGAGGAGGTGTTGCAGCGCGCAACCCGCCTGGGAAAAAATGAATATGCCGCCTATCTGCGCCGCCGCGTGGTCGAGTTGTCGGAGGACTAGATGCTGGAGGTGAGACCCCTTGGCATCGAAGGTCTGCTCGAAATCATTCCGAAGCGGCACGGCGATGCCCGTGGCTACTTCACCGAAACCTGGAACGCCGCACGCTTCGCCGAGGCCGGCCTTGAACTCGCCTTCGTCCAGGACAATCACTCCTATTCCGCAGCGGCCGGTGTCGTCAGGGGGCTGCACTATCAGTTGCCGCCACGTGCCCAGGACAAGCTGCTGCGCGTTGTCAGAGGCAGTGTCCTTGATGTCGCGGTCGATATCCGCCGCTCCTCGCCGACATTCGGAAAATGGGTTGCCCTCGAGGTCTCGGCCGAGAAGGGCAACCAGATCCTGGTGCCCAAGGGCTTCGCCCACGGCTTCATGACGCTCGTGCCCGATACCGAGGTACTGTACAAGGTGACCGACACCTATTCGCCCGAACACGACCGCTCGATCCGTTTCGACGACCCCGCCATCGGCATCGAATGGCCGCCGCCGGCTGGCGGCTTCCAGCTTTCCGACAAGGACCTCAAGGCGCCGTTGCTCGCCGCCGCCGAGGTGTTTGCCTGATGAACATTGCCAGATGCATGGGGATAGCGGCATGAATTTTCTGGTGACGGGTGGGGCTGGCTTCATCGGTTCGGCGGTGTGCCGGCATCTGTGCGCCAACCCGGCCTACCGGGTGACCAATCTCGACAAGCTGACCTATGCGGGCAATTTGGCCTCGCTGCGGCCGATCGAGAATGCACGGAATTACAGCTTCGCCCATGCCGACATCTGCGACGAGAGGGCGGTGCTCGACATATTGCGCCGCGACGATATCGACATCGTCATGAACCTCGCCGCCGAGAGCCATGTCGACCGCTCGATCGATGGGCCGGGCGCCTTCATCGAGACCAACATCGTCGGCACCTACCGCATCCTCAATGCAGCGCTGGAGTATTGGCGCGGCCTTTCCGACGACAGGAAGGGCCGTTTCCGCTTCCATCACGTCTCGACCGACGAGGTGTTCGGCGACCTGCCCTTCGATGGCGGCATGTTCGTGGAAGAGACGCCTTACGCGCCGTCCTCGCCCTATTCCGCCTCCAAGGCGGCGTCCGACCATCTGGTGCGCGCCTGGCACGAGACCTATGGCCTGCCGGTGGTGCTGTCCAATTGTTCGAACAACTACGGGCCCTACCATTTTCCCGAAAAGCTGATCCCGCTGGTCATCCTCAACGCGCTCGACGAGAAGCCGCTGCCGGTCTACGGCGCCGGCGCCAATGTGCGTGACTGGCTGTTCGTCGAGGACCATGCGCGCGCGCTGGAACTGATCGCCACCAAGGGGCAGCCGGGTGAGAGCTACAATGTCGGCGGCAATTCGGAACGCACCAATCTGGGTGTCGTCGAGACGATCTGCGATCTGCTCGACGCCAGGCGCCCGCGGGCCGGCGGCAAAAGCTATCGCGACCTGATCTCTTTCGTCACCGACCGCCCCGGCCATGATCGCCGCTACGCCATCGACGCCTCCAAGATCGGCCGCGAGCTCGGCTGGGCGCCGAAGGAGAATTTCGACAGCGGCCTGGCAAGGACGGTCGACTGGTACCTGGACAACAAGTGGTGGTGGGGACCGATCCGCGAACAGCGCTATGCCGGCGAAAGACTGGGCGGAGCGCGCAAGGAGGCGGTGTGAGGCTCGTTGTCACCGGACGCGAGGGCCAGGTCGCGGCAAGCCTTCTGGAGGCCGGGCGCGGGCGCGAAGACGTCGAGGTCATCGCCATCGGCCGGCCGCAGCTCGACCTGACACAGCCCGAGACCGTGACCGCAGCGCTCGAGGCAGCTCAGCCCGACATCGTCGTGTCGGCCGCCGCCTACACGGCGGTGGACCAGGCCGAGGATGAGCCTGAGCTGGCCCATGCGGTGAACGCCGCCGGCGCCGGCGAGGTGGCGCAAGCGGCAGCGCGGCTCGGCGTGCCCGTCATCCATCTTTCGACCGACTATGTCTTCGACGGCACCAAGGACGGTCCCTATCTGGAAACCGACGCGACCGCGCCGATTGGCGTCTACGGCGCCTCCAAGCTTGCCGGCGAACAGGCCGTGGCATCAGCCAATCCGCGCCACGTGATCTTGCGCACTGCCTGGGTCTACAGCCCGTTCGGCAAGAATTTCGCCAAAACCATGCTGAGGTTGGCCAGCGATCGCGACGAGATACCGGTTGTGGCCGACCAATGGGGAAACCCCACTTCCGCGCTTGATATCGCCGACGCGATCCTGCATGCGGCAGCACGGCTGCACCGCAACGAGGATTTCGCCGCGTGGGGCATCTATCATCTGGCCGGCACGGGCGAGACCAACTGGAGCGGCTTCGCCCGCCATATCCTGGACACAAGCGGTGGGCTCGGGGGCCCCTCCGCGCGGGTACGGGACATTGCTGCGACGGACTATCCGACCAAGGCGCGCCGCCCCGCCAATTCACGGCTGTCGAGCGCGAAGTTTGCCTCCGTGTTTGGATGGCGTGCGCCGGTACTGCAGAAGTCGGCGCGAGAGGTGATCCGTCGTCTCCTGAGCAGGTGACCTGACCGGCTTTGACTGCATCAACAATCAGCAACCAGCGGGGGATTCACCGGCTGCCGCAGCGCGAAGCCGTATTTCAGCGTCGGCGGTTATCGAGTTGGTGATAGAGCTCGGCGTATGCTTTTCCCATCCTGTCAGCTGTAAAGAGGCGAACGTAGCGATCGCGAGCAGCTCGCCCCCAGTTCGCTGCCTCGATCGGCGATTCTACGACCTGGTTGATGGCTTCGGCAAGGCGTGCTGGATCGGAAGGCGGTACGACCAACCCGGTCTCGCCGGCTTTGTTCACATAACTTGTTCCCGTTCCGATCTCGCAAGAGATCATCGGTTTGCCGCACATCGCAGCCTCGACGAGAGAAAGCCCGTAGGCTTCCGACCTTTGGTTCGACGGAAAAACGAACCCCAGGCAGTTGTGGAGGAGCGCCATCTTGTGCCGCTCGGTGACCTCGCCTAGGAAAATCACATTGTTGCGACGCAACGTTTTGGCCTGAAGCTTGAGCCGCTCTTCGATAGGCCCTGATCCGGCAATAACGATCTTGCACCTGACTTTATCGGCCGCCTGGATCAGCACGTCCAGCCCCTTATAGTAGCGCAGGACGCCGACGAAGAGCACGAAGGGCTCCGCTACTGCCGCTTGGCACCATCTGTTGTCGGCTTCGGCCGGCGTGGGATAATCTGTTTCATCTATGCCGATCGGGATGATCGTCGATTTGCCCTCCAAGCCCCTGAGAACGGAGCTCGATTTCAAATAGTCCGGAGATGTCGCGACGATAGCGTCCACATCCCTGAGGAAGCGCAGCATCAGCGGCCGATAAAGAGGCAGCAAAAGTCTTTGTTTGACAATGTCGGAATGGTAGGTGACGACGGTCGGTTTGCCGTGACGGGATTGAAAATGCACCATGTCCATGAATGGCCATGGGAAATGGTAGTGTATGAGGTCGGCTTTCCCAGCGAGCGCCCCGAACTTCCGAAAGACCTCGAGCGAAAACCCGGTCGACGCCAGTTCGAAATCCAGCCTGGCTTTCCGGGCCATGTGCCCGTCGCGGTGCTGCGTGTTCTTGTCCGGAGCACGGCTCAAGGAGAGCACTTCGGTTTCGATGCCATGACTGGCGGTGCTTCGAGCGATGGCATGTATCGTCCGCTCTACCCCGCCAAAGGTATCGGGCCAGTATGTCTTGAAGAAATGGAGGACTTTCAAGCGTTGGTCTTCCGTCTTCGCTCGATGGCGAGTTCAAAAATCTGAAGCATACCCTTGGCGTAATTCTCCCAGGTGAAACGCGCGGCATTCTTCTTCGCGCCCGCAGCGATCCCGTCTCGGAATTTTACATCGACACAGAGCCGGTGGAGTGCAGCGGCAATTGCCGCGGGGTTCTTCGGATCGACGAGCACGGCGTTGTTTCCCGCGACTTCGGGCATTGACGAGGTGTTCGACGTCAGCACCGGTTTGCCGAAAGATTGTGCCTCGACGATCGGAAAGCCAAACCCCTCATAAAGCGATGGCATCACGAGAAATAGGCAATTCGCATAGATCGTCGCGAGCGTCGCGTCATCGACGAAACCGGTAAATTTGATGTTTGTCCCGAGGTCGCTATTTCGGACCTCGTCGGCCAAGCCCGTTTGTTTCCAGCCCTTGGCGCCGACCACGACCAGGTCGCAGCCAGACTGGGTGGCAGCCGGCAACAGGCCGTAGGCCTTTATCAGATTGCTGAGGTTCTTGCGTGGCTCGATTGTGCCGACAAAAAGCGCATAGGGCCTAGTGATGCCGAGCGGTTCCAGGCTCCCGACATCACCGGGCGCCGGTAATGCCGCGGTACCAGGGGCAACTGTCCTGACCGGCGACTTCAGCCAGGGGAATTCGTTCGTCAAGGCAGTGGCAGTGGCCATCGAATCCGCGACTACGACATCAGCGGTCTTCAACGCCGGCTTCATCAGCAGGCGGTCACCCATCCAGGTCCGGGTTCGCATGGTCTGCGCAGCGTGCAACCAGACGAGGTCGTGAATCGTGACCACCCGCCCGATCTCGCGGTCGAGCAGGAAGGGCAGGCGGTGCGATGGGCCCCACAAGATCTCCACTTTGTCACGCGCGGCCCAGGAGGGCACCACGGCCTGTCCCCAATAGGTTCGGGCGACAGAACCCTTGAAGTTGGCGGTCCGCACGGGAACGCCATGCGGAATATCGTAATCTGCGTTGATCTTGCCCGGTGCGTACAGAAAGACATCAGCGCCGAGAGCCGTCAGCGCTTTCACGGCATTGTGGACGAACCGCCCAATTCCGTCGGAGGCCGATCCCAGATTCCTGCCATCGATCCCGATTCTCAATCTTCTCTCCGGAAGCGAATTGAGCAGCGAATTGGGCAAAGGATTCCGGACATTTTTGCGGTGATAGCAGAGACAACGCTTCGAGGGGCGATCAGGCGACAAGTCATTATGAAAAAACGCTATTATACACTTCGCCGACTCCGTTCATCAAAATGATGCTGAGATTCCGCCAGGGGAAAACCGCTTGCGCCTCAGTCTGATAATGGTAGATGCATGGGTATCAGGGTCCCAATTCGAGAGTACGCCGCTGCCAAAGCTGATTATCCAGATCCCTTGCTATAACGAGGCGGAAACGCTCGCGATAGCGCTGAATGATCTGCCGCGGACCGTTGCTGGTTTTGACTGCGTCGAATGGTTGATCATCGACGATGGAAGCAGCGACGAGACAGTGAGGGTCGCCGAGGAAAACGGGGTCGACCACGTTGTCCGTCATACCAGCAATCGCGGTCTCGCCTATGCCTTCATGACGGGCATTGAAGCCTGCCTCGCGCGGGGCGCGGATGTCATCGTCAACACCGATGCCGACAATCAGTATAACGCGGCCGACCTGCCGGCGCTGACCAGACCGGTTCTCCAGGGGCGTGCGGATATGGTCATCGGCGCCCGACCGATATCGGAGATAGAGCATTTCTCGCCGGTGAAGAAGCTTCTGCAGAAGATCGGCAGCTGGGTGGTTCGCGTCAGCAGCGGCACCGATGTCCAGGACGCGCCAAGCGGATTTCGCGCCATCTCGCGGAACGCGGCCCAGCGTCTTGCCGTGTTCAACAACTACACCTACACGCTGGAAACCATCATTCAGGCAGGCCGCAAGAACATGCGCGTGGTTTCGGTGCCGGTCCGCGTCAACGGCGACCTGCGGCCGTCGAGGCTGGTGAAGAGCATACCATCTTATCTGAAGCGCTCGATTTTCACCATCATCCGCATTTTCGTTATCTACCAGCCGGCCCGGTTCTTCGGCACGGTTGCGGCCATTCTTTTTGGCGTTGGTTTTCTGATCGGCCTGCGTTTTCTTTATTTCTTTCTGTTTGACGGAGGTAGCGGCCACGTACAGTCGGTGATCCTGGCGGGTGTGCTCATGTCGATGGGCTTCCAGGCACTTCTGGTTGCCTTCCTGGCCGATGTGATAGCTGCCAACCGTAAGCTTCTCGAAGACATCCGCTATACGCAGCGCGCGACGCCAGGACAGATCACGCGAACGCGCACGAAGTTGCAGGAAAGCAGGCTGGACGGATGAAGGTAGCTGGCGGACAGGCAGAGGATGGCATTGTCATAGGCAACACCTATGACAAATACGGCACGCGGAACCTGATCGCCCGTCGGATGGTCGCAGGATTCGACGGCGCCCTGTCCGGCCTGGTGGCAAAGGTCGGCCCCGCCACCATCCACGAGGTCGGATGTGGGGAGGGCTATTGGGTCATGCGTTGGCTTGGCCAGGCCATCGATGCGCGGGGCACCGATTTCTCCACGCAGGTTATCGGAATGGCAAAGGAAGAAGCCCGCGGGCGCGGTATGGATCCCGGGCGTTTTGAAGTACGCAGTATCTACGAGGTGATGCCCGAACGGGATGGCGCCGATCTTATCGTGTGTTGCGAGGTGATGGAGCACCTCGAGGAGCCGCAAAAGGCCTTGCAGGCACTGCAGCGCATTGCAAGGTCGGACCTGATACTCAGCGTGCCTCGGGAGCCGCTTTGGCGTGCACTCAACCTGGCGCGCGGGAAATACGTATCTGCCCTGGGAAACACACCCGGCCATCTGCAGCACTGGTCGCAGCGCGGCTTCATTTCGCTGGTGTCGCAGTTTTTCGAAGTGGTCGAGGTTCTGTCGCCCTTGCCCTGGACCATGTTGCATTGCCGCTCTAGGAAGACAAAATGATTGTGCCAGTCCGTCCTTATGCAGGGTTCCGACTGAATCGGTACCTTTTTGCATTGTGAAAAACATCCAGGGTATAGAAATTGGCTGACCAAGCGACCGAGGGGGTGCTTTCCCCATTCTTGAAGCGGCAGCGAATTTTCGCTGTTAGAGAATACATAAAAGGCCGCGTATTGGACGTCGGTTGTGGCAATGGTGCGTTGGCGGAGCTTGTTGACAGCCGGAACTATGTAGGGATCGACCTGGATCCAGTATCGATCGCGGCTGCTAGAAAGAAATATCCTTCGCATAAATTTGTCCAGGCGGAACATCTGGCCGTTGGAGTGTTCGACACCATTGCTGCTTTGGCGGTAATCGAGCACGTAAAGGATCCTCGCACTTTCTTGGCGACTTTGAAATCAAACCTAGTGCGCGCCCCGGCTGCACGAATTGTCTGTACGACGCCTCATCCCTCGATGGATTGGGTCCATTGGGTAGGTTCTCGAATCGGTGTTTTCAGTCGAAGTGCGAACGAAGAGCATGAAGACCTGTTGGATAAAAAGAAGCTATCGGATGCTGGACGCTCGGTAGGTTTAAAGATGGTTAGCTACCGACGCTTTCTTTTTGGAGCGAATCAGGTTTTTTCGTTCACGCATGATGATTTATAAAACAATAGAGAGGTTTGTTAGAGACAATATTAGGGCTCTTGGATTTTCATTGGCGTTGTTTGCTCTGTTTTTCGTTTTTTATAAAATAGTATTGTATGGCAGTGAGATAAGTTTCCGAAATTTTGACACACTAGATTTAGTGTTTCTAATATTTGTCTCATTTATATGCGGAATTTCGAGTATTTTACTTGCTTTCGGCTGGCAGGAAATTCTTGTTTATGTAGGTGTAGAGCGACCATTTCGTTGGGCAGTGTGGGCTTACGCCACTTCACAACTGGCGAAATACGTTCCAGGTAATGTTTTCCAACTGGTCGGCAGACAGGCATTGGGGGTCGCCGCCGGTATCAGTAACGCCCCGCTTGCAAAGTCGTCCGTTTTGGAATTGCTGATAATCGCAGCGTCTACGATTTTGTTTGTCCCCCTCGTGTCACCATTCGTGTTTCTAGACGTTGGTTGGACCACTAGCTTACCCTTATTTTTTATTCTTGCTGCAGCACTTCTCCTGCTGACAGGATGGTTGTTCGGATCGACTCTCGCGAGGTCAGTGGCGTTCTATGCCTCTTATCTTGCTGTTTCTGGCGCGATCTTCGTTGTCGCCTACAGCCTTGCCGGTGGTTCGAGCGACCTTAGCCTCTATCCGGCGATAGCCGGTGCATATGTAATTGCCTGGCTTGCGGGACTTTTAACCCCAGGCGCGCCGGCAGGCATCGGGGTCAGGGAAGCCGTTCTGCTCTTTCTGCTCGACGGGCTCAGCCCCAGCTCGGTCATTCTTCTAGCGGTGGTGATTGGACGAATGATCACTGTCCTGGGCGATCTTCTATTTTTTGTTGGCGGGCTGATCGCCGGTCGACTGTATGGGACGACCAATGAACGAGACTGATGGGACCACCTCTTACAAAGTCGGATTCGGCCTGCTCGCCGCGCTCGCCTTTTTTATCGGCTTGTTTGTAAATGGAGCTCTCCCTGGGTTGATGGTGCCCACAACTGGTCAGGCTGTCTGGACGCTGGGCTTCGCACAGTCCTTCGCAAATGGCTTTTCGATTTACGCGACAAATTTTGGCTTGCCGGACCCCGCGGCGATCTCATTTGGACTTGCTGCGGCCTTGCCAACCGCTTTTTTCCTAAAAATCGGCGTCCCCCCCGCCGACGCATATTCGCTGGCATTCTCGATGTGGCTCGCTGTCGCATTTTATGGGGCGTACAGGTTTGTGCGCCTTATCGGAGGCAGGGGCGGGATTTCGCTTCTGTGCGCTCTGCTATGGCTCACGCTACCTGTCATATGGCAGCACGCAGATTATTCCATGGTATCCCTCGGATTTGCGCTTTTGCCAGCGTATTTCTACACCGCATTGCGGTTGGTGCGCTACGAGCAAAATCTGCGATCATCCGTCTTGTTCTTCGGAGCCACTCTGTCCGCAGCCTTCATGGATGGATATAGCTTCATGATGTTTGCCTCGGGAGTGGCAATTTCGCTCCTCGTTAGTTTTGCGACCAGTTCGACCGAACGCAACGAGATATTGTATAAATGTTTTCCGGTCACAGGAGCAGCATTTGCAACTTCTTATTTATTGTATACGGCCTACATCGGAAGGCCAAGCTTTGAGCCAGAGGATCTGGATTTTTTCCGAGCGTTCGGATCAAATATAGAGTTTTTTTTCATTCCTACTCAAGGGGCGCTATGGCTTCCTGATTCTGTCGGCCTCAGTGCTTTTCGTCAGGAGATTAACTATTTCGGCGATGGCTCAGTATTTAATGCCTCGTTCGCATTGATGTTAATCATAGCTGCGTTCTATGCCTTGGCGACTAGGTCATCCGACATCAAGTTGAAAGCTGCATTTCTGCTTATCGGCTTGTGCGGTTTCTATATGGCGTTGGGGCCATCGTTCAAATGGAATGTGCTTAGGCCTGATGGCGATTTCGGTCCGCTGATGCCTCTTCAGTACGCACCGTGGCGAACTGGAACGGAATTCCTTTCAACATATGTTCCCGGGTTTAACAACATGCGCGCCAGTTATCGCTGGGTGGCGCTTGGCATGTTTGGAGCGTGGGCATTGCTCGCTTTGCATGTGGCGAGTCGTCGCGTGCAGCCGGGGACTACAATTGCAATTATATTGGCTGGTATTGCTTTCAACATGCCGACGCGTGCCGTTATCGCGGATAATGTTCAGGCCCGGGAGATGATAGTCGGAATCGATCGCTATGTTGAAAGTCTACGGCCAATCTTTCGACCGGGGGAAAGGGTCGCCTTTCTGCCGTTTCGGAACGATTTTTTTGCCAACTATATGACCAGCAAATTGGATATTCGGACGTACAACATTGGTGGCGACAAGAACCTTACTGTCGCGATGGCCGGTTGGCCTGACACAATGCTTGCCTTTGAGCCCGGCAAGACAGGACCAGAATTCGGAAAGAAAGTGTTGCGGCTGCTCACGGAGCAAGACGCCGACGTCGCAGCGATACCGTACATGGATTTGTTATGGGCTGCGCATCACTGGCCGCGGACCGCTGAGTACTACGACGAGATGCAACCCTATTTAGACCAGATGCAATCGTCCGGAGTGGTCGATATAACGCGCGATGAGAACTTCGCTTTTGTTCGTCTCAAACCCACGCCTCCTGTCTCTCCACCGATACCATGAGGATAGTAGCACCACCTTCGGATTCAGACGAGCGCCGGCGTTGCCTCTTGGAGTTCTGAAGATGTTGCGAAGCAAGATTCCCTATGCAAGGAATTGTCGCCTGACTGTACGAAAAGGCAAAACTCAGGGGGCGGAATGAACTGGCGTCCTAAATCTTGGGGGTCAAAGCAGCCCCGTCAAATACCACCGGATGGCCCGACCCTGAAAGATCCCGTGTGGCAGATGTGCACGGCGGTACAATTCGAAGAGGATGCGTACATTGAGGCATCGCGGGCCCTCTTCCTTCCAGCAGGGGTGAAGCACAGGAAGCTATGGGAATGGGCCTACATCCGCTCTGCCCTGCTTTCTTACTTCGGGTCCCTCGAGGGGAAGCGCGGTCTTGGTTTCGGCGTGGGCCGTGAGCCTCTAGTAGCAAACTTCGCAGGCGCAGGGGCCTTAATTGTCGCCACGGATCTGGGTGGGGATGAGGCGGCTGCTGCGGGGTGGATAGAAACTGATCAACATGCTGCGTCGCTCGAAGCACTTCGCTATCCGGGGCACTGCCCGGCCGACTTGTTTAGCCAACGTGTCGCGTTTCGTGCTGTCGACATGAACGCAATACCAGTCGACCTTGTGGGCTTCGACTTCCTTTGGTCAAGCTGCAGCTTGGAACATCTAGGCAGTCTGCAGCATGGAATGTCTTTCATAGAGAACTCAATGAGGTGTTTGCGCTCTGGCGGGTTGGCAGTACACACAACGGAATTTAATGTCTCATCGAATGGTGCAACCATGGAGAGTCCGACCCTCTCTATCTATCGTCGCCGCGACATCGAGGCGCTCGCTAAGTCGCTTGCATCCAAAGGTCATAGCGTCCCCGCCATAAACTTTTCCCCTGGCGATCAGCCGCTGGACCTGCATATCGACTTGCCCCCGTACTCTTCAGACGGGCACCTCAAGCTCCGTGTGGCGAAGTTTGATACCACCTCGTTTGGAATGAACATATGTGCGGCGGACTAACTAATTGTTCGCAACTTTGACCTGATCCTCCGGTTCATGAACCAAGCCAACTGTCGTGATGGTGCTTGTTGTGAAGTGCCTTAAGCATCCCCTCCAGCCGCGCCGACAGGCGTTTTTGTTGGTGCGCCGCACGCCAACGCTCCGCATCACTGGCTTTCTGTTTGGCGGAGCTAGAATTAATGGCAAGCTCGGCAAGAAGGTTTCGAATTCCGACGGAAATCGACTCCGCATCGTGACCTGGCAATTCAAACACCGCTTCACGAACGTCATCGAAAATCGGAAGTGGAGTAACAGCCACAGGCCGCTCAGCGGCAATTCCATGACGAACGGCCGCACTTGAGGATTCGCCAGTATTCTCGTACGGGAAAACAATTAAATCCGCATCGGCCAAAAGTGCGAGGCTTTCTTGGTCATCCAGGAACTCGGTATGAATTTCCACGTGCCGATCCAATCCCAAATCGTTAATCAATTCGAGGGCTTGATTAATAAGCTGACGCGATTGTGGGTTGGCGTACTCTGCGTTCACCATCCGGAGTCTCACTTCGACGCCATTCTTCCGAAGCAGGCCTACTGCTCGGATAAGTGTGTGAAGTCCTTTGTGAGGTAGAAAAAAACCATACGAAGCGAGGAGGTAAGACCTTTCGGCGGCGCGGTGCCCCACATGCTGCGAGGGCCTTTCGGACATCTCGATCAGCCCATGTGGAAACAATGTGACATTATCGACCAAGCCGACGTCCTTTAGGCGGTTCATATCATCTACAGAATGAACGAGAAGTCTGTGGCAGATCGATAGAGCTTCGGCAATGTGGATGAGCTTTTTGTATGGAGTTGCAGGATGATCAAAAGTTGAATGAAGAACTACTACAACAATAATTCCTCGATTTATCTGCTCTTTGACAAAATATGAAAATTCATTAAATTCAAAAAAAGCATAATTAAACTGTATGACTAGTACATCTATCGTTTTTTCTCGAATTAAATTGGAAATTTCGTCCAAAGGTCCGCTTTCTGACCAGCACCGAAATATTTTTTCTTTTGGAAGGTTGACGGCTGAATCGGTTGTGCCAAAGATGACTGGCCTCTTGGAAAACTCTGCTAGCAGGTGCTCTGAGTATCCCGCGATACCGCAGGTTTTTTTCCAGGTAGACATCCATCCGATCGAGGGCTCTTTCCGTTGTGTTCCGGACAAGGATCCCGCTGCGGCTTCCACAAGGCGTTGAGCAACTCCAGTCCAGCGAAATTCTCGTAGGAGTTTCTTCCGTCCGAGAGCGGCACGCTGCGTCAATTCCTCCTTCGGTAGTTCGAAAACTCCGCGCATGGTGTCAGCCAAGTGACTGATATTTGCCGTGGCCCAAACGGAGTCGCTCAAGCCGAAATGTGTTTGCGCTCTTTCGAAATGATAGTCGACCAGCCAAGCTATTTCCGGTTTGCAAAAATCAAGTTGCCCCCCCCAAGCTGTCGTAATTACAGGGAGGCCTGACATCATAGCCTCAGCCATAGGCAGCCCAAATCCTTCAGCACGACTTGGAGCTACCAGAACATCGCACGCTTCATACAGCGCCTTTAGACGCGAATTATCAAAGTCCTCGATGATTATCTCAACTTTTGGAAAATCGGGGCGGTCGCCAACAGCCTCTCGAAACCAGCGGTCAATCTCATTATGTGGATTTGGGAATGTCTTTATGATCAGGACAACATTGTCCCGCGATGAAAAGGCTCTCCCGTAGGCGTCCAACAACAGGTCCGCACCCTTTCGGGGAAAGCAGGAAGACACGTGCAGAAACTTGAAGCGGGCAGGTGGCAGCTTAAACGTGGGGTCCGCAATTACACGATCCCAATGGTCGATGCCGCATCCGGAAACCGACAATGGTACAGTGACGCCGTGATCGATAAGAATTTTTTCTACATGAGGCGAGAGACACGTGATCGCCTGCAAATGCTTGTTGAACTCTTCTACCCATTCGAGAGGAAAGCCAGATTCTTCCCAGGCATAGTGGTGCAGCATGTTGATCGGACTAACCATGTCCTGGACGCGCGGCGGATAGAGAATGCGACTGGTTACATCGACGTCCCTTTCCCCAAGCTCTCGGGATCGAATCCACATAGCATTGAGATCCGGATTCTGAGCCAGATAATGCGAATTTGGTAAGAAGTCGCCCGGTCCCTCTGTGGAGAACAGCGCCACATCGTGGCCCAATTCCGATAGCGCGCGCGCTGTCTCTCGATTAAGTAGCGCTAAACTATAGCTACTGTCGAACGGTCCTTCGACTCGCCACTTTAGCTTTTTCGACAAGTCGAGAGGCGCTTCACGCCTTCTTGTATCTCGGAAGCTGGCTCCTATGGCTTCTGCAGTACACAGAAGATCTTCCTCTGTAGCTCCGTCAATTGATGCAATGGAGTCGATTAAGGCCCGATATCCAAGGTCGATCCCACCCTTTACGGCGGCTCGGTCAGATTGGCTGAGTGCGCTCTCGAATGCTCCGATCGCCTTCTCCGCGGACATATCCCAGGAAAATAAACGCGCACGGTCCAACCCGCGTAGCGATAGCTCTTCGCGAAACTCGTCATCGGTAAGAGCTGCCAGCATTTTGTCCGAAATGGACCGTACGTCCATCGGATCGAAAAGCGCTTTGTCCCAGCCCACGACTTCTGGAACACTTGTTGTTCCGGCAGCAATGGTGGGAGCCCCGCATTTCATTGCCTCCAATGCGGGAAGACCGAAGCCTTCATGCAAAGACGGAAAGACAAAGAGCCGACATATATTGTAAAGCGCTACAAGTTCGGGATCGCTCACATAGCCAAAGAGCCGAAAATTATCGTCGGTCAGGCCCAACGAGTACGCTTTGGTCCTTAGCTGTGCCGCAGGGAGTTCCCCCATCTTTCCGGCAATTCCTAGGACATGTTGGCGACGAATATCGACGGGGAGGGCAGCAAATGCGCCAAGCAACCGATCGATATTCTTACGAAAGTCGATTCCACCAGTATATAAAACCAATTCTCGACTTAAAGAGAATTCCTTGGCGGCCTCGTTTTTATTAAATTGAGCAATTTTCTTAAATTCATCAGACGTTGATCCTGATATGTTGAATACTTTTTTCTTCTCCAAGGAAAGAAGAGAGACAGCTTCGTTGGCGGTATAGTCTGATATCGCTAAGCATATATCAGATCTTTTAAGATGGTCAATCTTGTCTAGATAGAACTTCTCCGACGGCATTCCGGACGGAATATACATATCTCTGTATATATATGGGATTAGGTCGTAAAGAGTAGTTGCCACTAGGGACGACCCTGGCGGGTGCCGTACACTAGAAGCTGAGTGGTCGCTGAACCCCTCAAACAAGCTACTTATGTGGATGATATCCGCATGAAGTGATTCGGTGAAAGCTTCAAATATTTTTTCAGAGGCCGATTTTCGCCAGCCGACATCATACCAGTTATCACCGAGGCGGCGATCAGGCCCGTTCCAAATGTGAAAAGAGTGATGTGGCACAACATTGCCAAGAGTGCTGAAGATGAGATCAACCGATTCTGGCATATTCCCGTTTAGTACAAAGCATACCTCATGGGCTCCACGGTTGCGATAGATCGCTTCCGCGAGAGAGATGGTATAGCGGCCAATTCCTCGAAATCGACTTTCGGTTTGCGCGCCTTGGAGATCAAGAGCAATTCGCATTAGACTTTTTTTCTTCTCTTTAAAGCTTGCTCGAGATCCAGAAAAATTCTGTTGGCAACGGACGACCTCAATATTCTAGGATTGATGTCAGGAGTTGGTCCAGTGGAATGAAAATAGGGTTTGGAATATTTTAAAAAACCAGGCGATGTGCCAGGCAAGCGATTGTCAGATATAATTTTGGCAATTGCGAAATCGCGAAAACGATTGAATAATGGTGGATAGCGCCTTAGTTGTTTAGCTAAAAAAGCCCTCAATTGTGGTCTCTGCATAATGAAACGAATAACACGAATCGCAAGGTAATCTCTTTTTGTCTTTAGTCGGCCCAAGTGAGTGGCGGAAAAAACTCTCTTCGACATCCTGCCAATTCGGCGATAGGGCCCCATCAGTTTCCATGACGTGCTTCGATAAATCTCTTCTATTTGCCTTTGTTGAGCTTCAGATTTTAACCACCAATCGTGAGTGCGCGATTTTTCTACCCGCAGCTCATATTTTAAATTTGCTATAGTCTCGCCATTTTCCACGGCAATGGAAGCGAGCCGAGCGATTTCGGCATCCCGTTCCTCAATGGCAGCTTGTCCATCAGCCAATTGCCTCGCGGTTACATCGTCCATGTCCGCCAATTGTTGCTGGAGGCGAACAATTTCGTCTTCACGCGCATCCAGTTCCTGCCGAATCGGCGAAAGCATATTGGACTTGCTGGAAACGGGAAGAACGAACTCGTCGAAATAGTTCGGCCCAGGCCCGAATGAGTTTTTCAGTTCGGGGTGGGTTTCGCTGATGTAAAAGCGATTTAAGCCGTCGAAATAGACAAATTCATAACCCAGTTCCTTCAGGTGGGGATCCCATTCGTCGTAGCTCTCCTCTTTCGTAAGTGGTTTGGTACTTTCCACAACGACGATCCAGGGACGAACCGGCGAAGAACCCCAGCTCTCGATGACCGCCGATTCCATGCCCTCGACATCAATCTTGAGCCAGTGAACGTCCCTCTCGGCATTGCGATTTAGGAGATCCTGGAGGCTGACAAGTGGCACCGAAATCTCTTTGACCTCAAATCCGGCTTCGGCATGCTGCTTGGCAATGACAGGGTCCCCAGTACTGAGGCCGGTTCCCGGAAATTCATGGAAGGTCAGAAGACCGGTCTCCAGACCGATCGCTGTCTCGATCACCTCCTCATCCGGGCGCGCAGCGCGCAATTTGTTGGCATAATGGGGGGTGGGCTCCACATGCACCCCGCGCCAACCTTGCTCGTAAAAGGAGAGACTTACAGAATGCTCGACCGGATCCTGAGCGCCAATGTCGATATAGAACCCGCGTTCAACCGACTTGAGGGCACGCCACAAGATGACGTCTTCGAAATTCTGAGCGTATGAGGTGATCATCAGAGCTCAGGAAACAGCGAAAGATGAGCCTTGTTCAGCGACATGGGCGGAAGTTCGATGCGCCGATCTTCGGGAAAGAAGCTCGCCGCGATCAATCCGTCGCCGCTGTATGACTGCTGCACGTCATGCTCGGCCAGGATGACCCCTCCTAGCTCCAGCAATGATTGCCTGCAATCGACATGCGTGGTTCGCGAGCCCGAAATGCTGCTGTGATGTGTCGAGACGATCACAAATCGCAGCCGTTTGTGCTCTGCCGCTGAAACCATTGAGCGAATGAAGGGCAGCTCCGCTCCCTGTACGTCCATATGCAAAATCTCGATCGTCCGTTCATTGGCCAATCTGGATACCGCTGCCATGTCGAGACAAGGCAATGTATGCATTTGTCCGTCCGATTCACAACGCAACTCGACCCTTTCGCGGCTCTCGCCACCGACGCAGCCATTGTGAAAATCGATGCGATCCTCAAGCCCATTCAGGCTCGCATTGTATTGGCCCAACCGAAGATTATTCGGGTCTGGTTCGATGCAAATTGCCGACGAACCGGGAATCTCATTCAAATACCATAAGCTATAGTAGCTCCAATAAGCGCCCAACTCCACGATCAGCGAATTGTGACGTGCGTAACGCAGGATGTGGTGAAAGACCAGTTCCTCCTGCGGCTCGTGATGCCCCTGTAGCGAGCGGATGATCTGCGCCATCCAGTCGCCGTGGTATCCTCCTGCTTTCACCTGCAAGCCATTGTGCATGATCTGAACCGGGCCGTTTGGCCTGTCCACAATGCACCCTGCCTCCGATACCTTCGGGATGCTGGCGCAATCGAGACAACTGCTCGTCATTATGGCCCGTTCAAGTTCGTTCATGTTGCAGATCACCGATGACGAACCGGGCGTCAAGTGCGGACGTTCCGATGAAGAACGGGCGCGTCGCATTAATTACGTCGAACACCTGTGCATTATCCTGCCACTCGTAATTGTTCTCCAGGTGGGTGTCTGAACTGGCTAACGACAGCGAGAAGGAATAAGAGCCTGGGCCTAGAGTACAAGTGAAAGGCAGCTGGAATTCGATCTCCTCGCCTGCCTTTACATCCTGGAGAGCTTGCTGCGTGTGCCAAGTGTTGGTGCCCCACACGACGTGGCCGGTACGGTCGCGTAGCATAAGGCCAAGCACAAGGCGGGAAACATCCGCCTCCACCTTAGCGACCAGCCTCAAGACCAGAGACTGCCCAAGGCGTGCAACCTTCACCGGCTCACGGCTCTCTGCGTCGAGGAGTTCCAGTGCCGACGCCTTGACCTGAAACGTTCCCGATCTGGTGAAGGCCCAACCATCTTTTTCCCGCCGCTGTTCCACGGTCAGCTTATCGTTCTCCTTGGCCGCAATCAGGGCATTGTAATAGTCGATCACCTCGTCAGGCGGCCCGTCCTTCAGCACATGCCCTTTGTCCAGCAGAATGACCCGGTCGCACAATGATCTCACGTCGCCCAGACTGTGGGTGACCAGAATGATCGATGTGCCCGCCGCCCTGAAGCTGCGTATCCGGTCGAAGCTCTTGTGCTGGAAATAGCTGTCGCCAACCGAAAGCACTTCGTCGACGATCAGCATTTCCGGTCGCTCCGCGGTGGCTAGCGCAAAGGCCAGGCGCGCCTGCATGCCGCTCGAATAGGTTCGCAGCGGCTGATCGAAGAAGTCACCGATCTCGGCGAAGTCCTCGATGTGAGGCATGAGTTCGGTCAGCCGTGCCTGTGAAAGACCCATCAGCCCGCCGGCATGGAATGCGTTCTGCCGTCCGGTGAATTCGGGATTGAAGCCAAGGCCGAGTTCCAGAATGGCGCTGACGCGGCCGCCGACATGTGCCACGCCTTCGGTCGGGCGCACCGTGCCGGTGATCAACTTCAGAAGCGTGCTCTTGCCGGCGCCGTTCTGCCCGATGAGACCGAGCGCCTCTCCGGCCGCAAGCGAAAACGAGATGTCCCTGACCGGCCAGAATTCCTCCGTTGGCTTGACCGGCGCACCGAACCAGCCCGCGAACCTTTCGAGGTTGCTTGCATAATTCGCATAGCGCTTCGACAAATGGCTGACGGAAAGCATGGTCATGGTTACAGCACGTCGATGAGTTCGGGGCTTGCACGCCGAAAGAAAATCATCGCAAAGCTCACGCTCACGAGACCCAGGACTGCCGGCATGATCAGGCTTTCCGGGCTCGGCCAGCGGTTGAACAACAGCGCATCCTGGTAAAGTGCCACCAAGGGCGCTACCGGATTGATATCCAACACGAAACTGTACCTTTCCGGCAGTACATTAGCCGGATACACGATCGGCGTCAGCCAGTACCAGAGCTGCAGCACTATCATCATAACCTGCGCAACATCTCGAATGAACACGTTCATCACGCCGAGAATCACGCCAAGGCCGAAGCCGATCGCCGCAATCAAGATGATCCCGATTGGCAGCAAGACCAAAGCGCGGCCCGGAATATGCCCGAGGAAAATGAAGATGATAAAGAGCGCGATGAGCAGCAGCAGGTGATTGATCAGCGCCGTGCCCCCGACGATCACGGGGAGGCACAAACGCGGAAAGGCAATCTTCTTCATCACGGGCGCCTGCTCGATGAAGACGGTCATGCTGCGCGTGAGAATCTCGCTGAACAGCGTCCATGCGGCCATGCCCGACAGGAGATAGATCGGGTAGGCGGCGGGACTATCCGTGTCCGGCAGCCGTGCCTTGAGAACTTCCGAAAGAACGATCGAGAAGATGACGGCCTGCGCAAGCGGGTGAAGGATGAACCATAGGCCGCCCAGGCGCGACCGCACGAAACGCCCTTTTAGGTCGCCTCTGATGGAGGACATGATGAAATGGCGGTACTGCCATAGGCTTCGGAACATATGATCGATCCCTTGCGCGCCTCGCAGTCAACGGGCGCTACATATCCGGTGCCAATACCCCAAAACGTCGCTTAGTGTCTGCTCGAATGGCACTAGAGGCTTCCAATTCAGCCTTTCGCGCGCCTTTGTCGCATCACCCGAGGCAACAGGGATGTCGTTTGGGCGAAATTTTTCCGGATCGGCGCGCACTTCGATATCGATGTCCGATTGCGCGACAAGCATATCCAGTATGTCTCGGATTTTTCGGGGCTGCCCGGATGCGATGTTGTAGACATGGTCCGGTCCGTCCTCCAGATCCATCGTCGCGGATTTCGCATAGGCGCGCACCACGTCGCGAACATCGAGGAAGTCGCGCTCGGCTTCGAGATTGCCGACATGAATGATTGGCTTGATCTTGCCCGACGCGATCTCTGCAACTTGGCGCGCGAAGGCGGAGACAACGTAGGCATCGGACTGGCCTGGGCCGGTATGGTTGAACGGGCGAAAGCGGATGGCGCGCAGACCGTCATATGCCATTTGCCCGACCATTAGGTCCGCGGCCGCTTTGGTGGCACCGTAGACGGTCATCGGCCGAAGCGATGCACTCTCCGTCACCGGGCCGGCCACGCTCTGGAACGAGGCGCCATAGGCTTCCGAACTGCCGATGTAGATGAACCGGGCCTTCGGGGCGTGACGCATCACGGATTCGGCAAGATTCATGGTTCCCGTAACATTGACGTTCCAGGCATGCCGTGGCGCATTGCGCGCATCGGAAGGCGCGGCGACCGCTGCCAGATGGATAAGCGCGGTGGGCTGTACCTTCTGAACGGCCGTGTCGACCGCGTCCTGGTCCAGCAGATCGATCGGGTTTTGCCCTTCGCCGTGACCAAAAGCAAAAACCTCGCAGGAACCGTGCTCACGCTCCAGCAACTGCAAGAGTGTCGTGCCGACGAACCCACTGGCCCCGGTTATCAGGATGCGATGCGTCAACGTGCCGAACATGTTGGCAAAAACGGCTTTCCGATTACCCGCGTCTCGGCGGGTTGGCATGGCGGTCGAGGTCCGCGTCCACCATTTCGCGGATCATCGCTTCCAGCGAGGTCGTCGCCTCCCATCCCAGCTTCTGCTTTGCCTTAGCGGGATTTCCGAGCAGAATTTCGACCTCGGCCGGTCTGAATAGTTCCGGATCGATCACAAGGTGGTCATCCATCTTGAGCCCAACGTGTTCGAATGCGATTCGACACATGTCGCGCACAGTTGTTGTCCTGCCTGTCGCGACCACGTAATCATCCGGCTGGTCCTGCTGCACCATCAGCCACATGGCGCGGACATAGTCCTTGGAATGACCCCAGTCACGCTTGGCGTCGATGTTGCCGAGACGCAATTCCTTTGCCATGCCCTTCTTGATGCGTGCGACCGCATCAGTGACTTTGCGGGTGACGAACTCAATGCCGCGAAGCGGAGATTCATGATTGAACAGAATGCCGCTTGAGGCATGCAGGCCGAAACTTTCGCGATAATTGATCGTGATCCAATGGCCGTAGAGCTTCGCCACCGCATAAGGAGAGCGTGGGTGGAAAGGTGTGGTTTCCGATTGCATCGGCTCCTGGATAAGGCCGTACATTTCCGAGGACGAGGCCTGATAAAAACGCGCTTCGGGCGATTCCAGGCGAATTGCCTCAAGCACATTGGTCACGCCTATGCCGGTGACGTTGCCCGTCAGGATCGGCTGCTGCCACGATGACTTGACGAAAGATTGGGCGGCAAGATTGTAAACTTCATCCGGCTTCACATCGCGCATTGTTCTGACCAGACCAGACAAATCCGTCAGGTTTCCGTCCACGATCCGAACGTCTTTCTCGATGCCAAGCCACTTCAGGCGCGTGGTGTTCACATCGGCGGTGCTTGAACGCCGTGCAAGTCCGTGAACCTCATAGCCTTTGGCAAGCAGAAGCTCTGCCAGATAGGCGCCGTCCTGCCCGGTGATTCCGGTAATCAAAGCTGTCTTTGTCATCGATGTTCTCGGTTTTATCCGGTGATTGGTCGCCCAGCACCGTGAGCCAATGGATTATCAGGCGCGGCCGTATACGTCGTCAAAACGCACGATATCGTCCTCGCCGAGATAATCGCCGCTTTGCACTTCAATGATCACCAGGTCAATCCGGCCCGGGTTCTCAAGCCTGTGTTTATGACCGCAGGGGATGTAGGTTGACTCGTTTGTCGCCAGGAACAGCTCCTGGTCGCCGTTGACTATTTTCGCGGAGCCGCTGACCACGACCCAGTGCTCGGAACGATGGTAGTGCATCTGCAGGCTCAAACGTCTGCCGGGTTTCACCTCGATGCGTTTGATTTTGAAGCGCTCGCCTTCCTCCAGAACCGTATAGGTGCCCCACGGCCTATGTACGGTGCTGTGGACCAGATGTGCCTCATGCCCGGAAGCCTTGAGGCCCTCGAACAGCTTCTTGACGTCCTGAACGCGATCGCGGGAGGCGACAAGCAATGCGTCGGGAGAATCGACGATCACCAGATCGCTGACCCCGACCGTACCGATGACGCGCTTGTCGGAACTTACGTAGCTGCCGGTGGTGTCGACCATGTGAACATCGCCGCGTAGCCTGTTCCCGCTTTCGTCAGGAGCGATCAAATCGGCCATCGCGTTCCAAGATCCGATGTCGTTCCAATCCATGTCGCAAGGAACCACGGCAAGATTGTTTGTCTTCTCCATAACCGCGTGATCGAGAGAGATACGCGGAGCGGAGCCAAAATGCTCGGGCGCGAGTTCGATCTTCGCAAAGCCTTCGCCTTGACTGAATCGGCCGTTCTCATAACTGTCGGAAACTGCCTGGATCACTTCAGGGCAATGCAAAGCCATCTCATCCAGCATGCGTTGCGCGCTGAAGCAGAAGATGCCCGCGTTCCAGAAGAAGCGTTTGGATTCGACATAGGCCTTGGCTGTGTCGAGATCCGGCTTTTCAACGAAGCGGACGACTTTCTCACCATCGGCTTCGATGTAGCCGAATGCCGTGTCCGGTCTTGTCGGGCTGATGCCCAATGTGGCAATCCGCCCCAGTTTTGCGTATTCGATGGCCCGGCCCATAGCGTCAAGAAATGCAGGCAGGTTGCCAATCATGTGATCGGCCGGGAAGACGCATAGAATCGCATCAGGGCCCTGCGTTGCCTTGGCATGGACAGTGGCTGCCGCCACGGCAGCGGCCGTATCCCGGCCTTCCGGCTCGAGCAGAAACGTACGCGGCAACACAACCGAATCCAGTTCGTCGAAGTCGTCCTTTGTGAGGAAAAGGTGGTCCCCGGACGTTACGGCCACGAGTTCCACCACTCCCTCAATCGACGCGGCGCGCAGCACCGTGTGCTGAATAAGCGAATGCCCATCCGCCACTTTAAGAAAAGGCTTGGGGTGCGATTGCCTTGAGGCAGGCCATAGTCGCGATCCGGCTCCACCGCTGATGATGACGGGAACCACTTTCATGAAATGACCTCTGCTTCGTTTGTGGATGCGATTGCCCGCGCCCTGTCGAGCGTCAGCGCCACAATCGCTCTCGCTCTGCCTGGGTCTGCTGCCTCCGAATAACAGCGAAGTTCAGGCGCGTTGCCGGACGGCCGCAGATGGATGATCTCGCCAGTCAGCATTTGTGTCCTTAGGCCGTCGGTCTCGTCAACTTCAGCAACAGTCCCGAACGGGGCCAGAAATCGCTGCAGTGCAGGCCGATCCGCGAGCCGACGCATCAAGCTGCGCGAACTCTCCACTGGGAAATTCTCAAGGCGTTCGCTTGCACAGGCCGGAAGATTCCACAACGCGCGCAGACCTGACAGCGATTTTCTTGTCGACGCGACCATTCCGAGGACAGCCAGGATGGGGAGCAGTGAATCCCGTGTCGGCAATGCCGTCAATGTCCTTCCGTGTAGCGAACAGTCCGACCCCAAGAGAACGCCACCATTGGCTTCAAAGCCCACAATGATTTTCTCGGGATGGTGTGAGGCTTCCATGGCTTCGACGACGAAGGGAGATCCGACTTTCGTTCTCAGAACCGTAAAACCGAAGGCTTTCGAAATACCTGAATTGGAAGTCACGGGCGTCACCACAATGTCAGCCCGCAGGAACAGAGCCGTGGCGAGGCCGATCAGGTCGCCGCGAAACAGGTCACCATTCTCATCGGCAATCAGTGGCCGATCAGCATCGGCATCGGT
Source organism: Mesorhizobium sp. B2-3-2 (assembly GCF_006442295.1). Classification (NCBI taxonomy): domain Bacteria; kingdom Pseudomonadati; phylum Pseudomonadota; class Alphaproteobacteria; order Hyphomicrobiales; family Phyllobacteriaceae; genus Mesorhizobium; species Mesorhizobium sp. B2-3-2. The sequence continues at coordinate 41,064 of NZ_VFWA01000005.1, read as the reverse complement.
CGACACGATGGCGTCGAGATGGAATTCTCGCGCCCAACCCTTGAACTTTGCGATTGTGGTTTCGTCAACGGCTTCGGTATCGACGGGTACGAAGGTCTCCGATTTCCCGACAGGTGTCACATCTGCGCCCAAGGATCGGAGAACCTCCACCAGAAGATCCGCCGCGACCGAGCTGTGCTGATAGACGCCGAGCCTCAGGCCCGAAAGGGACCCAGGCTCCAAGATGTCGCCGGCGCGCGCGCGATAGGCGGCGATCGCGTTGTCGTGATGCCCCGGCAAAGCCGTGCCTATTGGCGGCGGGGGGCAATAGGCGTCTAGCCGTTCGGCAGCATAGTGTGCCATAGCGGCTTCATCGGCCTTGGTGATCTCGCCCCGCGGGCTATAGAACTTGATGCCATTGCGGTCCGCAGGGATGTGCGAACCCGTAACCATGAGCGCCGCTGCGTCGTGCTGCCCGGCATACAACGCCAAGGCTGGCGTTGGAATGGCACCGCAATCGATCGGTTGAAACCCACTTGCCGCCAAAGCAGCCATGCAGTTGGCGGCGATCGTCGGACTGCTATCGCGCAAGTCGCGACCTACGAACACCTTGGCCTTCGATCGGACCCCATCGGCAGCGAGACGCCAAGCAAAAGCCTCCGTATAAAGGCCGCTGGGTTTCCCGACTAATTCTGAAGCCAACCCTCGCAGGCCACTTGATCCAAACTTCATCACTTCGCTTTGGCTGGTAAAGGGAAGACCGTCATATTGCAGCAGACTTCGCTGTCAACCGCAAAATCGCTTCGAGCGGTTCACCTTTCCTTCCAGCTACCCACAGCGCATTCCCAGCCTCGTCGACAGGTGAGAGCGGTTAGGCGTCACGAGTAGACAGCCTCACGATCGCGCTGCTGGCGATTCTCTAATCGCCTGATATCTGCGGAACCATAGGCGCATAGCTGCGAGAGCAGAGCGCCCCAAGGGCAAAGAGTGAAAGGATCGAAACGGTCCCTCCGACCAGCCTTCTCTCTATCCTGAGTTGCTGCCGGCTTCCAGGGCTCTTTGGGGTTGATGTGCAAGATCTTGATCAAACGGACTTCCTCTTCACCCGCCGACCTATGAAAAAATCTCTGGCGATGATTTCAAGTCCACGCTATGCGATACAGGCGGCGGGGGCCGAAGATTTGGTACTAAAAAGAAGCCGCTGGTGACGGATGGTATTCGCTCTAGAGCCACTTTAGTATTGAAGTCTTCGCGCCTGGAGTTCAGTACCGTCCGATGACATCCTATGTAGAAGCTGTACCCGGACTCCGGCCCACAATGCGTCGCGCCATCATCATGATTCAAGACATCGCCATGGTTTTGGTGGCGGTGGCGCTTAGCCTGACTTTATCGCAGTCGAGGCTGTCGTTCGAAGCGTTCTCTCCAGCGGGTTTCGCTTGCTGGGCAAGCATCATTATTCTTAGTCATCTGTTATTCAGATATTGCGGCCTATACAATACTGTGTGGCGGTTCGCCTCGACGCCGGATTTCTTCAACATCCTGAAGGGCTGCGCGATACTGACCATCGCCCTTTACTGTGTTTCGCTTTTTGTTCGTTCCTTTCAGCCGGTGGCGGGCCTCAATGAGCGCCAGTTCATCGTCTTCTTCCTGGTTTCTTTCACTATCATCTCGGCGCCCCGGATTTTCTACCGGTTCTTTCGCGACGGCGCGAGCTGGCGCATTCTGAGTCGCGGCAAGGCTTCGACCAAGCGAGCGGTGTTTGTCGGCAGGCTGAGCGAGGCCGACGTAATCATCCGTTTCACGCGCACGACGCAGCCTGTAGAGTATTCAATTGCAGGGATTATGGCGATTGAGCACGGTGTTCCGCAGGGCACTCGGATCCAGGGCGTTCCCGTCGTGGCCACCCGCCCCCGCCTGATCGAGGTGCTGGAAGAATACGCCAAGGGCACGACAAGCCTGGACCTGCTGATTTTCGGCAGCGGCGCCGAGCATGAGATCGAAGAGTATTCGGAGCTCGTCCGTGTTGCCCGGCAAGGCGACATAGCGGTGGTGCAGTTCTCAGGGCTTTCGCAGCTTGGTCAGGAAGGAAAGCTCGTTCTCGACGAGGTCGAGATGGAAACGATCCTGCGCCGCCCCACGGTTCCGTCCGACATCGAACGCATCGGGGCCTTCGTTGGCGGCAAGCGCGTCCTGGTCACCGGCGGCGCCGGTTCCATCGGCCGCACCCTGGTCAAGAGGTCACTGGAACTGGGCGCGGAGGCGGTGCTGGTTGCCGACAATTCCGAGTTCGGCATTTTCCAGTTGAGCCAATATGTCGAAGAGAAGGACCACGACCGCCTCAAGGTCCGCATTGTCGATGTCGCCGACCGGCGCCAGATGACGCGTGTCGTCACCGAGTTCAAGCCGGACATCGTTTTCCACGCCGCGGCACTGAAGCATGTGCCTTTGCTCGAGGAAAACTGGGATTCGGCCATCCAGACCAATGTCTTCGGAACGCTTGTCTGCGCCGAGGTTGCCGCCAAATGCGGCGTCAAGCAATTCGTGCTTGTGTCGAGCGACAAGGCCGTGGATCCGACATCCGTGCTGGGCCTGACGAAGCGGGCGGCCGAACAGATCGTCAGCGCCTTGCATGAAACGCCCGCCGGCGAGCCCGGCGCACGGCGCCCCGCCACCAAGTTCATAGCCGTTCGGTTCGGCAATGTCTTTGGCAGCAATGGCTCGGTCGCAACCATATTCCAGGCGCAGATCGAGGCCGGAGGCCCGGTCACCATAACCGACCGGCGCATGACGCGCTATTTCATGACCGTGGCCGAAGCCGTCGACCTCGTCATCATGTCGGCGGCCGATGCCGCCTCGCGGCAAGCCGGCGACGACTACGCCGTCTACATGCTCGACATGGGCAAACCGGTGCCGATCCTCGAAGTTGCCGAGACGATGATCCGCATGTCCGGAAAAAGCCCATACACGGACATCCCCATTCGCTTCACCGGAATCCGGCCGGGTGAAAAACTCCATGAAACGTTGCATGGTGAGGATGAGGAGCTGGTCGAACTCGGCATTTCCAAGATTTTTGGCCTGAGCACCGATGTCGCGGAATGGTCCGATGTCCAGGCGGCGCTTGCGGCCCTGCAGCAATCCGTGAAGAGCCAGGACAAGGCATCCTCGCTCGCTGTGCTTGCGGGTCTTGACCATACCAAGAAGGCAAGAGGGGACGTGCCTGAGGCCGTGATCCCGAAAGCGGCCGGGCAGGCGAACTGATGCTTCAAAAGACCCTGGCCTTCTTCGGCGCTTGAGCAGCCTGCGCAAGGGCGCATTTATCGGCTGACCTTCGGGACCCCGGGCGCTGGCTGGCATTCCTCTGCGGGCGCATCTGAGCAGGCGAGGGGCGAGCTTGGTCGAGCGATAGCCTCATGCTACGTCGAGCGGATTCGTATTTTCGTCTTTGGTTTTGGCAACGAGCACTATCTGCGGTTCATGAAGACAGCCAAGCAAATCTTCGATCTTGCCGGCGCGGCGCTGCTGCTCCTGGTCACGTCGCCCGTCCTGGCGCTCGCCGTCCTGGCTGTTCGTATATCATCGCCCGGTCCGGCCATCTTTTCTCAAACGCGGGTTGGCCGCGATGGCGTGCTCTTTCGCTGTCACAAATTGCGCACGATGTATGTCGGCACGCCATCCTTGCCTTCGCACGAGGCGCCCGCGAATGCCGTGACGCCGGCCGGAAAGACCCTGCGGAAGTTCAAGCTCGATGAACTGCCGCAGTTCTGGAATGTTCTGAAGGGCGAGATGAGCTTGGTCGGACCGCGTCCCTGTCTGCCGACGCAAACCGAGCTGATCGAGTGCCGCCGACGGCTGGGCGTTTCATCGGCGCTTCCCGGCATCACCGGCCTGGCTCAGGTCAAGGGCATCGACATGTCGGACCCGGCCCTATTGGCCGAAACCGATGCCGACTATCTCAAGGTCGCGTCGATCGGCCTTGATCTTCGCATCCTGCTCGCGACGATTTATCCAGGTTGAGCTTACCTGCTGCGCGCCGCGATTTCGCTTAGACGATCAAGCGTCGCGGTTTCCGGCAGCCAGCCCTGCGAGATGAGCAGGGAAGGGTCGCATATCTGTGTCGCCGTCATGCTCTCCCAAAACGCCCGCTTGCCTAGCGCCACCGCGGCCATCCGCATCAGGCTGGCCGGTACGGCAGTCAGGCGCACCGGCCGCCCAAGTCCCTTACGGAAGGCGCTTACGACGGCTGCCATCGACACCGGGGACACGTCGCTGGCTATATAGGCAGGGCTAAGCGGCCCCGGATGAGCCAACAAATGCCGCACGGCTTGCGCCGCTGCGTCGGCCGACACCAGCGAGCGGGTTCCCGTCAGAATACCCGTCGGCAGCGGCAGGCTCGTATCGGCCAGGCGTAGCAGCATCGCCAGATTGCCTTTCATGCCGCTTGCGTAGGCGGCAGGCAGGCGCAGCACGGCGGCGTCGGCGCGGCCGTGCGATGCATAGGCGTCCAGGACCCTGATCTCGCCCTCGCGTTTCGAGCGCCCGTAGGCGCATTGCGGATCGGGGACCGCATGCTCGTCGATCGTTGCACTGACGCGGGCGCCGATCACGGCCCGGACCGATGACAGTTGGATGAAGCGTCCGCTTGCCTGCATGGCAGCCGCATGCGCCAGTCGCGCGCTCAACTCCGCGTTGGCGGCTCGGTAGTCGGCTTCGGTGGCCCCGCCGTGATCATTGTTCAGGCCGGCGCAATGAACGACGTCCGTGACATCACGGGTAACGGCAAGAAAGGCCTCGGCCGGCGCATCGAAACGCGGCAAGGCGACGATGTCGCTGCCCGAACCGAGCCTTTCAGGATAGCGCGAGGCGAGGCGAACCTCCACGCCTGCCTCGCGAAGCCTTTGCACGACGAGACGTCCGATGAAGCCCGATGCGCCTGTGACCAAGACCTTCATCGCCTTGCCCGGAGCCGTTATTGCGTGACTGGCGGATGTGGCATCTCTTCCGGCAACGGGGCCTGGCGGCCCGACGCAAGATAGGTCCCGGACACCAGGAAGACCATGAACACCGAGTCCAGGATGTCTTGGCCGATCAGGATGCCCGTCATTCCGGCCGTCAGATAGGTGATCACCAGGACGACGACCATGGTGGCGCCAAAGCGCTCGATCGGGTCGGCGCTGTTGCGCAGAACCAGGGCGGCGTTTCTGGCGGCGACGGCAAAGATCGCCGCCAAAGTCACGGCGCCCAGGATGCCCGCCTGCACCAATGCGGTCAGAAAACCGTTGTGGAAATGGTTGTAGCCCTGCGACTTCGCGAACAGGTCTTGAAAACCTTGGTTGATCAAAGGCCGACTGGCACCCACTCCATGTCCGAACAAGGGCATGTCGCGGAATGCCTTCAGGCCGATGTCCCAAAGGGCAACACGTATTCCAAGCGAGGTGTCGGAATTGCCGTGCGCCCCAAGCGCGTCCCAATCAGAGCGCAGAAAATCGAATCTGTCGGATATCGTATGGAAGCCGATAGCGGCGACCGCGACGCCAATCGCCGCCAGCAGAAGCAGCAGACGAACGGCATTCTTCCCTTTCAGCCAATGCTGGTTGATCAACAGCACGGCAATGCCGGAAATCAGCAGCGCCAGCCAGATGATGCGCGTGCCGGAATAGATGATGGCGATCGTTCCGCCGAGCGCTGCGCAGATCAGCGCACTCCTGTGTCTTTCGATGCCCGACAGGGCACCGGCCACGCAGGCCATCACTGCAAGGCAGACGACCGTGGCGAACACGATCGCATTTCCCGCTCCGCCCTCCGCCCTCATCCCGATCCAATATTGCTGGATGATTGCCAACAGCAGCGCGACGAAACAGGCGGCCATGCTGCTGAGGATGATGATCCGGACAAGGGTTGTTTTCTGCGTAATGCTCCAGGTTGAATAGGAGAGGGGGAAAAACAGGAAGGTGACGAGCGGAATGAGATGCGGCGCATCCCTGACGATTGCGTTGTTGGCGAGCGAAGCCAGGAGATTTGCCGCGCAATAGGCATAGATCGCGACCGTGAGCGCCATCATCGCTCGGTCGATGTTGAAGCGCCTCTTTTTCGAGGCGATCAAAAGAACCGACCACAGGCCGCCGCCGTTGAACACGAAGCTCACCGCCGACCCCAGGACCGGTGGAAAAAAGAAGCAAGCGATGGAAAAATAGATATTGATCCGCGAGGGCGAGAATTGCTGCCTTATCGATGAAAGCTGGCTCAAGGGCGGCTCACCATTCTCGGACGCTTCACACGGCGGATTGTCTGACGGCGGCGAACATAGCCCTGCCGAAATTGCCCGTGTCGCATCGTGCATCTGCCCGCTTTCAGTGGCCGGTATAGCGGCTTGGGTCTTTTCCTGAAAGTGCATCAGGGCCGATTGCCACCGAAAATCGGCAGCCGCTGACAGACGATCGGATTGGGCGCGGCGAGACTGCGTGCTTTTCATCAAGCAATTTTTTCCCCCGCATTTTCTCAGCCGCCGGCGTGACAAGCAGGAATTTCCGGATTTTGACGCATGGATGGAAAATTCATTCCCGAACCACTCCTTGCCGGGCGCGTCTTGCATTGTTCTGGGCAGCGGCGATCTGCTAGAACGCCCGCAAGAATAACATTGTCCAGAAGCAAGCTTGAACCGGGCGCGAAGCTCGATGATTTGATGCCAGGTCTTCTGTCGGAAGGCACGAGAGAACGCTAGACAGGCCATGACAACAGCGCTTACGCACCTGCAGCGGCTTGAGGCCGAGTCAATCCACATATTCCGTGAAGTCGCGGCCGCCTTCGCCAAGCCGGTCATGCTCTATTCCGTAGGCAAGGACTCGTCCGTGCTGATGCACCTGGCGATGAAGGCGTTCTATCCCGCCAAGCCGCCCTTTCCGTTCCTTCATGTCGACACAACCTGGAAATTTCGCGAGATGATCGCCTTTCGCGATCAGATGGCGCAAAAACTCGGCTTCGATCTCCTGGTTCACGTCAACCAGGATGGCGTGCGCGACAACATCAATCCCTTCGATCATGGCTCGAACACGCACACCCATGTGATGAAGACAGTGGCGCTGCGCCAGGCGCTCGACAAATATGGTTTCGATGCCGCCTTTGGCGGCGCTCGCCGCGACGAGGAAAAATCGCGCGCCAAGGAGCGCATCTTTTCCTTCCGCAACGCCCAGCATGTCTGGGATCCGAAGAACCAGCGCCCCGAAATGTGGAAGATCTTCAACACCCGCATCGCCACGGGTGAATCGATCCGCGTCTTTCCGCTGTCCAACTGGACCGAGCTCGACATCTGGCAGTACATCCTGCAGGAGAACATCCCGATCGTGCCGCTCTATTTCGCCAAGCAGCGGCCGGTCGTCGAACGCGATGGCATGCTCATCCTCAAGGACGACGATCGCATGAAATTGCGCCCCGGTGAGACGGTCGAGAACCGGCTGGTGCGCTTCCGCACGCTCGGCTGCTACCCGCTGACCGGCGCCATCGAATCGGAAGCCGACACGCTCGAGGCCATCGTCGGCGAGATGCTGACCGCGCGCACCTCCGAACGGCAGGGCCGCCTGATCGACCGGGACGAAGCCGGCTCGATGGAAAAGAAGAAGCGCGAGGGGTATTTCTGACCATGCGCCACATCATGGCAAAGAGCCTCGCACCTACCGACGGCGTCCGCGACTATCTGGCGGCGCAGGAGAAGAAGTCGCTGCTGCGCTTCCTCACCTGCGGCTCCGTCGACGATGGCAAGTCGACGCTGATCGGCCGCCTGCTGTCCGACACCAAGCAGATTTTCGAGGACCAGCTCGCCGCGCTCGAACGCGATTCGCGCAAGCATGGCACGACCGGCGACGACATCGATTTCGCGCTGCTGGTCGACGGCCTCGAAGCGGAGCGCGAGCAAGGCATCACAATCGACGTCGCCTATCGCTTCTTCGCCACGCCAAAGCGCAAATTCATTGTCGCCGACACGCCCGGCCACGAGCAGTACACGCGCAACATGGCCACCGGCGCCTCCACCGCCGACCTGGCGATCGTGCTGATCGATGCGCGCCAAGGCGTGCTGCGCCAGACCAGGCGCCACTCGATCATCGCCTCGCTGCTCGGCATCCGCCATATCGTGCTGGCCGTCAACAAGATCGATCTCGTCGATTTCGATCAGGCGGTCTTCGACCGGATCACGCAGGACTATCAGCAGTTTTCGCGCGATCTCGGCTTTGAGACCATCGTGCCGATCCCGATGTCGGCGCGCTACGGCGACAACGTCACCGGCCGCTCCGACAGGATGGAATGGTATTCCGGCCCGACGCTGATCGAACATCTCGAAACCGTTTCGGTCGACGAGGCCGCGGCCGAGTTGCCGTTCCGTTTTCCGGTGCAGTACGTCAACCGTCCCAATCTCGATTTTCGCGGCTTCGCCGGAACGATCGCCTCGGGCGCGATCTCGCAAGGCGACGAGGTCGTCGTCGCCAAGTCTGGCAAATCCTCCCGCGTCAGGCGCATCGTCGCGCAGGGTGGCGACCTTGTCCAGGCGGTTGCCGGCCAGGCCATCACGCTTGTCCTCGATGACGAGGTGGAGATTTCCAGGGGCAACATGCTGGTGGCGCCTGCCGCACGCCCGCAGGTCGCCGACCAGTTCGCCGCCAACATCGTCTGGTTCGACGAACATGCGCTGCTGCCGGGCCGCTCCTATATCCTGCGCACCGAGACCGACCAGACCAGCGCCACCGTCACCGATCTGAAATACCGGGTCAATGTCAATGATTTTGCCCGTGAAGCTGCCAAGTCGCTCGAGATGAACGAGGTGGGCATCTGCAACATCTCGACGCGCACGCCGATCGCTTTCGACACCTTCGCCGAGAACCGTACCACCGGCGCGTTCATCCTGATCGACCGCATCAGCAACGCTACGGTCGGCGCCGGCATGATCCTGCATTCGCTGCGCCGTGCCGAGAACATCCATTGGCAATCGCTCGATGTCGGCAAGCGGGTACGTGCCGACATCAAGAACCAGCGGCCCGCCGTGTTCTGGTTCACCGGGCTGTCGGGCTCGGGCAAATCGACCATCGCCAACCTGTTCGAGAAGAAGCTGTTCGCCTCCGGGCGCCATACCTACATTCTCGATGGTGACAACGTCCGCCACGGCCTCAACCGCGATCTCGGCTTTACCGACGCCGACCGCGTCGAAAACATCCGCCGTGTCGCCGAAGTGGCCCGCCTCATGGCCGATGCAGGGCTGATCGTCATCGTTTCCTTCATTTCGCCCTTCAGCGCCGAGCGGCGCATGGCCCGCGAATTGATGGCCGAAGGCGAGTTCGTCGAAGTGTTCGTCGACACGCCGTTCGAGGAATGCGCCAGGCGTGACCCGAAAGGCCTCTACGCCCGCGCGCTCAATGGCGAGATCAAGAACTTCACCGGTGTCGACTCGCCTTACGAAGCGCCGGAAAAACCGGAAATCCATCTGAAGACACTCGGCAAATCGGCCGAGGAGATGGTAGATGCCCTGGAACACTGGCTGAACGAGCGTGACATTGCCGAAGACCAATACGACAATGGCGGCGGCATCTGACGACAGGTCGATGCTCGAAATTTTCGAGGGGCTCGCTTTGGCGGCCGGCCGCGAGGTCATGCGTGTGTTCCACGCCGGCTGCGCGGTCGACCAGAAATCAGATTCCTCGCCGGTGACCGAGGCGGACCGCGAGAGCGAGAAGATCATTCTGGCCGGATTGCGTGCCGCCTTTCCCGACATTCCCTGCGTGGCCGAGGAGGAAGCATCCGCCGGCGTCGTGCCGCCGGACCTGGACGGGGCTTTCTTCCTGATCGATCCGCTGGACGGCACCAAGGAATTCGTCAATCGCCGCACCGATTTCACCGTCAACATCGCGCTTGTCCGTCATGGCGTGCCGGAGGTCGGCGTCGTCTTCGCGCCCTGCACGGGGCGCTTCTTTTCCGGGCTGCCGGGGAGGGCGGAATGCCTCGAAATAGATGGCGACTACCGCATCGCTTCTCGCCGGCCGATTTCTGTGAGAGCGTCTGCGACGCCGCTGGCTGTGGTTGCGAGCCGCTCCCACAACACGCCCGAAACCGAAGCCTATATTCGCGACCTAGGCGTCGCTGAGATCGTCTCTGTCGGCTCGTCGCTGAAATTCTGTCTGGTCGCCGGTGGCGAAGCGGACATTTATCCGCGTTTCGGTCGTACCATGGAGTGGGATACCGCAGCCGGCGATGCCGTGCTGCGCGCCGCCGGTGGCATCACGCGCACGCTGGACGGACAGCCCTTGATGTATGGCAAGCGAAACCAGGGCGGCGATGCGGATTTCGCCAATCCGCATTTCATCGCCAGCGGCAGGGCAGGGGCAAGCCCCGCCTGAAGCCGGCTGGTTACTCGGCCGCGGCCTGCGCCGAGTTCGATCCGACATAGTTGCGGATTGTCTCGATGATCCGGTCCTGATCGGCTTCGCTGAGATAGGGGTGCATCGGCAGGCACAGGATGCGCTTCGGCAATTGCTCGGATACGGCAAGGCCGGTCGGCGTTCTCGGATAGTCGCGATAGGCGATCTGCTCGTGCAGCGGCTTCACATAGTAGATGACCGACGGAATGCCTTTTTCGCCGAGATGAGCCTTCAGCCCGTCGCGCTTGGGCGTCTCGATGGCGTATTGCGCCCAGGCCGAGCGGCTGCCATCCAGGTTGCGGGCTGCCGTGACGACATCGCCAAGCCCTTCCGCATAACGGTTCGCCACCGTTTGCCGGGCAACCATCTCATCCTCGAGAATGGCGAGCTTTTCGATCAGGATCGCGGCCTGCAGCGTGTCGAGCCGTGAATTGATGCCGACCCGGATGTTGTCATATTGCGTCTCGCCCTTGCCGTGGAAGGCGAAGGAGCGCAGCTTGTCGGCCAAGGCATCGTCGTTGGTGAACATCGCTCCACCGTCGCCGTAGCAGCCGAGCGGCTTCGCTGGATAGAAACTGGTCGAGCCGACCGTGCCGAACGACCCGCACATCTTGCCGTCCGCCGAACCGCCCATCGACTGGGCGGCATCCTCGATCACCATCAGGCCCTCCCGATCGGCGATCGCCATGATGGCATCGTAGTCGGCGGCAAGGCCGAAGAGGTCGACCGGAATGATCGCCCTGGGCTTCAGCCGGCCTTCGTTCTTGATCATCGTGATCGCCGCCTCGAGGCTGGCGATATCGATGTTGTAGGTGTTGGGATCGACGTCGACGAACACCGGCTCGGCCTTGGCCAGCGCTACCACTTCCGCCGTGGCGGCAAAAGTGAAGCTCGGAACGAACACGGCATCGCCCGGGCCGATCCCGGCGGCGAACAGCGGCAAAAGCAGTGCGTCGGTGCCGTTGGCGCAGGCCACGACATGCTTGACGCCGACATAGGCGGCGAGCTTTTTCTCGAATTCGGCTACCTGGGGACCGAGGATATAGCGGCCGTCCTCAACGACATGGTCGATCGCGGCCTTCAGCCGGTCGCGGATTCGTTCGCGCTGTGCGCCAAGATCGATGAACTGCATGTCGTCCTCAAACGATTTTTAACCAGGCGGTCTAACCTCGGCCCGCTGGTATCAGAGTTGCGCCTGCCGAGAAAGCCGGGCGCGCGGAGCGACAAATTGCCCGGTCATGGCGGTCTGTTACCGGATTTCCCAGTGCTGGTCAGCCAGACGCCGGAAATCCGGGCTTCGTCGGGCGCAATTACGAGTTTATAACCCCAGAGTCGACCCTGCGAAACATAAAGTGATCGACCGGCTCAATCCATGTTGGGCCTTTACCGAGGCCCGAACCTGGGTCAGCCAAGGCCTGAGAAGGGCAAGTCCGCTGTGCCGCAGCTATCCGAGGATAGGAATTTTTTCTTGACGGGGTGAAGGCAACTATGCTACATATTTGCCTATGGTGCTGAGTTGCGCCAGGGACCCGCCGCACAGGCGGGTTTTTCTTTACCACTTCATCAACAGCGCGCCGGGAAGTTCCAGGGAACCCGTTAATTCGGAGTCGTTGCCCTGGAGCGCTGCTCAGGCGATCTCATGCCGCCAGGGCGGATTGGCGCCGGCCCGCGCCACGGTTACCGCTGCTGCCTTGGCACCAAGCACCAGCGCCTTGCGGATAGCGTCCTGCGATAGCCCGGAGATTGCCGTCTTCGTCAGCAGGCCTTGTTCGTGCAGGGAGGCGAGGATGCCGGCATTGAACGTATCGCCGGCGCCGACCGTATCGACCACCTCGACTTTTTGCGGCGTCACGCTGACCATGTGATCCCTGGTGTAACCGACGGCGCCTTCGGCGCCATGGGTCACGACGATCAGCTTGGGGCCGCGGTCGAGCCAGTTGCGCACGACATCCTCGTGCGAGCCGGCTTCGTCGAACCAGTGAAGATCTTCATCCGAGAGTTTTACGATATCGGCCATCGCCATCATCTCGCGAATACGCTTCAGATGCTTCGCCTTGTCCGGGATGAAGTTCGGCCGGATGTTGGGGTCGAGCATCATGACGCGACGACCATGCTCGCGCTTCATCAATTCCTCGTAGGCGGCGCCCGCCGGGTCCGAAATAAGGCTGATGGCGCCGAACAGCATGGCCTCGATCTCCGGACCGAGTTGCGGCAGATCCTCGACGGTCAGCATGCGCCCGGCGGTGTTCTCATCGTAAAAAGTGTAGGTTGCCTGGCCATCGTTCAGCCGCACGAAGGCGAGGGTCGTGGGCCGGGGCGAAGTGTGCGCATAGGTGGAACTGACTTTGCTCGCCCCGAGCGCTTCGCGGAGCTGGCCGCCGAACAGGTCCGACGACAGGCCCGAGAAGAAGCTGGCAGGAGCGCCCAGCCGACCGAGCGCAATGGCGGTGTTGAACACCGCACCGCCGACATAGGGTGCGAAGGCCCGTTCTCCCTCCGTCGTCGTGCGCGGCAGCATATCGATCAGGGCCTCGCCGCAGCAAAGGATCATCGTCTTGTCGTCTCCGGCGGATGGATCACACCCTTGCGGATGATGATGTTGGCGTGGAGCCTGGGTTCGCTGGTCGCGACGATGGCGTGCGCGGCCCTGACGCGTGCATAGAAGTCGGCACCGGCCAGCGCAACCACCTTGCGCCCGGGCGCGCGTTTTGCACACAGCACTTCAATTTCATGATGCACGGGATCGGCGAGCGAAGGGTCGCCCTTGGCCGAGGCGCGAAACAGCGCCTCCGGCACGACGTCATCGACGGGCAGCACGCTCAATATGGCGTCCAGCACCGGCATGAGATGATGGCCGTCGGCCCGCACCAGCCGCCTTGCCTGCTCTTCGGCCGGGTAGTTTCCATCGACCAGGGCGATTTCGTCGCCATGCCCCATCCCACGCAGGATCGCCAGAAGCTCCGGACCGAGCAGCGCCGGAATTCCGATCAGCATTCAGATGCTCCTGGAAATCGTGGTCGAACCGATCAGGAAGCGCTCGGATAGTGGCAGGCTGGCGCCGCCGAGAGCGCGCGCGTGAATGCCGACGGTGCCTTCGCGGACGTTTGGCAGTTTCAATCCCTCGGCATCGATCGTGTCGATGGTTGCGATGACGGCGTCGACCAGCCTGCGGCGCACCTCTTTCGGCATCCAGCCGTCGATCACCGCCGCCTCGAAGTCGATGACGGACGACGCCGCGACGATCGCATAGGCGAGCGCCCGCGAGGCGTTTGTGATCCAGTCGCCGAGCTCGGCGCCGATCTCGCCCCAGTCCTCGGGCGACGTCCACAGATGCGACGCCTCGACGCCACGCGCATTGAGCGCTTTTTCGAGCATGGCGATCGAGGCCACGTCGATCAGTTGGGTCGGCTTTCCCTCCGGTCCGGGCACCGGCATGGAGCCCAGCGCGCCGGCGTTGCCGGTCGGACCGCCAAAGAGTCGTCCGTTGAGGACGATGCCGCCGCCGGCAAAGGCGCCGATATAGAAATAGACGAAATCACGCGGGGCGCCTGCCTGGCCGAAGACCAGCTCCGCGCCGCAGGCCGAAGTGGCGTCGTTCTGCAGATAGACCGGAAAATCGCATCGCGCCTGGATCTCCGCGCGGATATCGCGATGGCGCCATTCGTCCATGACGTCGCGCGGCGCGCCGGCGGTATCGGCCCAGTTCCAGAGCTCAAACGGCATGGCGATGCCGAGCCCCGCTATGCGCTTGTCCTGCGCGGGCGAAAGCTCGCCACGCATCTTCTTCATGCCTGATGTGACGAAGTCCACCGTCTCGCGCGGGGCAGGGTAGCGGTAGGAATGCTGCAGCATCGAACGCACATTGCCGAGGAAATCGATCAGCACGAGTTCGGCGCTGCGGCGGCCGATCTTCAGGCCGATGAAGAAGGCACCTTCAGGATTGAGCGCCATGGGGATGGAGGGCTGGCCGATCTTGCCGCGCAGCGGCGCCTGCCGCAGCAGCAGGCTTTCCTCCTCCAGCTCGCGCATGATGACGGAGACGGTTTGCGCCGACAGTCCGGTCATGCGAGCGATGTCGGACTTCGCCAGGCTGCCATGCTGGCGCACCAGCGACAGCACCAACCGCTCATTGTGGTCCCGCATGCCGCTCTGGTTGGTGCCGCGGTGAATAAGGCTCTCATTCGCCTCGGGCGAACCATGCCTGGCAATGGCCGTCTCCACCCTGTTTCCTCCCGTCTTTCCCCTCAATGCTTTTGGGGCAGAATGTGCGAACGGCGCAAGGCTGTCAATAATAAATAAGAGTGATTTAATTATTGACAGGGAGATCGGTCTGGTGTCATTTGAGGCAGGCATCCGTACCGGGAGAGGTTGCTTGGATGCCGGAGGGGTGCCGGTTGGCCGGCATCTGAAATGTTCCACTGGGAGGAAATCGTGACCAATACAAAACTGTTGAAGTCCACCGTTTTCGCGGCGGCTGCTCTGGGCCTGATGGCATTCGCCTCGTCCGCATCCGCGGCCGGTGTCGGCGCCTGCCTGATCACCAAGACCGACACCAATCCCTTCTTCGTCAAGATGAAGGAGGGTGCGACCGCCAAGGCCAAGGAGCTTGGTGTCGACCTCAAGACTTATGCCGGCAAGATCGACGGCGACAGCGAAAGCCAGGTCGCGGCGATCGAGAGCTGCATCGCTGACGGCGCCAAGGGCATCCTGATCACCGCGTCGGACACCAAAGGCATCGTGCCGACGGTGAAGAAGGCGCGTGATGCCGGCCTGCTGGTGATCGCGCTCGACACGCCGCTCGATCCGATCGACGCCGCCGACGCGACCTTTGCCACCGACAATTTGGAGGCCGGCAAGCTGATCGGCGCCTGGGCCGCCGCGACGCTCGGCGACAAGGCCAAGGACGCCAAGATCGGCTTCCTCGACCTGACCCCCTCGCAGCCGACGGTGGACGTGCTGCGCGACCAGGGCTTCATGATGGGCTACGGCATCGACGTGAAGGATCCCAACAAGATCGGCGACGAGGATGACGCGCGCATCGTGGGCCATGACGTCACCAACGGCAATGAGGAGGGCGGCCGTAAGGCGATGGAGAACCTTCTGCAGAAGGATAACACCATCAACGTCATCCACACCATCAACGAGCCGGCCGCGGTCGGCGCCTATCAGGCGCTCAAGGCCGTCGGCCTGGAAAGCCAGGTACTGATCGTCTCCGTCGATGGCGGCTGCCCCGGCGTGAAGTCGGTGGCCGAAGGCGTCATCGGCGCGACATCGCAGCAATATCCGCTACAGATGGCGGCGCTCGGCATCGAGGCCATCGCCAACTTCGCCAAGGACGGCACCAAGCCGAAGCCGACCGAAGGCAAGAACTTCTTCGACACTGGCGTCAACCTGGTGACCGACAAGCCGGCCAATGGCGTGAAGTCCATCGACACCAAGGAAGGCCTCGCCAAGTGCTGGGGCTGATGCCGGTCTGACTGGTAACGAAAAACGAAGCGGCCGGACTTGATCCCCGGCCGCTTCGGGTGGACGATTGTCGCGTGACCGCGAACAATCCCGGCAGGAGACCGGAAAGGCGTGGACGGGTGTCGCCGCGTGGCTGATACCCTACGGGGAGGAAACATGTCTCAAGCTCAGGAATTCGAGAAGGTTCTCTCGGGCAGCGACACGAGCGTTGCCGCGTTTGACGAGCATAAATCGGCGGTCAGACGCATCCAGCATTTTCTGCATTCGACGCCGGCCGCGGTGCCGCTGATCGTTCTGGTCCTGGCGATCATCGTGTTCGGCCTCACCATTGGCGGGCGTTTCTTCTCGTCCTACACGCTGACGCTGATCCTGCAGCAGATCGCAATCGTCGGCATTCTGGGTGCCGCCCAGACCCTGGTCATCCTCACCGCCGGCATCGACCTGTCGATTGGTGTCATCATGGTGATTTCAGCCGTGATCATGGGCAATTGCGCCGTCAGCTACGGCCTGCCGACCGTGCTCGCCGTGGCGATCGGTCTTGCTGCCGGCGCGGCTTGCGGACTGGTCAACGGACTGCTGGTCGCCAACATGAAGCTGCCGCCCTTCATCGTGACGCTCGGCACCTGGAACATCGTCATGGCGACGAACTTCATCTATTCGGCCAATGAGACGATCCGCGACACCGACGTAGACGTCCAGGCGCCGCTGCTTCATTTGTTCGCCTTGAGCTTCAAGGTCGGCTCGGCGGTGCTGACCGCCGGCGTCATCGCCATGGTCCTGCTTGTTCTGCTCCTCTGGTACGTGCTCAACCACACGGCCTGGGGCCGCCATGTCTATGCCGTCGGCGACGATCCCGAAGCAGCCAAGCTGTCGGGCATCCAGACCAAGAAAGTGCTGATCGCGGTCTACACGCTCGCTGGCCTGATCGCGGCTTTTGCAGCCTGGGTATCGATCGGGCGCAACGGCTCGATCTCGCCGTCCGCAGCCGTCACCGACTATAATCTGCAGGCCATCACCGCGACCGTTATCGGCGGCATTTCCCTGTTCGGCGGCCGCGGTTCGATCCTGGGCACGCTGTTCGGCGCCATGATCGTCGGCGTCGTCTCGATGGGCCTCAACATGCTGGGCGCCGACCCGCAATGGAAGGTGTTGCTCACCGGCGTGCTGATCATCGGCGCCGTCGCGATCGACCAGTGGATCAGAAAGGTTTCGGTGTAGCCATGACTCAACAGCCCATTCTCACCGCCCGCGGCCTGGTCAAGCGCTATGGTCGTGTCACAGCGCTCAATAATTGCGACTTCGATCTCTATCCCGGCGAGATCCTCGCCGTGATCGGCGACAATGGCGCTGGCAAGTCGACGCTGATCAAAGCGATCTCGGGCGCCGTCGTTCCCGATGAGGGAACGATCGAGCTCGACGGCAAGCAGGTGCTGTTCAGGTCGCCCATCGAAGCACGTGAAGCTGGCATTGAAACCGTTTATCAGAACCTGGCGCTGTCGCCGGCGCTGTCGATCGCCGACAACATGTTTCTCGGCCGTGAGATCCGCAAGCCCGGCTTTGTCGGCCAATGGCTTCGCATGCTCGACCGTCCGGCGATGGAAAAGCGCGCCCGCGACAAGCTGACTGAACTCGGCCTGATGACCATCCAGAACATCAGCCAGGCGGTAGAGACGCTATCGGGCGGCCAGCGCCAGGGCGTGGCAGTGGCGCGCGCCGCCGCTTTCGGCTCCAAGATGGTCATCATGGACGAGCCGACGGCAGCACTTGGCGTCAAGGAAAGCCGCCGCGTGCTGGAACTCATCCTCGACGTGAAGAAGCGCGGTCTGCCGATCGTGCTGATCTCGCACAACATGCCGCATGTCTTCGAAGTGGCAGACCGCATCCACATCCATCGGCTGGGTCGTCGGCTGTGCGTCATCGATCCCAAACAACATACAATGTCCGATGCCGTCGCCTTCATGACCGGTGCAAAGACGCCGCCGGAGGCGGCGCTGGCGGCCTGAACCGCCAAATTGCCGCTGGGTAAGTCGGCTCCGGCTGACTTAAATCGATTGAACGTTTGCTGCAATGCGGTAGCATGGGCTGGGATGAATGATGAAAGCCGGTATGATCGTGGCAACCGCACGAGAGGCAGCATGACGCGCACGATGACATCCGACCCCCTCCCGCCACTGCTTGAAAATCCCGATCCCAAGACCCTCGCAAGGGAAGTCTTGATGGCCCTCAAATACAGGGTCGGCAAGGACACCACCGTCGCTACCCAGTACGATTGGCTGACCGCCTCGATCAAGGTCGTGCGCGACCGCATCGTCGATCGCTGGATGCAGGCGACGAAAGAGGCCTACGCCCAGCAGGAAAAGCGCGTCTATTACCTTTCGCTGGAGTTCCTCATCGGCCGCCTGATGCGTGACGCCTTCTCCAATCTCGGCCTGATGGAGAACATGCGCGAGGCGTTGTCGTCGCTGGGTGTGGAACTCGACCTCATCGCCACGCTTGAGCCGGATGCAGCACTTGGCAATGGCGGCCTCGGCCGGCTCGCCGCCTGCTTCATGGAAAGCATGGCCACCGTCGATATTCCCGCGCATGGCTACGGTATCCGCTACGCCAACGGCATGTTCCGCCAGGAGATCCATGACGGCTGGCAGGTAGAATTGCCCGAGACCTGGCTCGATCACGGCAATCCCTGGGAGTTCGAGCGCCGCGAACGGTCGTTCGAGGTCGGGTTCGGCGGCTCGGTGGAATCGGTCACCACCAGGGATGGCCGGCTGGAACGCCATGTCTGGAAGCCGACCGAGCATGTGCTGGCCGTTGCCTACGACACACCCGTCGTCGGCTGGCGGGGGAATCGCGTCAACACACTGCGGCTTTGGTCGGGCATGCCGGTCGATCCGATCCTGCTCGACAAGTTCAACGCTGGCGATCACATCGGCGCACTCGCCGAAAGCAACAAGGCCGACGCGCTGTCGCGCGTGCTCTATCCCGCCGATTCCCACATGGCAGGGCAGGAACTCAGGCTGCGGCAGGAATATTTTTTCTCCACTGCTTCGCTGCAGGACATCGTGCAGCGGCATCTCAGTCAATATGGCGACCTGAAGTCGCTGCCCGACAAGGCGGCAATCCACCTCAATGACACCCACCCGGCGATCGCCGTGCCGGAGCTGATGCGCCTTCTGATGGACGTCCACGGCATGGATTTCGACCAGGCCTGGAACACCACCAAACGCACCTTCGGCTATACCAACCACACGCTGCTGCCGGAGGCGCTGGAGAGCTGGCCGGTGCCGCTGTTCGAGCGGCTTTTGCCGCGCCATATGCAGATCGTCTACGCCATCAATGCGCAGGTGCTGCTCGAGGCGCGCGGCACCAACCAGTTCTCCGGCGAGCAGATCAGCCGCATCTCGCTGATCCAGGAGAATGGCGACCGCCGCGTGCGCATGGGCAATCTCGCCTTCGTCGGCTCGCATTCGATCAACGGCGTCTCGGCGCTGCATACCGAGCTGATGAAGGAAACGGTATTCGCCGACCTGCACACGCTCTATCCCGACCGCATCAACAACAAGACCAACGGCATCACACCGCGGCGCTGGCTGATCCAGTGCAACCCAGGTCTGACCGCACTCGCCCGCGAGGCGATCGGCGACCGCTTCCTGGATGACATCGAGGCCATCAAGGGGCTCGATGCCTTTGCCGACGATACTGCTTTCCGCGAAAAATTCGCCGGCGTGAAGCGGCAGAATAAGGTGAAGTTGGCCAATCTCGTCGCCGAGCGGCTCGGTATCAGGCTCGATCCCTCGGCGCTGTTCGACATTCAGGTCAAGCGCATCCACGAATACAAGCGCCAGCTCCTGAACATCCTCGAGGCGGTCGCGCTCTACGACCAGATCCGCTCGCATCCGGAGCGCGACTGGATGCCGCGCGTGAAATTCTTCGGCGGCAAGGCGGCGCCCAGCTACCACAACGCCAAGCTGATCATCAAACTGGCCAATGATGTCGCCAGGGTCATCAACCGCGATCCGGCCGTTCGCGGCTTGCTCAAGGTGGTGTTCGTGCCGAACTACAATGTCAGCCTCGCCGAGATTATGATGCCGGCCGCCGACCTTTCCGAGCAGATCTCGACCGCCGGCATGGAGGCTTCGGGCACCGGCAACATGAAGTTCGCGCTGAACGGAGCGCTGACCATCGGCACGCTCGACGGCGCCAATGTCGAAATCAAGGAGTGCGTCGGCGACGACAACATCTTCATCTTCGGCCTGACCACGGCGGAGGTCGCCGAGCGCCGCAACAATGGCTATGATCCGCGTGCCGTCATCGAGGCATCTTCCGAACTGTCGCAGGCGCTCGCGGCCGTTTCATCGGGCGTCTTTTCGCCTGATGATCCCAACCGCTACCGCGATCTCATC
This sequence comes from Mesorhizobium sp. B2-3-2, assembly GCF_006442295.1. Lineage (NCBI taxonomy): Bacteria > Pseudomonadati > Pseudomonadota > Alphaproteobacteria > Hyphomicrobiales > Phyllobacteriaceae > Mesorhizobium > Mesorhizobium sp. B2-3-2. The sequence goes on along the minus strand of NZ_VFWA01000005.1, from coordinate 20,825 downwards.
AACGGTCTCTACGACAGCGACTGGTTCATGGTCGCGGCGGATTTCGACGCCTATGCCGCTTGCCAGAGAGACGTCGACGCCGTCTGGCGCAACAGTCCGGACTGGTACGCCAGGGCAATCCATAACGTCGCGCGCGTCGGCTGGTTCTCTTCCGATCGCACGATCCGCCAATACGCGAAAGACATCTGGAACGTGCCTGTCTGATGTGATTGCATGAAGCGACGAACGATGTGGTCCTGGGTGTGAGTTCGAACGCCGAATTTATACCTTAAAACAAACATTTGGTGCCCGGGGAGGGACACTGCCCGATGAGGAAACCGCGCGCGACCGCTGCGACAAGCGGGCCGGACGGATCGGCGCCGGCCAGCGATGTCGCGGCGATTGTCGCCGGCACGCACGGCGATCCGTTTGCGGTCCTCGGCGTCCATGAGGTCGGCAAGAACCTGTTTGCCCGCTGCTTCGTCCCGCATGCGGAGTTCGTCACCGCCTATACGCTGACCGGCATGATTGCTGGTGAATTGTCCAGGCGTGACGATGGCGGCTTTTTCGAAGGCAAGCTGTCGATCAGGAAGCGCCAGCCGTTGCGCTATCACGCCAGGAATGCCGGCGGCGACTGGTGGCTGACCGATCCCTATTCTTTCGGCCCGGTGCTCGGTCCGATGGACGATTACTACATTGCCGAGGGCTCGCATCTGAGGCTGTTCGACAAGCTCGGCGCGCATGTCATCGAGCACGAAGGCGCCACCGGCGTGCATTTCGCCGTCTGGGCCCCCAACGCAAGGCGCGTCTCGGTGGTCGGCGATTTCAACGACTGGGACGGCCGCCGCCATTCGATGCGCGACCGCCGGGACACCGGCATCTGGGAGGTGTTCATCCCCGATATCGGCGCCGGCAGGCCCTATAAATACGAGATCATCGGCCCCGATGGCGTGAGGCTCCCGCTCAAGGCCGATCCGTTTGCCTTCAAGTCCGAACTGCGCCCGGCGACCGCTTCGGTGACCGCTGCGTCGCCCGCCCATCAATGGGGCGATGAGGCGCATCGCAGTTTCTGGCGCAATGCCGATCCCCGGCGCGAGGCCATCTCCATCTACGAGGTCCATGCCGGCTCCTGGCAGCTTCGCGATGACGGCACGTTTCTGTCATGGGATGAACTGGCCGACCGGCTGATCCCCTATGTCGTCGAGACCGGCTTCACCCACATCGAGTTCATGCCGATCTCCGAACATCCCTATGATCCTTCCTGGGGCTACCAGACGACCGGCCTCTACGCACCGTCGGCCCGCTTTGGTGACCCGTCCGGCTTTGCCCGCTTTGTCGACGGCGCCCACCGTGCCGGCGTCGGCGTCATCCTCGACTGGGTGCCGGCGCATTTTCCGGTCGACGAGCATGGCCTCATCCATTTCGACGGCACCGCGCTCTACGAACATGCCGATCCGCGCCAGGGTTTTCATCCCGACTGGAACACGGCGATCTACAATTTCGGCCGCCGCGAAGTGGTGTCGTTCCTGGTCAACAACGCGCTGTTCTGGGCCGAAAAATACCATGTCGACGGACTGCGCGTCGACGCGGTCGCCTCGATGCTCTACCTCGATTATTCGCGCAAGCAAGGCGAATGGATCCCCAACGAGAAGGGCGGCCGCGAGAACCTCGAGGCGGTCAGCTTCCTGCAGAAGATGAACAAGGAGCTCTACGGCCACCATCCAGGCGTCGTGACCATCGCGGAGGAATCGACCTCGTGGCCGAAGGTCTCGGCTCCGGTCCATGAAGGCGGGCTGGGCTTCGGCTTCAAGTGGAATATGGGCTTCATGCACGACACGCTGGAGTATTTCTCCAAGGAGCCGATCTTCCGCAAACACCACCACAACGACCTCACCTTCGGCCTGGTCTATGCCTTCTCGGAAAACTTCGTGCTGCCGCTCTCGCATGACGAGGTCGTGCACGGCAAAGGCACGCTGCTTGGCAAGATGGCCGGCGACGATTGGCAAAAGTTCGCGACCTTGCGCGCCTACTACGCTTTCATGTGGGGCTACCCCGGCAAGAAGCTGCTGTTCATGGGCCAGGAGTTCGCGCAGCGCCGCGAATGGAGCGAGGCGCGCGCGCTCGACTGGAGTCTTCTCGATTTCCGCTCGCATCGCGGTGTCTGGCAGGTGGTGCGCGACCTCAACTATCTCTACCGCTCGCGTCCGGCCCTGCACGGCCGCGATTGCGAGCCGGAAGGCTTTTCCTGGCTGATCGTCGATGACAGCCAGAATTCCGTCTTTGCCTGGCTGCGCAGCGCGCCGGGAGGCAATCCGGTCGCGATCATCTCCAATTTCACGCCGGTGCCGCGCGACAATTACCGCGTGCCGCTGCCGAAAGCAGGCACATGGCGCGAAATCATCAATACGGACGCTTCCGAATATGGCGGATCCGGCAAGGGCAATGGCGGCGCCGTCGAAGCGCGGGCGGTGGAGGGGGGCATCTCCGCAACGATGCTCTTGCCGCCGCTGTCGACGATCATGCTTGAACTGGTCGCGGAACAAGCCATGTCGAGACCGGGTAACTTGGGAGGGTAGAAATGGCAAACTCGAAACGAACCCAGCCGCTGGCCCGCGACGCCATGGCTTATGTGCTGGCCGGCGGCCGCGGCAGCCGCCTCAAGGAACTGACCGACCGGCGCGCCAAGCCGGCGGTCTATTTCGGCGGCAAGACCCGCATCATCGATTTTGCGCTCTCCAACGCCCTCAACTCCGGCATCCGCCGCCTCGGCGTTGCAACCCAATACAAGGCGCATTCGCTGATCCGCCATTTGCAGCGCGGCTGGAACTTCCTGCGGCCCGAACGAAACGAAAGCTTCGACATCCTGCCGGCCAGCCAGCGCGTGTCGGAGACGCAGTGGTATGAAGGAACGGCCGACGCGGTCTACCAGAACATCGACATCATCGAGGCCTATGGTCCGGAATACATGGTCATCCTGGCCGGCGACCACATCTACAAGATGGATTACGAGATGATGCTGCGCCAGCATGTCGACGCGGGCGCCGATGTCACGGTCGGCTGCCTCGAAGTGCCGCGCATGGAGGCCACCGGCTTCGGCGTCATGCATGTCGATGCCAAGGACAACATCATCGCCTTCGTCGAAAAGCCCGCCGATCCTCCCGGCATTCCTGACAAACCCGAGTTCGCCCTGGCCTCGATGGGCATCTACGTGTTCAAGACCAGGTTCCTGATGGAGCAGTTGCGCCGCGACGCGGCCGAGCCCGGCTCGAGCCGTGACTTCGGCAAGGACATCATTCCCTATATCGTCGAGCACGGTAAGGCGATCGCCCACCGCTTCGCCAAGTCGTGCGTGCGTTCGACCGCCGAGAACGAGGCCTACTGGCGCGACGTCGGCACCGTCGATGCCTATTGGGAAGCCAATATCGACCTGACCGACGTGACGCCCGAACTCGACCTCTACGACCGCGACTGGCCAATCTGGACCTATGCCGAACTGAAGCCGCCGGCGAAATTCGTCCATGACGAGGATGGACGGCGCGGCTCGGCCGTGTCCTCGCTGGTGTCGGGCGACTGCATCGTCTCGGGCGCCACGCTCCGCAAAAGCCTGATCTTCACAGGCGCGCGCATCAATTCCTATTCGACACTGGAAGAGGTCGTCATGCTGCCCGACGTTCATGTCGGCCGGAACGCAAAGTTGAAGCGCGTGGTCATCGACCACGGTGTAAGGATACCGGAAGGGCTGGTGGTCGGTGAGGATCCCGTGCTCGACGCCAAGCGCTTCCGCGTTTCGGAAAAGGGTATCTGCCTGATCACGCAGGACATGATCAACAAGTTGTCAACCTGATCAGGTTGATCAACAAGCTGTCACTTTAGGGTGGTTTGTGCATGTCCTAGCCCAAGAACCGCTGCACGGTTGTAGGCTACATGCACCAGGAGCGGTTCGGTAAGCGCATGCAGGTTCTGTCGGTCACGCCCGAGATCTTTCCGCTGATCAAGACCGGCGGGCTTGCCGATGTGACCGGCGCGCTGCCCGTCGCGCTGGCCGCCAAAGGCGTGACCATGCGCACGCTTATTCCGGGCTTTCCCATGGTGATGGACGCCTTCAAGAAAAAGAAGGCTGTCTACAAGTATCCGCTGCTGCAGGGCGGCAAGGCCTCGGTCCATTCTGTCCAGCTTGCCGGGCTCGATCTTTTCGTGCTCGATGCGCCGCATCTGTTCGATCGCCCCGGCGGTCCCTACGGCAATGCCGCGGGTGCCGATTGGCCGGACAATTGGCGCCGTTTCGCAGCGCTCAGCCAGGCCGGCGCCGATATCGCCGGCGGCGCCATCTCCGGTTACATGCCCGATATCGTGCATGCCCATGATTGGCAGTCGGCGATGACGCTGGCCTATATGCGCTACGGCAAGGCGGTGGGCACGCCGTCGATGATGACCGTCCACAATCTCGCCTTCCAGGGGCAGTTCGGCGCCGGCATCTTCGGCGAACTCGGCCTGCCGACGGCGGCGATGGCGCTTGACGGCGTGGAATATTATGGCGGCGTCGGCTTCCTCAAGGCCGGCCTGCAGGCCGCCTGGGCAATCACCACCGTCAGCCCGACCTATGCGCAGGAAATCCGCTCACCCGAATTCGGCATGGGTCTCGACGGCCTCATCAACATGCGTTCCAGCGATCTCTATGGCATCGTCAACGGCATCGACACCGCCATCTGGAACCCGGAAACCGACAGGCATCTGGTGTCGAACTATACGGCCGCCTCGCTCAAGGCGCGCGCGCCCAACAGGGCCGCTGTCGAGGACCGTTTCGGGCTCGATCGCGACGGTAGCCCGATCGTCTGCGTCGTCAGCCGCCTGACTTGGCAGAAGGGCATGGATATATTGGCGACGGCGGTCGACGGCATCGTTGCGACGGGCGCGCGGCTGGCCATTCTCGGCTCGGGCGATGCCGGCCTCGAAGGCGCGCTGCTCGCCGCTGCCGCGCGCCACCGCGGCCGCATAGGCGTGGTCGTCGGCTATGACGAAGGCCTGTCTCATGTCATGCAGGGCGGCTGCGACGCCATCGTCATCCCGTCGCGCTTCGAGCCTTGCGGACTGACGCAGCTTTATGGCCTGCGCTATGGCTGCGTGCCGGTGGTCGCCCGCACTGGCGGCCTCGCCGATACCATCATCGACGCCAACGAGGCGGCGATTGCCGCCGGCGTGGCGACCGGGTTCCAGTTCGCGCCCAACGATGGCAGCGCGCTGCTTCACGCCATCCGCCGCCTGGCCGACGCCCATGCCAGCCCCGCGATCTTCGAGGCCATCCAGCGCCAGGGCATGAAGACCGACCTGTCCTGGGATCGAAGCGCTGACAAATATGTTGAACTCTATCGCCTGCTGCTTTCGAAAAGGGTTGTTTGAAGCATGATACGCACCGTCCCCACCAAACCCTATTCCGACCAGAAGCCCGGCACTTCGGGACTGCGCAAGAAGGTGCCTGTGTTCCAGCAGGAGCACTATGCCGAGAACTTCATCCAGTCGATCTTCGACGCGCTGGACGGGTTCAAGGGCAAGACCCTGGTGATCGGCGGCGACGGCCGCTTCTACAATCGCGAGGTCATCCAGAAGGCCATCGCCATGGCCGCCGCCAATGGGTTCGGCAAGGTGATGGTTGGGCAGGGCGGCATCCTGTCGACGCCGGCCGCTTCGCATATTATCCGCAAATACAAGACGTTCGGCGGCATCATCCTGTCGGCCAGCCACAATCCGGGTGGCCCGCATGAGGATTTCGGCATCAAATACAATGCCGGCAATGGCGGTCCGGCGCCGGAAAAGCTGACCGATGCGATCTTCGCCAGGAGCAAGGCGATTTCCAGCTTCAAGACCGCCGACATCGATGCGATCGACATCGACACGGTCGGCACCGTCAAGGCCGCCGGCATGACCGTCGAGATCATCGACCCGGTCGCCGACTATGCCGATCTGATGGAAAGCCTGTTCGATTTCGACGCACTGCGCAAACTGTTCAAGTCGGGCTTTCGCATGCGCTTCGACGCCATGCACGCGGTGACCGGTCCCTACGCCAAGGAGATCCTCGAACACCGGCTCGGCGCGCCCGATGGCACCTGCCGCAACTTCAAGCCGCTGCCGGATTTCGGCGGCCACCATCCGGATCCGAACCTGGTCCATGCCAAACATCTCTATGACGAGATGATGGGACCGGACGCGCCGGATTTCGGTGCCGCCTCCGACGGTGACGGCGACCGCAATTTGATCATCGGCAAGGGTATTTTCGTCACCCCGTCGGATTCTCTCGCCATGCTTGCCGCCAACGCCCGCCTGGCGCCGGGCTACAAGAAAGGCTTGAAGGGCATCGCCCGCTCGATGCCGACCAGCGGGGCCGCCGACCGCGTCGCCGAAAAACTCGGCATCGGCATGTATGAGACGCCGACCGGCTGGAAATTCTTCGGCAATCTGCTCGATGCCGGCATGGCGACCATCTGCGGCGAGGAAAGTGCCGGCACCGGCTCCAACCATGTGCGCGAGAAGGACGGCCTGTGGGCCGTGCTCCTGTGGCTCAACATCCTCGCCGCGCGCGGCGAGAGCTGTAAGCAGATCGCCACCGGGCACTGGGCGACCTACGGCCGAAACTACTATTCGCGCCATGACTACGAGGAAGTCGAGAGCGCGCGCGCCAATGCGCTGATCGACGAACTGCGCGCCAAACTTGGCTCGCTGCCCGGCACCAGCGTGCGCGGCCTGAAGATCGCCAAGGCCGACGACTTCGCCTATCACGATCCGGTCGACGGTTCGGTGAGCGAGCATCAAGGTATCAGGGTGATGTTCGAAGGTGGCTCGCGCGTCGTCTTCCGGCTTTCCGGCACGGGCACCTCGGGCGCCACCTTGCGCGTCTACATCGAGCGCTACGAACCGGACAAGGCCAGGCACGATCTCGACACGCAGGCAGCGCTCGCCGATCTGATCGCGGCAGCGGATGACATCGCGGGAATCAGGAGCCACACCGGCCGCAACAAGCCGAGCGTGATTACTTGAGGGTGGTGCTGCGTGCGCCCATAGCTGCTCGCAGAGTATCAGGCGAGACAATGACGGGCGTATGGCGCTGTACCCCCCTCCGGCCTGCCGGCCATCTCCCCCTCAAGGGGGGAGATCGACAGTTTCAGCGCCTCGTTCCTCATGCTGCGTTGGCCGTTAGCGAAAGCGATGAGGCAGTTCGATCTCCCCCCTTGAGGGGGAGATGCCCGGCAGGGCAGAGGGGGGTGCCTCGCGCTAACCTGGGCGACATTTTCCCGTGAACCAATTCGGTGCCACCATCACCCGTGACGGCATCCGCTTTGCCGTCTGGTCGTCATCGGCGCATCGCTTGTGGGTCTCGATCTTCGACGGCCAAGGAAACCGCGAACTCGACCGGCTGGAACTGCGGCCAGAAGGGGACGGCGTACATGCACTCTTCGTCTCCGGCCTTGCCGAGGGCACCCGCTACGGCTTCCGCGCCGATGGCGACTACGCTCCCGAGCGCGGATTTTGGTTCGACCCCGACAAGCTGCTGACCGATCCCTACGCCGTCGAAATCGACCGACCCTATGCCTATCATTGGCGCCTCGCAGCGCGCCGCTACGAGGGTGCCGACACCGCGCCGCTGATGCCGAAGGCCGTGGCGAAAGCCCTGCCCACGGCTGTGCCTGTGCCGCCGCCGCTGTTCCGTCCCGGCGGCCTGATCTACGAAGTGCCGGTGCGCGCCTTCACCATGCGGCATCCCGATATACCGGAAAGCCGGCGCGGCACGATCGCCGCACTTGCTCATCCGGCTGTCATCGAGCACCTGCAAAGGCTCGGCGTCTCCGCCGTCGAACTGATGCCGGTGACCGCGTCGATCGACGAGCGGCATCTGCCGCCGCTCGGGTTGAGCAACGCCTGGGGCTACAACCCTGTCACCTTCATGGCGCTCGACCCGCGCCTGACGCCTGGCGGCCTGGCCGAATTGCGCGACACCGTTGCCGCGCTGCGTGCAGCCGGCATCGGCACCATTCTCGACCTCGTCTTCAACCATACGGGCGAAAGCGACAGGCTCGGTCCGACATTGTCGCTGCGCGGCCTCGACAATCTGGCTTACTACCGGCATCAGCCGGATGGCAGGCTGGTCAATGACACCGGCACGGGCAACACGGTCGCGTGCGACTATCCGGTGGTGCGGGAAATGGTGCTCCACACGCTTCGCCATTTCGTCCGCCACGCCGGCGTCGACGGATTTCGTTTCGACCTGGCGCCGGTGCTGGGGCGCGTCGGCGGCACCTTCGAGCCCTCGGCGCCCTTGCTTGAGGCGATCGCCGTCGATCCTGTCCTTTCAGATCGTGTGTTGATCGCCGAACCCTGGGACGTCGGCCCCGACGGCTATCAGCTTGGCAATTTTCCCCCGCCTTTCCTCGAATGGAACGACCGCTATCGCGACGATGTCAGGCGCTTCTGGCGCGGCGATGCCGGCGGTGTCGGCGTGCTCGCCACACGGCTTGCCGGCTCGTCCGATATTTTCGGCAGGGCTGGGCAGCCGACCAGCCGAAGCGTCAATTTCATCGCGGCGCATGACGGTATGACGCTGGCCGACATCGTCGCCTATGAGGAGAAGCACAACGAGGCCAATGGCGAGCAAAATCGCGACGGCCACAACGAGAACCTGTCCTGGAACAACGGCGCCGAGGGCGAGACGGACGACGCAGCAATCAGGAAGGCGCGCTTCAGCGACCAGTGTGCGCTGCTCGCTGCGCTGTTCGCCTCGCGCGGCACCATCATGCTGACATCAGGCGACGAATTCGGCCGCAGCCAGAAGGGCAACAACAACGCCTACGCGCAGGACAACACCATCACCTGGCTCGACTGGGCGGGCCGCGACCAGGCGCTGGAAGGCTACGCATATGCGCTGGCCGCTTTGCGCCACGCGGTGCCGGCGCTCTCCAATACGCATTTCCTCACCGGTCAGCCGCTGGCGGGTTCGGACACGGCCGACGTCACCTGGCTCACCGAGACGGGGGCGCCGCTTGGCGAGGCGGATTGGAACGATCCCGCCCGGCATCGCCTCGTCATGCTGCTCGGCGGCGTGGATGGCCGGCTTGCCGTCATGATCAATGGCGATCGCCGCCAATGCATCTTCACTTTGCCCACGCGAGACGGATTCCAATGGCATCCCGCCATCGAAGCGCAAGCCGTTGATCTTTCTCGCGCGCTGCCGGGCCGCAGCGTGAATTTCATGATCGAGCGCGGGGCCGGAATGGCCGACACAGGGAAAGGATCGTGATGGCTGACGATAATGCCGAGCGGCCGGTCGACTGGTGGCGCGGCTGCGCGATTTACCAGGTCTATCCGCGTTCCTTCCAGGACACGACCGGCGACGGCAGTGGCGATCTCGCCGGCATCACATCAAGGCTCGCCCATATCGCCTCGCTCGGTGCGGATGCTGTCTGGCTGTCGCCCTTCTTCAAGTCGCCGATGGCCGATATGGGCTACGACGTGTCGGACTATCGCGACGTCGATCCGATGTTCGGCACGTTGGAGGATTTCGACGTTCTGGTTGCCGAAGCACACCGGCTCGGCCTGAAGATCGTCATCGACCAGGTGCTGTCTCATTCCTCCGACAGGCACGAATGGTTCGTCGAAAGCCGCGCCAGCCGCGACAATCCAAAGGCCGACTGGTATGTGTGGGCCGACGCCAGGCCCGATGGCGGCGCGCCCAACAACTGGCTGTCGGTCTTCGGCGGCCCCTCATGGGAGTGGGATGCGACCCGCCGGCAGTACTACCTGCACAATTTCCTCGCTTCGCAGCCGGATCTCAATTTCCACAATCCCGAGGTCCAGGACGCGCTCCTGGATACGGTGCGGTTCTGGTTGGAGCGCGGCGTCGACGGCTTTCGGCTGGATACCGTCAACTACTACGTCCACGACCGCTGGCTGCGCAGCAATCCGCCCTTGGCGTCGAGCGTTGCAGGCACCAATGCCGAGACCAACACCTACCTCTACCAGGAGCACCTGTTCGACAAGACGCAGCCGGAAAACCTGGCGTTCCTGCGGCGCTTTCGGGCGCTGCTCGACGAGTACGGGGATCGCGCCGCCGTCGGCGAAATCGGCGATGAGAGGCGCTCCCTGCAGACGCTGGCCGCCTACACCTCCGGCGGCGACAAGCTGCAGATGTGCTACACCTTCGATCTGCTCGGCCCGCAATTTTCGGCGGCGCATGTGCGCGGCTGTGTCGAGGCTTTCGAAAATGCTGTCGCCGATGGCTGGGTCTGCTGGGCGTTTTCCAATCATGACGTCATGCGTCATGTCAGCCGCTGGACGCGGCCTGGCGACGATCCCGACACGGTGGCCAAATTCTCGATCATGTTGCTCTCGTGCCTGCGTGGCTCGATCTCACTCTACCAGGGCGAGGAGCTCGGTTTGCAGGAGGCGGAACTTGCCTATGAGGACCTGCGCGATCCGGTCGGCATCCGGTTCTGGCCCGGTGTGAAGGGAAGGGATGGCTGCCGCACACCCATGGTCTGGGAGTCCGGCGCCGACAATGTGGGCTTCTCCACCGGCAAACCCTGGCTGCCGGTGCCGGAAAGCCATCGCGCTCGCGCGGTCGATGTACAGAGCGGCGATGAGCAATCGGTACTTTCCGCGTACCGTTCGGCGCTCGCTTTGCGCAAGCGGCATCCGGCGCTGGTCGGCGGTTCGATCCACTTTCTCGACGCCGAAGGCGATGTGCTGGCCTTTGTCCGCGAGCATGGCGATGAGAGGCTGCTCTGTGCCTTCAATTTCGCCGGGGAACCCGCCAATTGGCCGCTGCCGCAAGGCTTAGGAGCGGCTGCGAAACTTGGCGGCGATGCCTCGCTCGCCGGGGAGGCCGGGCTTTTGCTGCCGGCACTCGGATGCTTTCTTGGACGGCTTGCCTGATTCAGCGCGTGCCGGCCACCTTACTGGACAAGCACGGCACGCCCGCACGTTGCGCCGGTGACCCGGACGTCGGCCTCGCCGAGACGCACGCCAAGAGCTCCGAGCAGATTGGTAAGCAAACTGTCGACCGGGGCCGCCACGCCGTTCAGAAGCGCCACCACCGGCGGCTTCACAAATCCCAGAAGGCTGTTCAGATTCAGCGGCAGACCCAGTAAATTCGCCGTCAGCGACAAATCGCTGACCAGCGACGTAGTCAACGACTGGGTGAAATTCTGCGTGTAGGCGGTCCTTATCGTCTTGGCATCGATATCAGCCTTGTTGAAGGTCAAAGTCGTCGGCGTGTTGTTGGCCATGTCAAACGCCGCTGAGCCCACCACTGACAGCACGGGGATGAGCAGAAGTTTCACGGCCGCGATCTCGGTGTTGGAAAACGTCTCCTTGCTGATGAAATCGGCAAAGCCGGCGCTGCTGCTGTCACCGAGATGCCCTTCGACGATACCGGGGCGCGTAGCGATGGTGACCTTGATACTGCCAGGGCCGGTCGGACAACTTATGTCGGCGAGCTTGGCCTCGGCATAGGCGACTTCGACATGCAGAGGCAGGCTGACCGACACCAGGGTGATACCGCCTCCGACATTGCTGTTGCCGGCTCCGATCTTCACCACCAGCTTGATGCGGGTCTGGGCCGTCCGCACAACGGTACCGACTTCGCCGACCGTCAGCCATGGCGTGGATTGCGGCGGTTCGCCGACGGCGATGGCGAGCGTGCTCGACAGCACCCCCGGTATGCCGGTGCTGAGACCGAGGTCGATCTGCTTCGAACCGTTTGCCAGTCCGGCGGCGGCCATCAGCATTCCCATCGCGCTGGCGTCAACGCCAAGGCCGGCCGGCCTTTGCCCGAGGCCGAGGCTGCCGACGGAACCGAGGTCAATGAGATGGCTGAGCGGAATCTTGATCGTGCTGGTCGATTTGGTCGCGATGGTTTGCAGGGCGGCCTTGGCCGTGTTGCCCAGCCCGGGAACATTGGCCATGGCGGTGGCGACCTGGCCGACTGTAGCCTTCGAGGCCAGAACGTCCGAATAGGTCACACCCGTCAGGTTCAACTGCACCGCCAGGGCATCGAGGAAGGAAAGCACGCTGACATCGGCCGAGATCAATCCGTTGTAATCCATGACGCTGAGCGAGATGTTGCCGCCGAGGAGCCCGCCGAGAAGCGCGTTAAGGATGGGGCTGTTGCTGGTATTGACGCTGAGCAACCTTGATCCGACCGAGAAGGTGGCCTGTGGTGTCATGCTGGCGGTGGCCTCGGTGCCAATGACGGGCGTGGGGATCAGCGAGCTTGCGAAATAGCGGTTGGGGATCTTGCGCAGGGTCACATGGACCGCGTTGTAAGGCGCTGCGCCTGCCTGGAAGCGTTGACCCACATTGACCGAGGAAGCCCCGGCATACCGGCCGGGCGTGACCGTCACGACGGTTTTGCCGACCGCCGCGGGGATGGTCTGACCCGCGCCTTGAACGACGACACCTGGCATGCCGTTGTCGGTGAGCGTGGTCACGACCGCGGTCTGGACATTGTCGATGTTCGAAGCCGCGGTGATCGCTGCCAGGTCGACCATTGCCTGTGCTTCCCGGCGCTCGGTGTAGATGGAGGCCTCGTCAATGGCGACCGCCGCCAGCGCCAAGGCAACGGGGGCGCTCAATGCGGTCATGACGGCGAAGTTCGCCTTCCTGTCTCGCATCATCGACCGCGCGAGCCAGCCGGCACCCTTGCGCGCATCCAAAGCCATTAGATACCTCCCACCCTGATCGTGGACTGGCGCTTAATCGTAGTATCCGGCATGGCTATGCCCGGAAACAGACTCCAGATCGGCAGGTTGCGGGCATCGTACTGGATCGACACCACGAACTGATTGCCGTCGGCCGTGCTGTCATTGGCCTGGTAGGTCAGCTTGCTGGCGTCGACGAAGGGATATCCACCGGCATTATTGGCGAGAAACGAGGCCACCAGCGTCTGCCGCTCGGTCTGGTTCAGCCCCGAGATGGCCGTCCGGGCGGCATCCGCCGCGATTTGCTGTATTGAACTGGCAGCGCCGAAATAGATACCATATGCAACCATTCCGAGCAGGAGAAGGATGAATATTGGTGACAGCAGAGCGAACTCAACCGCCGAAGTTCCCGAAGTGTCTGTCTGGAATCGGCGCCCCTGGATCCGGCGAATGAGGTTCTGAACCATGCCGCCGAGCATGCCAAAGTTCGCATGCAGAAAGCGAAAACTCTAGGCGCAACCTGGAAGTGTGTATGATTGAAAAGCTGCGCTAATTTAGCCGCGGCTTCTTTGATTCCTGGCTATTGACTTAGGGTCAATCAGTACTCGGTTGAAAAGAGCTTGCCGCCTGTCTAGTCTCCTGCCACCAGCCGACGGAGGGAACCGGCGGCGCGCTCAAAGGGGCCAGACATCGGTCCCGGGGCGTCAACACGCAAAGGCGCGCCGTTGGCAGCGCCGACAGGGAGAAACTTCATGCTGAAAAACATGCTGAAGGCGACGGCATTCGCCACAACCATGGCGCTGGCCGCCGGAACATTTTACACGCCGGCCTTTGCCGAGGTCGTCTACAACAGGGGCACTGCTGCCGAATCCGAGTCGGTTGATCCGCATAAGACCTCGACGGTCTACGAAGCCAATGTCTTGCGCGACCTGTTCCAGGGCCTGGTGATGCAGGACGAGAAGGCCAACGTCATCCCCGGCGCCGCCGAGAGCTGGACGGTGTCGGATGACGGCACGGTCTACACCTTCAAGCTCAGGAAGGACGGCCAGTGGTCCGACGGCAGCCCAGTGACGGCCGAAGACTTCGTCTTCGCTTTCCGTCGCCTCGAAGACCCGGCCACGGCCGCCGAATATGCCTCGATGCTCTATCCCGTCAAGAACGCCGAGGAAGTCAACACCAAGAAGGGCAAGCCCGAGGACATGGGCGTCAAGGCGATCGACGCGACAACCCTTGAAGTGACGCTGAAGGCGCCGACGCCCTATTTCCTCGAAATGCTGACCCATCAGGCGACCTATCCGGTCAACAAGGCGTCCATGGACAAGCTCGGCGCCGACTGGATCAAGCCGGGCAATCTCGTTTCCAACGGCCCCTATACGCTGGCCGAGTGGGTTCCCAACGATCATATGAAACTGGTCAAGAATCCGAAATTCTGGGATGCCGGAAGCGTCAAGATCGACGTCGTCAACTACATCCCGACAGAGGATCGCTCGTCGGCGATGAAGCGCTTCGAGGCCGGCGAACTCGACAGCTACGACGATCTCCCGACCGAGCAGCTCGCCGACCTCAAAGCCAAGTTCGGTGACCAGATCAAGGTGGGGCCGTATCTCGGCACCTACTACTACGCGATCAAGACCGACAAGAAGCCTTGGGACAATGTCGAGCTGCGCAATGCCATCTCGATGGCCATCGACCGTGATTTCATCGCCGAGAAGGTCTGGCAGAACTCAATGCTGCCGGGCTATTCGATGGTCCCTCCGGGCATCGAGGGCTACACGCCGGCAATGGCCAAATATGCCGACATGTCGCAGATCGACCGTGAGGACGCAGCCAAAAAAATCCTCGAGAAGCTCGGCTACACGCCGGAGCATCCGCTGAAGATGGAGATCCGCTACAACACGTCGGAGAACCACAAGAATACCGCGGTCGCCATCCAGGAACAGCTGAAGCCGCTCGGCGTCGACGTCACGCTGCTCAACACCGACACCAAGACCCACTACTCCTTCCTCGAGCAGAGGGGCGACTATGACGTGGCACGCGCCGCCTGGATTGCCGACTACAAGGATCCGGAAACCTTCCTGGGCATCTCGCGCAAGGCCAGCGGCAACAACTATTCGGTCTATGACAGCCCGCAATACGAGGCGGCCATGGACAAGGCGGCCGCCGCCGGCGGCAAGCCGGAAGAGCGCATGAAGGAACTCGCCGCCGCCGAACGTATCCTCGTCGATGACGTCGGACAGATTCCGCTTCTCTACTATAGCTACCACGATATCGTTTCCCCGAAGCTGCATGGCTTCGTCGACAACGTCATGGACGTGCATCCGTCCCGCTTCATCTCCAAGGATTGAAAACCTTGATCGACCCGCCGCCCGTTCAGGACGGCGGTTCGATCTGTCGTCGCAAGGGGCCCGAAAGTCGAAATCGATTTTCGCAGGCCACGATGCGAAGATGAGAGGTGCCAGAGCGCTGCGGGCGTCCGGTTGGATGCCCGTCACCCTGGCCGAAGCAGGGCACCGCCGATGCTACGCTACATTTTCAGGCGGCTTCTGACCGCCATTCCGACGCTATTCGTCATCGTGACGTTGGCGTTCTTCCTGATGCGCGTCGCACCGGGCGGCCCGTTCAACCAGGAGCGCGGCCTGAGCCCAGAGATCAGGGCCAATCTTGAAGCCCAGTTCGGGCTCGCCGACCCGCTCTGGCTGCAATATGTCCACTATCTCGGCAATCTCCTGCGCGGCAATTTCGGCCCGAGCTACAATATGCCGGACTTTACCGTCACCGAGCTTTTCGCCAAGGGCCTGCCTATTTCCATTCAGCTCGGCGCCTCTGCGCTGGTCCTGGCGCTGCTGCTCGGCAGCGTGCTCGGTACCATTGCGGCGCTCAACCAGAACAAACTTGGCGACTACACGGTGATTGCGCTGGCGACCGCCGGCAGCACCATCCCGACCTTCGTCATCGCGCCGGTGATCCAGCTTGTGTTCGGATTGACCTGGAAGCTGTTGCCGATCGGCGGCTGGGGCGATGGCGCGCTCATCAACAAGATCGGTCCCGTGCTGACGCTTGCCCTGCCGCAGATCGCCATCGTCGCCCGCCTGATGCGCGGCTCGATGATCGAATCGCTGCGCTCGCATCACATCCGCACGGCGCGCGCGCTTGGCCTGTCCGACTGGTCGGTGGTGGTCAAGCATGCGCTGCGCGGCGCCGTCCTGCCGATCGTCTCCTTCACCGGTCCGGCTGCCGCCGCACTGCTCACCGGCTCGATCATCGTCGAGACGATCTTCTCCATTCCGGGCGTCGGCCGCTACTTCGTCGATGCCGCGCTCAACCGCGACTACACGCTGGTGATGGGGACGGTGGTGGTCATCGCTATCTTCACCATCGTCTTCAACCTGATCGTCGACGTCATGTATGCCGTGGTCGATCCGAGGGTGCGCTATGACTGATATCGCGATCGCCGCACCGGTCGTCGGCCGTTCGCTGTGGGGCGATGCCTGGGCGCGCCTCAAGGCAAACCGCGCCGCCATGTTCAGCCTCTACTATCTGATCCTGATCGCTGTGATCAGCGTGTTCGGGCCCCGGTTCGTACCGCACCAATACACCACCATCTATGGTGATTATGTGCGTACGCCGCCGAGCCTGTCGGCCTATCCCAAGGCGGACATGATCGAGACCGCGCTTGATGAGGCGATCAGGCGCATGCGCGTCGACATCAAGGAGTGGCGCCAGGAGGGCAATCGCGTCTTCGTCACCGTCACCTCCAGCAAGGCAATCGACGACCGCAACATCCGCTATCTCGACCGGTCCGATGCCTTCGACGACACCAGGATCGAAAGCAAATCGCCCGATGGCCTGGAAGCGACGATGAGCGCCTCGGTCAAGCAGCAATATTTTCTTTTCGGCACCGACAACACCGGGCGCGATCTGTTGTCGCGGACGCTGATGGCCGGGCGCGTCTCGCTGGCCATCGGTCTGCTCGCCGGCGTCGTGGCCGTGGCCATCGGCGTGCTCTACGGCGCCACTGCCGGCTTTGCCGGAGGCAGGGTAGACGAGGTGATGATGCGCATCGTCGACGTGCTTTATTCGCTGCCCTTCATCTTCTTCGTCATCATGCTGGTGGTGTTCTTCGGCCGCAACTTCGTGCTGATGTTCCTGGCGGTCGGCGCCGTGCTGTGGCTCGACATGGCTCGCATCGTGCGCGGCCAGGCGCTGTCCATCCGCCGCCAGGAATATGTCCAGGCGGCCGAGGCCATGGGGGTCGGCCAGCGCGGCATCCTTTTGCGCCACGTCATTCCCAACCTGCTCGGGCCGGTGGTGATCTACATGACGCTGCTGGTGCCGCAGGTCATTATCCTGGAGAGTTTTCTGTCGTTCCTCGGGCTCGGCATCCAGGAGCCGATGACCAGCTGGGGCGTGCTGATCTCGGTCGGCGCCAAGAACATCGGCACCGCCAACTGGCTGCTTCTGTTCCCTGCCTTCTTCCTGGTCTCCACCTTGTTCGCCCTGAACTTCGTCGGCGACGGCCTGCGCGATGCGCTCGACCCCAAGGACCGCTAAGATGGACGCAGCAGAGACCATTCTCAGCGTAAAGGATCTTCGCGTGCGCTTCCGCACCCTCGACGGCGCGGTCGAGGCGGTGAAAGGCATCAACATCCATGTCAAGGCGGGCGAAACCGTCGCTGTGGTAGGCGAATCCGGCTCCGGTAAAAGCCAGACGATGATGGCGGCGATGAGCCTGCTGGCCTCCAATGGAGAAGCCACCGGCAGTGTCGATTATCGCGGCCGCAATCTTCTGACGCTGAGCAAATCCGAGCTGAACAAAGTCCGCGGCCGCAAGATCAGTATGATCTTCCAGGAGCCGATGACCTCGCTCGATCCGCTCTATTCGATCGGCAACCAGCTGATCGAACCGATCCGCCGGCATCGCGGCTTGAATGCGGCGCAAGCGCGCGAGGAGGCGCTCAACCTGCTCAGGCTGGTGCATATTCCCGATCCCGAACGGCGCATGAAATCCTATCCGCACGAAATGTCGGGTGGCCAGCGCCAGCGCGTCATGATCGCCATGGCTTTGGCAAACGATCCCGACATCCTGATCGCCGACGAACCGACGACAGCGCTCGACGTCACCATCCAGGCGCAGATCCTCATGCTTCTGGCCGAGCTGCAGCGCAAGCTCGGCATGGCGATCGTCTTCATCACACACGATCTCGGCATCGTGCGGCGCTTTGCCGACCGGGTCTATGTCATGCGCTCCGGCGAAGTGGTGGAGGAGGGGGACGCGCAAGCGATCTTCGCCAGTCCTCAGCATGCCTACACCAAGATGCTGCTGGCGGCCGAGCCGACCGGAACCAAGGCGCCGCCGCCGGCCAATGCGCCGGTCCTGCTCGAAGGCAGAAACGTCGAGGTCACCTTCCGTATCGGCGGCGGCTTTCTGGCTGGCGAGCCGCTGATGTTGCGCGCCGTCGACCACATCTCGATCAGGCTGAGGCGCAATCAGACGATCGGCATCGTCGGCGAATCAGGCTCTGGAAAATCGACGCTTGGCCGCGCTTTGCTGAGGCTGTTGCCGAGCGATGGCGTGATCCGCTTCGGCGACCGCGATATCTCGACCGCCGACCGCCAGACGATGCGGCCGCTGCGGCGTCAGTTGCAGCTGGTCTTCCAGGATCCGTTCGGTTCGCTGTCGCCGCGCATGACCATCGGCCAGGTCATCACCGAAGGGCTGCTGGTGCATGAACCGAACCTCTCGGGCAAGCAGCGCGACCAGCGGGCCGTCGAGGCGCTGCGCGAAGTCGGCCTGGATCCCAACTCGCGCAATCGCTATCCGCATGAATTCTCAGGCGGCCAGCGCCAGCGCATCGCAATCGCCCGCGCCATGATCCTCAAACCCAAGCTGGTGGTGCTGGACGAGCCGACCTCAGCCCTCGACCGTTCGGTGCAGAAACAGATTGTCGAACTGCTGCGCAAGCTGCAGGCCGACCATGAGCTGTCTTACCTCTTCATCAGCCACGATCTCGCCGTGGTGCGCGCCATGGCCGACTACATCATCGTCATGAAGCAGGGCAAGATCGTCGAGGAAGGGCCGACGGAAGACATTTTCAGCAATCCGCAGGCCGCCTACACGCAGACTCTGATGAGTGCCGCGATCGATGTCACGCGGTTTCGTTTGAGTGCGTGAGGCGAGCCCGGCAGCGGCGCCTGAGCTCAATTCGCCAGCCCTGGGCATTTGCGCGCCCTGGCGGCGGCCATGGCCGCTTGCTGCTGCTTCAGCCGATCGATCCTGGTCGTTTCGCGATTGGCGACCGCGGCCTTGACGCTTGAGCCGCCCAGCAGCCATCTGGGAACACTGGTGCTGGCGACCTTGCCGCGCGTGATGGCTGTCTGCGAGATGCCTTTGGCGGTTTCGCCGATGGCGTTGTTCAGTTCGGCGCATGTCATCTTGTCGTAATTCGCCGGGTCGATCGATCCGCTGGTCGACGCGCAGCCTCCGACAAGGGCGAGAAGGAGCACGGGGATGAACGGCCTGCTGGGGGTCGACTGCAATTTCATGTCCACGACCTTACTCCAGCGTAAGCGACCATGGCCACCCTCCGATATGCTCGCATCCATACGTACGCCGAAACGAACCGGGATCATTCACATTCACGACGGTCCCGAGTTCGGCCTCGGCGGAAAAGAGACCTGCGAGCCCCACCTGCGTTGACAAATATTCCTGGCTGGTTGATGGCTGAGGCGATATCCTATATCAGCGGACAGAACGAGCTTGTCATTGCGCGGCTATTGCCTAGATCGATCGTTTGTCGAAAATTTTGGATTCTTTTTGGCTGAAATGGAATAGTCATTCCATGAAAAGTTGGATCAAGAATTCAAAAGAGCCGGCAAAGGCGCTGCCGAAGGCTGGCAACGTACAATCAATACTCATAAATCAGACGAAGTTTATCGGGGATGTTGTTCTAACTTCGGTTCTGGTCAGGCATCTGCGGGCAGAGTTTCCGAACGCGACGATCACCATGCTATGCCAGGCGGCGCTGGCGAAATTCGTTCTGGAGCAAGGCATCGCCGACAGCGTGGTTTCGCTCGATCGCGGCAAAATGCGCGGCTCCCCTTTCGAGCGCATGTCCGGAATATCCAGGCTCCTGCACGATCTGAGGAAGTCGGATTATGATCTTATCATCGATCTGTCCGACTCCAAGACGTCACGGCTCGTCATGCGCTTCGTCAAGGCGCCCTTTCGCGTGGGCTATGTTCCATCGGAGCAGCCCCTGAAATTCTGGGAGCGCCAAAGCGCCAACATCTTTGCCGCCACATACGGCCATGGCGGCGAGCATTATCTGCATCGGTACCTGTCGCCGCTGTTTGCCCTTGGCATTCCTGTGACCGATCCTATCCCGTCCCTGAAGCCCACCGAATCCGGTTCGCGCCAGGCAAAGCAGCTGCTTGCCCGACACGAATTGGAAAGGAAGTCGTTTGTCGCCGTCCATGCCGGCGCCAGTTTCCCAGGGCGTTGCTGGCAGCCGGACCGTTTCGCTTCGGTCCTGGGAGAGATTTACCGGCGAAAGGGTCTGCGGGCGGTCATCGTTGGCGGCCCCGACGAGGCAGGTATCGCAGGCAAGGTGTTGGATGCGGCAACATCGCCGATCGTGAATCTCGTTGGCCAGGCACCCCTGACCACCCTTTTGCCCCTGCTGGGCGAGGCCCTGATCTTTCTTGGCAACGAGAGCGGACCCATGCACCTGGCCGCGGCCATGAAAACGCCCGTCGTTGGCCTGTTCGGTCTGACCCAACCTGACATCTGGGGGCCTCTTGGCGTTCCTAACCGTACGCTGCAGCCTCCGATGCCATGCACGTGCATAGCGCCGGCCCTCTGCAAGGTGGGCAATGCAGGGGGCGTTTATTGCGTTCAACGGCTTGATGCCGCCGACGTCACGAAAGCGGCTATCGAACTCATAGACCGCGTCAGCTAAAGCAATTCCAGGAAAAGTGTGCAGCGGTTTTCCGTCCGCAATTGCGTAAAGCAAGGAGTTGGAGCGGGCGGCGATCCCATCAAACGCTGAGCCGCTGTTGCGGGAGCGACAAACACGCGAAGTGCTTGTGAACGACCCGAGACATAGGTGACGAAACGTACCGGACACATGGGTAACACTTTTCGCTTTGCGGGAGGTGTTGATG